>CAZFMB010000089.1:0-18090 GCA_964520005.1 uncultured Occallatibacter sp.
ATTCCCCCCAGTTGGCTTCGATCAATTCGGTGGTACGCACAAAGGTCATGGACATTAGCTTCATTGCCAACCGTGTCACCTGCTTTCCCTGATAGACCTCGATGCGTCTGAGCAGGGTTGGCAACTCCCTGGCATCAACGCGGGCATAGTTGGTTTTGGGGGCAGATTTCAGAATGTCGCTGGGGCGAATCTCAGTGGCTGGGTTGCGTTTGGCATATCCGTGGGCGATGCCGTAGCGAAAAACCTGCCCCACCGTCTCCAGAGCGCGTTTGGCAATATCCCGTGCGCCGCGATCCTGAATCGCATTGGCCATCGCTACCAATTCCGGTGCCTCAATCTCGGCAATCGGCCGCGCTCCGAGGCAGGGCAGAATATCGGACGCCATACGCCGCCGGACTGTGTCTACGTGTCGTGGGCTTTTCCCCTCCTGCCAATGCTCCAGCCATTGTGTGGTTATGCTCTGGAAGGAGTTCTCAACCGCGATTTTCTCAGCCGTCTTCTCGGCCTTCCGCTGCGCCATCGGGTCAACACCGGTCGCCAGCAGCTTACGGGCCTCGGCGTGGCGTTCTCTGGACTGCGCCAGCGAAACGTCTGGATACTTGCCCAGGGACATGAGCTTTTCCTTGCCCTCAAACCTGTATGCCCAACGCCATAGTTTTCCTCCCGATGGCGTAATCCAGAGGTAAAGTCCTCCGCTGTCGTTCAAGCTGTAGGCCTTTTCCTTCGCCTTGGCTTTTTTGATTTCAGTGTCGGTCAGCGCCATTTCTTCCAGAACCTCCGTTTTGGGAAAATACCCCCACCTCAAAATAAAAATACCCCCATAAGTACCCCCTGTCAAACGCGGCTGCACCTGGATGCATCTGGACGCAGAAAGACGTAAAGCCTAGCATTTGCTAGGCTTTACGTCTTTCTATTGGATGTCTTTGGGTGTTCTTGGAAGGTGTCTTGGCGGAGAGGGAGGGATTCGAACCCCCGATACCCTTACGAGTATGCCTGATTTCGAGTCAGGTGCATTCAACCGGGCTCTGCCACCTCTCCGCGACTTGTCTATCTTATTGAATTTAGCATAGTCCGTTTTCGCGCATCGGGACCGCGACCTTATTCAACTGCTCGTGTGTTGGCGCTTCACAGGGCAACCATCGAAAACTGTTTTATACAACTCGTTCGTGCGTGGGCTGATGTTGAGAAGGTATTGGTGCTCGCGGATGAACCGCTGACAATATTGCATTGGGAATCCTCTAGGCAGAAGATCAAAATGGAGGGCGCAGCGGCCTTCAGGCCACTGAACGCTCACCTTGCCTAGACGGAGGGAGCAGTGGACTTCAGGCCACTGAATACTCGCCTTGCAACGAAAGCGGCTTTAGCCGCGGGCCTTTCAGATGCAACTCAGGGAAGAAAGTCCCGTGCCACATTCTCGCCGCTGTTATCGTGAGCGGGGCGTAACGGAGTCGAAGGACCTGCTTCTTGATACTGTGCGGCTAGGGTGGGATGAGGAGTGTCCATATTATAGCAACTGCAAAACTGCCTTAGCTTTTCGCCTCTTGTCTGCGAACCATCCACAAAACCAAGCTAAACATGCACCAGATCATGGCACACATTACTAAACCAATTTCCACGTCAGACAGGTAGTTAGATATTGGGCCGCCATGATGGAATATCTGCTGGGCGAGATTCCAGCACGCTCCAACCAGGCTTGCGGCAAAGAACAATCGGAATAATAGGATAGTCAAGGGCTTGTATGGCGGTCTGAGCCAGAATCTCATGAACTTTTGCGGTTGCATATTCCACCAAGCTGTTATAAACAGCATGGCGATCCCGAACCCGAAATTGATTTGATTGATGTTCGCATTCATGGTGGGAAATATATCAGCTTCCTGGGAATTTTGGAACTCGGCGAGCAGTTGTATTCCCCATCCTAGCCGGGTGCCCCCGGTCCCTTGCATTTGGGGACCGGGGATATCATGAACCCCAGCCTTTGCGAGCGAATAGCGAGCGTTTGGCCCCACCGCAGGTGGTTGCAGATTATTTCCCCACTTCGTGCACACTGATCCTTAGAAGTCTTCCTTCATATCGTCCCGGTACGTCCTTTTCACGCCGCTTTCCATCCAGAAGCGGCCAGTAGAGGGCAAAAAGTCCCGTAACTCCTTATCCTGGACGACTTTGCAGGGAACTCCTTTGTTTTGACGATCTTACAGCGCAACCCCGTCTGTAACCTCAACAAAACAGAGATCTTGCATCCAAAGTAGGGGTGGGGGTATCCCATGTACCAGCTTTGTCGCCACATCAAAACCAACGGTAAGCGATGCCAATCTCCGGCTCTCGTCGGGACGGCTTTTTGTTATTACCACACCCGCACGCATATGATGGCAGCGCCAAACTACCTCAAATTTGATGACCTCAAGCTTCCCCTGCTGGAGGATTCTGCCTCCGTCCAGGTAGCCATCTCCAAGATCACAGATGCCTTCGCCTGCTCCCGCATCGATGCGCGCCGCGCCGGTCTGCTACTCTACGCCGTCCAGATCGCTTCGCAGAATATCGATCGCGCTTCCGATCGCGAGAATTCCGAAATCGTGCATTCCATGACCGTCACCAACCAAGGCGACGAAATGGCCCCGGAAAAAGAAATCTGCGAACCCAGCGATTGCCCAAGCTGCAATAAGCGCGATACCTGCGACGACTACGATCCCGAAAAATTACAATGAGCCATGAGAAGCTATTCACAAAAAGCTGTGCCCCGTTCATCACAGCATTATCGTGATGAGCGGGCGGGTGTCCCAAGCCTGCCCTGAGCTTGCCGAAGGGGCCCGTTTCTCGAACCTGAAATCTCCGCCCATGTGCGACAGTAAAGAGAGATGGAAAAGCCCCAAACAATCTCTTCCCGCCAGTCCTTCCTCGGTTACGGAGCCTGCTTCGTCGCCGGCTGCCTCTGGGGAACGGGTTTCTACTGGGGTCGCCTCGCGCTCAACGAGATGAGCGTCGAGTACATGGTGCTTTACCGTTTTCTCTTTGCATCCCTGGGCATGTTGCCCGTGGCCTTCATCCATCGCCGCAGCTTCCGGCTCTCCTTCGCCGAGGCGCGTCTGCTGTTTCTCTGCGCCTTCCTCGGCGTGCCTCTACAGTTTCTGATCCAGTTTCACGGCCTGGCCCGCACCACGGTCAGCCACGCCTGCCTCATGGTAGGCGCCATGCCGGTTCTGCTGGCCGCCGCCGCCGCTATCTTTGCTGGCGAGCGCCTCGACCGCATCGGATGGCTGGCCCTGGTTGCTTCCACTGTAGGCGCGGCGCTGATCGCATTAGGCGGCAGCCGCGGTCCGGCCGTGCGCGGCGAACCCTCGCTCATCGGAGACCTGATGGTTGTGGTCTCACTCATCATTGCCCTTGCCTGGATTCTGCTCAGCAAGAAACTCATGCGGACGCACAGTCCACCGGTAGTGACCGCCTACACCATTCTCTCCGGAACTCTGATGCTGATCATTTGGACACTGGGACCAAGGCTAGCAAGCCCGCTGACACGAGTCGCAACTGAGCCGTTTCCCATCGCCCACGTCAGCATTACTGCCTGGGTAGCGTTGGCCATCAGCGGCCTCTTCTGTACCGCCACCACCACGCTGCTGTGGAATTGGGGCATCCACCACGTCCCCGCCTCCCGCGCCGGCGTCTTTCTCAATATCGAGCCCGCCCTCGGTTCCTGGCTGGGCGTTCAATTGCTAGGGGAGCGCCTCGGTTCTTACGCATGGATTGGCGGAGGCCTAATCCTGGCCGCGGCTATCACCCTGACCACCCGCGGTCATCAGCAGGAGCCTGCGATCTTACTGGAATAAGCTCGGGCAATTGCTCTAACATCGGTTTCATGGCTGCCAGCAGAATCCCCATCGCCGCGCGCCGCCGCGACCTCATTGAGCTGGTCGTTGCCTACGCTCTCATTCTGATCGTTATCTGGTCGCCTCGTCCCTGGCAAAGAATTCTCTGGTGGCTCGCCGCCGCCGCCGTCCTGGCCATCGCCTCATTCTCCTTAGAGGATCTGCAAGCCATGGGGCTGCGACGGGAAAACTTCCTTCGTTCATTCTGGATCGTGATCCTGGCCTCGTTGCTCTCCGCCGCGGCAGTTGTCCTTGCTCTCCGGCTACACACGCTGCACGTTCCTGCCACTCCGCTCCTCTTCATCAAGACTTATGCGGGCTACATCATCTGGACCTTCGTGCAACAGCTCCTGATGCAGTGCTTCTTCCTCGCGCGCATCCTGCGCTTACTTCCCCGCGCGTGGCTCGCCGCCCTAATCACCGCGCTCATCTTTGCCGTGGCACATCTGCCCAACCCCATTCTCGCGCCGGCTACTTTGCTTTGGGGCTTGGCCTCATGCCTGATCTTTCTCCACTATCGCAACATCTATACATTAGCCATCGCGCACGCCATTCTGGGAGTCACGCTCACCATCACCGTTCCCGCAGCGGTGCACCATAACATGCGTGTCGGTTTGGGCTATCTCACATACGCGCACTCGCACAAGCCGGCTGCCTTATCGCAACCATAGCGACCAAATCGCGTCCACCGATGCATGGGTAATCGCTGAAGCTCCCACCCGCCGCTCGCTGCACCATGCGCGCCCATAGAAGATGCCCGCCACCGCGGCCAGCAGCACATAGCGCCAGTTGAACTGCGCCGCCCGCTTATTAAAGTGGGCCAGTCCAAACAGAATCGCCGTCACAATCAGTGCGGCAGTGCGCCCCACGCGCCGTTCCAGAAGATTCTGCAGCCATCCCCGAAAGAAAAGCTCCTCAGGAACAGCGATAAAAAGGAAGGTAAAAATCCATGCGCCGGCAATCGGCGCTACTCCCGGCCAAACTGCGTGCAGATGCAGAAATCCAAGGCTCAAGCCCAGTACCAGCGCAATCGGCGTATACCAGGCCAGCTCCCGCAAACCGATGGCCGTATCGCGCGGGCGCAGGCGCAAGTCGAATCCAATCCCCGACAGTTGCCGCAACGCGATGAAGCCGTAGATTCCCGCATCCAGCAATAGCACCTTGTTGAAAATCGCCAGATGTGCCGGCCATGCGCCCTCAAACCAGCGCAGATCCACCGCCAGCCCCAGCACGGCTAGAACTACAAAATCCCGCCAGTTGCCGTGCTGATTCGAATCGGCCCGCCCCGCCTGCCAAAGCAAACTCGCCACCGCCACGGGCAACAGTGCGTACAAAGCAAGCCAGCCCCAGCGAAAGACGCCTCCGGCACAAGCCACCAGCAAGTAAGGCAAGCACAAGGCCGCGGGTGACGCCAATTGCGCCCACAGCGGAAGCGCTCGCGTCCGCCCCGAGGCTTGCTGCGGAAAGAAAGCCACCGCCAGAAACGGCGCCAGCGCAAGCAGCGCGGCAATCAGGTTCGCTGGTGTAATCAGCGCATAGACGTCCATTCCTTTGCCTCATTCTGTAGTATCCACCGGTGACCTGGCCGTTCAACCAATGAATTAGCGCGTCAAATATTGCTAAGCAACCAGCAGCCTCTAGTCGCCCGGCAAACCTTGGTCACATAAGCAGGACAATTTCCGGTAACACCTGACTCCGATTGTCCGATACCTTCAATAGTGATTTATGGAGGCTCATGTGGCACTTTTAACCTGGAACCACGCCTGTACCGTGGGAGTAAGATCAATGGACGACCAGCACGGTATCCTCATGGATACCATGAACGAGCTTCGCCTTGCGGTGGTCCGCGGTTCAGGCAGGGAACAGGTCAGCGAAGTGCTTGACCGGCTCATTGAGTTTACCCGCATGCACTTCTCCAGCGAGGAGAAACTTATGAAGCAATATCTCTTTCCCAGCCTGGAAGAGCACTGTGCCGAGCATCAGCGCATCCTGGCTCAGATTCTCCAGTCCACTCATCGCGTGCAACATGGCGAGCAGATGCAAATGAGTCCCCTGCTCGGCTTCCTGCAAGAATCCTTTACCGAGCACATTGAGAGCCTTGATCGCGAGTATGGCCCCTGGCTGAATGATCGCGGAGTAGACTGAAACCTGCGCCCACTGTCCTGTTTTAAGACAGTAGCCATACGTTCCACCTAATGAGGTTTTCACTTAATGTACATTGCGCCTTTTGCCGATGAAACTGTTGCATGACAATCTCCGGCAGAAGAGGAACCGTGGCTTTATTAAAGTGGACCAAGAAGTATTCCGTGGGCGTTAAGGCTCTGGACGCCCAGCACATCAATCTTGTCAAAAGGCTGAATGAACTTCATGCCGCGATGTTGAAGGGCAAGGGGCAAAGCATAGCTGGACCGTTGCTGCTCAAGATGACAGAAGAATCAAGCGAGCATTTTGCCGCCGAAGAGCGGCTGATGGCAGAAACAAAATATCCGGGGCTGGACGAGCAGCGCGCTGAACACCGGGATTTGGCCTGCAAGGTCGCGGAATTCATGGCCCGTTACGATCAGGGCGATCAGACCATGTACCCGGAACTACTGCGTTTTGTTGGCAACTGGTTGCATAATCATATGCTCGCTGTAGACAAGGAATACACCATGTGGATGAATAAGCACGGCATCTACTGAGCCGCCGCCGTTGCCCCCGCAGCCGATTCCACTCAACATTTTTGCTCTACCTGCCGATATACTCCTTACCGGCCACATCCGGCAGGAGATTGCAAATGGCGTTGATGACATGGAACAACAGTTACTCAGTCAAGGTGCAGAAAATCGACGCTCAGCACCACGTTCTGTTTGACATTCTGAATGATCTGCACGCCGCCATGATGAAAGGTGAGGCGCAGAGAGTGACTGGCCTGTTGCTGCACAAACTGGCGGACTATACGCACGTCCACTTCACCGCGGAAGAAGCCCTGATGGTAGCCGCCAAATACTCGGGACTAGCCGATCACAAGATCAAACATCAAGAACTGATCAAGCAAGTCGAGGACTACGTCCTCAAATACGACAAGGGCGATATTACGCTGAATGTGAAGCTGCTGGAATTCCTGAACAACTGGCTAGTCAATCATATTCAGAAAGTGGACATGGCCTACAGTGCGTGCATGATTAAGAGCGGCATAAAATAAGCGCTCGGATTTGGCATCGTAATTGCCCTTATCAGGCTGCACGCAGCTTTCCGCTTCCCCGCCACAGACTGTGGCAGCGGAAATGTTGCGTCTGGAGGATCGCTATGGAGCAATCGAAAGAGCATATCAATCTAAGTGTGGGTGTAAGAATCCTGGATCGCGACCATCAACAGATGGCCGAAGTGATTCGTGATCTGAAGGCAGCAACGCAGGATAATCTGGATCAGAGTCTGACTGTCCCGCTTCTGCGCAAGCTGGCCCATTTTACTATGAACCACTTTGCCTTTGAAGAAGACATGATGCAAACCACCCGGTATCCGGGATTAGCAGTGCATCGTCTCAATCACCGCTACATAATGGGTAAGCTGGGAGCGTTGATCGCTCATCACGACCGGCGCAGCCATCCGCTGACCCTAAGTTCTCTGCGCATTCTTCACGAGTGGCATATCGGCCATCTCCATTCGGATGACCTGCATTATGGACTTTGGCTGAATGCGATGGGAAAATTCTAACTCTCGAATGAGAACTGCGCGCTCGCGAAAATAGTCGCGGCAGGTTTCGGCTCCGACGCCAGTTCGTAAACCAGCCGCTCCAGCACCAGCCGCTTGTCCGGCGGCGAGGAGCGCAACTCCAGGTCAGCCCGGGCAATCAGTTTGAGCGCTCGCGTCAGCTCCCGGCGGCTCTTATAGCGCCGCGCCTGCCGGATCAGGTCGTCGGCGGCAAATGGAGGCATACGGAAGCCCTGCCACAGCGCCTGCCAAATCGCCCGTGAGTCGCGCACGTTCTTTTCCAGAATCACCAGCATCTGCCGGAAGGTTCGTGCCAGCATATAAAGATGTCCGATGGCTGCGTCCTCGCCCGCGTCAGAACTATTCAGCAATCCCTGCAGCAGCGCCAGTGCTCGCACCCGGTCCCGCGCGCTGATGGCGTCCGTCAGCTCGTAAAGCGAGCGCTGCTTGGCGGCCAGCACCATCGTCTCCACGTCGCCCAGCGTGATGCGTCCCCGGCCCAGCGTATAAAGCAGCAACTTCTCCAGCTCCGACGAGATCAGCATCATGTCCGCGCCCAGCGCGTCCACCAGCTCGCGCGCCGCATCGGCCTCCACGCGCACTTGAGCTTCCTGCGCTGTGGCCACCACCCAGCGCATCGCGTCTTCTTCGTTCACCCGCGCCAACTCCACCATGCCGCAATGCTCGCCCAGCGTCTCCGTCAGCCGCTCAAAGCGGTTCTTGTCCTCCATCTCCATGCGCCGCGCGTCAGAGGGAATGCTGATGAAGTCCGCAATAAAAATTATCAGCGCCTGAGGATTGGGCGAGCGAAAATAGCGCTCCAGCGCCGCAAACTCATCCTTCTTGGCTCCGCGCGTGTAAAGCTGTTTCACGTTGCGTACAAAAATCACCTGAAACGGCGCCATCAGTGAAGGCGTCTGCGCTCGGTCCAGAACCTCGAAGATCGAGGTTCCGCTCAGGTCCAAATCCGACAGGCAAAAATCCCGCAGCTCTTGCGGCACATATGCCTTCAGAACAGCCTCGCGGCAGCGGTCCAATAGATATGTCTCATCGCCGGCCAGCACGTATCCCGGCTTCAGCGGCCCCTTGCCGGCAGCCGCCGCCTCTATCTCCGACACAAAGCGGCCCACCGCGGTAAAGCCCGCGCCCCACCGAGCCCCGCTCATAAGCTCATCCTTTGTTCAGCGCCGTCAATGAGTCTCTCCCTCATGCGCCCCCAGAATACCCCTCCGCCGCGCTTATGTCAGCGGAAATCCGCCTGCGTGTTTCCCTGATCTATTTTCACTTATTCACTTCTTCACTCATTCACTGTCCTTAAAACCCCTCCAGCACATCGGCCACAAGTTGCCTTGCCAGCTCCCGCGAGAGCCGCTCCATGGCCGCCGGGTTTTCCTGGATGAAGCTCGACAGATCGGTGGTCGACTGGAACTGCTGACGGTAAACGTAATTCTTGTTTTCGTAAAGTACTTTTCCGTCCCGGCCGGTCAGCGTCACCGAAACCACCACTGTGATCAGAAAACTGGACGACTGCTGCGTCGATGAGTTGTAAGTCAGCGGCTCCACCGTCTCCTTCAGAATCGTCCCATGCAGCACCGCGTCCGGGTCTCCGCTCGCGTCAGGAGTCACCCGCAGCCGCGTGCGCGTAGCAAACTCGCGAATCACCGCCTCGGTCATCACCACTTCAGTATGGTAAGCCTCGGTATGCGTGGCAAAGACCGGCACAGCCAGCGTCTGCAAGCCGGGCGGCAGGTGGCTGGCCGCTCCCAGCGTGTGATAGCCGCAGCCGGCAATCCCCAGCAGGGCAAATGCAATGAGCAAAAATGCAATCTTGCGCATGACTCATCTTATCGCGCACACGCACCCCAAGCGCAAATCCGCTAACTTGCTATATCTGCGAACGCCTGCCCTGAGCGTAGTCAAAGGGCGGGGGCTAACTCGCTAACTTGCTATTTCCGCGCAGCGGAAGCTAACTCGCTGCATTTGTCGACAACTCCGCCCTTCGCTCAGGATTCGTTCATTGCAATCGGAGTCGAAAAACCTGCGGTCGTTTTTGCCTTTGTTATTAAAGGATGTTGGGAGCCACACCCTCGCTGAGTTTTTGTTTTTGCTACTAGGGTGGGATATCTACAGTTTTATTATAGTTTTTTATAGTTCTTCCCTATTCCCTACTCCCTGCTTTTTCACGCCCACGCTGTAACCACCCTCCCCAGCTTCACCGGCGACAATTTCAGCCCATCCGCCCGATCCTTGAAATAGCGCTCGTTCAAATGATCCGAATCCAACTGCTCCATGCTCTTGAATCCCGCCCCGCGTAACTCCCCCTCCATCCCTTCCGGCGTAAAAAAGAGCTGGAACGGCTCACCGGCCGCGGCCACTCTCTCCGCCAGCGCATCGAAGGCCTTTTTGCCCACATCGCTCAAGCTCTCCGGCGCAACCGCGTAATCGAAGCTCACCCCGCTCCCCGCCGGCATTTGCGCAATCACGCCCAGCGTCGCCCTGAAGGCCGCCATCGTCAAGTACGGAACCACTCCCAGCCATCCGAAAAACGCCGCCGCGCCCATTTCAAATCCCGCCTCCGCCAGTCCCTCCCCCAGCGTCTGATGCTCAAAATCCAGCGGAACGAACCTCAGCCCCTCCGGTAACTCAATATCCGCCTCCTCCAGCATCCCCCGCTTCCACTCTTGCGTAGCCGGAAAATCCACCTCAAATACCCGCAGCCCGCCGTGCGGATTGCGATACGCAAAGGTATCCAGCCCCGCGCCCAACACCACGTACTGCCTCACTCCCCGCGCCACTGCATCGGCCAATTGGTCTTCCACATAGCGGCTTCGCGCCGCCACAAATGCGCGCAAGTCCCGCCCCACCGGGTGCGCCGCGCGTCCCATCTGTCCTCTGTAGCCCGGTCCCACCAGCCGCACCGCAATAGGATCGTCCAAAACCGGAGGCACATCCACCAACTGGTGCGCCGCCCGCCGTATCGCCACCCCCAATGCCGTCCTGCTCGCCCTGCCCGTCTCCATATGATTCAGTTTATAAGACAACAAATTCTATGTGCCCCATCCATTTCGCGTTCTTTGAGAAATGGGTGGGATAGGTAGATGTAATCGCTGTACCATATTTCCCATGAACTGGATCACCTGGGCAATACTCTCCGCCGTCTTTGCCGCCGCCACCGCCCTACTCGCCAAGGTAGGCGTGGCGCACGTCGACTCAAACCTGGCCATGGCCCTGCGCACCACGGTAGTGCTGGTCTTCGCCTGGGCCATCGTCTTCGCCTTCGCTCGCCCGGAGATCGCTTCCCCCTCTGGCGCAATCGGCCCAACCAATGCAGGCAACTCAACCTCCGCAACCGGCCACGCCCAAGGCGCATGGTCGGAGATCCGCTCCCTCGACCGCCGCACACTGCTCTTTCTCGCCCTCTCCGGCCTGGCCACGGGATTGTCGTGGCTCTGCTACTTCCGCGCCCTCCAACTCGGCCCCGCCTCCCGCGTCGCCCCGCTCGACAAGCTCAGCGTCCCCCTCGTCATCCTCTTCGCCTGGCTCCTCCTCGGAGAAAAGCTAACCCCTCCAACCCTAATCGGCGGCCTCCTCATCACCGCCGGAGCCGTCGTCATCGCTATGGGGTGAAATTAATATGTTTGGGTACTAGCATTCTGGCCAATAAATGCCGACTTCGCAAGACCAATCCAGGCCGAGCCCTACTGGAATCGAGCACGAACGGGTATTACAAACAGCCGATTGTCACTCTGCCCTTGTCTGATCTGCGATTTTTCACTGGATCTTAGTATCTGACGGATGTATGCTTGAACTTAATGAATATTCAGTCATATCGGTCGGCAATTCATGCAGTTCGTTCGCTCGAAGCTGGTGGACGCACGGTGCTCTTTATTGGTGACTGCATGGACATCATTCGCCGCTTACCCGATAAATCCATCGATCTAACGATAACTTCTCCTCCGTATTGCGTTGGTAAGGAATACGAAACCTCCAAGTCAGTTGATGACTTCATATCGGATCATGAAATCGTGCTACCTGAGATAGCTCGAATCACCCGTGACGGCGGCAGCATATGCTGGCAGGTCGGCTACCACGTAACCAATCAGACTGTGGTCCCATTGGACTATTGCGTGTATTCGATCATGGCGAAAATGAAGGAACTCAGACTTCGGAATCGGATCGTATGGTCTTTCGGACACGGGTTGCACAGCACAGCTAGGCTCAGTGGAAGACATGAGACGATCATGTGGTTTACGAAGGGAGAGAACTACCATTTCAACCTCGACTCTGTCCGTGTCGCTCAAAAATATCCGGGAAAGCGATATTATAAGGGGCCCAAAAAAGGTGAACTGAGCGGGAATCCGAATGGGAAAAATCCAGGTGATGTTTGGGAAATACCGAATGTGAAGGGCAATCACATTGAGAAGACCAATCACCCATGCCAATACCCAGTGGGTTTGGCAGAGCGTTGTGTGCGTGCCTTCTGTCCCACCGACGGTGTTGTTTTTGATCCATATATGGGATCCGCTTCTAGCGGAGTAGCTGCAATCCTCAACGGAAGGCGCTTTCTAGGCGCGGAAAAGAACGAGAAATACGAGGAATTGGCTCGCACCAGATTGCTGCAAGCCCATGCAGGCACTGTTCCGTTTCGACCATCCGAGCAACCTATCTATGTTCCAAGCTCTCGAGACGCTGTTGCTAGGCGTCCAGAGCACTTTCGGGAGGTATTTCAATGACCCCAAAAAATCACGACAAGCCAACCTTGAAGCATTCAGGACAAGCGGGCCGGTCTCACAAATTCCCTGCATTTAAGGTAGTCCAAGGCAACAGCATCCTGTATCTCTTCAAGGCAGACGCGTCCACGATGTTTCAGATACTTTCGATTAACAGGCGCATTGAGGACAAGGACGAAGGGTACCAGCGCGCTCTGTCCCTATCTCGTGTCCGATCCATCGCCAATTACATTAAGGGGAAACATGCCATCCCTGGCGCAATAATCGCGTCTCTCGATGGAGCATCATACAACCCCAAAACAGGCGAATTAACCGTGCCGAGAGGGACAGATGTTGGGTGGGTCATTGATGGACAACACAGGCTCGCTGGGGCAGAACTGGCAGCAAGAGAGGGGACCAATATAGAGGTGCCCGTGGTAGCATTTCTCGGACTGAACGAAAAGCTCCAAGTCGAACAGTTCGTGACCATCAATCGCGAGGGAAAGAATGTTCCCACCTCACTCTACCTCGAGCTCCTAAAATTACTCCCGTTCAAAAAACCGGGCGACGCCGCAAGGGAGCGCGCGGCCGATATAGGAACTCAACTGCGCCGAGACGAAGAGTCGCCTTTCTTCGAGAAAATCGTCGTCACCGTCAGCCCAAAAGCGGGGCAAATATCGCTGGTGAACTTTGTAAGGAAGATATCCCCACTTGTCCAACAGGGCAAAGGTATGCTCTACGTATACAGCCAAAAAGAGCAGATAGCTGTGATCTCAAACTATTACAAAGGGCTGCGCGAGGTTTTCCCAAAGGAGTTTGAAAAAAGGGAGACCATCTTCTTCAAAACCATCGGGTTTGGAGCCCTGTGGAACGCCTTTCCAACATTTTTTAATCTAGCCCTGAAGAATCAGTCGGGTTTTAACGTGCAGGACGTAGTTGCCGTTTTTAAGAAGATCGAATCGTTCGACTTCTCAGGTTGGGCACAATATGGCACGGGAAGTCAAGCCGAAATCAACGCGGGAGAAGATCTGAGGGATGAGTTGTTGCTGGCCTTTAGTGCATTAGAAGGTGGGTCGCTTCGGTTATGACCGAATATTGGAGGCCGAAATGGCAGAATCCTGGGCCCGCAAATGGGATAACTTCAGGCGTAGGGATTGGGAACATATCCGCGAGTCTTGGATAAGTAATACACCGCCTCGGTTTGCGGAAATCGGGTCACCGCCGGACCCTGGGCTTGAGAATCTCTTTCTTCTGCACTCGATGCA
The DNA here is from genome assembly GCA_964520005.1 of uncultured Occallatibacter sp. Lineage (GTDB taxonomy): Bacteria > Acidobacteriota > Terriglobia > Terriglobales > Acidobacteriaceae > Telmatobacter. The sequence goes on from CAZFMB010000089.1 coordinate 13,528, forward strand.
ACCGCCTGATGACCACAATCGCCTTCAGGATATCGCAGGCGTAAGATCCAATGCGCTCTGGGAGGCAGTTTTCCTCTTCCATAAATGCGCACACACTAATCTGGCGGCACAAAGGGTTGGTCAAAGCGGAATGCATAGCTGGAGTATGTTCAACGCCTATCACTCGGCCTACCTCGGTGCGAGAGGTCTAATGGCGCTGCTCGGAGTCGCACTACCCAGGATCAACACCATTCAGACAGCGATTGACCTGTTCCCCGAGTCAACCACCCCACGAAAGTCGCCGATGATCCGCAAATCGGAGAGGGAAAAGCGGGTACCTATCCTCCCGCTGCCCAAATTCGAGGAATTCACCATCACCCGTCTTGGGCATCTGGACCAACGTTTCCTTTGGCAAGCCTTTCGTAGAGTGCTGGTCGTCACTCGATCAAAATGCTGGGACTTGGGCGTCCGACAGAGCCTTCTCAATTTGCCATTTGAAGAGATTACGCCGCCTCGGAACAGCTTTCTTTATAGGGCGCAATTTTGGCCTCTGCCAGACCTAATTGCCGACGCCAGCCCTACCGACTTCGATACGCTCTTCGGTACATATCTCGACGTTGGTGAGGAGGGGTTTCTGCTTCGACTTTGCTTTTCCGTCTATTACCTATTCGATCAACTGATGCGCGATTTGGCAGAGCATTCAGGCGTCATTAAGCAACAATTCGATGCATCAAGGATTATCGCAAGCTCGAATCTAGCGGTACTCGGCAGTTACGCAAACTTTGTGGCGCAGGTGTCGGCGAAAACGATTTGATTTTTCATGTGCGCCTACGGCCCTACATGCCTCTCTCCAGATCAAGGAGAGCATACCGACCGGATTCCAGATCAGTCCCCAATTACGCCCAGTCGTTAAAAGTGGTTCCTGGTTGTCGCCAAATCACTTTCCTGCAAATTGAATCAGCACACGCTTGGTTACCAACTCTTCGGTTAGTCCGCCGAAGGCCTCCGCCTGGACGGCAAGTCCTTGCAGATAATTACCCTCTCTCGGCGCACAATCATCACAGAAGTCGTTCCTCACATCATCGTCCCGGCGCCTCCTCTTCACGCCGCCTGTCAGCCGAAAGCCGCCAAAAGAGGCCGAAACGTCACGTAACTCCTTATCCTGGACGACTTTGCAGGGAACTCCTTTGTTATGACGATTTTACAGCGCAACCCTGTCTGTAAACTCGAGAAAACAATCAGCTTGCGCCCAAAGTACGGGTGGGGGTGGGGTAACCAATGTATCAACAGTCAACGATGCCGGATGACCCTGAGCGTTGAAAGTTCTATTCCGCGATCTTCGTCAAGAGCAGTAGATACACATCGTTCGTCCTGAGCGGCACTGTGGTTTCGATCCTGCCATCGGTCACGCTGACGATACTTTCTGAGATCGCCGCGCCGCTGTCCTTTTCTTTCAGGAAACGAACCTGCTGAGGCGTAAGTTGGTTCGGAGCGCCCATCGCCAGATAGTCAGAGTACGCGTCGTTGACCTTATACCCGATGCGGTAAACCTGCAGCTTGTACTTGCCGTTGGTCGCATGGGTCAAAGCCAGATGCACCGGACCCTTATCTTGCGCCGGCAAATCCAGCTTGTAGTAGGTCTGATCGTTCTGGCCCTGCGGAGGAACCTGCGGCGAGTAGTCCCAGAGAAGAACCTGAATCCGTCCATCCCCGCTCTTTGTGATCCACGATTGTGCATCGGCGTCCATCACGTCCACGCTTCCCAGCCGGCTCAGATATTGGTAGGCATAGTAAGACGGCTTATGAATGCCCTGATAGTTGATCAGCCCGAATCCGCCGTGGAAGGGCGTGAAGCGCGGCCCATTCTCCTCGAAGATATCCGTAAACGTCCAGTAGGAAAGCGAATCGACATAAGGAGTAGCGCGCTTGATCTTGTCGAGAATAAAACTTGCCTGATGATACTGGTCATGCATGTAATCCGTAGGAGTATACGCCGAACTCCACTCGGTGAAATGCAACTCCAGCTTCGGCAGCGCCGATTTCAGCAGCAGCTCCCGCGAATGCTGCATGCGTCCGCTCACAGCATCCGGAGAAGCATCAAGAATGGTTCCCGCCGTGCCGTTCTGATCCAGATATCCTTCCTTTACGCCGTAAGCGTGAGTGGCGACGAACTCCGCTGGAACATGATTCGCCGCGCAGTACTTCACGAATTCCTCTTCATACTTATAAGGGATGGCTGACGCGGGGCCGCCCACACGGCACTTGGGACACTCCGCCTTGATGGCCTCGGCGGTGGTCTTGTACAGGCTCAGATAATCCTCCAGCGTGCCGGTAAAGAAGGGCGAGATATCCGGCTCATTCCAAACCTCGTAGTACCAGGTATTGATTTCTTCCTCGCCATAGCGCTCGCGCCAGTGAGCCATGAGCGCGCGAATCAGCCCGCTCCATTTGGCGGGATCTTTGGGCGGAGTGATGTTGCCCTTCCACCAGAAAACGATTTTGTCGCCGCTGGCCATCTTGGCCGGCATGAAGGTCAGCTCCACGAAGGGACGAATCTTCATCGCCAACAGCGCGTCGTAGAGCGCATCGATGTACTGGAAGTTATAAATCGGATGTCCGGCCGCATCCTCGTTGTAGACGCCCATATCGTCGTGCAGCAATCCATGCATCCGGATGTAGCGGAAGCCGATATCCTTCTGCACCTCGGCCAGTTGCTGCTGCCAATCGGCGCGCAGCCCTTCATTGGCGCGCCCGGCGCCAATCACCATAAACGGCACGCGGCTATGCGGTCCGGCTACCTGTGAAAGATTGGCCGTAATTTCTCGCGAGGGCGCTTGCGTGCCGCTTTGCGCTGCGGCCACGACGGCGGCAAAGAGTAGAAAGAAAATCGAGAATCGTATAGATTGCGTTAGTTGTAGCATTGGTCCCATCCTGGTGCAGAATTGCGGTACAAATAAACTTTATCGCAGACGGCATCTTCTAATCTATTCCCCATGCAGCGCCCATCCACTAAACTAAATCTGTGCAAGCCTCTTCCAAATCCGCCGCGCCGCGCCGCATCGTTCTCACCGGCTTCATGGGTTCCGGCAAAACCACGCTTGGCCCGCTCATCGCAGCGCGCCTTGGCTGGCACTTCATCGATGTGGACGATGTGATCGAGGCCGAAGCTGGCGTCACTATCGCCGAGCTCTTCGCCCGCCACGGCGAAGCTGCCTTCCGTGAGCGTGAGCGAGCCACTATCGTGCGACTCGCCGCCGATAACTCTCTGGTCCTCGCTCTCGGCGGCGGAGCCATCGAGAATGAAGCCACGCGTACGCTTTTGCTAACCACTCCAGGCACGATGCTGGTTCATCTCGAAGTGGAGCTGGCCACCACGCTCAAGCGCTGTCAGGGAACCGAACACACGCGGCCCATTCTCGCCGACCAAGCCAACCTCGCCGCACGTTACCAGCGCCGTCTTCCGCTCTATCGCATGGCCCACGTTTCCATCCCTGTCGATGCGCTCGTTCCAGAACAGGCCGTGGAACAACTCCTTTCCACTTTAGGCCTGAGCTGTGGATAACTAAATCCTTCGTAATCTTGCGCGCGGTGACTGATAGATTGACCATCTAGTTCAAGAAGGATGGCCGATATGATGTTTCCCGACACCAGCAACGATCAGCAACTCGCCGCTCTTCGCCGTTCAGCCGAGCGTTACCGCGCCGCCGGCAACTCTCCTGTCGAGCGCGAGCACGACTCACTGAAACCCTTGCCTCAGATATGGGAAGGATTCAATTCAGGCAGCGCATATTCGCCAGAGAGTTACGCCTCAGCGCCTGATCTTCGCAGCCTCTCCAGCCGCTGATCACATATTCACTCGTTCGCTGATTCACTTCTTCACTCATTCACTCTTTCACTGCAATATCGGAATTCCCGCAATCCGCTTCTGCCACTCCGCCGGTCCGGTTGTGTGAACGCTCGTGCCCTTCGCATCCACGGCCACTGTCACCGGCATATCGCGCACGTCGAACTCGTAAATCGCTTCCATTCCCAGATCGGCAAAGGCCAGAACTCGTGACCCATGAATGGCCTTCGACACCAGGTAAGCCGCGCCGCCCACAGCCATCAAATAGACCGCGCCGAATTCCTTGATCGCCTCAATCGCCGCCGGCCCCCTCTCGCTCTTGCCCACCATTCCGAGCAAGCCCGTTTCCTTGAGCATCTGCCGCGTGTACTTATCCATCCGCGTCGACGTCGTCGGTCCCGCGGGGCCAACAACCTCGTCGCGCACCGGGTCAACCGGCCCAACATAGTAGATGAACCGCCCGCGAAAATCCACCGGCAGCTTCTCTCCCCGGTCGAGCATGGCGGTCAGTCTTGCATGCGCGGCGTCACGCCCCGTCAGCAACTTGCCGGTCAGCAGCAGCGCTTCGCCCGGCTTCCACGTCGCCACCTCTTCGCGCGTCACCGTCTCCAGATTCACGCGCCGCGCGGAAGACACGTCATAACTCAGCTTTGGCCACGCGTCCAGATTCGGCGGGTCCAGATACACCGGCCCGCTCCCATCCAGCACAAAGTGCGCGTGCCGCGTCGCCGCGCAGTTGG
>CAZFMB010000090.1:0-17579 GCA_964520005.1 uncultured Occallatibacter sp.
TCCCTTACCAAGGGAGTGCTCTACCAACTGAGCTACATCAGCCCTCTTGTAAAAAACCAGCCGTTAGCTTTTCGCTTCTAGCTCTTAGTTTCATCCTGCCGGTGCTTGCCGCAATTACTCCACTCACCTACATCAAGCTAAAAGCTAATAGCTAACGGCTAAGAGCTGTCCTTCTTCCCGCCCCGGCGAATCTTCTCCGCCTGGCGAGCCAACACCGTACGCAAAGCGAATCCGCTAAGAACAATCAGCGGAATCAAGCGCATCTCCACCAGCCTGCTGACGCTTACAAACTTACCCGCGCTCAGTTCAAACCAAGGTACGAGAACTTTGTCCCCGCCCAAAGTAAACCAGGCCAGCGCAGCTAAAACTGCATACATCCCCAGGGCTATCCAAAACTTCCGGTCCAAATCGGAGCCGGCGCCCTTCAAATCCTTGCGCTCAACCTGCTGCGGTTTTTCGCGCATCCCAACCCCACAAAATCATGGTGCACAGGGGAGGGTTCGAACCTCCGTAGGTCCAAAGACCGGCAGATTTACAGTCTGCTGCCATTAACCACTCGGCCACCTGTGCATAACCCGCCTGCCCCACCCGATTCAACCCAATTCAGCGCGCCAATTCAGCGCATCCAGCCCCGCCCGGAAAACCTCCGGCTTATCGGAGCATGTGCACCTCTGTGGAATCACCGCGGAGGACAGGCCCAACGCCCAATATCTCAAGCGCCGGGTAAACCTTTTGCCGCTTCAGTCCCGTTTCCCGCATTCCTCAAGTGGAGCTGGCGAAGGGATTTGAACCCCCGACCCTCTGATTACAAATCAGATGCTCTACCAGCTGAGCTACGCCAGCCCTTCCCACCCGGAAACCGCCCCGGAAGCCTGAAACCCGTACGGGCACACTAACCCTATGCACGCACTACGGCACAGAAATCAAGGTTAACACACTCTTGGGGAGCGGAGCAAACCGGCTAGGCAGGTTCTTACTCTAATTTCCGAAACATCACATCGGGATAAAAAGTGTTGGGTAGATTGCAATTGTCGCGGTCATAAAGCTGAATGTATTGCGGTGGAAAAACGCTGAGGATTGGCTCGAACTCAGTTGCCAAGCGGGTATCGGCAAAACGGAACATGGCGTGTTGGATGATCAGCAGGCCTCCTGGCTTAAGGCATCTGGCGAGGTCGGTCACGGATTGCTCGAAATCGGTAAAATGGATGAGGGGTTCGCACTTGGGCGGTGGCTGCGGAACGTTGAGTTTACCGTGCCTGTAGACCGCCATGGCGAAGATGGCGTCATAGCTTGCGCTTGCCTCCCCGGTGGTTGACCCGGCAACCGCGAAACTCAGCTTGGAATCCTTGATCCGGCGCAGCCGCGAGCGGCAAACGGAGATGTTGTACGGATTTATATCGAGGCCGGTGATGTTGGCCAAAGGAAAAACGCGGCGAAGAGAAAATACTTCCTCTCCGGTGGCGCAGCCAAATGACAGAATGCGCAGGTTGGCTCCATCTCCGATCCGCTCGCGCACCTGCTGGAAGAGATATGGATAACGGTCGTTGGAAGTACTTCCGTAGGGTTGGAACAATCCCTCAGGCGGCCGCCGCATCATCAGCGTAGTGTTGCGAAACTCCTGATTGCTCACCAGCCAGTACACGAAACTCGCGGCTCGAAATCCAGGCGCCTTTCGCAGCCAAGGCTTTAAACGCTTCTTTAGTTCCTGCCATTGCTGCATCTTGCACCTTCCACGAACCACGCGCAGAGGTCAACCCTGTGCTTCCATCCTTCTGAGCGTAGCGGAGCGGAGTCGAAGAACCTGCTTCTTGAAATCTCCCGCGGAGAGGGTAGGATACCACGAACCCAAACCGTGGTCCGCTTATCAGGTGCAGCTCATTTGTTGCTGATCTTAATCCCGCCGTATGCCGCTCAGCGGCAGAATCGTCTCATAGGCCGCGTAGACGCCTTCGAAGACCGAGTCCCAACTGGCGGTCAGCGCATAGCTCCGCGCATTCAGCCTCATCTGGGCGTGCTTTTCCGTATCGGCCAGCACACCAGCGATCGCGGCGGCAAACTCCGCATCGGGGACAATCCGCCCAGTCTGCCCGTCGCGGACGATAGTCGGCGGACCGCCGTCGGGAGTCACAATGGCCGGCACTCCGCTGGCCAGAGCTTCCAGCACCACATTGCCGAAGGTGTCGGTGTGCGAGGGAAAAACGAACAGGTCCATGTTGGCATAAGCCTGCGACAGTTCTTCCCCGCGCAGTACGCCGGTAAACTCGGCCCGCGGCAGCCGCTCACGCAGCCAGTTCTCTTCGGCGCCGTGTCCCACAAAGAGAAAGCGGAAGTTGGTGAGACCCATCCGCTCCAACTCTTGCTGCACCTGAACCAGCAGAGCCACGTTCTTCTCGACTGAGAGGCGGCCTACAAATCCCAGCACGGCTTCGCGGTCCGCGGCCTTGCGCTTGCGCTTCGCCGGATGAAAGAGTTCCGCGTCCACGCCGCGCGGCATGATGTGGCACTTTCGTCCCGTGGCCCGCTCCAACAAAGCGCACAATTCGGGGTTGGGCGCAAAGAGCACGCGGGCCAGCTTATAGAACCTGGCCAGCACCGCCATGGAGAAATTCTCGATCTTCTGCCCAGCCGCCGCCGATTGCCTCTTCGGCAGCAGGCGCAGGAACCAGCCAGAGCGCCGCGCCGCGTACTCGTGAACATTCGTATGCCAACTGGCGGCCAGCGGCAGTCCATTGCGGTGAGCCAGCCAGGCGCCCAGTATTCCCACATCGCTGGGGCCGGTGATGTGAATCAGGTCAGGCTGGAAGCGCTTCAACACCTCGTCAATCATCCGCATGTGACGCAGGAAACCAGGGTCGAAGCGCAAATCTTTTTCCAGGGGAAAGGAAAGAAAGCCGCGCGGCAGCTCCAGCGTCCACACATTGCCGTCCTCAATGAGCTTCTGGGCGCGTTCTCCCGCGCGGACGCACAGAAAAGGCAAATTCCGCCTCCGCGCAAAGGCCTCGAAGTGGCGGCTGGTGTGCGCCACTCCGTTCACCTCATGGAACGAGTCAGGAAAGTAGGCCACGCGCGGCGGTCGTTCAGTCATAGATAGATCGATGTTGAATCCTCGACAGGCAGTAAAACCTGCTTCCAGCCTGTGTCAACCCTTCAACCGTTTTAATCGCCCAGCGCAAGGCGCAACTGGCGCGACTCGCTCCACGCGATGCGCAGTCCGCCAGAAACCGGGGCAGTACCCATCAACTGCACAGCGGCGAGCAGGAAGCTCATCGCGCGCGGCGGCTGTTGATTGGGCCACAGTTCGCTCAGTGGCCGCGCTACCCCGTTGGCGTCAGGATGATAAACGCGCTCGTCCCAGGTCCGCGAACCCTGCGGAAATTCCGGGTAGTGGCGGATGGCGTCGATAGTCGACTGCAGGATGCGGTGCTTCCACGGCTCGGCGTACTGCGGCATGAACAGCACATCGCTCTTCTTTTGCCGAATCTCATGCACAAACTCGGTGAAGCTGGCCGCATTGGTCAGGTTGAGGTTGGCGTTCGGCTCCACTCCATGGCGGTCGCCGCCGGAAATCAGGGTCATATTCCATTGCTCGGCCAGCCTTCTCACCTCGCGGTTCTCGTCCCAGTTGCGCAGCCCGTTCAACTCCAGCGCGTGCAGATAATTGCTGTTCTTTTGCAGGAACTCGTTCACCAGGAACTGATGCTTCTCCTTGCCGATCAGGTAGAGATCCCACATAGGGTGATTGAAGACCACCAAAATGTTGGGGTCCGCATGCAACGCGCGCAGAATTTCGGTAAACCTCTTGTCGCTTGGATGGGCTGTGTAATCTGTCAGCGTCTCCATCCACTCCGTGGCCCGCGTAGCGGGCAGGTTGTGGATGCCCAGATGAAAGGACTGATTGCCGTAGGGAGCGCTCCACTCCACCGAAACCGGAATTCGCCGCGCGCTTACGGTCGTGCGCAGCAGCATCGGAGCAGTGATGTTGTCGTGGTCGGTCAGAGAGACCATCGGCTCCAGATCCAGCTTCTCAATCTGGCGGCTTTCCAGGTCAAAGGCCAGTTTGGGAGTCATCGGCGGCGTCCAGTAGCTGGCCGCGTAGTCGATGCGCACTTTATGCATCCGCTCCGAACGCTGCTCCAGCCGCGTCAGCAGAGGACGCATCAACGGGTACTGGTTGCCGAAGTTGGCCAAAAAATCCAGCGTCTCGTGCGACTGGTTGGTATGGCTGTGCAGCGATACTCCAGACCTGAAACCCTGCGCCGCCTGCTTTTCGCGCCACAGGTACGAGATGGTAGATTGGCCCATTTGCTCCTCCGTTCCGCTCGCAAGCTGGAACTTATGGAGTCAGTTTGCACTGCTGGCGATGAATGGAGAGTTAACGCGGCGCGAACGTGGCGTCAATTAGCGAAGGAATCAAGAAAGTTACGGGAAAGCATTGAGAAATATGTAATAACTAGAGCGATCTAGTCATGCAGTTTCCGATTTGCTGATTATCCGTCCAGAACTTGTTTTCTCCGTCACAGCAAGGTTCACCCCACGCTGGTATGTTGTTGAAGCAGCGTATTCGAGAATCGGGGGTGACTCTTGAGCGTGAGAGCAAGGTTATTTGCGACAATCGCGTTGTTTTTTGTTCTTTGCGGCCTTGGAAAGTCCCAAACACAATCCAAGGCTCCCTTTGACGTTGCATCTGCGGAAGCCAAGGCCCAGCAAGGCGACATAATTGCGATGACGAAGTTGGGCGAAGCATATTGGGGCAAGCAAGGCATTCCTGCGGATATAGCTAAAGGAAAAGCGTGGCTCGAACGAGCCGCTAACGCTGGCTCTCTTGAAGCCCGAATGTTCCTCGGTGCCTCATACATGAGCGGCAGTGGGCTTCCAAAAGACGATGTCTTGGCCTCAAAGTATCTTTTACAGGTTGCACAACTGCCAAATGTGGAGAGCAATTCTCAGGGTTCTCAAGCGCAGGCACAGTACTGGATCGCAATGATGTATGAACATGGGCGTGGTATAGAGAAATCGCATGAAAAAGCGATTCAGTTTCTGCAAATGGCGGCGAAGAACGGCAATTATCCGGCGCAATTTGATTTGGGTTCACTTTACAATGACGGCAGTGGCGGCTTACCGATGGACAAAGCGATTGCATGTCAATGGTTCGAGAAAGCTGCTGATAGCGGGCACTTCAAGGCGATGCACAACACAGGCTACTGTTATCAGCTTGGCACCGGCGGAAGAAAAGACTCCGATAAGGCTATTCACTACTACACACTCGCTGCAGAAGCAGGCCTTACAAACTCCCAACACAACCTTGGCATGCTTTACGGCGTCATGGGGAACGCAGAGAAGGCCTATTTCTGGCTTCGTGTCGCGGAGTCATTTGGCTACACAGAAGACAAATCTCGACTGGATGCTGCAAAGGCGCGAATGTCCGCTTCACAGTTAGAACAGCAGGAAAGGGATATTGCAACTTGGGTAGAGGCGCATAAAGCGAAACCGGAGGTTACACCAACTTCGTAGGCAGCTATTTCTTGCTATGTCATTCTCGTTCGGGCCGACGGTGTTCAGAGAGTATCGTCGCCGATCCGGAAACTTTACCATTACCCCTCAATGCGGAACTCCAATGAGTCGGGGATGCCCTACTTGCTCGCTACCCGATCTCCGGCCCCAGAAAATCCTTCACCGTCATGCCGGCCATCAACTCCTGGCTCTCGTAGAGCTTGCCCGTGACCGCCTCGGCTGCCAGATAGTTCACCGTCAACCCCTGCTTAAGCATCTCGAAGGCCTGCTCCGGCGTATCGGCAAACTGAAACAGCTCGATATCCTTGGGCGAAATTGCGCCGGTTTCCACCAGCACGTCCAAATTGAAGACCTTCTTCCAATACTCCGGACCGTAGATAATCACGGTGATTTTATTGCCCAGCTTTTGGGTCTGCGCCAAAGTCAGAATCTCGAACATCTCGTCCAGCGTTCCGAAGCCGCCGGGAAAGACCACCAGCGCCTTGGCCAGGTAGGCAAACCACAGCTTGCGCATGAAGAAGTAATGAAACTCGAAGTTGAGCGAGGGCGTGATGTAGGGGTTGGGGTGTTGCTCGAAGGGCAGACGGATATTCATCCCAATGGTCTTCCCGCCGGCCTCGTGAGCGCCGCGATTAGCTGCCTCCATGATGCCCGGCCCGCCGCCCGAGGTGACCACAAACCGGCTCCACGTTGAGGGAATCCGCTTGGCCCAATCGGTCAGCATATACGCCAGCCGTCGAGCGTCCTCGTAGTAGCGAGCCATCTCCACGGCCGCCACGGCGCGCTTGAGCTGTAAATCCGTTGCCTTGCCTGCGGCAATCTCCGTGGCTTTGGCCGGCTGCTCATGGCTGGGCGCAGGCTGCGTCGAACCGGTATTTTCCAGCAATTCCAGGGTATGATCGGCCTCCTCGCGCCCGCGAAATCGCGCCGAACCGAAAAACACCACCGTGTCCTGAATCTTCTCTCGCCGGAAGCGCGCCAGAGGCTCAAGATACTCGGAGACAATCCGGATCGGCCGTCCGTCGGCGCTGTTCAGAAAGTTCAGGTTTTCATAGGCCAGCGGAGCGGATTCGAGTGGCTGCGGCGCTCCGCCTCCCGGAATCTTCGCAACCGGCACGGACTCCTGATCTCTGTTCTCTGATCTCTGATCTCTGTCGTCTGATCTCTGTTCTCTGTCGTCCATCTCACCCATCCCGGCCGCGGAGCGCGTTGTTAAACGCAATCCATAGATTCAAAAGCCCCAGTCCCGACACAAGGCCGCGCACCACGCCGTAGGATGCGTAGACCCCAAGCGCGGGAAACTGCACAAATAAGGGATTCTGGTCCCAAAACGACTTGGACCACGGCACATAGCAAATTGCCAGGCCGATGTACATCCTCAGCAGCACCCGCAAAAACAACTCGGCGCGCTCCAGCCAGCGCGGAATGCGCTGCGGCTCGTGCTGGTCCGGTAAATGCTCTGAGGGTGGCGCGGAATTGAGTGCAGGCCCAGGCTTGGCTACCGGGTTCACGGCGAGTTGAGGCGAAGACAATTCCGGCTGCTGGGACATTCTTATAGTTCGCACACCGCCCCCACTAGCGGAACCAGAGTAGATGTATCTCGAAACCACAGCATTCAAGTCGACGCGACCATCCCGGGGTCCCCAACGATAGCTCCTTGTCGTTGGGGTGGGACCATCAGGGAGCGGCGACCCTGAACAAAACTCAACAGGACACTGTTACTCTGGTTCCGCTCTGATTCCAGCCCCATCGCGGGCATTTGACACATGCCTATCCTCCGGCCCGGCAGTAGGGACGCCGTACTGCAACGGTAACACAGTACACACCTGAAGCATCCCCGGATACAGGTCTGTAAGCCCAGTCCAGAGGCTCCGCAGCTGCGCCTGAGACGTATGTCGTTGGAGCTTCACCGACTTGAGATCAAAATCTAATAGCCCGCTGCCAGGTGCCGTGTATCGGGAACTATCTGGTAACTCCCATAGTCAATGGTCAGCACCGCCGTGCCCCCGATGCGAACTTTGGTCTCGCTGCGGTTCTGCTGCGGCAGCCAGAACTCCCCCGTCTTCGCGTTGCTGGACCGTATCAGCGTGCGCGAGATCCAGAAGGAGGGATTCTTGGCCGGCTCCACCTCGATCTTCATAACCGCAAAGTCCGTCGCATCCACCCAAACCTTGCCTCGATAGAGAAACTTGCTCGAGGTAATCGGTTCCACATGCAGGATGTACGCGGGCCGGCCGTCCAGAATTTCGCTGCCCGCCAATTCAAACCTATAGTTGGCCGGCGTCAGGGCCGTCGATCCTTTATCCTGCGACGCTTCCCGTTCGCTGTCCACCGCCCGCTTCAGCACCTTCTCGCAAAGAAACTTCGGCCCGCTTTGCGAAATAATGCGAAAACTCTTCCCCGACCCATTGTCGTAGTTGATTTCGACTTCCATTGCGGCCGCGAGGTGCGCGTAAGCGCTTTTGTACTCCACGCTGTAATGGCGCACCGCCTGGTAATGTTGCAGGCCGGCGCGTTGGGCCTCGTTCTGGCGCTGCATCCGGTCCACTATCTCCGCCGCGTTCAGTGTTTGATATCCTTGCGAATCTCCGCGCGCGGGCCGGAGTGCTCCCACCAATAAAACGCACGCCAAAGCCAAAAGGGACCATCGGTCTCGTTGCATGAACATAAGGCATCATAAGCCTGTGTTGATGAATACTGTGTATAAAGAAAGCCAGAATTATCCACTTTTTTACCTGTTTTGCCGGGGTCTCCCATTCATGCTGCCTTGCTCTGACAAGCACTCATACTCTTGAATGAATAACATAATTGTAGTAACATAAATGTATGAGGATACGCTTTGAGTGGGACCCCGCCAAAGCAACCGCCAACCTGCGCAAGCACGGTGTGAGTTTCGAAACAGCCACACGCGTCTTCGCCGATCCGTATGCGCTCTTTGAGCAGGACCGCATCGTGGACGATGAACTTCGGTGGCAAGCAATCGGAGTCGTAGACGGGCTTGTGATGCTCATGGTCGTACATGCCGTGCATGAACAGGACGATGTAGAAGCGATCCGCATCATCTCGGCGCGGCGCGCCAAACAAAAAGAAAGGAGGCGCTATGAAGAGGAAAATGGTTCAGTATGAGATCGATCTTGCTCATCCGCCCGCTCTGACGAAGGCTCAGAAGGCGGAGATAGCCTCTCTCCGCACCAAGCCGGAAACAGAAATCGACTACTCCGATATTCCGCCGCTCGGCGATGCCTTTTGGAAGAACGCGGTGCGTAATCCCTTCTACCGGCCCACAAAAACATCAACCACCGTGCGCATCGACTCCGACGTGCTGCTCTGGCTGCGAGCGCAAGGCAGGGGCTACCAGTCTCGCATCAACGCCATACTGCGCCGCGAGATGCTGGATTCGGTGCAATCGACGGCGGCCAAATGAGCTTAAGTATTCGGTAATGGTTGCGTTCTCACGTTCTACGCCCCTCCTCGCGTTATCCTGTCACCACATGATTCGACGGCCGTTTCTCCACTTCTTGACAGCCGCGCTATTCCTTCCCCTGCTCGCCTCAGCCCAGCAGGGCGCGGTAGATTATCTTGCCGAACAACCGGTGCGTGCACAGCACGGCATGGTTGTCAGCGTCCATCATCTGGCCTCCGGCGCCGGCCTTGAAACGCTGCGCGCGGGCGGCAACGCCGTGGACGCCGCCGTGGCTACAGGCTTTGCCTTAGCCGTGGTGCACCCGGCAGCCGGCAATCTGGGCGGCGGAGGCTTTCTGCTGCTGCGCGCCCACGACGGAAAAACCACCTTCATCGACTTCCGCGAGAAGGCTCCGCTCCAGGCCACCGAAACCATGTTCCAGGATGCCAGTGGCACCATCATTCCTAACTCCGGGGCCCCCAGCGACAGGTCTTCGTCGCTGGGGTGGTCCAGCCTCCTCGGCTACCACTCCATCGCCACGCCCGGCTCGGTTGCCGGCCTAGTCTACGCCGAGCGCAAATACGGCAAGCTCGGCCTGCGGCGCGTCATCGCTCCAGCCATCCGGTTAGCCGCCGAAGGTTTTCAACTTACAGCGGAAGAGGCCCGCGAACTCAGCGACCCCGACCTGGCTCTCTTTCCCGACTCCAAGCGCATCTTTCAGCGCGATGGGCAACTCTACAAGGAGGGCGAGACCTTCAAGCAGCCCGAGTTGGCCCGCACTCTCCAGCGCATCGCCGCAAATCCCGAGGATTTTTATCACGGCAAAATGGCCCATGAACTGGTCGCCGATCTCCACAAGGGCGGCGCTCTGCTCACCCTCCAAGACCTGGCCGGTTACACCGTTGTAGAACGCGCACCCATCGTTGGCAGCTTCCACAACTACACCGTCATCAGCGCCCCGCCGCCTTCTTCAGGTGGAATCGTGCTGCTCAGCGCTCTCAACATTCTTGAAGGCGACGATCTGGCCAAGCTCGGCGACCGCAGTCCCGCGTCCATGCATCTGATCGTCGAGGCTTTTCGCCGCGCATACATGGACCGCGCCGAGTATCTCGGCGACCCCGACTATAACGCCATCCCCGCCGCCGAGCTTATATCCAAAACCTACGCCGCCGCCTGGCGCTCCTCCACCGATCCCCACGCCGCTACTCCCAGCGCCACGCTCCGCCGCCCCGAGGGCTTTTTGCCTCCCGCGCCCAAATCCACCGGTCACCGCCCCGAATCGCAAGACACCACCCACTATTCTGTGGTCGACATCGAGGGCAACGCCGTCGCCGTCACCACCACCCTCAACAACTCCTTCGGCTCTCACGTCACCTCCGGCTCGCTGGGCTTTCTGCTCAACGACGAGATGGACGACTTTACCGTCAAGCTCGGCACGCCCAATATGTACGGCCTCATTCAGGGTCCCGCCAACGCCATCGCCCCCGGCAAGCGTCCCCTGAGCGCCATGACACCCACTATCGTTCTCGAGAACGGCAAGCTGCGCTACGTCCTCGGCTCTCCCGGAGGCGCGCGCATCATCTCCACCGTCGCCAACATCTTTCTCTCCGCATCGATGGGCGGCCTCAACATCCAGCAGGCCGTCGATGCGCCCCGCTTCCACCACCAGTACCTGCCCGACAAGCTCTACCTGGAGCCAGGCTTCCCGCCCGCAACCCAGGACGCCCTCCGCGCCATGGGCTACGACATCAGCATCAGCCACGGCCACTGGTCCAATGGAGAGTGCATCGCCGTAGACCCCAAAACCGGCGAACTCGAAGCCGGCCAGGACCACCGCAGTCATTACGGCAAGGCTGCCGGCTACTGAGCCTCATAATGTGCGCTCTCGTAGAGCATTTCAGATAGTTTTTCTCCAATAGAATTAATTAGATACAGGCGGAGCAGCACGGAGATGCAAGTGGAGAGATCACTTGTGTCGCGCGTACCTTTATTGGCTGTCGTAGAATTTTTTACAAATATTTTTCTTATATCGCTGAATAACGTACTTGTTTTTCCACAGCACTGCGCCTATACTTCCGAATACGTACGATTCTCCACCTGTTGAAAGAGAGCACGAATCAATGAAATGGAGGCATCAGCCTCCTCACTGACCCTTGGGCTCCCAACCCTGCGTTGAATTTCCCAAACCCACGCGGCCAGCGCGTTGTGTGTTTGGGAAACCGTTTATTGATGACTGATTGACCTTACAAAGTCGAGTCAGTCACTTCACAACGGAAGATTCAACACAGGAGTTTCCTATGGCCGCCATCAATCCAGGGTGGAGCAAACCCTCCACCATCCTGTTCGCCTCCGAATTTCCCGCTAATGAGAAAGCCTTTGCTTTCGCCCTGTCCCAGGCTGTGGAGTTTGGCGCGGAGATCATTATTCTTCATGCCTATGGTTGTATAGATGCGGCAGCCGCGGCGGCCTTGCCAGAGCACTGCAACGATTGCGACACTGCGCGCGCCGAGGAGCAACATCTGGAGCAGCTAGCCCAGCGCGCCCGTGATCTAGGCATTCGGAGTCATGTCGTGATTCGCCCAGGATTGGCTGCCGAGCAAATTCTCTCCTTCCAGCGCGAACAGAAGATCGATCGTATCGTGATGAGCACTCATTCTCCCGGCCCCATCGGCAAGCTGCTGGTGGGCTCGGTAGCGGAGGCCGTGCTGCGCAGCGCCAGCGTTCCCGTCAGCATCGTAGGTCCCGAGGTGATTCGAGACACCTATCACAATGTTGCTGGCCGCATTATTCTATGCTCCATAGGCACGCACAAGTCCAGCCGTGTTGTAGCGCACTTCGCGGCAGAGCTGGCCGCTCGCCACAAGGCCAGCCTGATCCTGCAGCATGTCATCCCGCCCCAGGAGAGCGCCGAACATCTTGCTGGCCGCACTCTCGGTCAGATCGAATCCGAACTGCCCTCTCTGCTTCCACCCAGTTTGCAGCACAAAGTCGACGTGCGATCCAGAGCCGTGCTCGGCGATCCCACCGAGGAGTTGCTCTACCAAGGCAGAGCGCATCACGCCAACCTGATCGTACTGGGCGCGCAGGGTGCATCACGATTCGCCGCCATCACTCGCGCTGGCATCCTCTACAAGGTGCTTGCTTTTGCGCAATGCCCCGTCATAACGCTCTCGCCCGCCTTGCTGGCCGAGTTCGGAGACATGGAGAATTATTCGCATTCCTCCGAATTCTGTTTGGCGGGCGTTTTTTAGGTGAATCTGGCGAGTTCGATGCTCGCCGGGACCATCGCAGCCATTACGGCAAGACTGCCAACTAGTGAGGACTAACTTACCCGCGGTTATACCTAAAGAAACAAAACCGAGAAGAAAACACGCCAGGCGACGACAGGTCAGATTCAGAAGAAACCTGAGCTTTTACTGTGTCAAGCAAGACCGTGACAGCAGTCAACGAATTATTCACAAAGATTTTACTGTACTTGTTCAATTTTGTACTTCTTTTTCCACAGCTCCCCGTCGATACTCCCGTTACGTAAGACCCGCATTTCTTTCAGAGAGAACACTCAAAAATGAAACGGAGGCTGGAGCCTCCATTCTGCCTCACTTGAGCCCAGTGCTACGTTAACCTCCCCGACACCACGCGTACGTCGCGCTGGATTCTTCGGGAGAGCCATCCTCTGTCGCCCGGATTCACTTTTCTTTGATGTCAAGCTAGGCGCCTAACACGGAAGATCCATCTAAGGAGTTTCCTATGGCAGCTATCAAGCCTGGGTGGAGCAAGCCCTCCACAATTCTCTTCGCCTCTGAGTTTCCCGCCAATGAGAAGGCCTTTGCCTTTGCCTTGGCGCAAGCCGCAGAGTTTGGCTCGGATCTCGTCATCTTTCATTCGCATGACAGTGTAGACATCGCCGCTCAGGAGGCCTCTGCGATTCCGCTTGGCGATTACGCTCAGGCCCGTTTTCATAAACAGCGTTTTGTACCTCTCGCCCAGCGCGCCGGCAATCTTGGCGTCCATTGTAGAATCGTCAATCGTACTGGGCCGGCTGCCGAACAAATCCTTGCCTTCCTGCACGAGAGAAGGGTTGATCGTGTCGTCATGGGCACTCATTCTCCCGGTCCCATTGGAAAGCTACTGGTCGGGTCCGTGGCCGAGGAGGTATTGCGCAACTCCCCTGTACCGGTCAACATCGTCGGTCCCAACGTGGTCGAGGGCGCCTATCGGCATTTTTCTACCCGCACCATCCTGTGCTCGGTAGACACGCATGGAACCAGTCGTGTGGTGGTGCGCTTCGCGGCAGAGCTCGCAGCCCGTCACAAGGCCAGCCTCATCCTGCAGCATGTCATCCCTCACCAGGAGCGCGATGAACTCCTCGCTGGCCGCACCCTCGGACAGATCGAAACCGAACTGCCCTCTCTGCTCCCACCCAGTTTGCAGCACAAGGTGGGCGTGCGGTCCAGAGCCGTGCTCGGCGATCCGACAGAGGAGTTGCTCTACCAGGGCAGAGCGCAGCACGCCAACCTGATCGTACTGGGCGCTCAAGGCGCATCGCGCTTCGCCGCTATCACTCGAGCAGGCATCATCTACAAGGTGCTTGCCTTTGCGCAATGCCCCGTCATAACGCTCTCCCCCGTCGTGCTGGCGGAGTTCGGAGCAGACGAGGATCATTCACGTTCCTCCGAATTCTGCCTGGCAGGCGTTTTTTAATAAATCTCGGAGCTATGCGCATATTGATGTCTTGAAGGGTACGGGCTTTAGCCCGTACATTAAATGTCAAAATTGACCTGGGCTTTAGCCCCTGAGGGAATGCGGCCCCAAAGCACTGTAGCCCCATGCTACTCTAGCCTTTGTTCGATCCCATCCATAAAATGATGGCTCGCAAAGGGAGCAGGCCGCCCATGAAGCAACTCGCCCGCGATTCCTCCTGTAACCTGTCGCACTACCGGGTCGCCGCGGTGTTGGCCTTCTTCGCCCTCAACCTAGCCGTCTATCTCATCCGCATCCTCAGCGTCTGGCGCTATGGCGCGCTCTTCTGCTCCACCGCAGTCGAGTCGCCCATGATCGACTCCGTCTGGAGATGCATAAACCATCAATCCGTGTATGCAAACCCCTTCGTATTTCCATTCTCTCTTTCGCTCTATAACTACCTTTTTTATTACACCTATGCCGCCGCACTGCGTCTGATCGGCGTATTAGACGCCGGCATCCTCACCTGGGGACGTCAGTTCACGCTCCTCTTTGCGCTGGCCGGCGCCCTCGCTCAATGGCGTCTGGTGCGCTCGCTCCTCAACTTGCGCGGCCTCGCCAGCACGCTTTCGCTTTGTCTCTCTCTGGGCCTCTGGCTCTGCACTTCGCTCATCAAGTATTGGGCGCTCAGCATCCGCCCCGACATGGCCGCCGCCGCGCTCGTCATGATCGCCCTCTGTGTCGTCGTCCGCCAAACAAGATTCTGCTTTGCATATACGGGCTTCTTGCTCTATCTCGCCTGGGCCTTCAAACAATCCATGGTCCTCGCTTTCGCGGGACTATGCCTCTGGTTGCTTCTCAACAAACGCTGGCGCGATCTCACTCTCCTCATCACGGTCTTTGTCGCGCTGGTCGCCGCCACGCTTATCATTGGCACACCTGAATACCGCTTTAGCATCCTCATCGCCCCGCAAATGGTCCGAGGATTCGCCTTCTCGCTTCCCTGGATTCTGCGCGCCCTCGGCACCGGACTCACCGCCGTGGGTCTGAACCTCTATTGGGTCGCCGCGCCTTTCATGTTGCTGCACGTATCAAACAGTGCGAAGAAAACAGACACTGGAGTTAAGAAATCTCTACTGAAATCTGTTTTGTGTCAGGGCACGACTGGTAGGTCGGGGCTTCAGCCCCGACTGCCGCAAGAACAGCAAAATAATCGTAGGGCTTTAGCCCCTGGGGAAATCTCTCCCTTGCGTGAAGAATTTGTGCAGAGATTCCTTAGCGCGCTCACCACCGTCTTCGCCCTCGCCCTGTTCATTGGCCTCGCCGGCATGGGAAAAATCGGCGGAACCTCCAACTATCTCTTCGAGGCCTTCGCCGCCGGCTCCACTCTCCTGCAAATCGCCGTCTTCACCGTGCCATCAAGGTTGGTTACCGCTCTTCTACTCTTCGGCTGCATACAACCCGCAATCCAGCTCACGGGCGTCGCCATCGGCTACCATCATCCCGGCAAAAAGGACATGGTCCCCATCGCCACCGCGGCGGAATATGCCGACGCCGTCGCCCTGCGCAATCGCCTGGCCAACCTGAAAAAGCCCATCTTCACCACTGACGGAGTTTTTGCCCTTCCATGGAACTCCACCGAAAACGGCACACCCGCCATTGTCATCGACCCCAATTTTCAGGAAGTCGCGCGATCGAGCGAAGAGAACGGCGGCGTCGAGGGAATGTTAAATCGCGGTGAGATTCCCTCTGTCATGCTAGCCTCCACCGATCTCGTCTACATCAACAGCCTGAATCCCGGCTACCGCAAGATCGACGAATCCATCCAGCAAGGCATCACCTACAGCATCTACAAGTTCAACCCCAGCCCGCCCACGCCGATCCATCCATAAGGAACCGCTGCCTCCGCCGCGTTAAAATTGAAGAGGAACAGAAGATTTCCGCGGCCCCGGCCCGACCAAACTCGGAGTTGCGCGAGGAGAATATTCCATGGCATTGATGAAGACATCCAATCCGGCGCTTGGCGAGAGCACCTTTCGCGAGCTTGCCAGCACGCAATACGGCGGCATAATCGACGAAACCACCCACATGACGCTCAACGGCACGGTCAACAAGACCGGCATCCTGTTGGTCTGCGCATTGGCCACCGCCGCATGGACATGGCACAACTTCCTCCAGTCGCGCGATCCCGCCGACATCATGCCCTCCATGCTCATCGGCCTCTTCGGCGGTCTCATCTTTTCCTTGGTCACCATCTTCAAAAAGGAGTGGTCTCCGGTGACCGCGCCCATCTACGCGCTGCTCGAAGGCCTCGTCCTCGGCGGCCTCTCCGCCATGCTCGAACTGCGCTTTCCCGGTATCGCCATGCAGGCCGTGGCCCTCACCTTTGGAACGCTCTTCGTCCTGCTGCTCGCCTATCGCTCCGGACTAATCCGTGTCACGCAGAAATTCCGTCTGGGAATCGTCGCCGCCACCGGCGGCATCTTTGTCTTCTACATGATCGAACTGCTACTGGGCTTCTTCGGCATCCACTTCACTACCATCAACGGCTCCGGGCCCATCGGCATCGGATTCAGTCTCATCGTCGTGGCCATCGCCGCCCTCAATCTGGTCCTCGATTTCGACTTCATCGAGCAAGGTGTCCAATACGGCGCTCCCAAATATATGGAGTGGTACGGCGCCTTCGGAATCATGGTCACCCTGATCTGGCTCTATCTGGAGATTCTGATCCTGCTCTCCAAACTGCGCAGCAGAAACTAAGTCAGAAATGTAGCGCCGGCCTCCTGGCCGGCTGTAGCGCGGGCGTCCTCGCCCGCGCATATCCAGGCACAATGACTAAATCACACGGTCTTAGCATGAATTGGGTCAAATCTTCTTATTCCGCGCTTCGGCCACCAGTCGGCGGACGATGGCGTGGATCGAAAAGAAACCAATGAGAACATTCAGCAGGCTCATAATTGCTAATGTGATGCCAAGATAAAACCCACCGCGATCTCCATTCGAAGAGTACTTGACGATCATCCAGTAAGAGATGGCAAGGCAAAAGGAGAAACCAGAGAGATGAATGATAGCTGCATTGAGCGATAGCATTGTGCTTTTATTGTCGAAATACTGGCGTATGCGTCCCATGCCAGCAAGTATAGCGCCCACACTTCCTGCCTTCAATCAGAAATTCCAGTTAGTCGCCATGCCCAATTTATACTGAAAGACATCATGCCCACATTTCTGCCCGTAGACGAACAGATGGACCTGCTCCAAAAAGGCGCGGCGGAGATTATCCGCGTCGCCGACCTGCGCGAGCGCCTTGAAGAGAGCCGCAAAACCTCGCGCCCGCTGCGCATCAAAGTCGGCTTCGACCCCACATCGCCAGACCTGCATCTGGGCCACACCGTGCTCATGCGCAAGCTGCGCCACTTTCAAGTCCTCGGCCACACCGTCATCTTCCTCGTTGGCGACTACACCTCACTCATCGGCGACCCCACGGGCCGCAACGTCACGCGCAAGCCGCTCAGCCGCGAGCAGATTGATGAGAACGCCAAGACCTATACCGACCAGGCCTTCAAGATACTTGATCGCGACGTCACCGAGATCCGCTACAACTCGGAGTGGCTGGGCAAGCTCGGCTACGAAGACATCGTTCGCCTCGCCGCGCGCTTCACTGTTTCGCAGATGCTGGAGCGCGACGACTTTCACAAGCGTTACCAGGCCGAGCAGCCCATCAGCCTGCACGAGTTTCTATACCCTGTCATGCAGGGCTACGACTCGGTTTGCCTTGAATGTGACGTCGAGTTGGGCGGAACCGACCAGAAGTTCAACCTGCTCTGCGGCCGCGAGTTGCAACGCCAGTACGGCCAGAAGCCGCAGATCGTGCTGATGACGCCCATCCTCGAAGGCCTCGACGGCGTGCAGAAGATGTCCAAATCCCTGGGCAACGCCATCGGCATCAACGAGCCCCCCGCCGAGATGTACGGCAAGCTGATGAGCA
>CAZFMB010000091.1:0-17204 GCA_964520005.1 uncultured Occallatibacter sp.
CACTACCGCATCATCGATATCACCCTTTCCAACTGCATCAACTCCGGCCTGCGCAAGGTCTTCATCCTCACGCAGTACAAGGCGCTCTCCCTCAACCGGCACATCCGTGAAGGATGGACGGGCGTTGTGGCCCAGGAGCTGGGAGAGTTCTTTGAGTTGCTGCCGCCCATGCAGCGCACCGGCGCCAACTGGTATATGGGCACCGCCGATGCGGTCTATCAGAATATTTATTCCATCGGCAGCGAGCAGCCCAAGTACATGATTATTCTCCAGGGCGACGCCATCTACAAGATGGACTACAGCCGCATGTTGGCGCAACACGAAGAAACCGGCGCGGAGGTGACGCTGGCTACGCTGCCCATCTCGCCCAGCGAATCGAAACGCTTCGGCGTGGTAGAAGTGGACAAAACCGGTGAGGTTCTCGGCTTTCTCGAAAAGCCTGCCTCTACCACCTTCCGCTCGCCCTTCAACCATGACTCCGTCGATGCATCCATGGGCATTTATATCTTCAATACCGAGGTGCTGTTGAAGGCGCTGATCGCCGACGCTGAGAATCCGGATTCCAAACACGACTTCGGCCACGACATTCTTCCCAGCATGCTGGGAAAGAAAAAGATGATGGCCTACAACTTCGTCGATGAGAACAAGCAGCAGGCGCTCTATTGGCGCGACGTGGGCACGCTCGACTCCTACTACGACGCCAACATGGACCTGTGCGCCGTATCGCCGGTCTTCAACCTCTACGACAAGAAATGGCCCATCCGCACGCGAGTGCGCCAGTATCCGCCGGCCAAGTTCGTCTTTGCCGAGCCTGGCCGCTCCGGCATGGCCGTCGACTCCATCATCACTGCTGGCGTCATTATCTCCGGCGCCACCGTATCGAATTGCGTTGTATCGCAGGATGTGCGTGTCAACTCCTACTCGACAGTAGACGCCAGCATCGTTTTCTCGCACGTCAACATCGGCCGCCACTGCCGCATTCGGAGAGCCATCATCGACCGCCATGTCCACATTCCCGAGGGCACGGTCATCGGCTACGACCCCGTGGAGGACAAGCGCCGCTACTTTGTCACCCCTTCAGGGCTGACCATCGTCACCCGAGACGCCTCGCTCTTCGAGAATCCCGTCGATCCCGAGTTTTCGCTGCGCTATTGATGCCTTTTATATGATTTGAAAAATGGGTACCCCAGGTCCCGATTCTGGAACCTGGGATTCGCTCTAAACTACGGTTTAAAGTCAGCTTGTGCAATGCTAAACCGGTAGTTTCGTTTTGTCGTCATCGGCTTCGCAGACATAGGATTGGGACGAACTGTTGCGTCGAGTACCAGTCCCGCCACCGAACTCTCAAGTTCCAAATCGTCAAGTTCATATTTACCTTCTAGCTCTCCTAGGTCGGGTGAGGGCTTATTGAACCTGCGCTGCCATGCTGCTTCAACGGTTTTTAGTAAATCAACGCGTTTGTATCCGCTTTCTGACGACAAGAATAAATATCGCTCTTCTCCCGTGTCGTCACCGCCATACCACGAATAATCCGGCAAACCGTCGCCATTGAAGTCACCCTCGGCAGCAATGCCGTAATGCCATGTTTTAACAAGCATCCCACTGGAGTAATCGCCAATTTCAATGCGGAATAACTCATGTTTTGGTGTGGTTCGTGACCAATAAACTTGGTAAATAACCTTATGTGCAGCTTTCCCGACGTTGATCTCCGTCGCAATAGCGGTTTTGGTTTCCTTCTTTACCACAGCGTTTATTGGATAAAGGACAAACTTCTTAATCTCTATCGGTGCTTGTCCGTAAACAGGGGCCGCGGACAACAGCATGGCGACGAGTGCCAATCCTTTGGAATTCATGGGATTGATTCTAGGCGTACATTAATCGGAATTCCAGTTCTAAGTGTTGGGAAACTAGGTACTATTTTGATATCTGCGATCACTATGCTACACCTGAAACCGTGATGAATATGCCCGCACTTACCCCACTGATGCTCTCCCTGCTCTCTCGCATTCGCGAACTGGCCGCCGTGGCGCCTTCTCTCGATGCCTTGGAGACCGGCATCGTCGCAGCCATCGCCAAAGAGCTCCCTCATTACAACTGGACCGGGTTCTACATGCTCGATCCCGCCGACCCGCAGACCTTGGTCCTCGGCGCCTTTGTCGGCGAGCCAACCCTTCACATCCGCATTCCTGTCAGTGAAGGAATCTGCGGCGCAGCCGTGGCCTCCGGAGAAACCGTAGTCGTTGACGATGTGAACTCCGACCCGCGCTATCTATCCTGCTCCCTCCGCACAAAATCAGAGATCGTCGTCCCCATCCGCGCTCACGGCCGCGTAGTTGGCGAAATCGACATCGACAGCCACACCTCCGCTGCCTTCTCCGCCATCGACCGTCGCTTCCTGGAAGAAGCGGCTCGCATCGTTGGGGCCTGGGTGGAACAGCACTCCTCAGAATCCTTTTCCGGCCAACGGAAGTAATCTGGAAATACCTGCATACTAGCGCAGTATGCTAGTCGCGGGTACATTAAGCTGGTGCGACAAACGCGGGCTTTAGCCCTTGAGGGATGGTTTTTCAAACTGACCACGATCAAATTTTTCAGAATAGGATTCCCCCATGAACAACAGCGATCAACAGCAATCACACCCCGAGGAAACCGCCGCAAGTGCCCGCATTCAGCGCCTGGGCAGGCGCGCTTTCATCGTTTCCGCGGCAACTGCGGTTAGCGGCGCGGGCTTCTGGCTCTTGCGCAAGACCTATCTCACTGAGCCGCAGATGGTGGACGCATCGGGCGCTCCGGCAAACGTGACCATCGTAGAGTTTGCGGCCAATGGCAAGAAGACCGGCAAGGTGACCGTTCCTCGCATCGTCAAGACGGACGCCGAGTGGAAGCAGCAACTCTCGCCGATCTCATACCGTGTGACCCGTCACGCCGGTACCGAGCGCGCCTACTCCGGCGATACCTGGAACTTGCACGATACAGGCATCTTCCGCTGCGTCTGCTGCGACACGGCTCTGTTCAGCTCGGAGACCAAATTCGAATCCGGCACAGGCTGGCCCAGCTTCTGGCAACCGATTGCGCGCGAGAACGTGGTGGAAACCAGCGACTCCAGCCTGGGGATGGACCGCATCGCAGTCTCCTGCCGCCGCTGCGACGCGCACCTGGGTCACGTCTTCGATGACGGACCGCGCCCCACCGGCCTGCGCTACTGCATGAACTCGGCAGCTATGCGCTTTGTGAAGCTGGCCTGAGCGGCGGGAGTTGACTAAGTTCCGGGTGGGCGACGACATGAGAGTTGCTCGCTATGGAGTACAATTTGTCATGCCACACATTCCCAAAATCTTGCTCGCATGCATCTTCGCAGCTCCACTTCATGCAGTTGTTGCCCAACCGTCAATCGTTCGCTTCGACGGCATTGGAGCAGTGCGGGTAGGGATGAGCTTGTCAAATTTGAATAGGACACTTCACACGTCCTACTCAAGACCATCCGATCCTGAAGAACGGTCCTGTTACTACATTGACGTGCCGAATCAACCAAAGGTCGGGGTGATGATGCTCAATGGTCGCATTGCTCGCGTAGACATCGATAACGGTGTAGCTCGCACCGCAGAGGGAATCCATAACGGCGATTCTGAGGCAAGGGCGCGCCAAGTATACGGAAAACGGTTGAGAATTGAACCTCATGCCTATATGCCCGAGAGCGGTCACTATCTCACTTTGTTTTCTCCAGATCGGAAGTATGGGATAAGGTTCGAGACCGAGGATGGCACAATTATTCGCTACTACGCAGGAACAATACAAGCGATCTCTTTTATCGAGGGTTGCGGCTAACAGACTGAATTCGGCATTCCAGTCGAGTCACCGGCTAACCGGAAGTTATCGAAAACTGATCAATTACTCAACCTGGAATATGCTTCACTTCCCCTTGTAATCCTGAAATAGCTCCGGAAACTGCGCCTTGAGCGCTTCGATCTTGGGCCGGTCGCAGACCTGGATGTATGGATTATCGGGGTTGTGCAGCGCGTAGTCCTGATGATATTGCTCGGCGTCGTAAAAGCCCTTCAACGGCACAACCTGGGTCACAATCGGTTTCCGGAAGACGTGGGCGGCATCCAACTGCGCAATGTAAGCAAGGCTGATCTTCCGTTGTTCGTCGCTGGTATAGAAAATGACGGAGCGGTAGGATGTGCCTACATCCGGCCCCTGACGGTTGAGCTGCGTGGGATCATGAGCGACGGAGAAGAATACCCGCAGCAGTTGTCCATAGGTGATCTTCGACGGGTCGTAGACCACGCGCACCGATTCGGCGTGTCCGGTTGTCTCCGTGGTCACCTGGGCGTAGGTCGCGGTCTCCGCCGAGCCGCCGGCGTAACCGGCCGTCGTCTTCAGCACGCCTTTGACGCGCTCGAAGACCGATTGCGTGCCCCAGAAGCAGCCCCCGGCAAAGACCGCCGTCTGTTTTCCCGGCGTTTGCGCCAGTTGGGCGTCGCTGGCAGCGGCGGGGATGGGAGGTTTAGCCGCCGCTCTGCATCCGGCGGAGAAGAGCGTAGCAATCAGCAGAGTAATATAGGCGCTGCGCAGTGCAATCGTTCTGAGCATGAGAGTCTCCTGGGCCGTTTCGCTTCTG
Organism: uncultured Occallatibacter sp.; assembly: GCA_964520005.1. Classification (GTDB taxonomy): domain Bacteria; phylum Acidobacteriota; class Terriglobia; order Terriglobales; family Acidobacteriaceae; genus Telmatobacter. The sequence goes on from CAZFMB010000091.1 coordinate 4,622, forward strand.
ACCGGCTGTTATTTGATGCATCTCAGAGACACAGAGGCGCGTAATCCAGCTTCGCTCGGCCGCAGTGCGCTGAGAGGAACGAAAGTGTGTTTCCTGGGAACTAACCAGGTAAATCTTGCGTATTAGCGCAATATGCCAGGCGTGGGTACATTAAGCTGGAGCGAGGTTGAGTTGGTTACCCCGGCTCTCCGTCCTGTGGACCAGAACCGGTCCGCGGGAACCCCGGCTCTTGCGCCAGCCGTCCGTCGGTCGCGCGGGGAGGCTGCTTCTCTGGAGATCGATTGGTCCCAAATCGTCCGCCGCTGCATGGACGGCGATTCCAGCGCCTGGACCGAGCTGGTCCGCGCGCAGCATAGGCGTGTCTACGGGCTTTGCTACCGTTTTACCGGCAACCCCACAGACGCCGAGGACCTGACCCAGGATGTTTTCCTGAAGATTTACTCCAACCTGGCCAGCTTTGACACCGCGCGCGGCTCCCTCCAGGTTTGGATCACGACCATGACCCGCAACCTGCTGGTGGATAACTTCCGCCGCACCCGCAACCAACGTGCAACTTCTTCATTAGACGATGGTTGGGAGTCAGCCGAGGAGCTAAAACCGATTGACCGGCTCACCTCTCGCGGCGTCTCGCCTCACGAGTCGGCGGCCAGCAATGAGCTGGCGAAGATGGTGCAGGAGGCCCTGACCCGCGTCTCGGTCGATCTGCGCGAAGCCGTCATTTTAAGAGACTTACAGGATATGGACTACAAGGAGATCGCCTGTGTGCTGGGAATTCCCGAAGGAACGGTGAAATCCCGCATCAGCCGGGGCCGCGCGGAACTTGCGAGGCTCCTGGAACGTAATAGACGGGAGGTAATGTAAATGGCAGAGCGTAATAACAATCCGAACTCCCCCGCCTGCGTGCAGTGGGAGATGCTTTTGGCGGACTCTCTGGATGGACTACTGAACCCCAGTGATGAGGCTGCGTTTAACGCCCATCTGGTCGCCTGCCCGGCCTGCTCGGCGCTCTTTGAGGAGGCGCGCCGGGGCCGCGAATGGCTGGAGTTTCTCTCCCCGGAGCCGGAGGTCCCGGCCGGGCTTCTAGACAAGATACTGGCCCACACCGGTCCGGGACATGAGGCCGGCCACAGGCTGGCTACCGCCGGCGGCAGAGTGATTCCCATCCGTCCGGTCACCATCCCCCCCTGGCAGCGTCCTGGCCTGGTGGCGCGCGTGCAGCGTTTTGCCGAGCCTCGCCTGCTGATGACGGCGGCCATGGCCTTCTTTTCCATCGCCATGACCCTCAACATCACCGGCGTCCGGCTCAGCAGCCTGCGGCTAAGCGAACTGCAACCCGGGATGATGCGCTCCTACATGGAACGGCAGTTGAACATGGCCTCGACACCCATCATCCGCTACTACGACAATTCGCGGCTGGCCTACGAGGTACAGACCAAGGTGCGTGAGCTGCGCCAGACTACCGGGGTTGGCGAGCAGGGTGAAGGCGACGACACGCAGAAGAAGCTGCAAGACCTGGCGCCAGGCGAATCAAAACAGGTGCCAAGCAATGGGGGCCAGCGAACAGCCCCTCCGCAACAGCCTGACACTCTGGCTGCTGGCCCCGCTGCTCAACCCACGTTCAAACATTCAGAGTTTTTAGAAACTTCCCTGACGTTGCACAAACGGTCCGCGCACTCCGGCGGCTCCCCAATGAACATACGGGAAAGGAGCACAAAATGGATTGCGTAAATCACAGTGGCATCAACGCGACAGCCTATTGCCAAAGTTGCGGCAAGCCGCTCTGCGCCAGTTGCGTGCGCAACGCCGCCGGAGGTCAGATTCTCTGCGCGCCTTGCCTGACTGCATGGCAAAGCTACCAACAGCCGTTTATTCCGCCTCCCGTAAGTAGCGGACCCCATCCCCAGGCGGCCGCGGTGCTGGGACTGATTCCCGGCGTGGGCGCCATGTACAACGGCCAGTTCGTCAAAGGTTTCATCCACGTAGCCGTTTTCGCGGTGCTGGTCTCGATCGCAAGTGAAGCCCATAGCCCCATTGACACCATCTTCGGCTTTTTTATTGCCGCCTGGATCTTCTATCAAGCCTTTGACGCTTATCACACCGCCAGGGCGCTACGCGATGGCCTGCCGCCGCCCGACCCAATAGGCCTGAACGAATTAAGCAATTTGATCACGCCGGGCAAGCGGCATGGCATGAACGGCCAGCCCGCCGCCGGTCAGACTCCTCCAGTGCCGCCAAGCGAGGGCTATCAGCCGCCGCCGCTTTCTCAGGCCCCATTCCCGCCGCCGCCTATTTGCGCTCCGAGCAGAGCGCCGGTGGGAGCCATCGTGCTGATTGCGTTGGGCGTCTTATTCCTGCTCGGGCAGCTGGATGTCTTTCGCGATCGCCTTTTTGGGTTAACGTGGCCAATGCTGCTGATTGCTCTAGGAGTTTGGCTGATTGTTCGCCGTATCGAAGATTCGAGAGGAGGCTCCAAATGAGCCATTACATCATGATTCGCCGCCTGCGCGGCCCAGCCATTCTGCTGCTGATCGGATTCGTTGCGCTACTCGATCACATAAACGTGATTCATCACTTTTGGGGTTGGTTCTGGCCGCTGCTGTTCATAATGCTGGGCGTCTTCATGCTCGCCGAGCGCATGGCGCTGGCCGCTGAGGGCGGCTATCCGCCAGGCCCATTTTGCGGCCAGCCCTATCCCGGCGCTTACCCAGGCGTAAATCCAGGCGGTGTCCCGCCATCTCCACCGGCCGATAACTCGGCCACCGTTTCTGCCAGCGCGCAAGAGTTCGGGAAAGATTCCCAGGAAGGAAAATTATGAGCACCACACCCCCAAATATGCCCCCAAATACACCACCAGGAAGTGGAGCGCCAATCCCCCCCTATCCGCCCTATGACCCTAAGACCCAATGGCGGGTTTACCGGGAACAGCAGAAAGCCGCATGGCGTACGCAGCGCGATACATGGAAGGCTCAGCGTCATGCCTGGAAGGCTAACTACGTGGCCGCATATGGTCCGCGCGTTCCCTCCATCGTCGGCCCCATCATCCTGATTGCTGTCGGCGTCATCGCTCTGCTCATGGTAACCGGCCGCATCAATTCCGTTGAGTTCTGGAGCTGGTATGGCCAATGGTGGCCGCTGCTTCTGATCGGCGCCGGCCTGGCCCTGCTCGGCGAGTGGGCCATGGATCTGCACCGCGATACCCCTGTCCGCCGCGGCGGCAGCTTCGTAGGGATTCTCATCGTTCTGGCCGTTGTGGGCATCTGCGCTTCCGGATGGAATCATACGCGGCCCTGGTTTAACCATTGGAACAACGATGGCGACGATTTCTTCAACTCCTTCGGCCTGCCGGAGCACAACATGGAGCAGCAAGCGCTCTCGCAGCAGCTTCCCGCCAATGCCGCCATCCAGATCGAAAATCCGCGCGGCGACGTAAGCATCACCGCGGGCGACGGCTCCGCCATCCAGGTTCAGGCGCACGAAGTGGCCTACGCCAACTCCGACTCGGATGCAAAGAAAGTCTTCGATGCCGAAGCCGCGCGTCTTACCCCCAACGGCAGCTCCGTGCTGGTCAAGACGGAAAGCAATTCCAATGGGAAAGTGAACCTGACCGTTACCGTGCCCAAGACCGCCAAGGTGACGGTGAACGCCGGCAAGGGAGACGTGACTGTCTCCGGCCTGGGTGCTGGCATTGCTGTCTCTGCCCGCGGAGACATGCAACTCAACTCCATTGCCGGTCCGGTCGAGGCGCACTTCACCCACGGAAGCCACGACATCTCCGCCCATGATATTCAGGGCGACCTGACCCTCGATGGGGATTCGAGCGATATTACCTTCTCCCAGATTACAGGCAAGGTCACGCAGAGCGGCGAAATCTTCGGCGGCGCGCATATGGAGAACATCCATGGACCGCTGCATATGCACACTTCGCAAACCAACATCGAGGTGGCGGAGTTGCCCGGCGACCTGACCCTCGACTCCGGCGACCTGCGCATCAATCAGTCCAAAGGGCAGGTACGCGTGGTGACCCACTCCAAGGACATCGATCTCAACCAGATCTATGGCGACAGCTACGTGGAAACCCGCAATGGCCGCATCGCGGTTGAGCCGGCCGGCGCTTACTCGGTGGAAGCCAGAAACAACAAGGGCGACGTCGAGGTAACGTTGCCGCCTAACGCCTCCGCCAGCGTAAGCGTTCACACCCACAATGGCGATATCCTCTCGGATTATCCAGTTCCCTCGACATCCGGCGAGAACAAGCTGGCCACATTCACCATCGGTTCCGGCGCAGCGAAGATCGTGCTCGACGCCAGCAACGGCGACGTGCACATCAAGAAAGGCCCGGGCTTCCCCTCCGCTCCTTCTACGCTTTCACCGGCTACTCCGCCTCAACTCAAGATCCCCATGTTGAATGTTCCGCCCTACCACAGAATTCCGCCGGGATTCGAGGGAAAACAGCTCAAGGAGCCCAAGGTTCCTCCCCCACCGCCCGTCAAACAATAGTGAGCGCACGAATCAACCGGAATGAACAAATTGGGCGCAAGAGAATTCAACCTCTTGCGCCTGTTTTTTGTCTGTCTGAGTACGGACATAAACACGATGAGTGATTATGGAAATAGATGCTTTGATGCATCAGGGACTACGCAGAGTCCATCAAGAATACGGTCGACGGGTTCAGTGAGGGTGCAATCTACGTCGGAGTAGGATACTGATTCACTAAACACTCCAACCGTGCGCCAGCACTTACCATTCGGTAGCCACCCTTTCGCATCAGTGAGCAGGTGACCCTCCAGATCGTATGTTTGTTCGCTGTACTGAATGGAGTGCCAAACCAGTTCGTCTCTCGGTTCCCCTCCGCCCCACATTGAACCACGCCCCTGCATGGCTTGTATTGGTATTGATCTCGAATTCACTTGAATGGTACGTGACCAATAGTCAACATCTAGAACCTCGCGACTAACGTCAGCGTCCTCTGTCTTTGGAATCTGAAATATCCCTCCCCATCCGGGCTCCCGGTCAGATAGACCAGCGTTAGAACAGACAGGAAATGAGGTTGAGCGCTGTATTTTGCGGAGAATTATTTGAAGATTGGAAGCATCGCTGGTGCGCACAAAAACACTCTGGAATCCTGGCTTTTGAACAACAAAGATTGGTGCCGATGTATCGAAGGCGAATTGGCCGTTCGAGTCTGTCACCCAATCGCCAGGCAGATCGATATGGGCGAGGCGAACCTTTGCAATTGGGCTCCCGTCTTCCGCAATGACTTGACCTGTAATATGCTGTGGCTGTGGAAGAAGGAAGGAAGGCGTATTTTGCTGGGTATCTTTCACTGCTTGCGAAAAACAGAGGGTCTCAGTTCGTGCAACAACCAATAACGCAAGGATGATTGGACGGAAAGAAAAACACATGCGTGAATTTCTCCTTAGGAAGATACTACTCCGGCTACAGCGCCTGATTTTGTAAAAACGGAGTTGATGTTGTATCGTCGTAAATTTAGATACGCGAAATCTCTTGACATAAAGTCACTCACCACACCAGCGGAATCAACCGGCAGCGTGTGCGCTCGCAATACTCCGAATAGCCAGCCAGTTGCTCGCGCAGAACCTTCTCCTCGCTGAGAATGCGAACGGCGTAAAAGGGCGCCCACAGAGCAACGGCAGGCATCGCAATCCACGAACCCAACGCCAGCGGGGTGAACAAAAACAGTACAGCGCTCCCTGCGTACATGGGATGACGAACAAAGCGGTATGGCCCGGTCGTGATGACCTTTTGTTCAGCCTCAACCTGAATGGTGCGCGCGGCAAAACGATTGTAGCTAAAGCACCACATCACGAATAGAATTGCCGCTAGAGCAATGGCATTGGAAAGCACGGTGAGCCACAGCGGCACGGCGCCCAGAAGAGTTTTCGACCAGGCGAAGCGGTAGTCGAGGCCGGGAACCATGAAGAATACGAGAAAGAGTGGCTTTACCCATCGCATCAGCAGCTTTTGTTCGCGGACCTGCTCTTTTTGCCGCATTCTGCGTTCCAGCAATTCCGGATCAAACCGGTAGATGTAGCAGTAGCCACTAAATGTGGGAACGATGAGGACAGCCAGATAGACCCATGCCTGCCAAAAGCTCAGAGTCCCTGCGGGAATGAAGAGAACTCCGGCGTATACGATCAGAATCAGGAAAAACGCCGTCAACATTCTAAAAAGGAGGCTCCTCTTTTTCGGGGATTGGCTATCAGAACTGGCATTTTCCGTGGCGGAATTGGATTGCGGCTTTGGCATCTCCTGTGCCTCATTTCATGGCCTTTTTGAATTCTCGTCCAGAATAATCCTCCTGGCAAGCTCTTACACCGCAATTCGCGGGGCGCTCGCCCCGATGCGCGTGAAGACCTCCCAGGGTATCGTCCCCGTCGCTTCGGCGTGGTCGAAGGCGGTGATGCTTTCTCCGCCCTGTTCGCCCAGGATCACTACTTCGTCGCCCGGCTCGACCCCGGCGATTCCGGTCACGTCCATCACCGCCGAGTCCATGCTGACGCGGCCCACCAGCGGCGCGCGTTCCCCATGAACCAGCAGGCTGAAGCGGTTGCCCAGTCGCCGGTCAAGTCCGTCGGCGTAGCCTGCGGCCACCAGTGCCAGCCGCATCGGTTCAGTGGCCACAAAGGTGCCGTTGTAGCCCACCACCGCGCCCGTGGGAACCTCTCGCACCCCCACCACGCGCGTCTTCCACGCCAGCACCGGTTGCAACTGGGCGCAAGCGGCGGCCAGCGACTCCGGCTCCTGCAACTCAAATTGCGGGGCGAAGCGCGGCGTCAGGCCGTAGAGAGCCATGCCGGGCCGCACCATCGCCTTCATCCCGTAGCGGGCGGCAAGTGCGGCAATCTGCACGGCCTCGCCTGCCAGAAGCGCGGCGGAGTTCCCCACGTGCAGCCACTCCGGATGAACTCCAGCAGCCGTGATCCTGCCCAGCAACTCTTCCAACAAAGCCATTTGCTTGGCGGTCACCCTGCCGTCCGCCTCGTCAGCGGCAAACAGGTGGGTCATCACGGCCTCCAGCCGCAGCGGCGACCCCGCATGGAAGCGCTTCAGAAGCGCGCCCGCCTGCCCGCCCTCAGGATTAAAATCCTCGGGCGCAACTCCCTGGCGGCTCATGCCGGTGTCGATCTCCAGATGCACGGCAACCGTACTGCTCGCCAGTCGTGCCGCATTTTCCAACTCGTCCAACTGCCACGGCTGCCAGGCAACGACGCTCAACCGGTGTTCCACCGCCGCCGCTCCCTCGCCGGGAAGGGCACCACACATCACCAGCACCCCAGGCGCGGGGCATAGAGCGCGCGCGCGTACACCCTCATCGACGCGGGCCACGCCCAGCCACCGCGCCCCGGCGCGCTCTACTGCCGGCGCGCAGATCTTCAGGGAATGTCCGTAGGCATAGTCCTTGACCACCGCCAAAATCTCTACATGGGGCGTAGCCAGGTTCATTAAAAACCGGAAGTTGTCTTCTAGGGCGCGGGTGCGAATCTCCACCCAGCAGGAGTGTGTTGTCATCTGGCTGTCCAACTCTCAGTGTAACAACTGACCACTGCTTGTCTTAATCCAGCAGCGCAAACGCCACCACGGTCTTCTCGTTCGATGGAATCTCGTCCAGCAACTCAGCCTCTAGATCGTGCGGGACGGTCATCTCGCAGGCCGCAACCTTCGCCTTGTCCGCGCCCTTAAAGCATAGCTCGCAGTGGCCAAGCTCCTCGCCCTCTCCCATGCGGACAGGAGGGCCGAAGACGCGGCAGGTCATAGGCCGCCAGGCGTAGAGGTCGCACTTACCCGTATCGGGGTCTAGCGCAGGACAGGCTGCCTCGTTGTCGAAATCCTCAAAGCGCTCTTCTTCGATTTTGGAGTCGCCCAGCACGCCTGTCTGTGGATCGCCGGGGAACTGCGCCCCATGCTCGGCAATCCAAGCCTTCGCGCGCCCCTCGATTTTGGCCGCAAGAGGCTTATTGGTGGCCCGTATTGTGTCCATGCCGGCACGCAATCGCAGCGTGTCCAAAGAATTGAGGACAAAAGCTCCATGGCAGCATTGGCTGCAACCCGGCTTGCAGACCAGCAAATTGCCCGCGCTCTTCGCTGCTTCAGCGAACGCGGTGTCCATGATTTGCACCAATAGAGAATCACCCGTGGGCAAACGCATATCGCACAGAATAACCTATTTTTGACCTGGAATGTAAGCGTTACTATAGATAAATGAAAGAGTTACTATTGACACGGAGGGTTCCCCATGACTGATTTCCACAACTCCATCATCCCCGGTCATCGCTACCGCAATGCAACCGCCGCAATCGACTGGCTTTGCCTTGTCTTCGGCTTCCAGCGCCATGCCGTCCATGAAGGCGAAAACGGCACCATTGCCCACGCCGAGCTGACCCTAGGCAACGGCATGATCATGCTCGGCTCCGGCAAGGACGACGAGGCGAGCCGCGGCTTCAAATCCCCGGCCGAGTTGGGCGGCGTCGAGACCCGCAGCGTCTACATCGTGGTCCCCGACGCCGATGCTGCCCACGCCCGTGCAGTAGCCGCTGGAGCCAACGTCACCACCCCGCTCCACGACACCCCCTACGGCAGCCGCGACTTCACCGTAAAAGACCCCGAAGGCCACTCCTGGTACGTCGGAACCTACGATCCATGGGCGAAGCACTAATAGGGCTGCGCGACTATGGAGTTTCGGGCTTTGCAATCAGCGGGAAACCGTAGGAGATTCGATTCAGATCGCCATATGTTTTGTCGCTGTACGGGGTTTTTGTCGTATAAACCGAGTACTGTAGCCCTGAGTCGTCGGTATATTCATCGAATGCGGCATCGGCAGCCACAACATGCTCTCTCTTAAACATCTCTGGAATTTTTATTTCCGACATGGGAATTCGATGATTGGGAATGAGGTCAACACTACAAATTCTGTCGCCCACGGGATCGGCCGGGTGTTTACGAAAACAATATCTGGAGAAATATATCAATACATCCCAGCCAGGTATTAGATGAGAGTAAGTAAATACAGGCTCCTTCGCATTCTTATCACCCGGGTAGGGCATTGTATATGAGGCAATATCATCTGCATCGTTCGGAGTGCCAAGAGTCCTGCGAACGTCAGCCATCGTTGAATGTGTCGGAATGAGTTGCCGCCAAATAGCGGTAGAGTAATAACGGAACTGGGGTAACTCATTTGGATAGGCTCTGGACGCATCAATATGTTGAGTCTCCTGTGTCGCAGCTTCCATCGCGATAGTCAGCAGCAGAACTGCTCCGATCTTTAGAGCTTTTCTGGAAATTAATCTGTGTCTACGCATTAACCTACCTCCTGGTCCCACGTCTCCAGCGCCCGTTTGAACTCGCCCATGAACTTGCCCGCGTCCGCCCCGTCAATAGTGCGGTGATCGAAGCCCAGGCTGAAGTACTGCACCGTGCGAATCGCAATCGAGTCGTTGCCCTCGTCGTCGGTCACCACCGCAGGCTCCTTGCGCAGGCCGCCGATAGCCAGAATCGCCGACTCCGGCTGGTTGATGATCGGCGTCCCAAATTCCTCTCCGAAAATCCCCGAATTGGTAAGCGTAAACGTAGATCCCGATGCCTCCTCGGGCAGCAGCTTCTTCGTGCGCGCCCGCGCAGCCAGGTCCGCAATCGCCCGTGCCAGGTCCACGAAGCCGCGCCTCTCGGCCTCCTTCACCACCGGCACAATCAGTCCCCACTCCAGAGCCACGGCTATGCCCAGATGAATGTTCTGGTGATACTGAATCCCCCCCTCCACCATGGATGCATTCACAATCGGAAATTTATTCAGCGCTTCAATCGCCGCCGTGGCGATGAACGGCATATACGTCAGCTTCACGCCGTGCCGCTGCTCGAAGCTCTCCTTCTCCCGCTCCCGTAGTCGCGCAATGCGCGTCATGTCCACCTTGTAAACAATGTGCACATGCGGGCTGATCTGCATGCTCTCCACCATGCGCTGCGCAATAATTGCCCGCATTTTAGTCAGCGGTTGCGGCTCCAGCGGCACTACCTGCGGTGCGGCTGGCGGCGCCTTCTGCACAATTGCCTTCGGCGATGCGCTTCCAGAGCCTCGTTCGCTCAAATGCCGCAGCACATCTTCCTTGGTAATGCGCCCCTCCAAGCCGGTTCCCGCAATCTGGCTCAGGTCAAGATTGTTCTCTTTGGCAATGCGCCGTACCAGCGGCGAGGAGCGCTGCACCCCCTGCGGTGGGGCTGACTCCGTCTTCGTCGGCGCCTGCGGCACATCCGTCGCGGAATGATTCGCTGAAACCGAAGTTGTGGGGATGGTCTCCGGTTTTATCGCGGGTGCAGGAACTGAAGCATGGCCGCCGCCCTCGCCGATCACCGCCACCACCGTATTGACCTCGACGGTTGCGCCGGCTGCAATCTTGATCTCGGCCAGCACCCCGGCCACCGGCGACGGAATCTCCGCGTCCACCTTGTCGGTGGAAATTTCAAACAGCGGCTCGTCCTTCTCTACTCTGTCGCCGGCCTGTTTGAGCCACTTGGTAATAGTGCCCTCAAAGATCGATTCGCCCATCTGGGGCATGATCACGTCAGTTGGCATAGGGATCTCTCCGCGTTGCGGGACGCTTCGGTTGCGTATAGGGCAGGTTTTCGGATTGCTCAGGGAAGTCTCCGAAGTTCGCCCGCTTCAAACCGATTATAAATTGCGCCATGTAGGCCATGTGAGCGGGGTTATCAGGTACGAATCGTCCCTTCCCCTCCGCCTCTCAACCGCTCCACCTCTGACGGAATCCGCAGCGGCGTGTCTTCTGCCGGGAGGGGTACAGATAATTGCTGTGCCTCCGCCAGTTCCCGCAACGCCGCCAGACTTTCGACCTCGACCATCGGCGCGCCGAAGACCAGCCCAAACTCCCGCGCCGTCATCCGCGCAATCTCCTCCAGCGTAGGCAACGCCTCCGGATTTTCAACCTCTCGCGCCAGGCTGGTGACTGCGTGATCGGCAATCCCGCAGGGAACAATCAATTCAAAATCCCGCAGATTGGTCGTCACGTTGAACGCAAATCCATGCGATGTAATCCCCCGCGCCACATGAATCCCAATCGCTCCAATCTTCCGCTCCGTACTGCTAGCACCAGTGGGATAATGAAGGCGCTCCTCAGCAGGAAAGCTGATCTCTGATCTCTGATCTCCGATCTCTGTGCGGAGCCCGCACCACACCCCGGTCAGCCCGGAAATCCGCCCAGCCCTCACGCCAAACCTGCCGCACAGCCGGATCAGCGCCTCTTCCATCCCACGCACAAAGTCCACCGGTCCCATCCGTCCGCCGCTCGCCGCCCGCAGCGTGCGCAGGTCGAAGATGGGGTAGCCCACCAGTTGTCCCGGCCCGTGATAGGTTACGTCACCACCGCGGTTGATCTCGTGCACCGTCACGCCGCGCCGCTTCAAAAACTCGCCCGACGCCAGAATATTCGCCCTCTTCGCGTTGCGCCCCAGCGTCAGCACCGGAGGATGCTCCAGCAGTAGAAGAACATTCCCCGCGCGCCCATCGCCCACCAGCCCGGCCACCTCCGCCTGCAAGCGCAGCCCCTCGTCGTAGCCCACCCGCCCCAGATAGAGATACTGAATCATCGTTAGCTTGATTGTAGCCAGCCGGCCGGCGCATTCATCGCGTCAGTCTTCACTCGGCGAGCCGCGCCTCAAACATCTTTGCAAACACGATCCGATGCTCCCAGACAACCAGCAGCCACAAAAGCGTCGCAAGCGCCCCCATCCCAATGCCTCCCGGGTCCATCAGCAGGTGATACGCGAGGATGTTGAACAGCACGGGACCCAGCAGCGTCAGCCCCAGCCCCACATACCGATTCACCAGCAGCAAAACTCCAGAGACAAACATAGTCGCGCCCACCACGTAAAAGTAGTGCGCAGCAAACAGGGCGGCCGTGAACTGCCCGGCAAGCCCGGGCGGCAATTGCCCCATGGGAATGAAATGCAGAAACATGTTCAGGCCAAAGACAAAAAACATCAGGCCCAGCAGATAGCGAGCGATCATCGCGGCAATCTTCATGGAATTCTCCTTGATACAAGGTGTGCGAATTTGGTCTGAATCGAGCCGGGGAGCGGGCTCATAGCTTCGAGAGAGGAATACAAACTCTCCGCAGGCTATGGATGGTTTTGTATCCTCCGTGGATTCAATGAATCGTGACCGGAAACTTCCTCGCGCACCTTGAGAAATCTCGAAAACTCTGATGGTCGAATGCCGGTATCGTTTTCGCGCTACACTAACTACTGGCAGGAGGACCGGGCGGTCGCTGCCGGTGGGCGTGCGCAAGCACGATCCGCCGGGGGAGGAAAGTCCGAACTCCGCAGGGCAGTGTGCCGGATAACCTCCGGGACGTGGGCCTCAAAACCCATGGACGGCCAGTGCCACAGAAAATATACCGCCGGATGCTGGTGCTTCGGCACGTGCAACCGGCCCGAAGGGCGATTGCCTGGACGGCCAGTCCGGTAAGGGTGAAATGGTGCGGTAAGAGCGCACCGCTGCGACGGTAACGCCGCAGGCAGGGTAAACCCCACACGGAGCAAGACCAAATAGGGAGGG
>CAZFMB010000092.1:0-4038 GCA_964520005.1 uncultured Occallatibacter sp.
GTTGTTTACAAGGTGGAGGGGCGTCGCATCGAGGACGTTGCCGCTCGACGAAACTCGCCTCGCGTATACGTCGGTCCCCACCTCGGAACTGGTGTTGGCCGAGACCACGATAAAGTCCGTTCCATCTGAAGCAATGAAGTTGCCCAGACCGGCACCTTCGCCGCTGTCACTCGAAATGGCGAACGACGAGCCGACCGGAACGGCTCCCACTTCGTTTCCAAGAATTTGCGCGAATAACAAGAGCGGCGACGAAACAAACACGCATAAGATGAACACCATTGTGCAGGTATTCGCAGTTTTCGATCTCATAGCGTATCCCTCCGCAGGAGGGGCAAATTGCCGCTTGAAGAGAGGCCGTTCCGGCGAACCGTCACCTACTGGCTTCCATTCCAGGATTGGCTAATGCCCGTCCATGTTCTGTCGGCGTCCTGGCCGTATGCGGTTGTGACAGGAGGGCCATAATTGGCAAGGATCGACCAGCAAGCAGGAAGAACACAAAATCGCTCGATGTGCCTCATTTGGGCCGCCCTCCTTTCCTGTCTCCGAGGTGCGCGCCCGGCGCATGATTGAGAGCAATACAAAGAACTGCTGGTTGACGGCAAACACTCTAGCACTATCTGTTTCCGCTTGCAAAACGGACATGGCGAGGCACGCAGGCAAAGTCGGATCGAGGGCCCGGGACGAAGCCGGCGCCAGGGTGTTCCAGTTTCTGATTGGGGCGAGCAGGTCGCCGACCGATCTGCCCAGCGGTCAAGACGCCGGACCGGCACCCCTGGGTCCATTCCCTCCTCGTCATCAACTCCTGCAATTGCAGCATCTCCCGCCATACAGCGTGCAGTTTATCGACGTAGTCGCTTCTGTGCCCCGCTAAAACTTCATCCGGACGAAAGTGGGGCAAGGACTAACGGATAAGAGTTGAACAAGATACGGTTTGGGAATGAGGGTGGGCGTTCGGCCAACTGTGGTCGGGGCGATGCTGAACATGGCCACCGCTCATGGGGCGCCACGGCGTGTCGGACGGAAAGAGGAACTCCCTGACCGCCAACCGGCGGACGCAGCAAACGCCGCCCTTCCAATAACACTCTTACTTTCTGGAACGGCGGCATCGGCCCAGATCATCTCGTGGAATCACTAGCTTAAAGCGGAATGTTCCGGGAGGTTTTTTGAAACGTCACTGGAGGGCCAAGTTGCGGAAGAATGTCCCGCCGCGTCAGGCCAATTGAAGATTCCGCAGAGAGACGATCGTTCTGAATGCGTCCAGGACCAGTTCCGGCTGGCACGCCAGAAATAGCTCCCGTTCAGTCGCCTTCCGCAAGTTTTCCTTGGTGACGAATCCGATCCTGGCGATTGACAGCAACTCGTCCTCGACACCATTGGGGTCGACCGCCTGTCATGGCCGCACTTGGGGCTTTGCGGTTTTGCCCGATATGCTCAGGCCAAGGTAGGCGCCGCCAAACAAAAAGACCCTGAGGTCGATAGCCTCGGGGCCTTTGTGCGCATGTGCGAGAACGGGTTACTTCGCTGCAGAAACGGCCAAAGCTGCTTTGGCCGCCTTGGCTGCCTTGTTCTTTTCCCGCTTGACCTTGGCCCAGCGCTTTTGCTGAGCGGCAACGATCTTGGCACGGCCCTCATCGCTCATGCGGCCCTTGGCGGCCTTTTTTGCCGGCACCTTTGTTCCCTTGGCTGTCTTCGCTGCGGTCGCCTTGGCCTTCGATGCAACTTCTTCGCCTTTCAAACACAAGGCACGCGCCTTCTGCAAGGCGTTGATGCCGCGCTCGATTTCAGCCAGTAGTTGTTTCGTACTCATTCACAATCCTCCCTTATGAGTCTACACGAGACGCAAATAGAGTCAGGAGTGAACTGCCGGTCAAGAAAGACTGAGAATGGTCTGGAGTCATCCTCTGAGTCCTATCGGCAATTGTGTTTGTCGCTGATCGGCAGCTTCGATTGTCTCCCTTCACACTCCCCGAATCTTCACCGTTACACCGCCGTTGGAGAGTGCGGTCCATCCCCGCCCGGAGACGTGGCGCGCATCCTTTTGAGGCGATTTCTCCGCTTCAGGGAACGGTTGGTTTACACCGCGATGCTACTCGGCTCTCAACGCTTCAACCGGATCGACCGCGGCAGCACGGCGAGCCGGCAGATAGCTCGCCAGAGCAGCGGCGATAACCAGGATCAGCGGCACCGCGATGTAGGTAAAGGGATCAAGCGGGCTGATACCAAAGAGCAGCGACCTCATCAACCGCATGAGGGTCGCTGCCGTGCCTAAACCGATCACCACTCCCGCGGTTGTAAGCAGCAAAGCGGACCGGACAAACATCCACTTGAGTTCACTTTTCTGCGCGCCGAGCGCCAGGCGAATTCCGATCTCGCGCGTCCGTTGCGAAACGGTGTAGGAGATGACGCCGTAGATGCCGATGATGCCGAGCGCCAGCGCCATGGAACCGGCGATTGCCAACATCACCAGCGTGAACGAAGTGCGCGCCAGCGACTCGCTGTAAATGTCCTGCATGGTCCGGACCGAGGCGAGCGGCAAGTTGGGGTTCACCGCCCACACCGCCCGTTGCATTTCACCCAGGAAGCTCTCGCTTCCGGCGCGGTCGCTGCGAAGCACGAAGGTGACCGCGCGTGAAGCTTCAATGCTGGGTTGCGAGCTATAGGGACTGTTGAGCATTGCCGGCCAGTAGATGACCGGCGGCGCATCCTGGTCCACGCCGTGCAGGCGCACATCCTCGACAACGCCAATCACCTCCTGCCATGGCGTATTGGAAAACTGCCGCACCCGTCTGCCGATGGCGGCAGAAGCCGAACCCCACGATTCGCGGGCGAAGTTTTCTGACACCATCACCGTCGGCCGCAGGCCGAAGAGGTCGTCCCAGGTAAAATCGCGGCCCGCAACCAGGCGCGTGCCGGCAGTTTTGAAGTAGCCCGGCGAAACGTAGTTGAACAGCCGCAAAGGCGGCTCTCCGCCCTCATAGTTCTTGCCCTCGACGGTCACAATGTCCCAATTTGGGTCATTATTCTCCATGGGCGCCGCCCCTGCATACCCGACGGAGGTAACGCCGGGAAGGGCCGCAAGCTTGTCCACAATGCTGTTCTGCATGCGTGTCGTCATTTGCGCATCAGGAACCAGCAGATCGGGAATCCAGATGTGCATGGTCTGCAGGTGCCGAGCGTCAGAGAAGCCCGGCTGAACAGTGCGCAGCGCAGCAAAGGTGCGGATCATCAGCAGCGCGCTCACCAGCAGCACCAGGGCCATGGCCACCTGCGCCACCACCAGCACGTTCCGTGAGCGTTGCCGCGGACGCCCGGCGCTGGCCGTCCGGTTGGCGATTCCAATGGTCGTGGAGGCCTGCGCACGCGCGTATCTGAGCGCCGGAATCATTCCGAACAGCAATCCTGAGAGAACCGAGAGAAGGAACGTAAAACCAAGCGCGCGAAGATCAAGAGAGACTTCACTTAACCGGGGCAGATTGGCCGGGCCAATTGCCGTCAGCAGGCGCAATCCGCCATAGGCCACGCCGACTGCAATCACGCCTCCCAGCAGTCCCAGCGTCACGCTTTCTGTCAGCAGTTCCCGGGCAATTCGCGCACGGCCTGCTCCCAGGGCTGCCCGGATCGCTAGCTCCTGCTGCCGCGACTCTGCGCGAACGAGCAGAAGATTCGCGACGTTGGTGCAGGCAATCAGCATGACCAGGCCCACTGTCGCCATCACCACCCACAGCACCCCGCCCACATCGCCAACCACGCGCTGTTTGAGCGGGCGAAAACCAGGCGTTATTCTCCACCTCAGGTAGAAATGCGGGTTCGTGCCCGGACCGTTCGTCCAGGAATCCATCCACACCGGAATCAGTCGAGCCACATCCGCGTCGGCCTGCTCCAGCGTCACTCCCGGTTTCAGGCGGCCCACCCCTTCGTAGCCGAAGGGCGCCAGCTTCTGATTACGGCGATCGAAGGCCAGCGGCAAGAGCAGGTCGAAATCAGAGTCCACCATCTTGAACCCGCGCGGCATCACGCCCACAATCTCGCGCGTCTGCG
>CAZFMB010000092.1:4138-17020 GCA_964520005.1 uncultured Occallatibacter sp.
GAGTCCACCATCTTGAACCCGCGCGGCATCACGCCCACAATCTCGCGCGTCTGCGCATCTACCTGGATGCTGCGTCCAATTGCGGACCTGTCGCCCCCGAAGCGCCGCTGCCAGTAGCCGTAGCTCAACATCACCGTCTTCGCGCCACGCGGATCCTGATCCGATTCAGTGAACCAGCGGCCAGCGGAAGGAAGAACGGCAAGCGACTCCAGCACGCCGCCGCTGATCCATGCCGTGTGCGCTTCCTCCGGTTGCGCAATCCCTGTCACGTTGGCCGTGCCCGGCGTGAAAATCCCCAGCGACTGGAACGTCTTGTTCCTTTCCGAGAAAGTGAGATACATTGATGGCGACATCTGCAACCCGTTACTGAAGTCGGCCAACCCACCTGCGCCCGGAGCATGGAGGGTGAGCGCCACTAGCCGCCCGGAATCCGGATAGGGTAGCGGCTTCATCAGAATGCTGTCGATCACGCTGAAGACGGTTGTGTTTGCGCCGATCCCCAGTGCCATGGTCAGCAGCACGGTGGCGGTAAATCCCGGTGACTTTCTCAAACGGCGCAAGGTCAGCTTCAGATCGGCAAGGAGAGATTCGAGCGCGGCCCATTGCCACTCTTCGCGGCTGCGCTCCTCGATGAGCGCCACATTGCCGAATTCGCGCCGCGCCGCTTGCTCGGCTTGTTCGCGCGGCATTCCTTCTTCCATCAGTTCTTCGGTTCGCTCGTCAATATGTTCTTGGATGGATACCGAGATATCGTCAAAGCGGCGGCGACGGCTGAACAATTTGATCAGACTCTGCATAGTTGACCTCCTAGGCCTTGGCGGCAGCCAGCACACGCGTGATTCCGGTGAACATCTTTTCGAAGCTGAGAACTTCCTGCTCCAGATGGCGAACGCCCGCGTCGGTTAGCCGGTAGATTCGAGTTGGACGGCCCTTCGCTGACAATCCGCTCTCGGATTCCAGCAGACCTTCCCGCAGCATTCGTTGCAATGCCGGGTAGAGCGATCCCTCTTCTACCTGGAGCAAGTTGTCCGAAACCTGTTTGATGTGTTTGACCAGCGCATAGCCATGCATGGGTCGCAAGCGGAGCGACTGTAGGATCATGACTTCCAGCGCGCCTGGGAAAAGGTCGCGATGTTCGGGATTCTTAGCCATGGAATATAAACTATCATAAAATACCTATTTTGAGAATAGTTATATTATAATTAATCCGTTCCAGTGGAACTAGTATTCGCTAAATGCTCCCAACCGATTGGACTTATGAACCGCGCTTTGTCAAACCTGCTAGATAATGGAAAGTCGGCTAGTCTGAAGTGTTACCAGGCAACCCATAGCCTGCCTTGCCTCTCTGCCGAAGGCGTCCGCCTGGACGGCAAGTCCCCGCTTCCCAAATAACCCCATTTCGCACAAAAAACCTCTACTTCTAAGTAAAGGTTGTTGTAACGCATTTTCTGCGCAAATCTCTGACCACTGTGAACTGTGAACTGTGAACTGACAACTGTCTTACTTCATCTGTTCCCGCATCGCCTCAATCTCGGCCTGCGTTGCATCCGCGGCGGTGCGGCGGTCGGGGTAGATGTGCGGCTCACCAAAGCGCACCTCTGCGGAGAAGCCCGCAACTCCAAGAACCTTCAGAAGATGAGCTCCGAACGTCTCGTCGCCAAACCAGCATAGCTCCCGCTCCGGCGTACCGTCCTCGATCTCGTAGCGAATAGTGGCCGTGGTAACCTGCACACCGGTCGAGGTGGCGGGGTCAATCAGTCGGGGGTGAAAGGGAATCACCTGGCCGTCGGTGCTCGTCCCCTCTGGAAATAACAGAACTGGAATCTTCAACTTAAGACGCTCCACCATCTGGTCGGCCACGCTCATGGCGCTTTCTTTGCTGGTACGGTCCAGGAAGATGGTCCCGCAGGCGCGCGCCGCCCAGCCGAAGAAGGGCCAGCCGCCGATCTCAATCTTGGCGACAAAGAAGCAGGGCATGGCCGCCGCGAGGATGACGACATCGAGGTAGCTGAGGTGGTTGGAGACCACTAGCCCATATGTAGGTGGTGTGCCTTCAACATGATAGCCAATACCCACAACGGTCATGATGGCTCTGGCCGTTTGCTGGCCCCACAGCGCGTGGCTCTCCATGGAAAGGGGGCCGCGCAAACGCAGCAGCCAGTATCGGATAATGGAAAGGCCCAAAGCCAGCACCAGCGCCACAGCGCGCCGGATCGTCCTAAAATTCAAGTAGTTAGCGGTGCTAGGAAGCGGTTGCGCGCCGAGGGCGAAAGCAACTTCAGATCGAGCAGCGTAAGGAAATCGATAGTGCCAAACTCCCGATCCCAGGCCGGCGCTCCGCAGATGCGCGCGCCAAGGGTCAGGTAGGTTTTCAGCAGCTTGGGGACTTTGGGGGTATCTGTCTCCATCGACGGGTCTTGCTGGCAGGGCGACGGCTGTGCTTGTGCGCCCTCTTGCTCGCTGGGACAGGCGTAGGCCGCGGTTGGCGCAGTCTCGAACTCCGGTGAAACCCGGTAACGATCAAGCTGGCGATATACCCGCCAGCCCTCGACCGGATCTTTCGAAGTCAACGATGAGCAGCCGACCAGGTAACGCAATCCCATGTCGTTAGCATACTGGGCGATACCCCTCCACAACAAGGTCAGAACTTCGGGTGTCCGATGCTCACGATCGATGGAGGCCCGCCCCAGTTCCAGAATGTCGGCCCGCAGCGCTTCATAAGGCGCGAAATCAAACTCCAGCTCCGAGTAATAGCCCAGATTGCGCGCCGCTGTAGCGCCAGACTGCATCCGATACGTGCCCACGACGCGCCGGGCCGGATTGCTCTCCAGCTTGTCTTCCACCAGCAGGTGTTCGCAAAAGAGATCGAACTGGTCGGTATCCAACCCTGTCAGATAGGAACTGCTCAACCCCTCGTTTAGTTCTATATTGAAGACCCTGAAGCGAAGCCGGCAAACAGCATTGCGATCTTCAACGCTCTCCGCCAGCCGCACGCGGTAACGCCCAACCTCGGCATGAATACGCGGCTTTGTCTGAGCCGGGGGCAGGGATTGTGAAGAGGTTGTAAATCCAGGTTCTACCAGAGGAGTGGAACCAACGGCCAGCTTTAGCGATACTTTCTGCTCTGTAGGTGAGATCACGGGAGCAGTATCCGCTGAAAGCTGTCAAAGAATGGTCAATCTCATGCAAATACAGTGCAAATATATTGTTCAGCCTGTAACCCTACAGTAACTCGAATTAGCCTCATCCGCCGGCAATGGACGGAATCACCAAAACCTCGTCGCCCTCTTTGAAAAGGTACTTCTCATTGCCCAGGAAGCGGATGTCCTCCTCGTTTACATAGAAGTTGATAAACCGGCGAACCTGTCCATCCTCCCCGCGCAAATGCTTCTGGAGGGCCGGAAAACGCTCCTCAATCTCGGTGATCAACTCCGGTAGATTAGCCGCGGCGCTGGTAATCTCGCGCTCGTTGTTGGTGTGCTTCTGAAAGGCATTGGGCAACAGAACTCTAACGGCCATGGGTTTCTCCCGCCAGGACCAGGTCCTGACTCAGTGCAGGGTTGTATTCGTTGTGCTCTTCCACAAAGGCTTCAAAGTCGCTGATCCGGGGACGGATGGCCTCGCTCTGCTCGTATGCGCCGTTCAGGCAATCGGTGGTCTTCAGGCCGTTACCGGTAATGCAGAGGACGGTCTGCTCGTCGGGCTTAATACGCCCATGGGCATAAAGCCGCGCGGTCACCGCGGTGGTTACACCGCCGGCTGTCTCGGCAAAAACGCCTTCAGTCTCCGCCAGTTCCTGCATGGCTGAAATAATCTCCACATCCGACACATCCTCGGCCCAGCCGCCGGTAGCGCGGATCATGCGCGCCGCATACGTGCCGTCGGCCGGGTTGCCGATGGCTAGCGAGCGCGCAATAGTGTTAGGCCGCTGCGGCTCAATTACGTCGCTTCCGTTTTTGACCGCCTGGATGATGGGCGAGCAGCCGGTAGCCTGCGCGCCGAAGAAGCGGACCGGCTTATCCTCCACTAGTCCAAGCGCGATCAACTCATCAAATGCCTTGTGAATCTTTCTAATCAACGAGCCGCCGGCCATGGGGCAAACAATATTGTCCGGTAGCCGCCAGCCCAGTTGCTCGGCAATCTCAAAGCCCACGGTTTTCGATCCCTCGGCGTAAAAGGGGCGCAGGTTTACGTTCACAAAGCCCCAGTTGTAGCGGTCGGCAATCTGCGATGAGAGACGGTTCACGTGGTCGTAGTTGCCCTTGACGCGCACCAGCGTGGCTCCATAAACCTGGGTGTTGATAATCTTGGCCGGTTCCAGATCGTCGGGAATCAGAATAAAACTCTTCAGCCCCAGCCTCGACGCCTGCGCTGCCACGGCGTTGGCCAGGTTGCCGGTAGACGAGCAGCCCACCGTATCAAAGCCGAAGGCCTGCGCATTGGCTAGCGCCACGGCCACCACGCGATCCTTGAAGCTGAGCGTGAGCTGGCAGACGGCGTCGTTCTTGATGAAGAGATTGCTGGCGCCGATGCGCGCGCCCAGCCGGGGAGCCTTCATCAGCGGCGTCAACCCCACAGGCGTCTGCGGCTGATAGCTGTCGCTCACTGGCAACAACGCACGATAGCGCCACATATTCAGCGGTCCTTGACTGATGGTCTCGCGGGTAAAGCGGGTGCGGGCGTACTCCAGATCATGGATCACCTCGAGCGGAGAAAAACACTCGTCACAAATGGAAAGCGGCTGAAGCCCGTAGGATTTGCCACATTCCCGGCAGCGCAATTCGTAAGCAGTCGTCATTCATCCCTCGCTAGCGAGAGAGGCTAAAATATACGAGCGCGTGACCGGCTCAAAAGAGCGAACGTGAAGTGACTCGAAGTATCTTGCGAGACGCCTCAACCAAGAGTGCTGAAGCGACCCCCGAATCTCATGTTCCCCAATACGGGCGAGAGTTGACACCATACTCCTGGTTTGCCCAGGCAGGTTGTCGTGGCGTCACAGGGCTCGTCCCTCAGCCACTCTGCATGAAATCCAGGCTTGCCTTTGGGGGCAAACTGGAATGATTCGTTTATACCACAAAGATGAATTATGACGCAAACATCTTTGCAGCGAATAGTGTCGTGAGAGGTCCCAAAAATAATTTGCGGGAATTAAAACGCAAACGGATCTGAATGGTGTGACCGAGCGCCCTAGCCTTCCCTAGTTCGTGTACACCCGCACGTAGTCCACTAGCATTTCTGATGGAAATGGCGTGGATGCGTTGGGGCTTCCGGGCCAATCGCCACCGACAGCCAGATTAAGAAGGATGTAGTTGGCTCCCAAATCAAAGGGCCAGACCGCGCCGCTCAATCCGCTGATGCTAGAGGTCGTATAGGTAACGTAGGGATGAGTAGGGTCGTCAACATAATAGGACACGCTTCCCGGACTCCAGATCATGCCGTATGTGTGCCATCCTGCCGCCGTTTGCCCACTGGGAAAATTGAAGACTGTGCCCAAATTGTTGCCGGTAAAACCGGTTCCATGAATCGAGCCTTCGTTCCAGTCAGGCGTGGCTGCCGCATTGATCCGCTCCAGCACATCCATCTCGCCGCAGGCTGGCCAGTTAACAGTGGCAATGTTGTTGCCCATCAGCCAAAAGGCCGGCCAAAAGCCTTGCGCCTCCGGCACTTGGGCACGCACCTCAATCCGGCCGTACTGAAAACTGAACAGCCCCTTGGTCTTCAATCGCGCCGACGTGTAGACGCCCGCCGAAGGTTGCTGCGCATCGATGTGCAGGTAGCCATCGGTGCCCACATACACATTAGGGTTCGCCGTCGAGCATGGTGAAATGTTCGATCCCCACGCGCAGTAGTTCTCCAGTTCATGGTTGCCAAAGCCGCTGTTGCCGGTGTCGTAGGTCCATACCATCGGATTAGGCTGTGCGTTGGAGCCGGTGGAGTTGGTGAACTCATCCGACCATACCAACGTTCCCGAGGGAATGTTGGGCGTGAAACTCTGACTGGTGACGTTGCTGTTCAGATAGCCCGGCGGCTCCGCGGCAATGGTCTTGAGTGTCAAGTTCGAAGCCACAAGAAATGGCGCCTCATAGATTTGTGAAACATTCGTGGGAGTCGTGCCATCCAGGGTGTAGTAGATAGTGGCCCCAGTGGTTGTCGTGGTGAGGCTCACCACCACGGCTCCATTCTGTGCGTTGGTAGTGTTTATGGTAGGCGCAGCCGCCTGGGTTTCTGGAGGTGTCGTGCTGCCGCCACTCCCGCTACCCCCGCCGCATCCGCACATTAATGCACCCGACAAAACAATCGCTGCCAGCATCGCCGCACCTTCCCGCATTCCGCATCTCCGTGATTGAGGGGCGCGGGTATGAAACTCATCCCGCTGGAGCCATCAAAACACCGTCAACTTCCAGTGTCAAACCGAGCTGTCTGGACCGTCGAGCGAAGGTCGATCCTTGGCCAGTCCATATATCTCAGCCGTAAAAACGCTGGTTCCGCGCGGCGTAAACATGGATGCCGGTATCCCCTGCTGAGCCATCCGCACCTGCCACCTCCGCGCCGAGCTAGTCACCTCGAACTTCATTCGGACCTTGGTCATCCCCAAGGAGCCCTAAAATTGTGCGATTTTTATACGAATTTGACCATTTACAGATACAATTAAAAAATGGGTACAGATGCGATGCTAATCAGCTCGGCGACGCAGACTACGGCCGCCGCCCATAAAGTAGATAGGCAAAAAGAGCCGGCCACCCAGCTTCAGGAACTGATCACCGAGAGCCAGAACGAGGCTTCTCAAGGCTTTGACACCAAATCCGCCCTGGAAATTGCCCGCATCATTAACCACGAAGATGCCAAGATAGCGGCATCGGTCAAGAAAGCGATTCCGGAGATAGCGCTGGTCATTGACCAGGTGGCCCGCAGCCTGCGCGAGGGTGGCAGGTTAATTTACATCGGCGCCGGCTCCAGCGGACGGATTGCGGCTCTGGATGCCGCAGAGTGTCCGCCCACATACTCCACGGCCCCCGGTCAGGTGCAGTACATCATGGCCGGCGGACCCAAAGCTCTGGCCTCATCCGTCGAGGTCAACGAAGATTCTGAAGAGCTTGGCCAGCGGGACATCGCCCGCCGCCGCCCCACCCGCAAAGACGTTGTCATCGGCGTCTCCGCTTCCGGCCGCACTCCCTATGTAGTCGCCGCAGTGGCCTACGCTCGCGCCCGCGGAGCACACACTGCCGCCGTCACCTGCAACCAGGGAACTCCACTCGCCACATCAGCGGAGACCGTCATCGTTGCCGACGTGGGCCCCGAAGTCATCTCCGGCTCCACGCGCATGAAGGCCGGCAGCGCCCAAAAGATGATCCTCAACATGATCACCACTGGCGCCATGACCCGGCTCGGCTACGTCTACGAAAATCTGATGGTCAACGTCCACATGCAGAATTCCAAGCTGGTGGAGCGCGGCATCCGCCTCTTGATGCGCGCCTGCCAAATTGACCGCGCCACCGCCGTCGAAACCATCAAGTGCGCCGGCCGCAGCGTCCCCGTGGCCCTGGTCATGCTCAAGGCCAAAGTAGATAAGCCCGAAGCCGTCCGCCGCCTCGCCAAATCCGACGGCAACGTCCGCCTCGCCATCGAGGATAATGTGCTGGAGCTGTAATAGAGCACTGGATAAGTCATCCCGGAGGGATGCGTCGAAAATTGCCATTCGCTGCTACGGGAGCTTTCCAAAACTACGCTTCGCCAACCATCGCGCTAAATCGACGATCAACCATAATACGACAGCCATTCCCAAGATTTGAGCCACCTGCCAGACCTTGTCTTGCATATCGCAGATATACAAATATAGATCCACGTCATGTTTCCAATTCGATGGATAGGTATACGCGCGTATCACATTCAGCCCAAACCAAATCGGACCAAGCATAATCAAACTCAGTAATAGCGTCATGAACGCCAGCCGCCATTTGCTCTTCGCATATTTGCGCTGCATGAACCATGAGTGAATCAACAGCGCGGTGCAAATGACAGAAAGTAATTCATTGCGGATGAGTCCCCCACTGTGAACCTTAATCACGGGAAGCAGGATTGCAGCGGCCAGACTCCAATATCGGTCGATAATCGGATGTATTTTTGGCATTTCTACTCCGCAAAAAACAAACGCCCTACGAATGATAGCAAACATTGGCCCACCGCTGACTCGCTAACCAGCCTCCGGATTTACACTAGAAGTCCAGAGGCTCTTCTGCATTCCCAGGAGCAGTTCGGCAAGTATGGATAAATTTGTTATTCGCGGCGGCAATCCGCTCACCGGCACAATTCGCGTCTCGGGAGCCAAAAACTCGGCGCTACCCTGTATGGCGGCGGCCATTCTCACCGAGGACGAGATCACTCTCGAAAACATTCCTCAAGTTTGGGACATCGCCACCCAGCGCCGTTTGCTTCTATCCATGGGCGCTGAGGTAACCCCCGCCAATGCGTCAAGTACGACTACCATCAGTTGCCGCACGCTCTCCGACCCCGTGGCCAAATACGAAATCGTGAAGACCATGC
The DNA here is from genome assembly GCA_964520005.1 of uncultured Occallatibacter sp. Classification (GTDB taxonomy): domain Bacteria; phylum Acidobacteriota; class Terriglobia; order Terriglobales; family Acidobacteriaceae; genus Telmatobacter. The sequence goes on from CAZFMB010000092.1 coordinate 12,680, forward strand.
GCGCCAGCTCTCTGGTGCTCGGTCCGTTGATTGCCCGCACAGGCATGGCGCGCGTGGCCATGCCCGGCGGATGCGCCATCGGCGGCCGCCCTATAGACATGCACATCAAGGGCCTGGAAAAGATGGGCGCGCGCATCGCTCAGGAGCACGGCTATCTCGATGCGCGGGCGGAGCGATTGCACGGCGCTCACCTCGTCTTCGACAAGATCACCGTCACCGGTACCGAAGACCTCTTGATGGCCGCCGTGCTGGCAGAAGGCGAAACGCTGATGGAGAATTGCGCGCGCGAGCCCGAGGTCGCCGACCTGGCTGCGCTTCTGACTGCCATGGGCGCGAAGATTGAAGGCGCGGGCACATCTACCATTCGCGTGCAGGGCGTCAGCCGGCTGCATGGCGCACGCTACCGCATCAACCCCGACCGCATCGAGGCCGGAACATTCCTTGTCGCCGGCGCCATTACCGGCGGAGACATTACGGTGGCTGATTGCAATCCCGCGCACCTGAGTTCCGTGATCAACAAACTTCAGGAGGCAGGCGCTCGCGTGGATATTCTCGACATCGCGACGGTGCGCGTGCGCTCCGGCGGCAAACTGCGCGCCGCCGACATCTCCACTGAAGAGTATCCCGGATTTCCCACCGACATGCAGGCGCAATTCATGGCGCTGGCCACCCAGGCCGAGGGCGTCAGCATGGTCCACGAAAATATCTTCGAAAATCGCTTTATGCACGTGCAGGAACTGGTGCGCATGGGAGCGGATATTAAAGTAGATGGCCGCACGGCCACAGTGCGCGGGTCGTCTCCACTCTCAGCCGCAGCCGTCATGTGCTCCGACCTGCGCGCTTCCGCTTCGCTGGTGCTGGCTGCGCTGGTTGCGGACGGTGAATCCATCCTGGACCGCGTTTATCACATCGACCGCGGTTATGAGCGCATCGAAGAAAAGCTGGCCGCCGTGGGCGCCGAGATTCATCGTATGGGAAACGTATTCTCTCCCAGAAACACTGCGACAAAAACTGCATAGCGCACCGTACAATGCAAGCCCGCGACACTGGCTCTGGTAAGGATGGTGGACGTCATTTCACAACGAAATGCCTATTCTAAGCAATCCCAGGGATAAAACGCGCCTGAAAGTTACAAAAGTGTACACCAAGGATTCGTTAAAGAGTATTAGAGTTTGGCTTCTTGATTCCGGAGCGTTCATCATACTGTAAGAACTCCAAAATGAGGTGCTGTCTTTGAACTGGGGCGGAATTCCAAACCTGGCTGCCGGCACATTCTTGATCTGCGCGTTTGTCTCCATCACGCGAGGCAGCAGGACGCCCGTATCAAGATTGTGGCTGACGGGCTGGCTGTCGATCATGATTCATAGCGCCTCCCGCATCTTCACGGATGCCCCAGGAATTTGGGGCAAGTTGGACTATATTGTCCTATCGTCTTCCCTGATCTGGGCCGGCTTGTTGTTTATGTACGCCTCGATTCCCTACCACGAAGACAGTTCCTGCCGTTGGATGCTCGGATCGCTAACGGCTGCCAATACGCTCTACATCATTACTCTGACCGTCGCTCCGGCTGGGCACTGGGCTTTGATACTGATGGCGATCGTGCTGGGCATTTGTCCGCTGCCCGTCACGCTGGCATCAATTCGAAGGCTCAATCATCCGCTGCGCTGGACTCTCATCTTTCTATACATATCGCTCTCAATTTTTCTGTTGATCTTTCAGAACCGGCCCGGTAATGGTCCAGATCTAGCCTGGAATGCGGTGATGTTCACCGTCTATCTGAGCTGCTGCATCTCGATATTCGTTGCCTATCGCCGCGCCAGCTCTGGGGCATTCGTCACCATCACCGGGTTTTTCAGTTGGGCATCGATCTATGTGGCGATGCCGGCCGTGCGCGCATTTCAGCCTTATGCGAAGATCGAGAGCGAGGTGTGGAACCTTCCTAAATTTGTGGTAGCCTTGGGCATGATGCTGCTGCTGCTGGAAGACCAGATCGAACACAACAAGTTCCTCGCGCTGCATGATGATCTGACCGGACTGCCCAATCGCCGCCTTTTCCATGACCGGCTCACCATCGCCTTGGAGCGCGCCCGCCGCACCGGAGCGCAAACCGCTTTACTGATGGTCGATCTGGACCATTTCAAGCAGGTGAATGATTCCTTCGGGCATCACGTTGGCGACCTGCTGCTGACGCATGTTGCGGCAATCTGTTCCGCACGTGTCCGCCGTTCCGATACCATTGCTAGAACCGGGGGAGACGAATTTTCCGTGATTCTGGAGGAGCCAATCAGCCGCGCGGATGCCGAACGCGTTGGCCAATCGCTCATCCAGTTGATCAAAGAACCTCTGCAACTGGGCGATCATACTGTGCGAGTCGGAGCCAGCGTGGGCATCGCAACCTTCCCCGACGACGCCGCCGATATGGAGTCTCTCTGCATTGCGGCCGATCTGCGGATGTACGAAAACAAGCAGAGAGCTTCCTTAATCGGAACTGCCATTCCAGCGCTTGAGCCTGATACTGGCTGATGCCACAAGCGTGCCGCGCGTGATTTCCGAAGGCACGACGCTGGCAATGCCGAATCAAGTTACATTAGTACCGCAACTCCTCTGCAACTATCACGGATAAGCGCCCATTAAAAGATTATTAGACTGATAATCTGAGTGAGGACCTGATGGACTGGAGCCGGATTCCGAATGTGCTGATGACCGCGCTGTTATTATGCGCATTTGTCTCCCTGCATCGTCATTCTCCTACGCTTTCCTCCCGATTATGGCTGGCGGGCTGGTTGATGGTTCTGCTGCACTTTACTGCCGCCGTCTTTGTTAAAGCTCAGGGAATCTGGGGGCCCATGGCCTTTATCACGCAGGCGGCTATGAATGCCTGTGCTGGATTCATGTTTATGTTCGCCGCGATTCCTGACCACAAGCAGACTTCCTGCCGCTGGCTGCTCGGTTCGCTGATGGCCGCAAGCACGCTTTATATCGCGGTTGTGCGACTGGCGCCAGGGGAATATTGGATGTTGACGGTGGCTGCTGCCTTACTGGGTCTCTGCCCGCTGACGGTCATGCTCTTCTCGCCACGCAGCGCCAATCACCCCCTTCGCTGGGTTCTAGTAATGATTTTTGTAGCTCTCTCGATCTACCTGTTGATCTTTCAGAACCGGCCGGGAATCGGGCCCGGTAGTGATGCCGAAGTTGCGCGGCACACCGTCTTGTTAGCCGTCTTTCTTGCCTGCTTCGTACTTGTTTCTTATACGTATCTCCGCGCCACTGCCGGAGCATTCATCACCATGGCAGGATTCTTCTGTTGGGCGATGAGTTTTATCGTGATGCCGCTGATCAGGGCGCATTTTCCTCAGGTCCATATAGAGAAAGAAGTCGGGGATCTGCCAAAATTTGTAGTCGCCGTGGGCATGTTGATGATCCTGCTTGAAGACCAAATCGAACACAACAAGTTCCTTGCGCTGCATGATGTGTTGACTGGATTGCCCAATCGCCGTCTCTTCCAGGACCGTTTGGCTGGGACACTGGAGCGTGCCCGTCGCTCGAATTCTCAGGCAGCGCTTTTGGTAGTGGACCTGGACCACTTCAAGAAGGTGAATGACACCATGGGACATCACGTCGGCGATATGCTGCTGCAGCGTGTTGCAGCAATCTGCTCCGGACGCGTCCGCCGTTCCGATACCATTGCTCGAACCGGGGGAGACGAATTTTCCGTGATACTGGAGGAGCCGGTCAGCCGCGCGGATGCCGAACGCGTTGGCCAATCGCTCATCCAGTTGATCAAAGAACCTCTTCAATTGGGCGACCATACTGCTCGAATCGGCGCCAGCGTAGGCATCGCAACCTTCCCCGAAGACGCCGCCGATATGGAGTCTCTCTGCATTGCGGCCGACCTGCGGATGTACGAAAACAAGCATCACTCCACTTCAATCGGAATCGCGATCCCAGCGCTTCAGCCAGATGCGAATTCCGGCTTATAGATAACCCCGTAGCAGACTTGCGCGTGTCATAAACCGTACCGTAGAGCCGGTGCACGAAAACCTGAAACAGAAAAGGCCCGGATGCGCTCCGGGCCTTTCCCTCATTCACTTCTTCACTATTTCACTTCTTAGCACTATCCGCGTCCACCACCACCACCGGGGCGGCGACGACGACGGCGGGATTTGTTGTCTGTCTTTGGCCTGCCCGCGCCTACAGGTTGCCCGGCGACTGGAACTGGCGCGCCATCGACGCGGTTGAAGTTCGGCTCGTTCTCTTCGTCAATCTCCTCGCCGTCAACCTCGTCAAAGTCGTCTCCGCCTTCGATCAGGATGGTGCTCTGGTTCGACTTGGGCTGACGCT
>CAZFMB010000093.1:0-16912 GCA_964520005.1 uncultured Occallatibacter sp.
CGGGCTTGTACGGCATGTTGATCATGGTGGTGCTCTCGGTCTTTATCGCCGGCCTCATGGTGGGCCGCACACCCGAATATCTGGGCAAAAAGATCGAAGCCTACGATGTGAAGATGTCCATGCTCTACGTGCTCATCTTTCCGCTCATCATCCTCACAGGCACGGCTGTCTTCGTTCTCTCTCCTACCATTGGCCTTAGCAGCCTGGGCAACCAGGGGCCGCACGGCTTCTCTGAAATCCTCTACGCCTTCACCTCCACGGTGGCCAACAACGGTTCGGCCTTCGCCGGATTGAATGCCAACACATGGTGGTACAACGTGGTGCTGGGCTTCACCATGCTGGGCGGGCGCTTCCTCATGTTGATTCCGGTGCTGGCTTTGGCCGGAAGCCTGGCCCAGAAGAAGAGCGTGCCTCCATCGCCCGGAACCTTCCCGGTGAACGGCGCGCTGTTTACCGTGTTGCTGGTCGGCGTCATCGTGATTCTGAGCGCGCTGACTTTCTTCCCGGCGCTGAGCCTGGGACCGATTCTTGAGCACCTGCAACTTCACGCCAATCCAGGACAGCTTTTCTAACCAACACCGCACAGTAAAGGCAAAACGGACTGTCATGCTTGAAAAAAAGAGTCTTTGGAATACGAAAATCATGGCCCAGGCACTTGTGGATGCATTCCGCAAGCTCGATCCCCGCTGGATGGTCAAGAACCCGGTGATGTTTGTCGTCGAGGTGGGCTGCGTGCTCACCTCGCTGCTGCTCATCGACAACACCGTCAATCACCGCGCCGGCTTTGGCTTCAATCTCCAGATCACTCTCTGGCTGTGGTTCACTGTGCTCTTCGCCAACTTTGCCGAGGCCATGGCCGAGGGACGCGGCAAGGCACAGGCTGACACGCTGCGCAAAGCCAAGGGCGAGACCATTGCCAAGCGCTACACAGCGACGAACGAGCTGGAAGACGTCGCCAGCGGCCTGCTACGCCTGGGAGACATCATTTATGTCGAGGCCGGCAACTACATTGCAGGAGACGGCGAAGTCATCGAGGGCGTGGCCTCGGTGGACGAATCGGCCATCACCGGCGAATCGGCGCCAGTCATCCGCGAAGCTGGTGGAGACCGTTCGGCAGTCACCGGCGGCACCAAGGTTCTCTCCGACTGGATAAAAGTCCGCATCACCTCCAACCCCGGTGAAACCTTCCTCGATCGCATGATCGCCCTGGTTGAGGGCGCCACCCGTCAGAAGACGCCCAACGAAATCGCGTTGAGCATTCTGCTCTCTGGTCTCACCATTGTTTTTCTTCTCGCCGTGGTCACGCTGCTGCCCTTTGCGCATTACGCCTCTTCTTACTCTCACCAAAATGCCGATCCAACCATCTTCGTGTTGGTCTCGCTGCTGGTCTGCCTCATCCCCACCACTATCGGTGGATTGCTCTCGGCCATCGGCATCGCTGGCATGGACCGCCTCGTCCAGTACAACGTACTGGCCATGAGCGGACGCGCAGTTGAAGCCGCCGGCGACGTGAACACCCTGTTGCTGGACAAAACTGGCACCATCACCCTGGGCAACCGCCAGGCTACCGAGTTCATTCCTGCTCTGGACGTGACCCCTGAGCGGCTGGCCGACGCTGCACAACTCTCCTCGCTATCCGACGAAACACCTGAAGGCCGGTCCATTGTCGTGCTGGCCAAGGAAAAGTACAACCTGCGTGGGCGCGACCTGAGCAGCATTCATGCTGAGTTCGTTCCCTTCACCGCCCAGACCCGCATGAGCGGCGTTAACCTGCCGGGGACGCGCATTCGCAAGGGCTCGGTGGACGCCATCTCTCGCTTTCTCGAAGAGCAAGGCTCTTCGCTTCCGAAAAAGGTTAGCGACGCCGCGGATGAGGTTGCGCGCATGGGCGGAACTCCGCTGGTGGTGGCCGAAAACTTTACCGCTCTCGGTGTCATCCACCTCAAGGACATTGTCAAAGGCGGACTCAAGGACCGCCTTGCCCGCCTGCGTGCCATGGGTATTCGCACCATCATGATCACGGGCGACAACCCGCGGACAGCCGCCGTAATCGCCCGCGAAGCTGGTGTGGACGACTTCCTCGCCGAAGCCAAGCCCAAGGACAAGATGGATCTCATCAAGCGAGAGCAGGCCAAAGGAAAGCTGGTGGCCATGACCGGCGACGGCACCAACGACGCTCCCGCGCTGGCTCAGGCCGATGTAGGCGTGGCCATGAACTCCGGCACGCAAGCCGCCAAAGAAGCCGGCAACATGGTTGATCTGGACTCCAACCCCACCAAGCTCATCGAAATTGTTGAGATCGGTAAACAATTGCTCATGACCCGCGGCGCACTCACCACTTTCAGCATCTCCAACGACGTGGCCAAGTACTTCGCCATCATCCCCGCCATGTTCATGGCTGTTTTTCCTGCGCTCAAGGCGCTCAACATCATGCATCTGCACACGTCGGAGTCGGCGATTCTCTCCGCGGTCATCTTCAACGCCATCATCATCGTGGCTCTCATTCCGCTGGCCCTGAAAGGCGTCAAGTATGAACCCAAGCCGGCCGATGTTCTGCTGCGCAACAACCTGCTCATTTACGGCGTCGGAGGCATTATCGCTCCCTTTATTGGCATCTGGGCTATCGACTGGGCGCTGGTAGCCCTGCACCTGGCGTAATAACTCGTTGTGGTTGAAGGGTACGGGCTTTAGCCCGTACATCTAACAATCAAATCAGAACGCGGGCTTTAGCCCCTGAGGATAGTTTTTTAGGAGAAACAAAGTGCATTCCGTATCCGCTCCGCCTTCCGCTTCAACCGTGCAAGCCACGCAGATCACGCATTCCGTCTGGAAGACCTCGATTCTCTTCACTCTCGTGACCACCGTCCTATTGGGCCTGGGCTACCCATTACTGGTTACCGGCGTCGCAGGCCTACTCTTCCCCCATCAGGCGGCTGGCAGTCTCATCAAGCTCAACGACGGCACCGTCATCGGCTCCGAACTGTTGGCCCAGAGCTTCACCTCCGATCGCTACTTCCATCCCCGCCCCTCGGCCGCAGGCAATGGCTACGACGCTACTTCCTCCAGCGGCTCCAACCTGGCCCAATCCAACAAGGCGCTTGTAACGCGTATACAGGGCGACATCGACAAGTTGGCCGCGCAGAACCCCGGCAAGCCGGTCCCCATCGATCTGGTCACTACCTCTGCGTCCGGACTCGATCCCGACATCACCCCCGACGCCGCATACTATCAAGCTCCCCGCATCGCCAAGACCCGCAATATCAGTCCAGAGAGCGTCCAGAAGCTCATCGAGCAGCACATCACCAGCCGCCAGTTGGGTCTGCTCGGCGAGCCCAGAGTGAACGTCCTCAAACTCAACCTCGACCTAGATAAGCTGGGGAAGTAAGCTTCATCCCACAAGCATCCCCGGCAGAGTTCACGGACCCATCGCCAGCTCTGCCAGGGACTATCGATTGCTCCTTCCATCACATCTCCCCGTGACAGCCGTCACAGTGAGGGAAATACAGCGAACATAGACTTCGCATGACTTCCAATAAGTCGCAGGCGCGGTAGTGTGCGCACTGTGGCGCTCTCTTGAATTTCACCAAAATGAAATCAACGAGGTCTGCGTTTATGTTCTCTTTCTCCCAGGTTTTTCGTTTGCGGGTTCTGCTCGTCGCGGGACTCATCGCTGTCACGTCTTCATCTGTCAGCCAGTCGGCCTCCGCCCAAACCGCCAACCTAAACGAATGGACTTTGGTAGGCGGAAGTAGTGCAGGTAACCAGGCTGGAGTTTATGGAGCGCCGGGAACACCTGCTTCCGGGAACTTTCCCGGAAGCCGCCGCTATGCTTCGAGATGGACCGATAACAGCGGCAATCTATGGCTATTTGGGGGGGATGGCTACGATTCCCTCGGTCAGGAAAACGGCCTGAATGACTTTTGGGAGTTCAATATTTCCCTTGGCGAATGGGCATGGATGGGTGGTAATAGCACGTTGCCATGCACGTCCTACGGACAATGCGGAGAGTACCCCGGCGTGTACGGGAAGTTGGGATCGGCTGCTCAGGGAAGCGCGCCTGGAAGCCGAATTGGCGCTACAAGCTGGACAGATAGCAGTGGCAATCTCTGGCTCTTTGGAGGGGATGGTGTCGACTCCATCGGACTCCCGGATAACGGTTGGCTCAACGACCTTTGGGAGTACAACACTTCCACGAACCAATGGGCGTGGATAAGTGGAAGCGAAACACTGACCTGTGTATTTGAACTCGGCGGCTTTTGTGGTGTGCCTGGGGTTTATAACGGTACGCCGGGAACATATACCGCTGGAAATGTCCCTGTAGGCCGATTTGGCGCGAATGGCTGGACCGATAGCAGCGGCAATCTCTGGCTCTTCGGGGGCATGACCATGGTTGAGAACGGTGTTGACACCTATCTCAACGACCTTTGGGAATACAACCCTTCCACCAAAGAATGGATTTGGATGGGAGGAAGCAGCGCAACGCCATGCGCGACGGGTGTTGCATGTAGTGGTCCTTCCGGCGTGTACGGTTCGCCGAAAACGCCATCGACCGGGAATATCCCCGGAGCTCGCGAGTTCGCCGCCAGTTGGACGGACAGCAGCGGCAATTTCTGGCTCTTTGGCGGTGAAGGCATGGTTGCCAACGGCGGCAATATCCTCAACGATCTCTGGGAATATAGTCCTGTCACAGGCGAATGGGCATGGATGGGCGGAAGCGACACACTTTACACACAGGGAGGAGCGCCTGGTGTGTATGGCACTATGGGAACGCCTTCGACCGGAAACTTCCCAGGAAGCCGCGAGTACGCCATGACATGGACGGACACAGGCGGCAACTTCTGGCTGATGGGAGGCCGGGGATACGATGTCAACGGAACAGTAGGTTATCTCAACGATCTCTGGGAGTATAGTCCTGCCACAAACGAATGGACCTGGATGGGCGGAAGCAGCACGGTTAACATCAGCGATAACCTACCCGGAACAATCAGCACGGCAAATCCGGAAGCTGCTGTAGAAACTTACGGCAGCCGAAGGGAAGTCAATTCCAGTGCTGACATTGGCCATTTCAGTGAGTCCGGTGCGGTGATATCAACTACTACAGAAAACCTCCCCGGGAGCCGCAGTATCGCTGCGGGCTGGACCGATGCTATTGGCAATCTATGGCTCTTTGGGGGGTATGGTCTCAATGCCAGCGGCGCGACCAGCTATCTCAACGATATGTGGAAATATCAGCTTGCGATTGCAGCGATGCCAACTTTCAGCGCACCCCAGGGAACCTACACCGCCGCGAAGACCATCTATCTCTCCGATTTGACGCCCAACGCCACCTTCTACTACACCACCAATGGGAATACGCCGACTACAAGTTCAACTCTCTACACCAACGCGGGTATAACGGTATCATCCACGGAGACGGTCCAAGCCATCGCCATTGCCAACGGCTACGTCAGCAGCACAGTAGCCTCGGCTGCTTACACCATCGCCAATCCCACACCAGCCATAAGCGGCATCTCGCCTGCATTCAACAGCGCGGGCAGCGCGACCTTCCCACTCACAGTCACCGGCTCGGGATTCGTCTCCAACTCGACGATCTATTGGGGCACAACTGCGCTCGCGACAACCTACGGGAGCGCAACCCAACTGTCAGCACAAGTTCCTGCAACCGACATCGCCAGCGCTGGAATCACGGCAATTACCGTGCAAACCCCAGCACCTGGTGGAGGCACGTCCAACGCATACCAGTTTGAAGTGGATTCCACCGGCTCTGCATCGACGCCGCCAAACTTTACCACATTGACCGCGACCGTAACTGCCGGTTCTCCGGCCAGCTATCAGGTCACTCTGCCTTCCGCAGTACAGAGTGCCACGGTAACCTGCCTGAACCTTCCCACGGGCGCTGCGTGCAGCTATTCAGAGTCAACCAGCACGTTGACCATTACCACCTCATCGACAACGCCCAAAGGAACCTATCAGATCACTGTCGTCTTTACTGAGGTCGTCTCCGGCGCGGCTACTTCGTGGATTCTGCTGCCGATTCTTCTGCTCCCTCTGGTGTTTATGAGAGGAAAACTTGCCGCGCGTGGCGCCTGGGTTACTGCATGCCTGGGGTTGGTACTGCTGGTTGCGGCGGCATACACAGCAGGCTGCGGAGGAGGAGGCGGAGGGACCGTAACAATACCTCAGACTCATATAGTGGTGAGTTCGGGCACAGTCGGCATCACGATTCAGTAAGGGAGCCTCAAAAAGTGAGTTATGAAGCGGAATGACAAGTTTGCCATTCCGCTTCTGTTTATGTGGTCATACGGAGGCCTGTCTGCGCAACTGCGATCGCTCTGGACCTGGGGCATTTCAACAGCCTACTATCAAATTATGGATGCTCTGATTCTTGATGGCCAGCCGCTCACTCTGGCTGAGATTGAGTCTGTTTCAATCGCCCAACGCTCCGTAGTCATCGCCCCCACCGCCCTGGCTCGAATGGCCCAGAGCCGCACGCTGATTGAGGAGATTCTGTCTGCCGGAGAGACGGTCTACGGGGTCAACACCGGCTTCGGCAAACTGTCGGATGTGCGCATTCCCGCCGGAAACCTGGCTCAATTGCAAACCAACCTTGTCCGCAGCCACGCCGGCGGAGTGGGCCAGCCACTCAGTGAATCAGAATCGCGGGCCATGCTGTTGCTGCGCGCCAACGTGCTGGCCAAGGGCTTTAGCGGCTGCCGCCCTGCCCTAGTGGAGTTGCTGGTGGCGCTATTGAACGCCGGCGTCCATCCCGTGATCCCCGAAAAAGGCTCTGTGGGCGCGAGCGGCGACCTGGCGCCCCTGGCTCATCTGGCGCTTGTAGTCATCGGCGAGGGCGAGGCCTTCTACAAAGGCGCACGGATGGCCGGTGGTGAAGCGCTCAAGCAAGCCGGATTGCAGCCCATTGTTCTCGCGGCCAAAGAAGGCCTTGCGCTGCTCAATGGAACACAGGCTATGACCGCCGTAGGAGCCTTGGCCGTAGCGCGTGCCAGTCGCGTCGCGCAGTTGGCCGATCTCGCCGGGGCTATGTCGCTGGAAGCCCTGATGGGCACTCCTGACGCCTTCGATCCGCGCATCCACCAGGCTCGTCCTCACGCCGGGCAGATTCGCTCAGCGGAACATCTGGTCGAGCTGCTTGCCGATTCTCCCATTCGCGAGTCGCATCGCACCGCGGATTCGCGCGTCCAGGACGCCTATTGCCTGCGCTGTATGCCGCAGGTGCATGGAGCGGTGCGCGATGCGCTGCAGCACGTACGCGAAATCCTGGAGATCGAATCCGGTTCGGCCACGGATAATCCGCTTATATTCCCAGAAAACTCCTCCAATACGCCTAACCGCGGAGCCGTGCTATCAGGCGGCAACTTTCATGGAGCACCGCTGGCCTACGCCTTTGATTACGCGGCCATTGTGCTCACAGATCTGGCCGGCATCACCGAGCGGCGCATCGACCGCCTGCTGAACATGGACATCAACGAAGGACTGCCGGCCTTCCTCTCGCCGGATCCGGGCCTCTCGTCCGGCTTCATGATCGCGCAGATTGTAGCTGCCGCGCTGATCAACGAGTGCCAGGTGTTGGCGCATCCCTCGTCGGCCTCTAGCATTCCTACCGATGGCGGCAAAGAGGATCACGTCTCCATGGGAATGACCGGAGCGCTCAAACTGCGCCAGATCGTTGAGAACGCCGAGCGGGTTGTAGGCATTGAGCTGATGTGCGCGGCGCAGGGGCTGGAGTTTCGCCGTCCACTCCGCGCCAGCCGCGAGGCGGAGCGCGCTCACGCGGTGGTGCGAGCGATTGTGCCGCGTCTAGAGCAGGACCGCGTTCTGGCGCACGACATTGAGGCCATGGCGGCAGCCGTAAGGACTGGAGCTTTCAACGCCTGGTGCGCTTAGACTCCGAAGTTTCCCCTTTTTGCACAAGAACAAGGGCGCGTCCAAAAGGTCAGGCAACCCTCAATACGCGCGAGATACTGCTCTAAACCTTTATGGAAGAGATACATAGTCGTATTAACGCGGATTAACCTGTGTTTATGCGTGTTCTCGAACTTAGGTAAGTTTGCTATTGATTTTTGAATGAAAAATCCGTAAAATAGAAGCTGTTGTTAATACACGGGCCAGCTAGTTCCCCGGCCCCCGGCTCTGGCAATAAAGGCAACGCAACTTCTCTAAGGACAGCAATCGATGGCAAAACGTCGTGGAAATCCCAATTGGGGCAAACCCGAGCCCATAGGGCCGGTTGTGCCCACGGTGACCTCCTTCGAACAGATTGTGAAGGAGTTCAAGCTCAGCCCGGATCAGTACATCCGGTCTACCCGCCTGCGGGAGTGGGCTCGCCGTAACAAGAATTCCAAGTACATCCCTGAGGCTCTTCTAGAAGCTTGGGGTTTTGAGATCGAATCAGCACTATAACCCACTCCATATCTGTGTGTTTCCAGTGAAAGCGCCGCCTTCGGGTGGCGCTTTTACTATATGGGCGGTTTATATGCCAGTTGCTTCCTATTTGGCGATCATATCCAACATGCCTTTCACATCAGCGGCATGAGGGCCGTCTGGGGCGAGAGCAAGATACTTCTCCAGAGCCTCTCGCGTCTCGTCAGTGGCCACGACTTTACCGTTAGCTATAGGCGCATCGGCAAATAGATCCGACCCGAGGACGAACCAGGCATTGGCTCTGCTGGGGTCCGCTTGCACGCACTTGCGGCAGGCCGCCGCCGAATCTTTTGTGTTGCCGTTGTTGTAGAGCACGGCGCAAACATTGAAATATGCCTGCCCGGCGTTGGATGCCAACTCTGCGGATTGGTTATAAGCCACAATCGCTTCCTCAGTGCGTTTGAGCTTTAGCAGCGCGTTGCCTTTGCCAATGTAAATCTGCGACAGGCCGTCTTTCCACCCAGTCATTGGCTGGCCTTGGGCGGGCTTTTCTTTTTCTGCGGTGGCCAAGGCCTGTTCATAGGTTGCCAATGCGGCATCCGACGAGCCGGAATAAAGCTGTGCATTCCCCAGCAATTTCAGATTCATTGACGTTGCTTTTTGCGCTACCAGTTGCTGCGCGAGTGTGAGGGCGCGCGGCCAGTTCTTGGCATACATTGCCTGGTTATAATCAGCCGTCAATGTTTCCGGGTTTTGCCCACTGGCGCCGCTAGACGTTTGCGGTGCAGCCGGGATGACGAGTAGCAACGGCAACAGAGCCGCCGCAAAACTTGGAATGGACCTGCGCATTGCGTACCTCCGTAGATTCGAGACGCCTGGATCGCTAGCTAAATATACCCGGATTCTGCTTTTTCCGCGACGGTTCCAGTGAATTGTATCTCTTCCGATGCAGATTGTAGGGCCAAACTGGTCAATGTAGGAAAGTATTCGAAATCTCGCAATGCGGTATACGACAGTCGGGTTTGACTTCGTAACATATTGATTTCAGGGGCGTTCCAAATAATCTGCAAAGTTTGAAAATATAGGAGGGGGGTGGGGGGGTAATTCGATTTTTCCTCCCTCCGCCCGGATTCGAGCCTCTTTCGCAGTCTACCAAGGGGATGGGAAATGATCTGCAATCATCGACGGTGGAGGGTTCGGCGTACAATTCTGTGATAGTGCAGCGAACCCAAGAACTTAAGCTGGAGTTTTTCGATGCCATCTCTTCAAAAACTCGTATGTCCTATTGGTTTTAGCATTGCGATTCTTTTCTTAACGATTCTCCCTTTGGTTCTGACAGCTCAGAAAGCGCACAATGCTCCATCTCCAAAGCCAATCGATGACAGTACCAAACAAATGCAACTCCGTTTTCGGCTCGAATCTAATCCTCACGACAAACAAGCTCACGTTGAACTGATAAAGATTCTTAAAGCTAAATACGCATTTCGACCTGAGATGGAGGAAGACGGTTCTTGGCTAAGAAATAACCCGGATGATTATTGGGTAGAAATCGAGATGCGGTCTTTAGCAACAACCGCTGTAAATGATCCAGAATATGCGATTGCGATAGACCATTTCGTCCTGGCACACACAAAACGTATAGACGATCCCAAAGATTACGATTTTACGAACGAACGATTGGCATTCGCTCTCCTGGATCGAAACCATAACATCGAAGCACTGGAAATATTGAAGAGGGCTACGATTGATAATCCTGATGATGCGGGAGTTTGGGAAAATTTGGGTGACGCCCAAGCCCGGACCGGCCAATTATCTCAGTCAATACCATCCTATCGAAAATCAATTGAACTTGACAGCAACCAAGAGGGACCGCATCAAGGTCTCGCTAATGTCCTATTCAAATTAGGGCAGTATGCAGATGCAGAGACAGAATTTACGGCTGCAATTTCGGTCTATAACGCACAATATCATGGCAGTGTTTCAACAGATACGTTTCATATGATGATGAAGCAGATTCAAGAAGCTACTCACAATGAACCAACCCTCGCTAATCTTCACCGCCAACTATCTTATGTATATATGGCAGAGCAAAAATATGATAAAGCCTTTGCTGAAATTGATGCTGCAGCAGTATCCAATCCAAACGACAAAATCAACTATGATTACTTCCGTGCCTCAATGTATGAGAAAACTGGACTATTGGATAATGCTAAAGCCATTCGAATCCTAGCCCATAATGAAATACAAGACTTGTTCAAGAAGGAGCCTCGTAATGCTGAAATGGATGCCATGATATCCTATCCCGACATTTTGTTTATGGAGATCGAAGACGACAAGCAAGCATCGGCCCATGAAATCATCGCTTTTCTAGAACCACTCCTAGCAACTGGAACACTTAAGCCTATGGACCTTATTTCCCTCGGACTCGCATATTGCAATATAGGTAGGCCGGCCGACTGTAAAAATGTAGCTGAAGCCGGAATCCATTCAGGTAAGAAGCTGAATACCCCAACCTTCCATCACAACCTTGCGCAGGCTCTTCTGGATAATCAGGATTTACGCGGAGCCCTTGAGCATTTCCAGGAGGCCTATGAGCACGACCCACAGAATATGACATACCGCATGGACTACGAGGCCACAAAACGGCAGATTGAACAATAATTGCGATTCATACATGATCGAGATCGTTCCACCCCTAACGGGGTCGGAATTTATGATGGAATTCGTTTCCCAGGGTTTCACCCTAGGTTATTCTCGTTTCCTCCCTCAGAGAGATAGTTTTTTGCCCTTTCCCGCTGCCATCGGCGAGAATGGAAGAGTCGATGACAGAAACCATACGCACCTTCGAGCTTCCCTTCACCGATGTTCCCGGCGCATTGGCCGAGGTGCGCGCCGGCCGCATGATCGTTGTGGTCGACGATGAGGATCGAGAAAACGAGGGCGACCTGACTCTGGCCGCCGAGTTTGTGACGCCGGAGGCCATAAACTTCATGGCCAAGCATGGCCGCGGATTGATTTGCCTGACGCTGACCGAGGAGCGCGCCGATTATCTGCGGCTCTTTCCTATGACGCAGCAGAACACTTCGCGCTTCGGCACGGCCTTTACAGAATCGATTGAAGCGCGCGAAGGCGTGACCACTGGCATCTCCGCATATGATCGGGCGCACACCATCAAGACGGCCATCGCGCCGCGCTCCACCGCCGCCGACCTGGCCCGCCCCGGCCACATCTTTCCGCTGCGCGCTCGCCGTGGTGGCGTGCTGGTGCGCGCTGGGCAGACCGAGGCCTCGGTTGATCTGGCGCGTCTGGCGGGGTTGAATCCCTCTGGCGTGCTTTGCGAGATCATGAAGGACGACGGCACCATGGCCCGCGTTCCCGATCTCATTCCCTTCTGCCAGGAGCATGGGTTGCGGATTCTCACCGTCGCCGAGCTGATCCGCTACCGGTTGCGCCATGAGCGCTACATCGTGCGCGCCGGAGAGAGTCGCATCCAAACCCGCTACGGCGAATTCCGCATGATCGCCTACGAGAGCCAGGTGAACGGAGGCGAGAGCCACATTGCGCTGGTGCGCGGCGACCTATGCGCCGATTGCCCAGCCGTCCATGCTGGTCCCGCCGTTAGCCAGCCAGAGAATGGCTCGCCTGCACCGGCTGAATTGCGCCCTCCCTGCGAACGCCCCGTCTTGGTGCGCGTTCATACCCGTTGCACGGCGGGCGACGTCTTTGCTGCGGACTGCAACTGCCGCGAGATTCTCGATCAGTCGCTGCGCATGATCGCCGAGGAAGGTTGCGGAGTCTTGCTTTACCTGCACAACACCTCGCGGGGCTTTGAGATTGACCACGCTCCAGTGCCGGCCATTGCTTTTGAGCCCGGCGGAGCCGCTGCTGTGCTTGCTGCGCCGGAGTTGAACGCAGGCCAGCTCGTTCTGCATCAGCAACTGCGCGCTCGCGAAGGCTCGCAGGCCCGCACCGGGCGCATTTTGCGCGCTATCGGCCTGGGTGGCCAGATACTTTCTGATTTAGGCATCCGGCGCATACGCCTGCTCTCCAATACCCCCATGCACATTCCTGCCCTTGAGGGGTTCGGCCTCGAAATCGTCGAGCAGGTGGCGATTCCCGTGGAAGAGTGTGCGCGGATGAAATAAGGTGCGACCTGCACATATTTTTTTAAAATCAAATCAATTCCTTAGCCTGCCCGGGCAAAAGTGGTCAATAGAGACCACTCGAAATCGGAAGATGTCTGTACTCTGGTAAAAATGTTTTTCACGTGAGACTTTTGATTACCAATCTAACTGGAGCGCAACTCTGCTGTTGATACGTCCGATTATGAGGACGCTCTTCGAGACCACCGTATTCGCACGAAGAAAGGTTGGATCTGTTGAGCGTACATCTGGTCAATCCCAGTGACAATTCCTTTGGCACCGCTGTAATTACGCCGCGCTGGCTGTTTGTTCTGGCGGCAGCGACGCCTCTCGCGGCAGGCGACCCTATTCTCGTCGATGAATCGCTGGAGCAGATAGATCCGGAGAGCATTCTGCCGGGAGACATCGTGGGCATCAGCGTGCACACAGGCAATGCACTGCGCGGCTACGAAGTGGGTAGAATGGCGCGCGACCGTGGCGCCTGGGTAGTTTACGGCGGCATTCACGCCACGCTCTTTCCTGAAGAAGCGCTTGACTGCGGGCAGGCACACGCCGTGGTCACTGGAGACGGCGATCTGGCCTGGGGCAAGGTGGTTACAGATTGCCTGGCCGGAAAACCGGAAAAAGTCTATGCAGGCGGGCGGATTGGCGGTGACGAGTTTCTCAGTGCGCGCTGGGATTTGATGAACCCGGAAAAATACATGTGGGCCTCGGTGCAAACCATTCGCGGATGCCCCAAGCATTGCTCATTTTGCAGCGTGTGGCGCACGGATGGACAGAAGCCCCGGCAACGGAACCATCAGAGAGTCATCGATGAGATTGTGGAGCTGCGTCGAATTGGATTTAGATTTATCGCCCTGGCTGACGACAATTTTTATCCCGTGACCTTTACCGATCTTCGGCTGGCCATGGAGCAGAACAATACAACCAGGCTGGTGGAGTTGAAGGCGATTCGCGCGGAGCGCTTCCGTCTTATGGAGGAACTGGCGAGGCTGCCGAAAGACATGGTCTTCTATACCCAGATGACCATGGAAGCCGGCGAGGACACTGCTTTTCTGGATGCGATGAAGAAGGCCAACATCAAGGGTGCGCTAGTGGGAATCGAGGCGGTGACACCTGAGGGGTTGAAGGCAATTTACAAGGACTGGAATCTGGCTGGCGATGCCATGGCCAGGCAGTTGCAGACCTTCAAGAAGCACGGCGTTCATGTGCTGGGCTCGTTTATCTTCGGGCTGCCGACGGACAGGCCGTCTACCTTCGACGCCACGGTAGCCATGGCGCGGAAGGCGGGAATTACCTTTGCCCAGTTCGTGATGATGACGCCCTTTCCCGGCACAGTGGATTTTGGGCGCTGGGAGAAGGAGCAGGCGGAGAATCCCACCATGGTGGGCGATGTGCCGATTACACGCTACTGGCTGATTCCCTCCGCGGTTCGACCCAAGATGTTCACCCCGCATCCCACCATGAGTTCGGATGAAATTCGGGAGCGTACCCAGAAGGTGTGGGACACGTTCTATAACTGGGGCGCGATCTGGACGAGATCTGCCTGCTGCCCGACCATGACATCCAGGATCGCCTTTATGTTTCTCTCCAAGCTCTACCGGCAGATGTATGCTGGCACGGGCATCTCCACCGACAGCGCGCGCCGCAAAAAGTCAAAGGCTTGGGCTAAGTGGACGGCGCGGCAATGCAAGAAGCTCTTCCGGGCGAAGCCCATGCCGGAGCTTCCCTCACGCACATGGGAGCCAGCGTTCGTCTACTCCATCGGACAGGCAGCTGTTACCGGCAATGACTGAGCGGAGAGGCTAGAATCTTTCAGCGTGTCACAGATCAGTTGAAGTTCCGCAGCATCAATATACACCAGTTCATCAACCTGTGATCTCGTCCACCACATCTCCCTCGCCCGGAGCGAGGAAAAGGTTCGCCTCCAGGCCATGCTGGCGGGTATAGAGATCGTAGTAGCGGCCGCGTTGCGCGAAGAGCGCAGCGTGGTTGCCCCGCTCAACAATCACTCCGCCTTCAACGACAAGTATCTGGTCAGCGCGGCGAATGGTCGATAGACGGTGGGCAATCACAAAGGTTGTGCGTCCCTGCATCAGTTGGCTTAATCCTGCCTGGATCATAGCTTCGGACTCGGAGTCGAGCGAGCTGGTAGCCTCATCGAGAATGAGAATGCGCGGAGACGCCAGTAGCGCGCGAGCAATGGATAGCCGCTGCCTTTGCCCGCCTGATAGCTTCACGCCGCGCTCGCCCACCAGGGTGTCGTAGGCCTCTGGGAAGCGCTCGGCAAACTCATCCACGCGCGCCGTGCGACAGGCAAATAGAAATTCCTCTTCGGTGGCGTCGGGTTTCGAAAACAAAATGTTGTCCCTGATCGTTCCATCGAAGAGAAACGACTCCTGCAGCACCACGCCCAACTGGGTGCGAAAAGTGTCCAGATTGACCTGCGCTAGATCCACGTCATCGACCATAACTCGGCCTTTTGACGGTGTGTGGAAGGCGCATAACAGGCTGATGATGGTGGACTTGCCTGATCCCGATGAGCCCACCAGCGCGGTCACCGTGCCCGGCTCAGCGGCGAAACTGACGCCGTGCAGCACGGGCTTATCCGGGTCATAAGCGAACTCCACATTCTCAAAGCGCACATTGCCCTGAATGGGCGGCATCTTCATAATGCGGTCGGGACTCTGGTTCTCCTCCAACTCGGCCATGAGTTCGTTGGTGCGGTCCAGACCTGCAAAAGCCTCGGTTAACTGCGTGCCAATAGCCACAATCTGGAAGATCGGCGCAGTCATGAAGACCAGAAACATGTTGTAGCTCAGATAGTCGCCAAAGGTCCAGCGATGGGCCATGATCAAATGTCCGCCCATGCTCATCACAATTGCAGTCAGCAGGCCCACCGCCGTGGTCGCAGCGGCTGCCAGAGCGCTGGTCATGGTTAGTGTCTTCATTACGTTGTCCAACAGGCGGCCAACGCCCACGGCAAAGACACCTGCCTCTCGATCTTCTGCGTGGTAACCCTTGATGACGCGCACGCCGCCCAGAGATTCGGTGAGACGACCGGTGACTTCGGAGTTGATCTTGCCTCGTTCGCGGAAGATTGGACGGATAATCCTGAAGGCGTATTGCAGCACGAAGACGAAAGCGCCCATCACCGCAAAGGCAGTCAAGGTCACCTCCGCACTGAGGTGCAGCAGATAGATAAAAGCCAAAATGGCCGTGAACAGCCCGCCGACAAACTCTACAAGACCGGTGCCAACCAGGTTGCGCACGCCTTCGACGTCCGTCATGATGCGGGCAACTAAGGTTCCGGTCCGATTTTCGTCGTAGTATTTGACGGAGAGCAGCCCAACGTGCCGCTGGACCTGGCGGCGCATCTCGGCAATCAACCGCTGGCCTGCTTTGGAGAGCAACTGGGTCAGCGCGAACGAGGTAACCGCCTGTACCACCATGGCCGTGAAAACAACTGCGATGATTCCCGGCAATTGCTCTGGATGAGGGTGATCCTGATTGAGCACCTTATCCATGAGCGGTTTGGAAATATAGGGCATGACCAGCAGGGCCACACGGTTGACGATCATCAGCACCATGCCAGCAAGAAGCAGTCCAAGACGCGGACGAACCAGCGCCTTGATCTGCGGCCACAATTTCTTCAGGTTGGGCTTGCGCTTGGGCAGATCGGACTGAGCTGCGCGCGCGCCGCCGCCTCGGGGTGAGCGTTCAGCGCGCCCGCCCATTGCCGTCCCGCCGCCGACAGGCCCACGTAGTCCGCCCATCCGCTAGACCTTCCCGGAGCGCCGCGCGTCGGAAAAGGAGCGCACGCAGAAAAGCAGATAAATAAGAAGCAGCGTGGTCAGCGCGAGTTTCGAAGCCATGGCTATTAATACTGTCTGGTCAATCAATTTACCCTGTACATAGCCGCGCACCACTTCAACGGCTCCGCCCAAAAAGCCAAGGAGGCCGATAGTTACATTGATGTGCATGAACAATTTGCGTCGGCTCTCGCTGGGGCTGATAGCCAGCAGGCCGCCAAAGCCTAAGGCAACGCCGATCCAGGCGGGAATCAGCGCGGTAGGGTGCAAGCTGCCGGTGCCGATATAACCAGCAAAGCCGAGGGCGATTAATAGAACCGAAAATACCAGTGTCACTTTAACCATGTGAACCCTCCATTCCTCATTCTTTCATCAGAACTGCGTTTACAGCGCAGGATGCTGTCTATAATCTCCCCGATGCCATGAACAGACAGCATGAACCAGAGAAACAACTCTGGCGCAACAATATGCTAAGCGGCTGATACGAAAGAAGATGAGAAAGCGTATGATCTTGATTCAGTCTGGCTGCCCCCCAGGGATTCGAACCCCGATATGCCGCTCCAGAGGCGGCTGTCC
>CAZFMB010000094.1:0-16757 GCA_964520005.1 uncultured Occallatibacter sp.
CAACGCCAGGGCATAGCATCGTGAAAAGAACGCCTTTTTTCCGCAAGCTGTAAAGGCGTTTACTGACCTCTTTTCTGCGTCAGGCGGTGCGCCGGGGCATATCTTACTCATCGGAGACGACGGCATGGGCAAGGCGAGCTTCGCCATCGCTGTGGCCGATGAACTTGATGTCGGATTTCAGGAAGCAGATGCAGCAAGCTGGCAGGTCCAAGGCGACATAACCTGTATAGTAACCAACCTCAGGGAGCGACAAGTTCTTCTGATCTCAAACTTTCACCGTCTTCGGAGCACTTTTGTCGTTCTCTTCCAGAAGATCATGCGGGATGGCAAATGTGAGATCGTTATAGGGCAGGGGCCAGCAGCTAGAACTCATGTGATGGAGATTCGGCCGTTCACGCTGATAGCGACCTGCCCCAAGAAGTCAGACTGCCCCGCAGAATTGCTCCGCGAGTTTTCCTTGGTACTGGGTCTCCAACCATACTCCCTGCCCGAACTACAGGCCCTTGCGGAGAGCATAGGGAAGGCAGAAGGAATTTCGCTCGACGCAGGAGCCGCAGCCCTGGTAGCGAAGGCGTGTGACGGATGCCCTGGCCATATCGGATCAACGCTTAAACGGATTGCCCGCGCCATCAACAAGAGCGCCCTGACCGAGGAAGACGTATTGCAAACCTTCAAAGCATTCGGAATCAATGTGCGTCAAGACACGACTCCGAATGTATCGGACAACCTCCAAAATTTGTCAGGGCAGGACTTCGAAAAGCTGATAGTGGCACTACTGACTCGCATGGGATTTCAGGCAGAGATGACGAAAACGACCGGAGACGGCGGAATCGACATTATCGCCAAGCTAGATAAGCCGATCATCGGCGGTCTTTACTTGTTCCAATGCAAACGGTTCGCTCCCGATAACCTTGTGGGAGCACCCACAGTAAGAGATTTCTATGGTGCCGTCACAGCAGACCGCGCAGTGAAGGGCATTCTTATTACGACTTCCGATTTCACTGCTCAGGCGCGTGAGTTTGCGCAACGAGTGGGCATTGAGCTGATTGACATTACGCAGCTTCAGAAGCTGTTTGTCGAACATGGGTTAAACGATATGCCATAGAAACAGGGTCAGCGATCTGCATCAGCAGAATGGCCCGCTCTGTGCCATGATCCGTCCTGAAGCCAAACCGGAATCACCCTGCCACAATCAGAACAATGGGCACAGTCGTTTTTTCCTATGGTTCGTAGGTCAGAGGGTAAAGCAGCCTTGAAACTACCTGGACATTGGGGGCTGTCACTTTTCATATTTCCATCCTTTTCTGTGAGCTGGCCAAGAGGCCGCTGCTCGAATAGTTGTCGTTCACTTCTAATGTTAGGCCCGCGACAATGCCTTGTCTATTGCGACGTTTGGCATATGTTTGCCAGTAGACAAAATGAAAAGGCCCTAACCTTGATGGTTAGGGCCTACGTTCGCCAGGTGCCCTAAGTCTTGATTTTGTGACCTGGGAGGCCACCATTGAGTGTCAACTTCGGTCAACAGGCTTCCAGTTCTCCATTCTCCTTGCGGCGAAACTTCCGGATCGTTTTATCCGTCGGCTTGCTCGGATCGCGAACAACACCAATCTTCGCCCACGCCGCCAAACTCAACTCATGCGTCAGTTCGAGCCTCTCGCCGATCGTTAGACTGCGCCAGTTTTTCACTCGTTCTTTCAGGTGTTCCGGCACATAGCCATAGGGAAACTTCGATTCGTCCACGCTCATGATCAGATTGTATTCCTCTCCCAATCGCTCATATCGTCCAATCCTCCACCACCAGCCCCTTCACTCTCTCGAACTCCCGCGTATTCGCCGTCACCAAAATCAGATTCCGTGCAAATGCCTGTCCGGCGATCAGCGTGTCATACTCGCCGATGCGCTGGCCCTGGCTTTCCAGCTCGGCGCGTATCTCTCCAGCGGCATGAGCATCCTGTTCGGTGTAGTCAAGCACGTCAACTGCGTTACTCAGAAACGCAACCAGACGATTTGCATTTTGAGCGACGCGTTCGCTTTTTGCCACTCCGTACCAGAGTTCATGCGCAACGATGGCGGAAACGTGTGGGAGGACTTGGTGTGCGGTGGCCTGTATGTAACGCCGTCGAATCTGAGGGGACGTTCCGTTGATCAGCGCGATGCAGACGTTGGTGTCGAGCATGTAGTTCACTTGAAATACTCACGGATGGGAGCAAGGTTCTGCTTGCGGCCTTCAGGGAAGATCGGATCTGCACCCATCGCATCCATTCGCGCAAATAACTGCTCCGGTGTTTCCTTCCGAATCTTTGGCACCGGCTCCAGCAGAATTCCGGCGCCCATTCGGCTTACACGCACCCGGTCACCCTCAAAGCGAAACTCTTTGGGCAGACGTACAGCCTGGCTGCGGCCATTCCAAAACAGCTTGGCATTCGTCGGCTTGTGACTTGCTCCCGCGCCTGTGGTCATCGCGCCCTCCATGAAAGTATCTATCAAGAGTATATACCAATTTGTCTCTGAAAAATCACCTGAACTATCAGGTTATTAGCCCAAAAAACAGCCCCGAAGCATCGCTCCAGGGCCGTTTCACTGACTTGCTGTATCGCTCTTAAGCCGCCTTCTTCTCCGCGGACAATGCCTTCTTGGCCTGCTCCACCAACTCGGTGAAGCCCTTGGGGTCCTTCACGGCTATCTCGGCCAGAATCTTGCGGTCCAACTCAACGCCGGCCTTTTTCAGCCCGTTGATGAGCTGCGAATAGCTGAAGTGGTTCAGCTTGGCCGCCGCCGCGATGCGCACAATCCACAGCGAGCGGAACTGGCGTTTCTTCTGCTTACGGCCGGTGTAGGCAAACTTCAGGCCGCGCTCCACGGCCTCCTGGGCCGCCTGGTAAAGCTTGGATTTGGTGAGGAAATAACCGCTGGCTCGGTTGAGAATCTTCTTGCGGCGGTCACTCCGCTTGGTACTGCGTTTTACGCGGGGCATATCGGTTTCTCCATTTTGCGTTCGGTTATGCGGCTGGAGGCAGGAGGCCTTCACCCTTTGCGGGCAGGCTGTAAACCTCTTCACTCGCTCGTTCATGCCTGAACTCTCGCCGTTGCGAACGCATTCCGCAATCAGCGGGGGCTGATTAAACTCAGCCCATAGGCAATGGAACAGACCTCATCCAAAAGGCTGCTCCATGCAATGGTCAGGCGTAAGGAATCATGCGCGCTACCTTCTTGTAGTCGCCATCGGAAACCAGCAGGGTCCGGCCCAGCTTGCGCTTCACTTTTGGCGATTTCGAAGTAAGGATGTGCCGCGTCTTCGTCTGGCCCCGCTTGATTTTGCCGGTGCCAGTCTTGCTGAAGCGCTTCTTCGCGCCCGTATGGGTCTTCAACTTGGGCATTCGTTTTCTCGTTTCGGAAGGGTGGATTCACCCATAAACAATCGCAAGCGCAGGGATATCCCCACTTTCTTTCGACCATAACCAGTATATCGCAATCCGGCGATTGAAGTGCTCGCAAGCTGCGAAAGAGGCTTACTTCGCCTTCGGCTTGGGTGCGGCGGCTGGGGCTGGTGTCTCGGGCGGCTTGGGCTTGAGCGCATCCTGCTTCTTGGCCGCCGCCAAAATTGCGTGCAGAATGGTGCCTTCCATGCGCGGCATAAACTCCACAACAGCCGCGTCGCCCACGTCCTGAATCAGCTTGTTGATGATGTTATAGCCCAGATCCCGGTGGGCCATTTGCCGTCCCCGGAAGCGCAGGCTGGCCTTGACCTTGTCGCCATCGGCAAGAAATTGCAGCACCTTGTTCTTCTTGGTCTGGTAGTCGTGCACGTCCACGGTCACGGAGAACTTGACCTCCTTGACCGTAATCACCTTCTGCTTCTTTTTGGCGGCTCGTTCGCTCTTTTCCTTCTCGTAGAGGAAGCGGCCGTAGTCCTGGATGCGGCAGACAGGCGGAACGGCAGTGGCCGAAACCTCCACCAGGTCCAGACCCCGTTCACGGGCAAGCTTGAGCGCCTCAAAGGGCGCCAGAATCCCCAGTTGCTCGCCGTTTTCGTCGATTACGCGTATTTCGCGCGCACGTATCTTCTCGTTGATGCGAATAAAGGACTTTGCCGAACGTTTGTCGAGTGCGATGGTACTCCTCCAAAAGTCGTTCCGGCCCGCTTCCGGCTTCAGCCGGGATCACAGCGGACACTAGAGCGCAACCTGAGTATAGCATTGGCTTGGCTAGTCTGAACAAAGGGTTTACAGGTTCTTGAGAGCGGTCCTGCTTTATCTACTTCGCCAGCACATCCGCGATAGGCGAGCCGGACCGAGGCACAGCCGCGTGGTAATCCTCGCCCAGCAGAGCTGCCAGCGTGGCGGCGACCTGACTTTCGGTGACCTGATCGGCGTCAATACGCTCGCCCAAGGCGGGGGTATCCGGTCCCAGAAAGGCCATCCACGTCTCTTTCGACTCGGAAATCTTCTCCCCGTGGTCGGTCCATTGCGCGCCTATGCCGCGCCCATGGTCGGGCAGCACGATCAGCGTGGTTTTGCCGCGATATTCGGGCATCGACTGGACAAGCTCCCAAAGCTGCCGTACAAAGCTGTCGCCCTGATGCGCCGCGTTCAGGTACTTGGGGTAGGAACCAGCGTGCGCCCAGTCGTCGGTCTCTCCCAGCCCCACAAACAGAAGCCGTGGCTTGTTCGCCTTTACATACTCGATGGCGGTATAAAAAGGCAGCGGATCAAAGGGTTCATCGGGCCAGATGCGCACCGTCTCGGCCTTCAGGTCATTCAGTTGCTTCAGCTCCGGCGTGAGCGGAATCTCCGTCAGCGGATCGTAACCCGCATTGACCACGAAGCCGCAACGCTCACGGTTGAAGATGCCATTAAAGACATCCCAGGCGCCGAAGGCCGCCACTTTGCCCGCAAAGGCCGGATTGGCATTGAGCCACTCGAAGACCGTAATGTTGGGGTTGGGCACATTGTCGTTCGAATGGATGCGCGGATCGGCAAATCCTGTCAAAGTCTCGTTGTAGCCGGGATACGAGAAGTTCAGCCCGTTGATTACCTGCGAGTTTGACCCTAGATCGCGGTTGCCGAAGATCTGGCCCTCTGTGGACATCACGCTCCACAGAAAAGGCATCAGCGCCTGCCGTCTCTCCGTCGCATTCTCACTCCCATAAAGCCGCTGGATGTCGGCAACCCGCTCTTTAGGATCGCCCGGAGCTTCCGGCCCCGGCGTCTTGAGCAACACCGGGTCCGCTCCGCGAAAGACTTCCTGCCAGCGCAGCCCGTCCAGCATCACCATAATCACGTTTTCCGTCTTGTTCGTAGCGGGCGTTTGTGTTGTCGCAGGCAATGTGAAGAGTAGAGCCATCCCGGCCAGCAATGCAGCGCATAGAGGCTTTCGCAGGATCAGCCACTTCTTCATGGCGTCAGCTTCGCACAACTAACATTGCTAACGGATGAACGCGAAGTAAAGCTTTATATATATTCCACGCCTTCCAGCGTTCCCTCTGCATTTAACCCGGACACACGCACCCGCACCAGGCGGTTGGCCTCCAGCCGGCCCTCCAGTTCCACGGGCAAAAAGTTCTCCGTCAGCGCCGCGCTCCGGCCACGCGCCTCCAACTCCCTTGGCGTGTGCAGTGTGATGGCCTCCAGCACCCGTCCCACAAAGCACCTGCGGTGGGTTTGACTTTTTTCGGAGGCAAGAGCGCGCAGGGCGGCCATCCGCTCAACAACCGCCTCAGCTGGAACCGGCCGCTCGGAGTGCAATTCCCATCCTGGCGTGCCCGGCCTCGGCGAAAAGGGAAACAGGTGCAGATAGCCGAAGGGCAGCGCCCGCACCAGCCCGACGGTCTCCTCGAACTCGGCGTCAGTCTCTCCGGGAAAGCCCACCATCACGTCCGCGCCCAGGGTGAGCTCCGGCCCTCCAGCTTGTACCAGAGCATTCACCTTGTCGATGTAATGCCAGGGCCGATACCGCCGGTGCATCCGCCGCAGCACCGCATCCGACCCTGACTGCAAGGGCAGGTGCGCATGACGCGCCAGCCGCACGCCGCCGAACTCCGCCATCAACCCGATTAACTCCGTGTCCCAATCCATCGGCTCAATCGAGCTGAGCCGCAGCCGGTTGAGCGCCGTCCGCTCGAAGATCTGCCGCACCAGCCCTGCCAGCGACTGCTTGTCTGTGCCTTCGAGATCTCTGCCCCATCGCCCCAAATTGATCCCGGAAAGCACCAGTTCGTTGCCGCCGGCAACCACAAATCCCTCTACCTGACGGAGAACGCTTGTAGCAGGCAGACTCTTGGAAGGGCCGCGTGTCTGCGGAATCACGCAGAACGTGCAGCGGTTTCCGCACCCCTCCTGAATTTTGAGGTTGGGCCGTGTCTGCGCGCCGGGCACGACCTGCGACTCTTCAAGAAACGAGTGGGCAAACTGGTCATCCGCCCAGACCACCTGCGTTGAGTCCAACTGCTCGCTTATCGCTCGATCTATGTATGTTGCCGCGTGTATCTGTATCAACCCGTTGCCATGGTGTAATGCCGCGCGCCCCAACAGCCCTAAAATAATCTCCGGCGCCAATGCCTTGTGGCTGTTGCCCACCACAGCGGCCACGCCATCGAGGCCCGCCAACTCCTCTGGCGCGCGCTGCGCATAGCAGCCTGTCACCACGACCTTCGCGGCTGGGTTCAGCCGGTGCGTCCGGCGGATGAAGGCCCGCGCCGCCCGGTCGGCCTCTGCTGTCACGCTGCACGTGTTCACCACCACCACATCAGCCACCGAGGGTTCGCTCTCGCAGAGTCCCGCGACGCGCAACCGGTCGCTCACCGCCTCGCCATCCGCGCGGGCCGCCCGGCAACCGAAATGCTCGACGGAATAACTCAACATATACCAAGTTTAGAGGCTTCAGGGCGTAAAGCCCAGTAGCTGGTTTATGATGCAGGAAAAGAAGAATGGAGAGTTATGCTTCGACTGGCGAAATGGATTTGCACTCTGGCGCACCCAAACCTGACCACGGGAATTACGCAATTGCTGCTGCTGGGAATGGTTGCAGGGATGCTGGCCGCCGCACAGACCCAGCCGCGGGTGCTTGTCTACACCCGCAACTACACCAAGGACGGCAAGGGGTATGTGCATGCCAACATTGCGGACAGCGTGGCAGCCATCAAGAAAATGGGCGCGGAAAAAGGGTTTGTGGTAGATGTCTCGGACGACCCCGAAAAGTTCACTGATGCCAATCTGAAGCAGTACGCTGCTCTGATTTTTTCAAACAGCAACGATGAGGCGTTTTCAAACGATGCGCAGCGCAACGCATTCAAGCACTACATCCAGGCTGGCGGGGGCTTTGTCGGAATCCATTCTTCCGCTGGTTCGGAGCGCGATTGGCCCTACTTCCATTCAGTGCTGGGCGGATTGTTTGTGGAACACCCCAAAATGCAAACTTTTACCGTGCAAGTGGCCGACCCGGCCTTTACCGCGGTCAAAGGTCTTCCGGCGCAGTTTGTCTGGACGGACGAATGCTATTTCATGGATCACCTGAACCCCGACATCCATCCGGTCCTGGTAACCGATCGCATCAAACTGACCGGGCTTGACGCAATCAAGATCGATGCTTCAGCCTACCCCAATCCTCTGCCGTTGGCGTGGTATCACCATTTCGATGGCGGACGGGAGTTTTACCTAGCGCTGGGGCACAACAAGGAGGATTACGCGAATCCCATCCTCTACGGGATCATCGAGAAAGGCATCCTGTGGGCCATGGGTGAGACGAAGTGATTCGATATACTAGGTGTAGACCTTTTCCACCTCAGGGCTGCACCTAAAACATGGAAATATCTACAGCCGACATCGATTCAAATTCACCATTGGTTACCGCCAACGGCTCGACCCGCCACATCATCAGCTTTGTCTACTTCACCTTTGTGGTCTATCTCTCAATTGGATTGCCTCTAGCCGTTTTGCCGCCGTACGTCCACTACCACATGGGCTACAACGCGGCGCTGGCAGGCCTGGTTATCAGCATCCAATACATCGCCACGCTTGCCAGCCGCCCCTGGGCCGGACGCATCAGCGACCGCGCCGGCGCCAAGGTCTCCGTGCTCTGGGGCATGAGCGCCTGCTCACTGAGCGGAGCTGTGTTGATGGCCGCTGCCGCCCTGCACTCTATTCCCTGGCTCAGCCTTTTTACACTACTGCTCAGCCGCCTGGTGCTGGGCATCGGCGAGAGCCTTGGCTCAACCGGATCAACATTGTGGGGTATCACCAGCGCCGGCTCCGATAGCACCGCCAAAGTCATCTCCTTCAACGGCATCAGCACCTATGGCGCCATGGCGCTGGGCGCTCCGCTGGGCGTGGTTCTTGAGTCGCTCTGGGGAAATCCGCAGTTGGGCCTGGCATCTATCGGATTGCTGACCCTGCTGATTGGCGCTTTTAGCTTTACCCTAGCTAGCCGCAAGTGCCCTGTCCCGGTGCACCCCGGCGAGCACCTTCCCTTCCACCACGTAGTGGGCCGTGTGGCCCCGCATGGCATGGGCCTGGCACTGGGCGGCATCGGCTACAGCGTGCTGGCCACCTTCGTCACCCTTTTCTACGCCAGCCGCCATTGGAATGGAGCCGCCCTCTGCCTCACGGCGTTTGGATTGGCTTTTATCGCAGCGCGCCTCCTCTTCATCCAAACGATCAACCGCTTTGGCGGTTTTCCGGTGGCCATCACCTGCCTCTCGGTCGAATCGCTGGGGATGCTTCTGCTGTGGCTCGCGCCAGCGCCGTGGATGGC
Source organism: uncultured Occallatibacter sp. (assembly GCA_964520005.1). Classification (GTDB taxonomy): domain Bacteria; phylum Acidobacteriota; class Terriglobia; order Terriglobales; family Acidobacteriaceae; genus Telmatobacter. The sequence continues at coordinate 8,749 of CAZFMB010000094.1, forward strand.
ATTCACCGGCGCGGGTCTGGCCGGCTTCGGATTTTCCCTGGTCTTTCCCGCCATCGGCATAGAGGCGGTCAAGCGCGTCGCCATCAATAATCGCGGCGCAGCACTTGGCGTCTACACCGCCTTTTCCGACGTCTCCTTCTTCCTTACCGGGCCCGTGGCCGGAGCAGTCATCGGCGGCTTCGGCTATGCCAGCGTCTTCCTCTTCGCTCTGGTCTGCGTCCTCACGGCCCTGGGAATCGCGGTTGTTCTCCGGCATCTTGACAACAAGCTGGCTTGAAAACAAGAAATCGCAAACTGCTCCGACGCACAACGGCCACCCCGAAGGGTGGCCGTTGTAGTCTTGCTTGAGAAAATCGCCTTACTGCTCGTTCTTTTCGCTCTTCTCGCTCTTGCGCAGGTTGATGAGGTCTCCAAGGGTGGTTGTGGAGCTGGAGACGGGAGCCTTGCGGCTCTCCTTTTTGTAACTCTCCACCTGTGTGCGGCTGGCTTCGTGGCTCGAAGTAGCTCGCAGGCTCAAACCCACCTTCTTCTCCTCGACGTTGATCTTGATGATTTTGAAGTCGTGCTCCAGGCCGGTTTCCAGCTTGGCGGCTGCGTCTTCGCCGGCCTCGGAGATGTGGCATAAACCCTCCACGCCCTCCGCGATCTCGACAAAGGCGCCGAATTGCGCCGTCCTGAGCACCTTGCCGTGAACTTGATCGCCGACCCTGTGGGAGGCGAAGAAGCTCTCCCAGACATCGGGCTGCAACTGCTTGATGCCCAGGCTCAGGCGGCGATTCTGCGGCTCCACGCCGAGAACAACAGCCTTCACCTTCTCGCCCTTCTTCACGATTTCAGAGGGGTGCTTGACGCGCTTGGTCCAGCTCAGGTTGGAGACGTGGACGAGGCCGTCGATGCCATCCTCGATTTCGATGAAGGCGCCGAAGTCAGTGAGGTTGCGGACGCGGCCCTCGACGATAGCGCCGATGGGGTACTTGTCGCTGAGGCTTTCCCACGGGTTCTCGAGGAGCTGCTTCATGCCGAGCGAGATGCGGCGGTCGGCGGGATTGACGCTGAGGACAACCGTCTCAACTTCGTCTCCCGGCTTGACCAGCTTGGAGGGATGCTTGAGGCGCTTGGACCAGGTCATCTCAGAGAGGTGAACCAGGCCTTCGATGCCCTGCTCCAACTCGACAAACGCGCCGTAGTCGGTAACCGAAAGCACGCGCCCATGAACGCGCGCGCCCACCGGGTAACGCTCGGTAGCGTCCAGCCAGGGGTCGGGCGTCAACTGCTTGAATCCCAGCGAAACCCGCTGCTTGTCCTTGTCAAACTTGAGCACCTTGACCTGAATCTCGTCGCCCACATTCACCAGGTCGCGGGGATGCGTCAGCCGCCCCCAGCTCATGTCGGTAATGTGCAGCAGACCGTCGATTCCGCCCAGATCAACAAACGCGCCGTAATCGGTCAGGTTCTTCACCGTACCGGTCATCACCGTGCCTTCGCTCAACTGCTCCAGCGTAGTGGAGCGCTTGGCGTTCTGCTCTTCTTCCAGAATTTCCTTGCGGCTCACCACCACATTGCCGCGCTTTTTATTGAGCTTGATAACCCGGACCTCAATCTGCTGGCCCAGATAACCATCCAGGTTGCGGACGGGACGAATCTCAAGCTGCGAACCGGGCAAAAATGCCTTCAGCCCGATGTCCACGGTCACGCCGCCCTTGACGCGGCTCACCACCGTGCCCATGATCGGGGTCTTGTCGGCGGCGGCTTTCTCTATCGTGTCCCAGATGCGCAGGCGCTGCGCCCGCTCGTAGCTGGCCAGGTAGCCACCCTCCGGCTCCTCGCGCTCGATGACCACGTCAATCGCGTCGCCGGGCTGGAACTTGACTGCTCCGGTGTGATCCAGAACCTGTTCGAGCGGCACCAGCCCCTCGGACTTCAGGCCCACATCAATGACCAGATGCTTGTCTGTCTGCTTGATTACCGTGCCGGAGACAATCTTGTCGCCATAGGCTTCAACGGCGGCGGCCTCCGCGGCCTGCTCGCGCTCAAAGGCCTCCAGGGCGGCGGAAAAATCGTCCATGTGGTCCAGGCTGTGTTCCGCGGACGCGGCTGTCTTCACCGGCTCCGCAGCAACCGGTTCTGCCGGGGCATCGGGCGCTGGTGGCGCGTGAACTTCCGTTGCAACTTCGTCTGCATGCGCGGCTTCCGACACGGCCGGATTCTCGGCTACAGGCTTGGTTGGGGCATCGGCGTCCAGCGCGGAAATTTCATTTGTCTTAGGGGTTTCGGTGTTGGACGTGGATTCAGGCGACGGCCGCTCTTGCTCCGCCGCAGGTTCGAGGGTTTCCAATTCAGTGATCAGGGTTGTGCTTTCAGGTTCGGGATTGACGACTTTTGCCATTGTTAACAGCTCCGCGATTCCTTATTCCCGCGGCGTAAACTTGCCTGCCGCTGGGTATGGTCCCTATGGCGCGATTACCTTAAGGGATGCCGGATGCCGTCTTCTGCACGTAACCGCACACCTGTGTCCGTGGTGCTTTCACAAGGAACAGTCCTTCCCGCCGGTCAGGCTGGCATGGAATAAGACTGGTTTCCTTGGGAAACACCCGGCAGGTGGCGGCAGTCTGGAGGGCGGCCGCAACTCGCTGCTGGAATCCGCGCAGGAAGCTACGCTCTCCAGTGTAGCAACCGCCGCTTTCCCCCGTCAATGTAACCAATTGGCAAGTACCGCGTAGTTCACCGTATATTCACACGCGCCGCGCTCAAAATATTGGGTTTGCGAATGTCAGCACTCCCGCGCGACAACCTTCTATACTGATGCAGACGGAACCCATCCCATGGACCTTCTCTGGACTCCCTGGCGTTATGCCTACATCACCACGGCGGACAGCGCTGCCCGCCCCGGCGTTCCCGCGAGCCTGGCTGCATGGCCTGGCGACCACCACTGCGTCTTCTGCAACCTGATGGCCTCCATCGATTACGCGATTGCCCACGGCATGAAGTCCGAGGAGGCCGAGGCTGCCGGCGGATTGGTCTATCGCGGCCAGCACTGCTTTGTCTGCCTGAACGCCTTTCCCTACACCTCCGGCCACGTGATGGTGATGCCCTACGCCCATCTGGATCGTCTGGCTACCTTGCCCGCCACGGCTGCCCATGAACTGATTGAATTGGCGCAGCGCACCGAGCAGGCGCTGGAGAAACTCTACCGCCCGCACGGTCTCAACTTTGGCATGAATCTGGGCCAGGCAGCCGGCGCAGGTGTCCAAGGCCACCTGCATCTGCACGCTCTGCCGCGCTGGTCCGGCGACACCAACTTCATGACGACAGTGGCCGAGACGCGCATCCTGCCGGAAGATTTGGAAACGACCTGGAAGCGAGTGCGGGCGGCGTTTGCATTTGAATGTAAATAGCAAACGCGTAGAGTCAAGTGCTCAGTTCATGTCTTCGACGCTTTGTATGTGCCGATCGCCTCATGAATTCGATCGCTATTCGATCTTGGAATAAGGCGGAACACCCTCCGAGGTGGTTGAACCAAGCCCTCTTCGAGTGATTCGATAACCCACGAAAGATTGTCTTCTACGGGCCCATCGATAGACTCTCCGCTGCACAAATCTCGTCCCACTTGTAACAGATAGAGGCTTACATTCCGAAGGTAACGCCCTACATCGCGTTGACTATATTTTGCTCGCGGGAAAATGGCCTCAACGTCCCTAATGTCCAATTGGCTGTTGCCAACCGTGTCCATAAAGCCGAATTCGCTATTCAAGTTATAGAGGCGAATGTTTGACCACAACGGCAGCGGAACCAGGTTTTGTTCGATACACTGCTTCCAGAGATCGGTGAATCCGGAATGGCACTCAAGAACTTCCCCGTTTGGGTTGAAATAGCCAATGACTGTCTTTATCTCGAAGAGTGCCTTAGTCAATCTAGTCAGAAACAGTATCTCTCTTGTAGGATCGTAATTCACGGGCAGGCACAGCGCATCCTTGGGGCAACCGAAAACGTAGCTCGAGCGCACGCGGATGAACCCCAAGTGCGACTGTGAGATCAAGGCACCCTCTTGCCAAGCCCATGATTGCTGGCGCGCGCGCGTCAGCCCGCCCGGAAAAGTAAAAGGGCCAAAGTGTCCCATTCCCCATGCGGCAAATGTGATGGGATCATCTTTAGGACTTCCCATGGCGTCAGGCCAAGGCTGATTGACCACGTCAACCGAAACGAGACCGTTGATCTCGGGCAGGTACGGCACAATTACAGCCGGGCCGGAGAACCAGTCATTTGTACTCTCGGAAACTTCCTTGGCGATTTGAAATCCGCCTCCGACAAGAGATCCCTTAACATCGGACATGGTTGTCTGTCCGTTCGTGAGAAGACACAATCCTTGGGTGAAGAACCCCTTTGGCATTACAATTCCTTCCTTGTTGTCGTCTTCGACATATAATCAGATTTCCTCCATTGTTTTGTAGCCATAAAAGTCCGGCACTTTTTCGATGTGAGCCTCATGTTACTGCGTCCCGCGCCTCTTCGCAGCCCTCTTACGCCTCAGCCGCCATCGCCAGATCAATAGTTTGCTGAATGATCCGATTGTTCTTCCGCTGAACCAGCCTGGTTGGAGTTATCCGCAGACTCCTGTTGCCCGGCATTTATCTCATCCGGATAAATCACTGTCCCTTCGGCATCTACGACGATCCCGCCACTCCTTCTACTCCTTCCACCTTCCGGATTTGCGCTGGGAACAATCAACGCGCCGATAATAACGAGGAAACTCAGTATCGATCCCACACCGATCCCCAGCTTTGCATAGAGATAGTCGCGCTCGCTCAACGCGCCGAATTCGGTCAGGCTATTGGTCGACGGATTGGCTGGATCGTAATAGACAGTGGCGCTTGAATTCAGCAGAACGCCGGCGTAATCCAGAATCTCCCCTTTCACCGGATTATCGCCGTTCTGAAGCGGGCAATTCTCATATCCATGATATGTAACTGCCTCGACACTGAAGCTGTAATCGCATTTGTGGCGCGAATAGCTTTTGTTTCTGTTGGATTCAAGACGCATATTCAGGTGCGCAGTCGCCGTGCTCTCATTTGGAGCCAGCGCGGCATATTGCTTTGCTTCGTAGAAGCACCCGCCACCAAGGGCAAAGGCAATTACCGCTCCCAGAATCATGGAACCGGCAATGGATTTCCAGCTCGAATTCATTGGCTCTCCAATTTCTATTGTGATGGGTATTGGAGAGCAGTGTACGCCGCTGTGCCACACGCTGACAAAGATTTATCGGAGGAGTGAAAAGCTGTGAACCTTTACAGGAGAGTTTTCTCAGCCCTGCTCTGCCTCGCCACTCTCCTCTGCATTTGCCGCCAACGCCAGACTTGGCTCCTCGCCTCCCGCCGCATCCAATAGATTCCGAGGTAGGGACTTCCCCGGCCTCACACCCAACTCCTTGAGTAATTCAACCTGGCGAATAAGATTTCCGCGTCCTTCACTCAGCTTCTTCATTGCATTGTTATAGCTTAGATCTGCCCCGTGCAGACTCTTGCCAACGGCTTCCAGATCGCTAACAAAACCAACAAACTTGTCGTATAACTCCGCCCCGCGATTCATCACGTCCTTTACACTGCGGGCCTGTAACTCCTGCTGCCATAGGTTATCTACAATGCGAATGACAAACAACAGCGTCGTCGGCCCCACCAGCAGAACTTCTTTCTGATAGGCATAGTGCCACAATTCCTCATCTTCCCGCAGCGCTTCCAGAAAAGCCGGCTCGATGGGAATGAACATCACCACAAAATCTGGCGATTCCAACTTCGGAAGTTTCTGATATTTCCGCTCAGCCAGCTCATCTACGTGCTCGCGCACACTCGACAAGTGCCGCTTGACTGCAGCCTTGCGCTCCTCGACAGTCTCTGCATTCACCCAGTCGGTGTAGGCGGTCAATGAAACCTTTGAATCGATAATCAGGTGACGACCACCTGGAAGAAAAACGATGACATCCGTTCTAGGCGTCTTGGTCTTTGTGCCACTTTCGCTTTCCACGCCAGAGAAGGCCTGCTGAAAGCTGTATTGCTCTCCCTCATGCAAGCCGGCCTTTTCAAGAAGATCGCGTAGGATGAATTCGCCCCAGTCGCCCTGCGCTTTCGAGGAACCACGCAGCGCTGTGGATAAGTTGTGCGCCTCTTCGCTGAGTTTTTGATTCAGCCCGCCCAGCGTCCCGATCAGCGTCTCCAACTTCGTCACGCCAGTCTTCGAGTCGCTCTGCGCCTCCTCCACCTTCTTGCGGAAATCCTCGATCTGGCCCTTGAGCGGCTGTAGCAATGAGCCAATCTCCTTCTGGCTGTCTTCGGAGAAACTCTTCTTCTTCTCATCCAGAATGTCTCCGGCCAGCGCCTTAAACTGATTGGCAAGCGTCTCTTTGGCCGTATCTATAAGCGTCAACTTCTCCTGAATGTTCTTCCGCTCATTCTTGAGTTCGGTTTCCAGCTCTTTCACGCGTGCTTGTCGCCACAAAATGCCTACACAAAAACCTACACATGCAGCCACGATCCCGACAATTAAAGTCTGCATCGGTTCCTCCATCTACTGTTTCGCCTAATATACGCCTTTTGCCTGTGCATTTCCTGCTATATTTCAGCCCGTTTTCTATTCCCCTAGTCCATAATCCCTAGTCCCTGAATCTTGCTTCCTTTACACTCCGCCCGCCCGCCCGGTAGACTTGAATTTCGGGGCCATGCGCAAATTTTCTGGCGTAGTGGTTGTGTTCCCCTGCCGTGACCCGGTAGGCTGAACAGGCAAGCCCCGGAGAGATTCCAAGTTTAAAAATCATGAGGAGAAACACGCATGGCCGTTGAAGAGAAAGTCAAATCAATCATCGTCGAGCAGTTGCAGGTGGACGAAGCCGAAGTTACCCCCGGCGCCAGCTTCCAGGAAGACCTGGGCGCGGATTCGCTGGACGTAGTCGAGCTGGTAATGCAGTTCGAAGAGGCCTTCGACATCGAAATTCCCGACGAAGCAGCCGAAAAGATCAAGACCGTCAAGGACGCGATCGAATACATCGAGAAAAATGCGAAAGGCGGCAAGTAGCCAGTGACTCGCCGAGTTGTAATCACCGGCCTGGGGCTGGTCTGCGGCCTGGGCAACACCGCGCCCGAGGTTTGGCAGCAGTTGATGGCTGGCGCCAGCGGCATGGGGCCTATTCAGGCTTTCGATACCACTGGCTTCACCACCACCTTTGCCGCCGAGGTCAAGAACTTTGACCCGCACAACTTTGTGGACAAGAAAGAAGCGCGCAAGATGGGGCGCTTCATCCACTTTGCTTTTGCCGCCACCCAGGAAGCTATGGCCCAGTCGGGTCTCCAGATCACTCCGGAGATCGCCGACCGGGTTGGCGTCTTCATCGGCTCCGGCATCGGCGGCTTTGAGATCATCGAGCGCGAGCACTCGGCTCTGCTTGCAGGCGGCCCGCGCAAAATTTCGCCCTTCTTCATTCCCGCTGCCATCGTCAACATGGCGGCGGGCGATGTAAGCATCCGCTATGGCGCGCAGGGACCGATTTCGGCTACGGCCACAGCCTGCGCCACCTCGGCCAACGCCATCGGCGACGCGACGCGCATCATCGCGCACGGCGACGCCGATGTGATGATCGCCGGCGGCGCCGAGGCAGCGGTTACGCCGCTCTCGGTGGGCGGATTCGCCTCCATGCGCGCGCTCTCCCAGCGCAATGACGAACCCACCCGCGCCAGCCGGCCCTTTGACAAGGACCGCGACGGCTTTGTCATCGGCGAGGGCTCCGGCATCCTCATCCTTGAGGAGCTGGAGTTCGCCAAAAAGCGCGGAGCCAAGATTCTGGCCGAGATTATCGGTTACGGCATGAGCGCCGATGCCCATCACATCACCAGCATCGCGCCCGAGGGCCAGGGCGCGCAGCGTAGCATGAGGGCCGCTCTGAAGGACGCCGGCATCCGGCCGGAAGAAGTGGGCTACATCAACGCCCACGCCACCGCGACCCCGGCTGGCGACGGCAATGAATCGCA
>CAZFMB010000095.1:0-15936 GCA_964520005.1 uncultured Occallatibacter sp.
GCAGCGTTTTGCCGGTTCCCGGAGGGCCAACCAGCAGCACGCCCTTGGGAATGCGGCCGCCGAGCTTTTGAAACTTGGCCGGCTCCCTGAGGTACTCGATGATCTCCTTCAGCTCTTCTTTGGCCTCATCCACACCGGCCACTTCCTTGAAGGTGATCTTCTTCTGCTGCATGGAGAGCAGACGCGCGCGGCTCTTGCCGAAGGACATCGCTTTATTGCCGCCGGCCTGCATCTGACGCATGAAAAAGAACCACACGCCGATGAGGAGAACAAACGGCCCAATGCTGATGAGCGCCTGCACAAAAAAGTTGTTGCTTTGCGGATCCTTCAGATCGAAATGCGTCTTGGCTGCGTGCAGTTCCTTGGCCAGGTTATCGGCGGTGCTCCCGGAGATAATGGTATGGAACTCATCCTTCGAGCCTTTCAAGTGGCCGTGAACGTCGGTTCCCTGGATGGTGGCGTCCTGCACCTGTCCAGCTTCGATCTTGTCCAGCAGATCGGAGTAGCCGATTTCCGCAGTTTTGCTACCGGCGGCGTTTTTCGTCACCCAGCTGATAAGAACCATGCCGAAGGCGATGATGCACGCCCAGACAATGATCGATTTGACGGTCGAATTCACCTGTATTCCTCTCTTCCAGTGTTGGAAAAGCTGTCAAACGGGACTCCAACACCGACTGCATCTTCTTTAGACGCCTGTACATTGCACAAAGTCACAGGAAAAGCGGGAAGCTTGGCGGCAGACACACCTATGCCACCACCTAAAGAAGCAGTAACTAAATTGTACTCTCCAGCGGGGAAACATGCAGTAATTATGGGGCAGGTTCCGCTGCGGTATCCAGACTGGTAATCCCGATGTGGATTCCCGGTTCCGGTTCCGCTTCAACACCTCGCATCCAGACAATGCGGCCGTCGAATTCAAGGACCGGCCAGAGAGCGCGACTGGAGCCGGTAACTTTAAGACGCTCCAGCACTTCCTTTACCTTGCGCGGGGCGGAGGAGTGGCGCAGCCGGATGCGGTCACCGGGTCTCCAGTTGCGCAATGTGGCAGAGCGACTCACACCCGATTTTGCAAGCTCTGTAACCTCAACCCGCAGCCGCAATCCGAAGGCTGGAGCGGTTACTTCGCCGGGAATGGTTACTGTGTACTCGGGAGCTTGTTCAGCAGTCTGCTTGCCGGAAGGAAGCCCCGGCTGAATGGTCAGCCGCAACTCCCGCGCGGTTCGCTCCGCGTGCAGCGACTGGGTCATCTGGAGCTTCTGTCCGGCGCGGCCCATGAGTGCCAGGTTGCGTAGCGCTTCGGTGGCGTAAAAATCGATTGCCGTGCCCAACTGCTCGGCGGCGAAACGCAAGATGCGGCGCTGGAGGGCTGGAGCGAGCTGGGTGAACCTGCTGACATCGATGGCCAGGCCATCGTCAGAGGCGCGACCTCCGCCACGGACAGGACGACCGGGCAGCAACATCGTCGGCGTCTGACGGGTCAATTCGGCAGTCCACCAAGCCTCTTCGTCGCGGGCTAATGTGGCCATCTGCGCCAGGTGCTCGCGCAGTTGCGGATTCCAGCTCTCCAGCAGCGGCAGCAACTCGTGGCGGATGCGGTTGCGGGTGTAAGTGAGGTGACGGTTGGAGGAGTCTTCGCGCCAGCTTTGGCCCAGTGCGCCGAGATAGTCCTCGATCTCAGTCCGCGTGGTGGAGAGCAACGGACGAAGGATGCGGCCTTCGGGGAACTCGATCACTGGATGAATGCCGCTCAAGCCCTCGGTCCAGGCTCCGCGTAGAAACTTCGCAAGGACGGTTTCGGCCTGGTCGTCGCGGGTGTGGGCGGTGGCCACGGTCTCCACCTCGCCCGAAGCCATAAGCTGCCGGAACCAGCCGTAACGCAGTCGGCGGGCTGCCTCCTCAATGGTTTCCGCGTTTTCTTTGGCCGTTGCTCCGGCATCGACCCGCGCTTCGTGGAAGGGCAAGCCAAATTGGCTGGCGAGTGAACGGGCAAAGTCCAGGTCGCCGTCGGCCTCATCGCCGCGGAGGCCGTGGTGGAGATGAGCGGCGTGTAGCACCAAGCCCAGCTCTCCGCTCCGGGCCTGGAGAGCGCGCAGCAGAGCTACAGAGTCAGCGCCGCCGGAGAGACCCACGGCTAAGCGGAGGCCGGGCCGGAGCAGCGACAGATCGATGGGCAATTTGGAGCGCATTTCAATAATGATATGCCGATAAGGGGCAAAGCTAAAATCACTTGGTTGATTCAATCCTCCCGGGTAATTTATTCTTAGGTAAGAAAATTAGTCACAAGCGCATACACCAAAGTTTGGAGGATAGACGATGAAGATTCGTTTTGTTATTCCCGTCTTAGCTTTAGCGTTGCTGGGCGCTTTCCCAGCCATGGCCGCTGATTCGTCGGCCAAAAAGAATGTCCCGGCGGCTGCACCATCACCTGCTAGCTCCTGGAATGGCTTCTATGCGGGTATTAATGGAGGCTACGTTTGGGGCCGTACCAATCACTTCGATTTCCTAGGGGATGCGACCACTGCTCTTCACAATGTGAGCGGTAGCATCGCTGGCGGAACGGTGGGCTATAATCGCCAACTCGCGCGGAATTTTGTTGTCGGCGCAGAAGGCGATGGCGATTGGGCCAACATCACCGGTAAAACAAGCTGTCCGAATCCTACCTTCAACTGTTCTACACATACTAGTGCGCTCGCATCGATTCGTGGCCGCATCGGCTACACAAAAAATCACTTGCTCGTGTTTGGGACCTCCGGACTTGGTATCGGCGATTTCACGTATCGCGCTTACATAGTTTCGACGGGGGATGATTTTATTGCACCGTATTCGGTTACTAAAATGGGCTGGGTGGTAGGCGGCGGGGCGGAATACGCGCTCCAGCACAAATTCTCTCTCAAGGGCGAGTATGACTATTACGGCTTCTCGAACAGCACCGTAGCCGTTGACAAATTCGACAATGATGGGGCCACCACACTCAATACGAATTTACAGGTGTTCAAGGTAGGCGCGAATTATCGTTTCTGATTCAGGCGGCTGAGTCAGAGCTCGCACGCTGGATTTAACAAACTCCGCTCCCCAGGTCTCGAATCCGAGACCTAGGGAGAAGTCGCTTCTCTTTCTGTAAAATTTGCTCATTTTGCTCCAATATCCCCCTCGCCGTTGTATACTCCAACCGATATGCAAGTCTTTGCGATACTTCCCGCCGCGGGGCTGGGAACCCGGATGGCCGGGCCGCAGCCCAAACAATTTCTCTCGCTGGATGGTGTTCCCATCCTGATTCATTCGCTGCGCGCCTTTGCCTCGGTGGAACGGGTGACGGCGATCTATGTGGCAGTGCGCAAGCCGGAGATGGAGCGCGTTCAGGCCCAGATCGCCGAGTATGGATTTGCCAACCGGGTCAGCGTGGTGGAAGGCGGCGACACCCGTCAGGAGTCCGTATCCCATGCTCTGGAGGCATTGCCGGCCGAGCCTGACGACGTTGTCCTGGTGCACGACGCCGTCAGGCCGCTGATTGACGCGGCCACCATCGATCGGACCATCGACGCGGTTCTGGAGCACGGGGCGGCCATCGTTGGCCTGCCCGCCGTGGACACCATCAAGCAGGTGGAGCGGACCGCGCACGGGGCGCTGATTACCTCCACCATTCCGCGCGAATTTATTGTGCTGGCGCAGACGCCTCAAGGCTTTCGCTTCGGCCTTTTGCGGAGCGCCTTTGCCGAGGCCCTGGCGGACGGGTTTGTGGGCACCGACGAGGCTTCGGTACTAGAGCGCGCCGGCCATCCGGTAGCCGTGGTGCATGGCTCTCCGGTTAATCTGAAGATTACGCAGCCGGGCGACCTGGAGTTAGCTGAGTTTTACATGTGCAGACGCGCCCGCTAAGAGCGTAATCAAGCAAGGACAGGCAAGGAACTATGGAAACACGGATTGGATTTGGCTATGACTCGCATGTCTTCAAGCCGGGCGTTCCTCTGCGCATCGGCGGAGTCTCGCTGGACCACCCGGAGGGCCTGGCCGGTCACTCCGACGGCGACGTACTGCTGCACGCCGTAACCGACGCGCTGCTGGGTTCCATTGCCGCCGGCGACATCGGCTGCTTTTTCCCACCCGGCGACCCGAAATGGAAGAACGCCGACTCGGCCATCTTTCTCAACCTGGCGCTGGAGACGCTGCAACGCGCCGGCTACCGCATCGTGAACATCGACACCACGCTGATTCTGGCCGCGCCCAAGATCGGGCCCGTCTCCGGCGAGATGCGCGCCCACCTCGCTGACTTGCTGGGCCTGGGAACGGATCAGGTAAGCATTAAAGCCAAAACCCCGGAGGGGCTGAATCTTGACCACGTCGCCCAGTGCCACGCCATTGCCCTGGTAGAGCGCGTACTGGAGCCGGAAGATCTGAAGAGCATGAGCGCGGTGATCGAAAGCCAGCGTCAACTTGAAGATGTCGTCGAAGATCTGCTCAGCTCTGTGCATGGAGTGCCGAAAAAACGCGGCGGTTCGGAGTACGAGAACGAGTAGATTCCGCATGGCGGGGTATTTCCAATTACTCTGATTTTATCGCTTCCAAATTCGATTGTGGAGCAGACTCTTGTCTTGTACTTAATGACTATAAATGTCATATTCTGAGTCGAGGAGAGTTACTCTATGAAGGGAAAACTGCAACGACTTTGGCTCCGCTTCAAGTCAAATGTGGCCATCAAGGTAAGCAGTCTTCCATCCTATGAATCCTATTCCTGGGGCCCCAAACGCAGTTGGACCGCATGGACTCTTTATCATGGCATTTTTGTTCTGCGCCTCCTGTCTCCACTTCAATGGTGGAAATTCTACAAGCGCGGTCCATTTCGCCCTATTCTTCATTCCACCCTCGATGCGAAGATTCGCCCCGATTTTCATGCGTCAGACAGCGAGCGTTATCTGCAATTCGTACTGCTCGGTGCGATTATCTTATGGATTGCGCGTCGCCGTTTTTCCTCTTTAGTCCTTGCTGCCTTACCGCATTATTCAGTTCAATTGACATGGATTGGCTGGCTGATTCTATCTATTTTTCTCATAGAGTCCATCCAGTGGACCTTTTACTACGCACTGTTTAGGCCGTTAGTGGAAAGAGCGAAGCTCAATCTGTACGACGAGGCAGAGTATCTGATCATGCTTCCCATCGTCGTTCTAACCCAGGTTGTGCTGCTCTCCATCCTGTGGAACAGGGGCTTGCAACAGACGGCCATGATGATGCTCAATGTGAATGACCCATCCGCAGCCCTGTCAGGAAGCGCAGTTTCAGGGTTTCCTATGAGCCAGCGGACGCAATCACTTTTTTCCGCATTGCTTGGACAAAGCTATATTGTTATCGTCATTGCCAGTTTGATTCGGGTTGTGCCGGCGTTGCATGTGCGCAAGCGACCAAACATCACCGTGATCGGCTATGGCGATGTGGTACGCAAGCGCATTCTACCGGCATTGCTTGCTGTATATCATCCCTTGCAATTGGCAATCGCCTCCGATTACCTATCCCCGTCCGACAAAAAGAGTTTGAAAGCTCTGAATATCCATAACTTCTTTTCTGCCTGCGCGAGCAAACAGGAGCGAGAATCGGGCAAAGTGAATGTGGTAGAGAGAATTTCCGGATGGGCCGATGCTCATTCCAAATTCGCTATTGTTGCCGTCCCCACGCCATCCCATCTGGACTATATGCTGCAACTTGCAGACCGGGGAATTCGCTTTGCTCTTGAAAAGCCTATCGTTGGCACCAATGCCGAGCTTGATCTGCTCTTGAATCGATCAAGCAGTCTTTTGTTCGATAACATTTTTGTTCTGAGCTATTATTGGCTGGAGAAGGGACTATCGCTCAATTATCTTCTGACGCTGAATCCGCATTACCGCCAGCTGCTCGAATGTGTGCCCGCTGTGTCCATGCAAGAGACCTCACAGGCGCTTGCTAAGTTGGGCAAATTGCAAGATATCACCGTGGAGTTTCTCGAAGGGGATGAGCCGAGAGAGCGCTACTGGACGGAATTGCAGTCCAATGGCGGCATGGTTATGGAAACCTTGGTTCACCCGCTTACCTTTGTCGTGAACTTCGCTCGTCAAGCAAAATTATTTTCCGCGGGAAAGGAGATGTGGACTGAGGCGCCTCATATTCGCTGGAGGAGAAACCAAAAACGCGCGAGTATGGTTCAAGAGATGGCGCATAAGGTAATCGGCCCAACCTTTGCTGAAATCCATGGATCGTTGGCGGGAGGGATTACCGTGCATCTTCGCTGCGGAAAGTATGCGGTCGATCCTGGCTGTGAATCGCGCTACCTGATTGCAACGTACGAGAGAGGGTGGATTACAACCGATCTGTCTAGAATGGTGACACGCGTTATCGCAGTTTCGGGCACGGAACGGAATGTAGTCCTCACCATTTCGAATAAGGATATCCTCCCATCTCAAATCATGAAACACAAAAAGAAGGATATGGCGCTCAAGTATAAGCATCAGATTGACTTGATGAATTCGTTTTTTGTGGACGGTTGGGGAAGCGTTCGCTTCGATGATTACCCGTCGCAATTGGATGTATTGCGCGAGTTGACAAAACTATCCCTAACTATTCCGGATGAAAAGTTTATAGAAAACGATGACGGAGTGAAAAAACATGTATGGATACAAAATGAAGTCATGATGGATCCAGGCGCATGGGAGTTTCCTTCGGAGTAATTCATATGTGTGGCGCCGAATAGCGCGTAATCTGAGCATCCACATACACCAGAACCAAGCCGTCAAGCCGCGCATGAACAACAGGAGCCGACCAAAGAGATCACGATGCATTCACGGAAGCCCTTCGGCATACTCCGCGCGCTCAACGGTGATGGGAGGGATAGAAATCCGCATTTCACGATGGATTTTCCGACCGGTCGCACGAAGACCAACTTTCCCGAAGCTTAGTTAACTGATTCAATAATCTGCCGATTCTTCAAGTTGGTCGTGTTGGTCAAGTCAAAAGCAGATCATAGACGCATTATCCGGCACAGCGGTCGAAAGCCTGAGCACCTCGTGTCAACTGATGTGAGAGTGCCGCAGCCGCATTATGCGCCTCATGCTTGAGACGGCCGGATTGCCGCAGAGGGAGCGCGGCCCGCGTCGCTATTGATAACATACAATCACGATGCATGATTCGACTCTCTCAGTAATCAAGACACCCCGGGTGCGTTTTGCTCCCTCTCCCACCGGCTTTCTGCACGTGGGCAGCGCCCGCACTTTTATCTTCAATTGGCTTTATGCCCGCCACAACCACGGAACCATGGTCTTGCGCCTGGACGACACCGATGTCGAGCGCAACACCGATGCGAGTGTTCAGTCCATCTTCGAGGGTCTACGCTGGCTGGGTCTCGACTGGGACGAAGAGTACAAGCAATCCGAACGGCTTGACTTGCATCGCCGGCAGGCCGGAGCCATCTTTGCCAAGGGGCTGGCATATCGTGACTTCACGCCAGCACATGCGGGAGATGAAAATCAGTCATCCGCGCAGGGCGCATGGCTCTTCAACCCCGGAATGAGGGAAATGTCACGGGAAGAGAGTGATCGCCGCGCTAATTCAGGAGAACCGTTTGCCCTCCGCTATCGTGTACCACGCGGCCACGGCCGAAGTTTGAGTTTTGTTGATGGCGTCTACGGTGAGCAGTCCAAGCTCGCCGACGAGGTGGAAGACTTTGCCCTGCTGCGCTCAGATGGAATGCCCACTTACCACCTGGCCTCGTGCGCCGACGATGCCGATCTCGGCATCAGCCACATTATCCGCGGACAGGATCACCTGACCAACACCTTCAAGCACCTGCTGATCTTTGAGGGTCTCGACATAGAGCCGCCTCAGTTCGCCCATCTGCCTCTGCTCGTTGCACCGGATGGCGCCAAACTCTCCAAGCGTAAGCATGGCCCCGTTGTCAGTGTTACTACTTATCGCGATGCTGGCTTTCTTCCTCAAGCCTTCGTCAACTTTCTCTGCCTCCTGGGCTGGTCGCCCAAGGATGACCGCGAGTTTATGGATCTCGACGAGATCCGTGAAGCCTTCACACTGGAAAATGTCAATCGCTCCAACGCCGTCGTCAACTTTACCGATGCTGACCCCTTCGATCCCAAGGCCGTCTGGCTTAACGCCGAGCATATTCGCGCATTAACTATCGAGCAGCTCGCTTCTTTAATCGGACCATTCTTTTCGCAGACCGGATTTGAGACTACGCCGGAAAAAGTACTCGCCGTTACTCCGCTCATTCGCGAGCGCATCAAGCTGCTCGGCGAAGCTCCCGCCGCCGCCGATTTTTTCTTTGTGAAAGAACTCGCGCCGTATGACCCAGCGGAGTTGATTCCGTCCAAGGGCGGCGATGCTGCGATGGCCCTGCGCGTCCTGCAACACGCGCTGGAAGTTTTGCCAGCAGTCAACTTCGATCACGATTCGCTCGATCAGGCACTTCGTCAGGCCGCAGCGTCACTAGGACTCAAGGCCGGGCAGGCTTTTCAGCCCATCCGCGTAGCCGTCTGTGGACGTAAAAACGCGCCGCCTCTCTTTGAAACCATGGCTGTGCTTGGCCGCGACGTCTGCCTTGCCCGCATTAGAGAGGCTGAAGCCAGCCTGCAATCGATGGCTTGAGTGCAGAATCACACGTATTGCGGTAGGAGCAGCAGCGTTCATTTCAATATGCAGGCAGCTTCATCCCAAGTTTCAGAATCGAGACATGGGGCATCAAATCTTGCTGGTATATTAAAAATTGGCCAGCTGCGAACCAGTACTAGGAGTTTCAAGATGGCAATCGCTGATTATTTTAAACCCAAATGGAAACACTCAGATTGCGAAATACGCCGAGCCGCAGTTTCGAGACTTACCGACCAGACTCTGCTCGCAAAAATTGCGAAAAATGATAAGGATAGTGTGGTCCGTAAGACAGCAGAGAACAGGAAAGAAGCCCTACTCGCTGAAATTGCAAGAAATAATAGTGACTGTATGGCAGCCAAGGCCGCGGTAGAAATGCTCACCGATCAGACGTTACTCGCTGAAATTGCCAAGAAAGTCCACTTTGATGAGGTGCGTTACATCGCTGTACGGCGCCTCCTTGGCGAGGCAATATTAGCTGACCTTGCAAAAAATGATAAAGACAGAGTCGTCCGCAGGGTCGCTGTAGAAAACATGGGATCTACCAATCAAAGGTTACTCGCTGAAATTTCCCAGAATGATAATGACGGATATGTCCGTCAGGCCGCATTTCAAAAACTAACCGATCAGACACTACTCGATAAAATATCTGTGAGTAAAAGACCCGTAAACGCTCCTTGTCGTATATGCGAAAACCCTGTATCTCCTGCCTACAGGCATGTAATACAAGCTCTGGATAAGAAAGTAAGAGAACCTGGTGAACGCACGGCTGCACTATTACGACGTGCGAGCGCTTCGGGAATGCGCGTGGGTAACACAATAGCACTTGGATTACCTGGAGTCCGGTTGAATCATGAAGATAGCGGACGCGATACAGTTCAGTGCTGTTCTTGTAAAAAGTATCTCGTTCGTATTGATATGAACCGTGGAGCACTTCAGGCCGGCGCACCTCTCCCAATACTCTATGATGGTGTCGTATGCCAAACACCTAATATATATGCGACACATTCCGACGGTACATCTTATGGTTGTGGCATTTTCTGTACTGATTGCCACACACGAAGCTTAACCCGAATCGTCTTTTAGGGGTGTAGGTGGCAGGCCGGAAAGAGCCGAGTCAAGCGGAGGCATCATGAGCATTCCGGCACAATGCCATCTCTGGCAGACGGAGAAGCTGACGAGCAAGGATTTACTCGAAGCTCTCACGGTCGTCGAGACATTCCTGGACGAACCGCACCAAACCAGAGATCTGCGCAAGTGCAAGTTCTGCGGGCAACGCTACTTCCAGGAATTCCTGGACTGGATCGACTGGGAGAATGGGGATGATCCTCAATGTCAGACTTTTATCCCTATTGATTCGAAGGAAGAGATCGGCCCGCTCCAGCATGCGGACGAATTAGGCCTGCAATCTTTCTCGCCGCGCCTGCTTGTCGACTACCCCAAGGAAGCTGAGCGCCATCGAATTTATTGGGTGCGTTGAAATATCTACTAGGGGTGGCGGTTCACTGTTTAAAGAAGTTTATGTGCCACTTATCCGGATTCTCGGACCGGGGGATTGCGCCCTTCAGTGGCATAATTGATTACAGCCATGACTAACACGAATCCGGAAAGCCCAGCCGCTGCCACTCCCTCCAACTTCCTCCGAGACATGATCGCCGAAGATGTACGCACAAAAAAGTACGGCGACGCCGTCATTCAGACCCGCTTTCCTCCTGAGCCCAACGGCTATCTGCACATCGGCCACGCCAAGGCCATCTGCATCGACTTCGGGTTGGCCGACGAATTTGGCGGCAAGACCAACCTGCGCTTCGACGACACTAATCCTGAAAAAGAAGAGCAGGAGTACGTTGATTCCATCATGGAGGACGTGCGCTGGCTGGGCTTTGAGTGGGAACGCCTCTGCTATGCCTCGGATTATTTTGGTCAGCTCTACGAGTGGGCTTTGCAGCTCATCAAGGCCGGAAAAGCATATGTCGATGACCTCTCCGCCGACGAGATTCGCAAGCACCGCGGCACGTTAACCGAGCCCGGCAAGGATTCGCCATTTCGGAATAGGTCTGTCGAAGAAAATCTTGATCTCTTCAACCGCATGAAGGCTGGTGAGTTCCCCGACGGGACACGAGTTTTGAGAGCGAAGATCGACATGGCCTCGCCGAATCTGAATATGCGCGATCCGGTGATGTACCGCATTCTGCACGCCTCACACCAGCGCACCGGCGACCAATGGTGCATTTATCCCATGTACGATTACGCTCACGGCCAGTCGGACTCCATCGAACGCGTTACCCACTCCATGTGTACCCTGGAGTTTGCCGACCATCAGCCTCTCTACCGCTGGTATATCGAGCAACTGGGCATCTTCCCCTCGAATCAGACCGAATTCGACCGCCTCAACATCACCTACACCATGCTCAGCAAGCGCAAGCTGCTACAGCTGGTGCAGGAAAAGCGCGTCAACGGCTGGGACGATCCACGCATGCCCACTCTTTGTGGAATCCGCCGCCGCGGCTTTACCCCGGAAGCTATTCGCACCTTCGTTGCCGCCTCAGGTGTTTCGCGGACCAACGGCAGCACTGACATCGAGATGCTCGAGCACTTCCAGCGCGAAGACCTCAACCGCCGGGCGAGCCGCGCCATGGCCGTTCTGCACCCGCTGAAACTGGTCATCGACAACTACCCAGTTGGCAAGGTCGAGTACGTCGAAGTTCTTAATAATCCTGAAGATATGAGCGCCGGCACGCGCCAGGTGCCATTTTCCGGCGAGATTTATATTGAGCAGGATGATTTCCGCGAGGTTCCTCCGCCCAAGTACTACCGACTTTCACCAGGGAAAGAAGTGCGGCTGCGTAACGCGTACTTCGTCACCGCACAAAGCGTAGTGAAAGACGCGGATGGGAACGTCGTCGAGGTGCACTGCACCTATGATCCAGCCAGCCGCGGCGGCAACTCTCCCGACGGCCGCAAGGTCAAGTCCACTATGCACTGGGTGTCGGCAGCCCACGCCATCTCCGCTGAAATTCGTCTCTACGGCAACTTGTTTGCCAAGGCAGACCCCTACGATCTTGCGGAAGGTCAGGACGTTCTGGACAATCTCAATCCCAACTCGCTGGAGATTCTCACCGGCGCCAAGCTGGAGCCGTCCCTGGCTAACGCCAAACTTGAAGACCGCTTCCAGTTCGAGCGCGTCGGCTATTTCTGCCTCGATCCAGACTCCAAGCCGGGCAATCTGGTCTTCAACCGGACGCTCGCGTTGAAGGACTCCTGGGCCAAAATTGAGAAGCAATCTGGCGCATAAAGAGTGCAATTCGTGTGCCAAACGCGCAGTAAGAGCCTTAACTTAGAAGTAGAGGTTTTTTGCGTGTAATGGGGTTATTTGGGAAGCGAATTAAGGCGGTTTATGTGTAGTTATGCGTAGTGTGAAGGTCGTTTGGGGGAGATTTGTGGTATCCCCGGTCCCCAAATGCGAGGGACCGGGGGCACCCGCTTTGAGTTTCTCTCGAAAAGTGCTATCATGATAGCATCCAAGTCCTGGGGGTGAGGATGGCGCAGATTCTGGTTCGCAATCTCGATGACCGGCTCAAGACGCGCTTGCAGCGCAGAGCCAAAAGCCACGGCCACAGCATGGAGGCCGAGGCGCGGGAGATTCTGCGCAACGCGCTGCGGGAAGAAAAGGCACCGGCGGTCGGTCTGGGGACGGAAATGGTGGCGATGTTCAGCGGAAGCGGCATCTATCTCGACGAGCCGATCCCTGAGATGCGCGGCCTGAAGATGGAGATTCCGGACTTCGAATAATGATTGTTCTGGATACCAACGTAATCTCGGAGTTCATGCTCGCTGTTCCGGATGCACGGGTGGCGCGTTGGCTCGACCGTCAACCCCGCATGTCGATCTGGACATCATCGATAAATCTCTACGAGATTCGCGCTGGATTGCTGGCCATGCCAGCAGGCAAGCGGCGAGCCGGGCTGGAATCGCACTTCGAGCAGATTCTTCAGGTTGCGATTCAGGACCGGATATTGCAATTCGACACCGAATCGGCAGAACGGGCAGCCGAGTTGTCGGCCGTGTGCCGCAGGTTGGGACGCCCGGTCGAAATCCGCGACAACCTAATCGCCGGAATCGTGCTCGCCTCTCATGCAAAGCTCGCCACGCGCAACGTCAAGCACTTTGAGGAGATTGCGGCGTCGTTGGTGAATCCGTGGGAGGGGTAAAGGCAGGGAACTGATAACTGATTCACTGAGGGTTGTACTATCCTATGTGCAACGTATTAGGACGCGGCTTCAGTCAGTATTATGTAATTGACACAGGGTAATGTCCAGTGAGACCATTGCGAGCATGTTTGGAAAGTACATTGCATCGGTGTTCGAGACAATGGAGGGCAAGATGAGCGGAATTTGCTCTTTGCTTCTCACCGTGGCAGCGACCTACTCTACTTTCTTTTCTGGGAGTACGGGTATTGAGCGAGTCAAAACGTATTTATGGATTGCAGCCGGATTAACCTTTCTATATGCCAATTACACAGCGTGGAAACGCGAACATAAGAAGGTAGTCTCAGGCAAGCCAGAAATTACAATGTCGATTGAACAAGTCAATTGGGAGCTTGGGGAGAACAATACTACGGTACTCATATTTGCAGTGTACTTATTGAATAGCGGCGCCCCTTCGATAACCCGCGGTTGGCATGGAACATTAAAGATTGGAAACGGAATCGAAGAACAATTGCGCTTAATCCATATACCAACTTCGTGGGTCCTTACAAATGATGGACAGTCAGTAACGATAAATCCGGAGGATACCATCATTGCCAAAACTCTTGAAAGGCGACTTGAAACCGGTGAAGGTAAGGCCGGAAGAGTTTTCTATACCATACCGGGTGACCGCATCGACCAATTAAAATCGGCGAATTTCAAGGCCTTTCTTGGGTGCTTCGATTTTCAGGGAACTCTGATACGCAATGTCTTTAATCCACATGGTGCACCTCTCGTTGGTGTCCAACTCTATCCGGGAGAGAAAGGTACTTTCTCACCTAAGTTGCCTGAATCAACCACTTAAATTCCAGTTCTTCCGTCTCGAGAAAATGCATAAGAGTATAGAATGTGCCCCAGTTCCAGCTTTTGGGACTTGGTAAATCACAACCTTGCACCTATGCCTGATGTTGTTACACACCCATATAGAATAAGATACGACCTTGAACTCCCGTCAGCTAAAGTCGCAGGAACCGCGGCTTTCGCAATCGCGTAAGCTACATCGACAAACCTGAATTTTCTCCCGACCAAGGACTTCGCCCACTATCACAGTTCCGCTATGCTGGAGAGGATGGTGTCTTGATGGAACGCGATCATCCCAATCAGGCGGCGGCAATGGAAGGCCAGGAAGAGGAGTTCCTGGAGTTGCGTCACGTGAATGTGGCGCGTGGCGAGCGCGTTGTGCTGGAAGATATTAACCTGCGGATTCGCGCCGGAGAGCATGTGGCGATACTGGGTCCGAATGGGTGCGGAAAATCCACGCTGATACTGACCATGAGTTGCCAACTTTATCCCATTGTGCGGCAGGGAATGAGGGTGCGTATCTTTGGGCGGGAGCGCTGGGATCTGACCGAGTTGCGGCGGCATTTCGGCGTGGTGGCGCCGGGGTTGACCGGTACGGAGTTGCCCGGCGAGCGGACGGCCACGACCACTGGGTTGAATGCCGTGATTGCCGGATTCTTTTCGGCTTCGACGTTGTGGCCCAATCTGCATGTCACCGAAGAGATGCGGGAGAGGGCCGTGGAGGCCCTTGCACGGATGGAGGCACAGCATCTGGCTGCGCGGATGGTGGGGGAGATGTCTGCCGGGGAGAAGCGGCGCATTCTGATTGCGCGGGCGCTGGTGCATCGGCCCCGGCAATTGCTGCTGGACGAACCCTCGAATGCGCTTGACCTGGCCGCGCAACGTGAGCTGCGCGAGACACTGCGGCGGCTGGCCGGGGAAGGCACTGGCTTGGTGATGGTTACGCACCATTTGAGCGATCTTCTGCCGGAGATTGAGCGCGTGATTCTGATGCGTGGAGGCCGCATCGTGGGGGACGGGCCGCGAGGGGAGCTATTGACTGAGACGCGGCTGAGCGAACTGTTTAATACGCCAGTACGGATTGGCCGCGATGAGGAGTGGCTGCATAGCTGGTGAGGGAATTCACGATGGAAGGTATCTCATGGAAAGTCAACTAGGAGCTCGCGGACCATTTCGCTGGTAAGAACGGGTGCCTCAGGACCCGCGTCAAGCACCGGCAAGCCGGTAATCGGGTCTTTGATGATTCTTGCCTTGAAGCGTTTCCGCTTTGGGGCTGTCAGCACAATGCGGTTCTCTTCGAGGGCAATGTTGAGGGTATCGCCTGCTCGGATATTCATCCGATGGAGAATCGGTTGAGGAAGCACGATTTGGCCTTTTGTGGAGACCTTGGTCTGCATAGTAAGGCGATCTTACCTCGTATTGGAGCGTGTTTCAAGAAGCGGGTGTCGCTGGCTGTCGTGGCGGCTGTCTCGCATTATCCGAAGAACGCCATGGCCAGATGGTTGACTGCATAGGCCGAAATCCATGCCAGCGTCAGCATGTAGAGGAATTGGAAGGCGGGCCACTTCCAACTGTTGGTTTCGCGGCGGACTACGGCCATGGTCGAGGTGCACTGCATGGCGAAGGCGAAGAAGATCATCAGCGCCAGTGCGCCGCCTAGGGTCATGTCGTGGTGCAGCGCGGTTTGCAGGTGCATGGCTTGGGTGTCGGGATCGGCGCCGTACAACGTTCCCATGGTGCTGACCATCACCTCGCGTGCCAGCACGCTGGAGAGCAGGCCGATGCCGATCTTCCAGTTGAAGCCGAGGGGCGCGATGGCCGGCTCGATGAAGTGGCCCAGGCGTCCGATGACGCTGTCAGCCAGTTCGGGCGCGGAGATTTGGCCGCTGGGAGCCTGAATCACGGGCAGATGAGCCAGCACCCAGAGAGCCAGCGTGACGCAGAGGATGATGGTTCCGGCCTGGCGGAGAAAGACGCGCGCACGGTCCACGAGGCGCAGGGTGAGCGAGCGCAGAGTGGGCATGCGGTACTGCGGCAGTTCGAGGATAAAGGGCGTCTCGCTGGAGCGGAGGATGGAGCTTTTCAGCAGCCATGCCGTGGTCATGGCGGCCACAAAACCGGCCAGATAAAGGCCGAGCATGGTCAGCGTGCGCAGGCCGAGAAATCCGTGCAGATAGGCGATGTTGGGAATGAAGGCGGCGATCAGCAGCATGTAGACCGGCAGGCGGGCCGAGCAGGTCATGAAGGGCGCAACCAGGATGGTCGCCATACG
>CAZFMB010000096.1:0-15711 GCA_964520005.1 uncultured Occallatibacter sp.
GCGCCTTGATCGCCGTCTCCACGTAGTGCTTCAGTTCCCAGTTCTCCGCGTCGGCGATGTTGCCGATCCCCAGTTCCTTTTCGATCGTGACCCAACCGTCATCGGTGACGCCGATTGTCCGCTGCTTCTCGTCCACAATGTAGTCGCCGGTTAGGTACTTCTCGCCCTCCCTGAGGTCCAGGCCCAACTCCGCCACGCGCCTCGTATTAGTCGCGTCAATCTCCTCGCCCATCTCCAGTGCGGGAATAATCTTGCGCACGCGCTGGTACTTATCCGTCGTCTGCTCGGTCGGTCCGGAGATAATCAGCGGCGTCCGCGCCTCGTCGATCAGAATCGAATCCACTTCGTCCACGATTGCGTAGTAGTGCCCGCGCTGCACGCAATCTTTTATCTCAAATTTCATGTTGTCGCGCAGGTAGTCGAAGCCGAACTCGTTGTTGGTTCCGTAGGTAATGTCGGCGGCGTAAGCGGCGCGGCGCTCCTCGTCGCTGAGGTCGTGGACGATGACGCCGACCGAGAGGCCGAGGAACTCGTAGATTTTGCCCATCCACTCGGCGTCGCGCTTGGCCAGGTAGTCGTTGACCGTGACCACGTGCACGCCGTGGCCGGCAAGCGCATTCAGGTAGCAACTCAGCGTGGCCACCAGCGTCTTGCCTTCGCCGGTCTTCATCTCGGCGATCTTGCCCTGGTGCAGCACCATGCCGCCGATCAGCTGCACGTCGAAGTGGCGCATCTGCACCGCTCGCCAGCCGGCCTCGCGCACCACCGCAAAGGCCTCGGGCAGAATCTCGTCCAGCGCCTCTCGCTCGGCCGCAGCCTGCTCCGCCGCCCGCTTTTCTGCAACCTCCCGCGCCTCCGCCTCATGCCCCTCAGCCTTCAACTCTTCGGGGTTATCAAACCTCTTCAGCCGCTCCGCCACGCGCTCCGCAATCCGTGCCCGGAACTCCGCCGTCTTGGCCCGCAACTGCTCATCGGACAGTAGCTTCATGTCCGCTTCCAGGGCGCTGATCACTGCCACCATGGGCATCAACCGCTTGATCAGACGCTCGTTCGCCGTGCCAAATATCTTGGTTAGAAATTTATCGAAAAACACAGGACTCTCCGTATACCAGTGTAAATGCTGAGGGTTGCAAACGGATGCGATACGTCCGTTCGCAGAAAGAAGCTGAGCGTTCCATCATTGGTGCGTTTTTGTTCTTGCACCAAGGGTGGGAGAATACGAATTTCACCGGCTCAAAGCCGTAACACCAACCTGTCGATTGGCTCGCCGCGGCGAATTCGTTTGTACTGGCGGTTCATTTGCTTAGTGGGGCATTCCGGGTCGCCTTCATCATCCTCGTCGGCGTCCTCATCCTCCTGCACCCGCAGAATGTAAGCAGCGCTGGGCCGGTAAAACAGCCACATCACCTGGAGAAATGCCATTCCCAGCCCAAGGCAACAGGAATAGATTCTCGAACGATTCACTCCCCGCTTTGTGCCGCGCCACAGACGGAGTCGCCACAATCCGAAGTGAAGAAGACTCACCATGACGACCAGAAATACAATAAGCCCGACAAAAATGAGCCAGGCATAGATCGCATTTAAGTTCATATGCACCCTTTTGAAATCTCAGGCAATACTTCTCGAAGGAATGGCCCGAGACGCAAAACAGCCCGAAGCTGTCCTGCAAAGCCGGACCAGTTGTGAGGGAATTAAGCGATTCGGGAGGGTGGTGGGCGCTGGAAGAGTGTGGGCAGCGCCGGAGCATCGGGCGTGCGTCCAGAATATTCATAGGCCAGCGGCGCGAAGAGGCTGAGAGGCGAGATGAATCCAGCAAAGAGAAGCGGTAGAATCGCCATCCAATTCGCGCCGTCCCCGGAATGGGAGTGCGGGATTAGCAGACAAACAAGCGCGATTCCGATTGTGATTGCTGCAATCAGGAGCCATACGCGTCGCTGCCGGTTTTGCATCATTGCTGACATTCTCTTGAGTTGGAGTATAGCAGGCTAGAACGAGAAATCCTCGCCGAGCTTGTGCCTCAGTTCAGTACATTCGCATGATAATAAGTTTGATGGGATTAAAGTGATTTGATAGTTTCCATGGTCTACCATTCCCCTTAATAACCGGTCCGATAGCCTAAGTACTCCGTGAAACTCGCAAATTCCTTCAATGCATTCTCATGAATCCGCCTGACCTCGTCGTTCTACCGGCACATAACATTCATGCGATTGTCATAAACCCCTGGTATCCCATCCAATGGTCATGTTACGTTAGGGGTCACGTTACTCTTGCTTGCGGGCGTACTGTCCGCAGGCGCGCGACGTTGATATCGCATTCAACGCCACCTCTAACCGTTGATTAAGGAGATATTCAGATGAAGAAGATGCTGCTCATTCTTTCATTAGCACTTGTTCTCCCGTATGCCACTCTCGCTCACGCCTCCAGCATCGTTGGCGGCACCGACGCCAGCATCGTTGGCGGCACCGATAGCAGCATCGTCGGAGGCACCGACGCCAGCACCAGTTGGTTAAGCCAACTCTGGCAGAGCCTGGTTTCCATCGTAGGCGGCACCGACTAAGCGAAGTTCTTCGATGCTCGCATCAACCGGCGCTGAAGGCTCATCTTCCGCGCCGGTTTCATATCCACAAGCCTCGGTCGGATTCCCGCTCACAGCTCATCTAGCTGAAAATCGCCTATCTTCCGCCAACAGTGTAGCCTGCGAACCCGCCAGCAGCGCTTCAAACTCATCCTCCGGCAGCGGCCGGCTGAACAGGTAACCCTGGAAGGCATGACAGCCAAGACCAGCCAGGAACTCCTTCTGCTCTTCGGTCTCCACCCCTTCGGCTACTACCGGCAAACCCATTGCCCGGCCCAAGGTGAGGATGGCCTGCACAATGGCGCCACCACTGGCATTCTTCGGAGCGTCCCACACGAAAGAACGGTCGATCTTCAACTCGTCCAGCGGCAGGCGCTTCAAATAGGAGAGCGAAGAGTAGCCGGTGCCGAAGTCGTCCAGGGAAAACTTCAAGCCATGCCCCTTGAGTTCCGTCATCTTGGCGATAACCTCTTCGATATTGTCCACCAACATGCTCTCTGTAAGTTCAAGCATGAGGTTTTCAGGACTGGCTCCAGCGTTATCAACCGCCATCAGCACCCGCTCCACGAAGTCTGCCTGGCGGAATTGCCGCGCACTGATATTGACGGCAACCGTGAGCTTAGCCGTTTCATCGCCGTGCGCCCAAGCCTCAATTTGCCTGCACGCCTCGCCCAGAATCCAGTCTCCCAGGGAAAGAATCAGCCCCGATTCCTCGGCCAGGGGAATGAACTCCCCTGGCTGCAGAAGACCCCTCTGGGGATGCATCCAGCGGACCAGCGCCTCGGCGCCGACCGTCACGCCCCGATCCACTTGCGGCTGATAGTAGAGAACGAACTGGCCGGTCTTGACGGCCAGTCGCATGTCTTCTTCCATGGCCGCGCGGGCATTCACCGCATCCTGCAAGGCGGGTGCAAAAAAATGCGCCGTGTTGCGTCCCGCGTTCTTGGCTTGATACATGGCGATATCGGCCTGCTGCAATACCTCAGTCGTGCTTTGCTCGCCGCCTCCGAAGATTGTGATTCCGATACTCACCGTGCTCAGACATTCCCGCCCATCCAGCAGGTACGGCTCACTGACTACGGCTAGAAGCTTTATGGCGATGATCTCCGCCTGCGCCGCCGCTATCTCTGGAACTTCGCTCAACTCTTCCAGCATCACCACAAACTCATCTCCGCCCAGGCGCGATACGGTATCTGTTTCGCGAACGCAGGTGGAAAGGCGACGGGCTACTTCCTGAAGCAGAAGGTCGCCGGTCTGATGGCCCAGCGTGTCGTTTAACGTCTTGAAATCGTCCAGATCGGCAAACAGCAGCGCTCGCAGTCGTTTGCTCCGAGAGCTGGCAGCCAGGGTCTTGCGCAGCCTGTCCATCAACAGCCGGCGGTTAGGAAGCCCTGTCAGCGGATCATAGAAGGCAAGATTTTTGATCTCATCCTGTGCCTTCATCAGCAGCCGTAGTTCGCGCTCCCTTCTTTTTAACTCTGCCATCCGGGAGCGAACCACCGCCGCGGCCACTAGCAATGGGATCAGCCCGCAGAGCAAGTAGAACCACCACGAACGGTACCATGGCGTGAGGGTTCTAAAGGCAAACTCCGCTCTGCGCCCGCTCCATATTCCATCGCTGTCCTGCGCCTCGATCTCCAGCCGGTAATCGCCGGGCGCCAGTTGGGCAAATTGCAACTCTCTCTGCGTGGTCTCCGTCCAAGCCGAATTAGCTCCTTCCAGACGATAGCGGAATAAAACCGAATTCTCTTGCGAAGCATTGAGCGCGGAATAATGCACGACCAGAGAGTTGGCGTGAATCCCCGACGATGCGTTGCTCTCGCCGGTAACATCTCTCTGGCCCATGATGAGCCTGGTGATAACGGCCTCCAGCGGGACTTCCGGCCCTTCTCGCGGCCGCGGCTTGAATCGGGAGAGGCCGCCGCTGGTCCCAATCCATACGGTGCCATCCGGCTCTTCGGCAAAGGCGTTCAGATTGCAATCGTTCCAGGCCAGCCCGTCGCCCATGCCGTAGTGGCTCCAGCGCGCACCATCCCACACATCCACGCCCTGTTCGGTGCCCGCCCATAATCGTCCCGAAGCGTCAAACTCCAGAAAGTACACCAGCCCATCAGTGCCCCGTCTCTGCACTCCTTTTTCAACCGCCAACCCGCCCGCCTGAAGATGAACGCGGTCGATGCCGCCCCCGTAACGATACCCAACCCACATTAGTCCGTTCGCATCCGCGCCCAGCGAGAGCACCTCCAGATTGCTCAACCCATCGGCCTGTTTGAAGTTTCTCCAGCGCCCTCCGGTAAATGCGAACAGCCCGTTCTCGCCTCCGGCCCAGACCGTCCCATCGCTTCCCTCGGTAATCGCCCAAATGCGCGTAGACGGCAATTCGCCCACACGGGCGAAGCGCTGATATGGAGCCGTGGCTACAAACAACCCCTTTTCATTTGCCGCCCACAGCCGCTTCTGATGATCGAAGCGCACTTCATACGCCGCCTTGCCCACCAACCCCTGTGCCTCGCCTAACCAGTAGACGTTTCCGCTTCGCGGATCGATACGCCCCACTCCCTGCGTTTCTGTGCCCACCCACAAATCCCCGTTAGGAGCTGCGCGAACGGCATGAACCGCCAGCCCTTTCAGGCCCGCAACCTTGTTCCACTTCATGCCTGAGGGCAGCCGCTCCCCGTGCATAAGCCCTCCCTCGGTACCCGCCCACACCACTCCGCCGGGCTGAAGAAGAATCTCATACACCACATCGCTGGACATTCCGCTGGCCGTCGAGTAGCTCTCCCACTCCTCGTATCCCCGCCACTGCACAAGTCCCCGACCCGCCATCCCAATCCACAGAGAATGTTGCCTGTCTTCCAGCACTGTGTACACATCGCCGCGCAGGCCGTTGGTGAGGCCGATCTTGTGCCAGCCCTTATCGTCGTGAATCAGCAACCCATCCGCGGACGGCAGCAGAAGCCGTCCAGCCGAATCCAGAGCGGGAACTCCGACCATCACTCCGCCTGAAATTAAAATACCCGGCCTGCGAAACTGCGACTGACCAGCCGGCATCTCAAAAACGCCTTCATTCCGGACACGCACCCAGAGATTGCCTAGACTGTCTTTCCGGATCGTGGTCACCTGCCTGGGAGGAAGCCCTCGGTCGCGTCCCAGAACTTCGGTCTGGCCGTGGTCCATGCGGCACAGTTCCAGCCCGCATCCATACCACAGAACCTCGCCTTCAAAAAAGATGCCATAGGCCTCTGGCCCCGATACGCCAGGGGGCGGAGCAATGTTGCTCATGGAGAATCCGTCCTGCCCCGGCAACGAAGACAGCTCCACCAGGCCGGTATCAGTCCCGAGATAGGTGTGCCCCTTCCCGTCTGCCTGAATGCCCTGTGCCCAATTGATGGTTTTAAATGTGGATGCAATTTTTTCGAAGCGGTTGCCGCGCAGGTGATAGAGTCCG
Source organism: uncultured Occallatibacter sp. (assembly GCA_964520005.1). Taxonomy (GTDB): domain Bacteria; phylum Acidobacteriota; class Terriglobia; order Terriglobales; family Acidobacteriaceae; genus Telmatobacter. The sequence goes on from CAZFMB010000096.1 coordinate 6,024, forward strand.
AAGCTGCCTCCCACCAGCAGCGAACCATCCGGAGCATCGCCCATAGCTACGCCGGAGTTGGGCGGCATCCCCTGCGACTGCCCAAAGGCCTCAAAGCGTTCCCCGTCGAAGCGGAAGATTCCGTTTTCCGTGCTCACCCAAAGAAAGCCCACACGGTCTTGGAAGATCCGCCGCACAGCCAGGTTGCCGAGCCCTTCCGTGTTCCCAAATGTACGAAAACTGTACTCCTGGGCGCAAAGCCCCGCTCCCGCCGCCACCAGTAGCAGGGTGAAAACACACGTGTTGGTCTTGCGGTCCACTATCAGTTGAAATCGGCAAATCTCTTTGATTTCATGAGCAATATTTCCTCAATAAGGCCCGCCCTCAGTACTTTTCCCCGCCCTTTGGTGGCATTAGCCCTCGATCCCGCCCGGTACAATGAAAATGAAAGCCTGACCCTCCCAGCCCATGGCCGACGACAAACAGAAGAAACCTGAAAAACCCGATGAAGAACCAACCGGCAAGGTCTACGACTCCCGGCTCATGCGGAGGCTCGGCCACTATCTGCGCCCCTACTGGTGGCAGGCTACCGTCTCGGCTCTCGCCGTCTCCCTCAAATCCATCTGCGACGTCGCTGGACCCTACCTCATCATGGTGGCCATCGACCGCTATTTCCCCAAAGACTCCGGCTTCTCGCCTGTCACCAACCTCCTGGCCAACGTCGTGGGATCAACCAACTGGCTCAGCCGCCGCCTCCCCGCCGATCCCTATCAGGGCATTACCTACCTGGCCGCCATCTATCTGGCCGCTATCCTTTGCGCCTATCTTTTCGAGTTCATCCAGATTTACCTCATGCAGTGGACCGGTCAGAAGCTCATGTTCGATTTGCGCCGCGACATTTTTCGCCACATGCAGCGCATGCACATTGGCTTCTTCGACACTCACTCCGTGGGACGTCTCGTCACACGCATCACCTCCGACGTGGACGCCGTCAACGAGATGTTCACCGCCGGCGTGCTGGCCATCGTGGATGACTTCTTCAACCTCGTCTTCATGGCCGCCCTTATGCTCAAGATCAACTGGCGGCTGGCCTTGCTGGCCTTCTCCGTGCTGCCGCTGATCCTCATCGTCACGCGACTCTTCCGTGATCATGTGCGGGAGAGCTATCGGCGGGTGCGCACTGCTATCGGGCGCATCAACAGCTTCACGCAGGAGCACATCTCTGGGATGAGCGTGGTGCAGCTCTTCAATCGCGAGAAAAGGGCATTTGATGATTTTGAAGACGTCAATCGCCAGCACATGGTTGCCTTCAAGGACACCATCTTCGCCTACGCGCTCTTTTATCCGGCGGTTGATTTGCTTTCACTGGTGGCTATCGCGCTGGTCATCTGGTGGGGCGGCTTCGGTGTGTTGAGCATTCCCCCCGTCGTCACTATCGGCGTGCTCAACATGTTCATCCAATACTCACTGCGTTTCTGGCGGCCCATCCAGGATATGAGCGACAAGTACAACATTCTGCAATCGGCCATGGCCGCCGGCGAGCGCATTTTTAGACTTCTGGACACCGAGCCGGAAATCGTCAGCCCGGTAAATCCCCTCCCCGGCGACAGCAGCAATCGCATCGAGTTCCGTCGCGTTTGGTTCACTTACCAAAAACTTACAGAAGCCCAGCAGGCCGCAGTTGACTCTGCATCTGAATCAGCCGATCTCGCCGCCATTGACGGCATCGAATGGATTCTCAAAGATGTCTCTTTCACCGTCGAGCCCGGCCAGACAGTGGCCATCGTGGGCCACACGGGCGCCGGAAAAACCACCCTCACCAGCTTGATGATGCGCTTCTACGAGGTGACCGCCGGGCAAATTCTGCTCGATGGCGTCGATCTGCGCCAGCATGATCTGATCGCGCTTCGCCAGCACTTCGCCGTCGTGCTGCAAGATCCGTTCCTTTTTACCGGCACGCTGGCCGAGAACATCCGCTTCGGCAACGAGGCCATCACTGACGCCGATCTCCAGAGAGCCGCGCGCGACGTCAACGTGCTGGACTTCATCGAGAGCCTGCCGCATCAGTTCGACGAGCCGGTGCAGGAGCGCGGCAACTCGCTCTCCACCGGACAGAAGCAGCTCATCAACTTTGCCCGTGCATTGGCCTTCAATCCGCGCATTCTGATTCTGGACGAGGCCACATCGAGCGTGGACACCGACACCGAGCTGCGCATCCGCAGTGCATTGGAGCGCATGGTTGAGGGACGGACCAGCGTGCTGATCGCTCATCGCCTCTCGACCGTGCAGCGGGCGGAGACTATTTTAGTGATGCACAAGGGCCAGTTGCGCGAGATGGGCACGCATCAGGAATTGCTGGCTCAACGCGGCCTCTATTGGAAGCTATACCAGTTGCAGTACAAGGACCAGGAACAGGGGTCAGAGAACAGAGATCAGAGATCAGTTGGTTCGGAGCGCGAAGCTTCTATCGCGACGGCAGATTGAGAGTTGGCGTCCAGCGATGCACAGCAACGTCTTCGTGGATGGCATTTGGCGATCAGACAAAAAACAGAGGCGCCAGAGACTCCGGAATCTCTGACGCCTCGATCGCGATGAACTCACTGGTTACTTAGATCAAACATCGTCCCGTTCAGTTTCCCAATGCGTCCACGAGTTTCCCCGCGTGCTGCATTTTTCCGCTGTACCGGCGACGGAGCTTCGATGCGCCTCGAAATCTTCCATCCTTCGGCATCGCAGTTTATGAATCTCCGGGTTACCCCGCATCTCCTTCTGCGACACCTCTTAATGCGTATGCGAGTTCCCTCGCACTGCGCATCTTCCGGCATTGCCGACGGTGAGTTCGCGGGTTGCCCCGCGCTCCCTCATCCCCGGCTGCCACTGGCGGCTGGCTCCGCGAGTTGCCTCGCAGATCGCGCCTGCCTGCGGCGCCTTGCTGCGTCCGCGAACCACGTGCGGGTTTCCCCGCGCCATGTCTCACGTCCTGCAGCTACGGCTGGGCCGATGTGACTCCCCGGCTGAAAACAAACCTTGCATCCCCGGCGTGGCCAAGGATGAATCTTTGCTTACCGCCGGCTCCTGCACATTCCCTTCTGGCTCTGGATGCAATCTCGATTGATATTCAAACTCCCTGCCGTTGCCGGCCTGGAGCAAGCGCGCGATCGAATCTGCATCGTCCTGCCAGCAAGAAATTGCGTTTCCAATTCCCTGGAGGTCACCAACTGAGAAGGAGCTTAGGACGGCTGAATCTGTGGAAGCAAGTGCAAAAATGGACATAATTTGTGGATTTCACCAATCTTGGTGCATAAATCTGCGTGGGGTTCATCGCCAGGCAAAAAAATATCGAAGGGCCAATTGCCCGCGCCTAACTTGTACAATTCTGGCATGAAACGAAAAACTGCCTTCTTACTTTTTCCTACGCTTGTCTTTGCCGCCTGCACTGGCTTTGCTCTGTTTGCGCAGAGCCCGCTACCAACTACCTCAGCGGAAGACCGTGCCCTGGCACGTGAGATTTTCAAGGAACTGATCGAGATCAACACTACAGACACGCCGCAGGGAAACGTGTCCACGGCAACCGCGGCCATGCAGAAGCGCTTCCTAGAGGCGGGATTTTCCGCCGAGGACGTTCATCTGCTGGGACCGAATGAACGCAAGCAAAATCTAGTTGTCAGGCTGCGGGCTGCTAATCCGACAATGCAAAAGCCGGTTCTCTTTCTTTGCCACATGGACGTGGTCCAGGCTCTTCGTTCCGATTGGTCCATCGAGCCCTTCCAGTTTGTGGAGAAGGACGGCTACTACTACGGGCGGGGCACACAGGACATGAAGGATTCTGATGCGGCGCTGGTGGCCATTTTCCTGCGCCTGCACCGGGAGGGCTATAAGCCTCGTCGCGACCTGATTCTGGCGCTGACAGCCGACGAGGAGGGCGGTCAGTTCAACGGAGCCAGGTGGCTTGTGCAGCAGCATCGAGAACTGGTGGACGCGGCCTACGTGATCAATCCAGACGCGGGCGGCCTGGAACTGGACCACGAACGCGTGGTGGTGGCCGACGTGGAAGCTACGGAGAAGGTCTACTCGGATTTCCAAATCACGGCAACGAATCGCGGGGGGCATAGCTCGCTGCCGCGGCCTGATAACGCGATCTATGAACTGAGTGCGGCATTAAACAAACTGGCAGCGTACTCTTTTCCCTTTGAGATGAACGATGTAACACGCACCTACTTCAAGAGCCTCATCGGGCAGGAGACGGGCCAAAGTGCCAGCGATATTCGAGCGATTCTGGCCACGCCTCCCGATTTGTCCGCCGCTGAGCGGCTCAGCGCCGATCCCAGCTATAACTCGAATTTCCGCACCACATGCGTTGCGACGCGGCTCAACGCCGGGCACGCCAACAACGCCTTGCCGGCCCAGGCCATCGTGAATTGCCGCATTTTTCCCGGCCATTCACCGGAGGAGATCAGGCAGCAGTTGATTGGTCTTTTCAACGATGCAAAGTTGAGCGTGAAGTACGTCTCTCACGCCGGCGAGGTCTCCGACACTGCGCCGGAGCGCAAAGCCATGGTCCCGCCTGCTCCGATCGCGGAGGTCTTCGAACCATTGACGCGGCTGACACAGATAATCTGGCCGGGAACTTCGGTGACTCCAGAAATGGAAAACGGGGCCAGTGACTCGATCTACTTCGCCGAAGCTGGAATTCCTTGTTACGGCTACTCAGCGATTGCGTTAGAGCGCGACGACATCCGCGCTCACGGGCGAGACGAGCGCTTGCCTGTCGATTCCTTTTGGAAGTCGCTGGACTTCTTCTATTCGTTTGCCAAGGCTTTAGGCGGAGAGTAGGAACTCTCACTAATTCTGGTTGAATTACCGCCTACGACCAGAAGATTTCTATGCCTTTTGCTGTGGCGCGGATGTTGGGCGGCTTGTGGTTGGTCAGGATGCGAATGGCGGAGAAGCCGCCGCCGAGCACGCAGACCGCTCCGCCTCCCACCATCAGGCCGAGCTTGCTGGTTGGTTCCGGATCGAGGAATGCCAGGATCACCATGGTGACGCCGACGGTGCTCATGCCCAGCGCGACGCTGACGCCGGCAATTTCACGCTTGGATAGGCCGGAGATGCGCGCCATCTGCAACAGTGTCTGGTCTTCAGGATTGATGCCGAGGTGAGCATCGTCGACGAGCACGCCGGCCTGGCGGGCCTTATAGAGGAGCGCCAGCGAACGCAGCCAGCCGGGATCGGAGGTGCGGACAATTTTCTCGAGGGAATCATCCATGGGAAAAGTCTATACCCTGGGAACGCGTTGGTCTGGTCGTGTTACAGAGATGTACACTATGGCCGGAGTTGAACCATGCAATTTTTTCTGGCATTCTTCTGTGCCGGCATCGCTTTTTATGGGTGGCAAAGCTGGCGTCGCAACCCGATCTATTCGCTAAAGACCACGCTCATGGATGCAGCTGTGATTCTGCTGGGCCTGGCGCTGGTGGTTGGCTTTAGCGAGCTGATCGCCTTCCATCTCCCCAGCCAATCACCCGCGGTGATCACCCTGTACTGTGTAGCTGTTATCGCAGCCATCACCCTTGGTCTGATCGCCGCGAGCTTCCGCATCACCGATGGGCCTATAGCCAGGTTGACTGCGGGAACGAGGCCTGAGAAAAGGAATCGGCACAAGCTGACCCCATGGATTTTGGGGACGGGCGTTGTGCTGCTGCTATTGCTCGGATGGGCCGCGCTGGTTTCGCCAGAGGATGCGGAGTTGCCGCTCGTCTTTGCGGCTCTTGTACTCATGATCGGCACATCCGCCCTGGGCGGTCTGTACATTAAAGCCCGTCGCTCTGATTACGCCAGCGCGGCCTTGAAGGCCAACTTCTGGGTGCATTGGCAGGATGATATCTGGCTGGGGCCCGATGGGTTACTTGTCGGCGGCGCGTACACGCCGTGGCTTTCCTCCGGTAATTATCTGACAGAGGCGCGCATTGAAACGGGTGCACCCATATCTTTGCTGCTGATCTTTCAAAAGGCATTCGGTGTGCGTTACGATCCGATAACGACACGGATACCCATTCCGGAGGGCCAGGTAAGCGATCTGAAATTGCTGGAAGCGAAACTGCGCGCTCGATGCCCGAAGGCACGCGTCAACTTTGATGTTGCCAGCTCAATGAACGGCTGAGCTACGACCATGGCGCAATCCGGCTCCTCGCTTCAGACCAGCCGGCGCACGTATTTTGGATCGAAGCGACTTCCTCCCACAATCTTTCCTAACCGCTCCCAGCAAAATCCTGTCTAATGTACTGCATGGGTAAGAACGACCACGCGGCGATCTCGGCAATTCTCGCTGGAGATAAAGAGGCCTATGGGGCGCTGGTGATGCGCCATAGCCAGAGCCTCTTCCGGGTGGCCTTTCGCATCACGGGCAATGAAGCCGATGCGGAAGACGTTGTGCAGGAAGCGTTCCTGCGCGGCTATCGCAAGCTGGAGAGCTTTGAGTCGCGATCGAACTTCGGCACATGGATTTACCGGATCGCGGTCCGTTGCGCGCTGGATAGAATCGCCAGTCAGCGGGTCAATGATAGCAGCCGCGTGGCAGGCGCCGATGATCCGGTGCAGGACGAAGTACAGGTGGCGGATGGCGCCGCTGGGCCTGACCGTCTGCTGTTGAGCGGCGAGATTGCGGCCTTGCAGGAGAAGGCCATGAGCTGCCTTACGCCAACAGAACGAATCGCCTTCGTGCTGCGCCACATGGAGGATTGCTCCACGGAGGAGATCGGAGCCGCGCTGGGGATTACACCCAATGCGGCCAGGCAAACGGTATTTCGTGCTGTGCAAAAGCTGCGGGGCCGGCTGGCTCCCTTGAGGGCTACACGATGAAGCACTTGAGTGAAGATGATTTGATCGAGCTGTATTACAGCAAAGAGGAGCCCGTCAGAGCATCGCGCCATCTTGCCGGTTGCGCGCAGTGCACCCGGGCCTACGCGGAGTTGGAGAGCGATCTTGCCTCGGTGAAGGCCATAGAGCCGCCCCTCCTCGATGCTGCCTATGGCGATCGGCTCTGGCAATCGCTCGCTCCCTTTCTGCCCGTTTATGAAGAACGCAAACGGACATTGCCGCGGTTCAGCAGATGGATTTATGCCGCCGCCAGCGTTCTGATGATTGCCGGAGCCTTTCTCGCTGGTCGCGTCTGGGAGCACCATCGACCGCGGATCTCGACAGCCGCCAGTCCCGCGGCGATTCCGCAGCCGCCGCTTCTGCCACAACTGCAGCCCCAACAGCAACCGCAGCCGCAACAGCGAGAGCGCGTGGTTGTCGTGCTTCTGGGCGATCACCTGGATCGCTTGGAGCGCCTGCTGGTCGAGCTGAAGCACGCCGATGCGGATAGCGCGGAGATGGTCTCCCCTTTGCGCGATGAGGCCCGCAGCCTGCTGACAGCCAATCGCATCTGCCGCCAGCAGGTGAAGCAACAGGACGATCCGGCGCTGGCCGAGGCCTTGGATCGCCTCGAGACTTTGCTTGCCGAGTTATCCAATTCGCAAGGTGGACTGAACGCCGCGGCTATTACCCGGCTGCAAAACGAAATGAACTCCAACAGCCTGCTCTTTGAAGTGCGCATCTTGCGCTCCAGAATCCCTGATCAACAGACGGCCGAGAACTCACGGTCGAAAGGAGGCACGATATGAATACCAGAATCATGTTTTGTTCCGCATTTCTTATTGCACAACTTTGCGCGCCCATCGCTGGACATGCCCAGTTCACGCAAGGACAATACTTTTTGGGCGGACTTACGCCGGCTGGCATGGAGGATACTCTCGCGGCAGCCGGCGCGCCGGATAGCAAAGCCTTTGCCGACGGCACGCGAGCCATCAATGAAGGCCGCTGGGCCGATGCAGTAGCCATCTTCTCCAATGTTGTTCAGCAACGAAGTGCGAACGCCGACGGCGCGCTCTACTGGAAGGCCTATGCCGAGAACAAACTGGGAGAGGCTCAGCCCGCGCTGGATACCTGCGGCGAGTTGCGCCGCGATTTTCCCAGCAGCCGCTGGATCGATGAATGTGGCGCGCTGGAGATTGAGATTCGCGCCAAGAACAATCAGCAAGTCCAGCCGAAGGCCGAGCCGGACGAGAACCTGAAACTGCTGGCGCTGAACGCCATGATGCAAAAGGATGAGTCGCGCGCCGTGGGCGAGATTCAGGAGATCTTGCAGAACAGTTCGTCAGAGAACCTGAAAGAGAAGGCGGTTTTCATTCTGGCGCAGGGGCGGTCGAATCAGGCGCAGTCTCTGCTGGAGCAGTTGGCCATGGGGAAGATTAACCCCGCTCATCCCGATCCGGTTTTACAGGCCAAAGCAGCTCGATTGCTTCACAACCCGGATGGCAAGCCAAGCGGCTCGCCCTATCCCGCTTCGGTGAGCAGGAATCGGACCATGACACTCGATGTTGTGGTCACGGATAAAGCCGGCGCTCCCGTGGGTGGCTTGCAGCCGTCCGACTTTAAATTGCTTGACAATCAGCAACCGCAGAATCTCGTTTCTGTCCAGGCGGCCAGCGCGATGACCCCCAATGCCGATCCTCCTGTCGAGGTTTTCCTGGTTTACGACGCGATCAACATGCCCTTTACATACCGAGCCAACCAGCGGCAATTGCTGGTGGACTACTTCAATCAGAACAACAAAGTGCTTGACCTGCCCACTTCTCTGCTCGTGCTCACCAATAAAGGTATCTCGGAACAGAATCGGCCCACGCGCGATGGCGCCGCACTGCTGCGCGTCCTTGATGCCAGCTACGCGGGACTCATGCAAATCAAGAGTTACGAAGGCATTGATGGCGCGTCTTTGCGCGAGGAGGATTCGCTCAAGGCCCTCAGTGTCTTTGCATTGCAACAGAGCAAGAGGCCGGGCAGAAAGCTCTTCATCTGGCTCGGCTCCGGCTGGAGCATCTACTCCAACCCGATTTCGATTGGAGGAACCAAGCAGCGGCAACACATCTACAATTACATCGCTTCGCTGTCTACGGCTCTGCGCGAGGCGCGTATGACTCTCTATGATGTCATGCCCGTCAGCGGCGTCAGCAGAGGGGACAACTATATGCAATACGTCAAGGGCGTACGCGATATCAATCACGTTGATATAGGAGATCTCTATCTCCCGGTTCTCGTCATTCAGACCGGCGGGCAGAATCTTATCGGCAGCAGCGACCTTGCCAGCCAAATCAAGAGCTGCATTGCGGATGCGAAGACATACTATGTTCTCACTTACAACCAGCCTCCGGCCGCTCATCCCGATGAGTATCACGATATTGTGGTCAAAGTCGACAAGCCCGGCCTGAAGGCGCGCACACGTACCGGCTACTATTCGCAACCGTAATACTGCCTCACAATACATGAATCAGAAAGGGCCACCCCGTTGATGCGGAGTGGCCCTTTGTTGTGAAGCCTGCCGAAGTTACTTGGCGGCAACCAGCGGCTTGGTTTTGAGCGAACCGTCCTTGTAGCCCTTGGCGATCTCGACGATGGAGACGGCTTTGTAGTCGCCGGCGTGGCTGGCCTGGCCGAACTGTGTCATGCGCTGCGCTACCACCTTCTGCATGGCCTCGCGGGCGGGCTTCATGTAGTCGCGCGGATCGAACTTTTCAGGAGTCTCCCACAGAACCTTACGGATCGCTCCGGTCATGGCCAGGCGGTTGTCGGTGTCCACGTTGATCTTGCGCACGCCGTTGCGGATGCCCAG
>CAZFMB010000097.1:0-15058 GCA_964520005.1 uncultured Occallatibacter sp.
TCGGCTCCAGCGGCAACAGCAGGTCGGCGAAGATGATGGCCGCGTCCACGCCCAGCTTTTCGGCGGCGGTGATGGTGACCTCGGCGGCCAAATCGGGCTGCTTGCAAATCTCCACCAGCGTGTGGTGCTTGCGAACGTCGCGGTACTCCTGCATATAACGGCCAGCCTGGCGCAGAAACCAGACGGGCGTGCGGTCCACCGGCTGGCGCAAGCAGGCACGGAGAAAGCGGCTGCCTTCAGGGACGGTTTCGGCGGCGGGGTTGGCTAGTTGCATACAAGGTTGATTTTACCGGGCCGGACGGAACACGCCCGTTCCAAACCGTTATCGAAGACCAAGAGCATTATGGAGGAAAGAAAACACTCAAATCGACGCAAGCGCAAGCGGTTGACCGTTTCATGGTCATCTAAGTAGTATGTTTGCTGATTTTATTTCCTTTGCAAAGGAGCTCTCAAATGCATAAAGCTACACTCCGTTCAACCGCAACTATCCTGCTCGCCTGCTGCGCGCTGGCGCTTACCGTAGCTCCGCCAATAGCGGCAGCCAAGGACGCGCCAGCCGTGTTGCCCGCGCCATCCGAAGGCAAAGCGATTGTCTGCATCTACCGCGTTTACAGATTCACGGGCTCCGCTTCTCATGACCATCTCTATGTCAACGGCGTCTTTCTGGCCAAACTTCTCAACGGCGAATACGCCTTCATGGAGGTAGCTCCGGGCACGGTGGTCGTCACCGGATTGCCGGACATGTACTACGGAGGCGTGATCCAGTCCACCGGCGCGGCGTTGAGCGATGCAAGAAAGAAGGAGAACGAGCGGATTCGGTTTGAAGCGGAAGCGGGAAAGACCTATTACATGAAATGGACTTCGGAGGCGATGGCTTCGGGCATCAAAGTAACGCCCGAGGATCCCTCCGTCGGCGCCAAAGAGATGAGCAAGCTGCATCTCTCCAAGCCCCCCGACGAGAAGGATAAAGAAGCTCAAGAGCACAAATAACACTGGGATGGTAGTCCCGGTGAAATATGCAAATTAGCCGTTCTGGATATTGAAGGGGACGGGCTCCGGCCCGTCTCCCTTCGTTCTATTCCAGCAATTCTGCGAAATCCAGTCAGAACCCCGTGAGAAAGAGATGAGTCTACTTAGTTTCCACGCCTAGAATGCGAATCTCCGGGTAAGCGCCGTTCCAGTCTGGCGTCACTCCATCGAAGATCAGGCGGAAGTCATGCTCGCCGCCGGGAGCAAGCGGGGCCGCGGAGACTGGTTCCACGTCAATGTAGGGTTCGCGCATGTGGATGAGCATGAGCGGCACGGTCTCGTTCTGCGCAACCTCGTGGGCGAAATCGCGGAAGAGCACCTGCACGGTAACGGCAGTGACGGTGCGGGCGCCCTGGTTAGCGATGTGTCCATCCAGGTAGGTAACCTTGCCTCCGGCCAGATTGCTGGATTCGCTCATGGCAAGACGGGTCAGCGTGAGGCTGCCCGCATAGGGGTCCAGGGGCGCGGAGATTGGCCTCATAGTGGCCTTGCCGCGGGCGTTTCCGCCTCCCAGAACCACGATGGCCGCGGTAACCAGCAGGACAATGGCCGCGGCCAAACCCAGCGGCAGCCAGTTGCGCTTTTCCTTCTCGGCGGTAGGGGCAAATCCAGGACCAGTGCTCACGAGCGAAATTTTACACCTATACGCGATAAATTATCCCTTGTATCCCATCTATATGAGGAATTAATATAGGAGGCCGTTATACTATACGATTATTTTTCTGCTTAAGGGGTGTTTCAGGCAAGGAGGTACGTATGCCAGACAACAATCCTCAGAAAATGTTAACCCACCCATTTGAGGGCATCACGACGGTTGAAGAGTGTCTCAATGTTGCTCGCATCCACCACAGGGAGGCCGATCAGCTGTTTGAAGGCGCGCAATTAGCGCAGGCAGAGGAGCGTGCGGAAGAGGCCAAGTTGCTGTTGGATCTGGCCATCGCGCGGCGGGCGAGAGGGGAGGAGTTCGAGAGGGCAGCCAGAGGCGAAATTAACGACCCGATCATAGCCGAAATCCGGGAGTTCGAGCCGGAAATGTTCAAGAACTTTACCCCCAATACTCAAACATATGTTGCACCAGACGCAGAGCTCCCACCAGAATGGTATGAGGAGACGAAACGGCCACCGTTAGGGCCCTTTGCTCGCGCTCTAGCCTGGCTTGGGACCTGGATAAGGGAGTAATGCGTCGGCCGCGCCCAGCCAGGGGCGTGTTTTTCTATATAAAAGGTCGAATATAAACCATGCCCCGGAGAGATTTTTGGCTCCCGTTACCGAAGGAATCCCACATTCCTTTTGTAAGACAGATGTTTTTTCATACTTGACCGATAGGATAATCAGCGACATTTTTGTTCTGTTCTTAATATTTTCCCGCGTCATTTGGGAATAACCTGTGTCTAAACAGGCAAGCGCGAGAACCGGTCAGATTCATAATACGTAACCCTTGCCGGAAGGCATTGAAAGGCAGGCTAGCAATGCATACCTACTCCCCAACCGCATCCATCCCCATGACAGAGTCCTCTGGTGGGCGAACAAGTTCCCTTCAAACAGAGGATCTTGTATACCAGGGTTTCACTGTCGCCGCAATTCTGCTTGTGCTGGCGAGCCTCTGGGTATTCTGAAGTGTTACACCCATCGCATGGCCGTGATAAACCAGTCAACAATCTCTAATAGCGCCAATTCGGCGACTGTATCAAAACACTACAGCTTGTTCTGAAACGCTACAGGTCTTTCTTCCACGTAGCTTAGGTTTTTCGCATTTACTGTATCGAAACGGTGCACCAGCCAACTCCCGCTCATAATTCTGCCGCGAATCAACCAAAGGCGCTGGTCCCAACGTAGGGGTTTACCCAAATCGCGCTCGTTTGACGGTCTGACGGAAGTCTTCGCCGATCATTTCGATGCGGACGCACATCTCAGCCAGCCGCGACCTCATGCGGTCGCCGATGCGGTCACCAAGCGTGTCCTCGTTTTTGGCGGGCTTGTTTCCATTCTCATCGGCCTTAAAACCTGCTCCGGCCGGCAGGTCGGGATAGTTGGTGGTGATGATGGTGGTCTGCTTGTCGTTGTAGCGGGTATTCAGAATCAACGCCACCGTGTCCCAGACCCACTCGTTGGGCTTTTGTGCTCCCAGGTCATCCAGCACCAGCACCTCGGCGGCAAAGACCGGCTGGAGCAGTTCGAGTTCCGTTGTTTGCACCTGCGGGTTGTAGCTGTTCTGAATGCTCTTGAGCAGTTCGCGATAGTCGCAGAAGAGGCCGTGAACGCCCCGCTCCCTCACCAGCCGGCGCAGCACGCCCACCGCCAGGTGAGTCTTGCCCACGCCGATGGAGCCGGTGAAAAGAAGCCCCTTGCCGGCGGTGTCGACCGGATAAGCTTCGACAAACTTGCGAGCGGTCATATGCGCGCGTTTCAGCGAGTCATCGGCTCCACGAAAGGCCGTTTCAAATCCGTCCAGAGTGTAATGACGGTAACGCTCGGGGATGTGGGCGGCGGCCAGGCGTCGCTCTTCGCGCACCATCTCCTGGCACTCGCAGGCGCGCGAAACCCATTTTCCGTCAGCGTTGACCGACCGCACCAGCCCCACTCCATCGCAAATCGTACATGTACTCATCTGGATTCAAGCGTAACGCAAAGGCCGCCGGTGCGTAGCGGTGCGCTTTGGGTGCTTTATTGTGGAAAAGAGCGGTTCTCTTAAGCATGATTGTGAGATCGCGGCGAAGTTGCCTACAATCAGAGTCGTGTGTTGAGTGGCTGATTTTAGCGTGCTTAGGATGGAGACCAAAGTCATGAATCGAATTGAATTGCGCAGTGCTATTGCCGCATTTTCCTTTAGTTGCCTGCTGATGGCAACCGGGGCACGAGGCCAGGAGCCTGGGAGTAAGCCAGTGTCCCCAGCTCCAGCACCTGCACAGGTAACGCCCGCGCCTCATCCGAACGACGACTACTGGAGGAAGCACGATCAACTGTTGCAGGTAGACTTTGGCTGGCTGGAAAAATTCAAGGAGGCTGATGCTGACATGGCCCCTCCGACCGTGGGCGAAAACCGTGTGGTTTTCATGGGCGACTCGATTACCGAGGGCTGGCATTTTACTGGGCCGCAGGGTTCCTTCCCGGGCAAGCCGTACATCAACCGGGGCATCAGCGGGCAGACCACGCCGCAAATGCTGGTGCGCTTCCGGCAAGATGTGATTGCGCTGAAGCCGAAGGTCGTGGTGATCCTGGCCGGGACCAACGACATTGCGGGGAATACGGGGCCTGAGACGCCAGAGCAAATTGAAGACAACCTGGCGTCTATGGCGGACCTGGCCACTGCCAACCATATCCGCGTGGTGCTGTGCTCAATTTTGCCCGCTGTTGATTACAGATGGAGGCCGGGAATTATGCCGGCGCCCAAGATTGTGGCCATCAATGCCTGGATGAAGGCCTACGCGGCCGAGAAGGGCTACGTCTACGTGGACTTCCATACGGCAATGAAGGACGAACACGACGGGCTGTCCGCAACGCTGAGCAGGGACGGTGTTCATCCGTTGCCGGCGGGATACGCGGTGATGACGCCGCTGGTGGAGGCAGGGATCGAGAAGGCGCTGGCGCAGTAGGAGCCGGTAATTGCTAAACCGCCCCAATCCCCCTACAATAGAGATATTGCAGGAAAGGTTTGTCTTCAGCGATGCCCAAGGAAAAGATTCATCCCAACTACGCCGCGGTACATGTGAAATGCGCCTGCGGAAACAACTTTGAGACCCGTTCGACCCATAAGGGCGACATACACGTGGAAATCTGCTCGGTTTGCCACCCGTTCTTTACCGGCAAACAGCGCCTGGTAGACACGGCAGGCCGAGTGGAACGCTTCCGCCGCAAGTTTGCCAAGTCCGACGGAGCCAAGGAAGCCGCGGCAGCCAAGTAACCGCGTCTCTAACCTTAAGGTAGATTGGGCCTCCGCCTGCGCGGAGGCCCAACTTCGTTTAGCACCTCGAAGGGATTATGGCCGGCAAGGGCTTTACTGTGAAGAAGAACTGGGACAACCCCAGGGCGTACGCAATGCCCGCCGAGGCGCGCGTGCCTGTCGAGGTGCGCCTGGGGAATGTCTTGGTGACTCCGGCTACGGTGTTGGCTCCCATGGCCGGCGTCACGGACACGGTTTTCCGCCGCTTCATTCGTCACGCCAGTTTGTTTACCAGAGATCAGAGTACAGAGATCAGAGATCAGGGAGGAGTCGACTCGGCACTCACAAATGAGCAATGCGGTTGCGGGCTGCTGATGACCGAGTTCACCTCCGCTGACGGCCTGGCACGGATGCGCGAGACCAAGCGCCAACGCTATCTGACCTTCTACGACGACGAGCACCCCATCGGTGCGCAACTCTTCGGGGCCAATCCGGAGACTATGGCCGAGGCGGCGCGGATTGTGGAAGAGACCGGCTTCGATCTGGTGGACCTGAACCTGGGTTGCCCGGCCAAGCGCGTGGTCGGCTCCAACGGCGGCTCGGGCCTGCTGCGCGACCTGCCGCGCATTGGCGAGATTTTCCGTGCCGTGCGCAAGGTGGTGACGATTCCCTTCACTGTTAAATTTCGGATGGGCTGGAACGACAACGATATTGTCTGCATGGAACTGGCGCGAATGGCCGAGGCCGAGGGGCTGAACGCCGTGGCGCTCCATGCCCGGACACGCGAGCAGGGATACAGCGGCCAGGCGCGTTGGGAGTGGATCGCCAAGGTCAAGCAGGCAGTGAAGATTCCTGTCATCGGCAACGGCGACATTCATTCTCCGGAGGCCGCTGTGGCCATGGTGGCCCAAACCGGCTGCGACGCGGTGATGATTGGCCGCGCCGCGCCGTCGAACCCCTGGATATTCCGCCAGATCGCGCAGTATACGGCAACCGGCATATATGAGCGCCCCACGGTGCAAGACCGTTACCGCATGATCCGCGCATATTTTCAGATGCTGCTGGACGAGGCCGAGGCAACCAAAGATCTGCCCAAGGCCGCGCGGCTGGGTGAGACGGCAGGCAAGATGAAGCAGTTTGCCACCTGGTTTACACATGGAGTTTCGGGCGGAGCCAAGTTGAGGGCGGCCATCTACCATTCGCGCACCGGGGCCGAGGTACTGGCTCAGGTGGATGCGTTCTTTACGGCCCAGCTTGCGGCTGGCGCGGAGCCGGTCGCTGCGCCGGAAGACGATTCTACGGCAGAATTCCCTGTAGACTTGATGGTCTGCGATTAAAACGATAATTGAGGAGCTGTGCATGGCGGCGGATTACGACCAGATGGCCAGCAATCTCGAAGATTTCTACCCATTCAAAGACAAGGTGGTCCTATTCGTTGGAGCGGGCACGAAGCAGCTTCTGGATATAGGCCGCATACCAAAGAGAACAATCTCCATCGACCAGAGCGCGGAGGCAATACAGCAACTGCGGCAACATGTGGAAACCCAGCGTCTTGAGAGCGTCGTGGAGATCGTTCACTCAGATTTTTCTGATGTTGTAACGCACGGCGACGTTGTGTACTTCGAGTTTTGCCTGCATGAAATGCCCGACCCGGATATTGCGCTCGCTCACGCCAAATCGCTGGCACCAGATATCGTCGTCTACGACCATGCGCCGGGCTCGGAGTGGGCTTATTTAGGCGCCGAAGAGGACAAGGTAGTTCGAAGCACACAGGCCATGGAGCGCTTTGGAATTCGCAGACGTGAGTTCTTCATCACCAATCAGATTTTCAAAGATTATGCCGAACTGTTGGCAAAGGTTTCTCCGCAGGGTCCGCTGGCGGTTGAGCGGGCAGCGCGATTTGCGGATGTCTCCGGCATTGCCATCCCGATGGATTACGGACTGACTCTGCTGTAACTTCAGCCTGGCTCGGCGGCCAGCGTCACGGCGTTACCTCCACGCAGACACAGCCGATCAGTGGTGCCACAAGGCGAAATAGGCTATCACGCAGAAGCCGGCGAAAGCCATCACAAACACCGTCAGAACTACCCAGAGTACGGTGTGGTGGCTGATGGGCGGAGCGGAGAGCGAGGAGGAAGAAAGAGCAGCCTTGTGAAGTCCCACCACGCGCGCCATTGCGATGCCGATGTTGTCGTTGCCGCCTGCCATCAGAGCCAGCTCGAGCAGGCCATGAGCGGAAGATTTCAACGTAACACCGGGAGTGTTCACCACATGCTGGATATCCAGTTCGGAGACGGATCCCCACAGGCCATCTGAACAGAGCAGCAGCGTGTCGCCGATAGCCAGCGGGTGCTGCTCTAGGTCGATCTCCACCTCCGGTTGCTGGCCCAAGCTGCGTGTCAGCACCGAGGCGTCCGGATGGTTTTTAGCCTCTTCAGGTGTTATAAGGTTATGGCTTAGCAGTACCTGTACCGCGGAGTGATCGGTGGTGAGTCGATGCAGGCGGCCGGCGCGTATCAGGTATGCGCGGCTGTCGCCAATGTGGCCGATCCAGGCGTAGTGTCCGGTGGCTCGCTGTTGCACTACGGCCACCACCACCGTGGAGCCCATGTTCGGGTAGGGCGAGCCGGGCGCGTTGGCCTTCTCCATGATCTGCGCATTGGCTCGCGCTGCGGCGCCACGAATGGCGTTGTCGACCGGATAATCTTCCGGCAGTGCCGACAGATGCGCGTAAAAATTCTCCACCACCAGCCGTGATGCGGTGGCTCCTCCGACGTATCCGCCTATGCCGTCGGCAACAATCATAAGATCGCCCAGAGCAATGCGCACATGCAGAACCGAGTCCTGATTCTCTTCGCGCAGAACTCCGCGGTCACACTCCTCGGCAAACAGGATATCTGGATGCCCAGAAACCGGTATCTCCTTCATACCCCAACCTCATTTATAAAAAGGAACTCGCGCCTACAAGGTAGCGCGGAAACATGCAGAAACTACGCAAGCCTCCCATGAAAAAGCTATCGCCACTGCATGGGAAAGTTTGCCGCAATAGGCTGGCCTGGTTCATGCCATGAATGCTCACGCCGAACCTTGCGGATCGTGGCACGGCCTGCGCCTGGCTTTTCTCAATGAATTTTTCGCCAGCTAGCCAGCTAAACTCTTTCAGGGGGGAGAGGGAAAGAAATACTAATTGCTAACTCACTGTAACATAGAAACTTCCTTCCTATGGAGGAGAAAGCGGGGAGGCACTGACTGCGGAATTAGCCTATTTCTCCATCGTGTTTGGGCGTGGCACAGTTCAATTTGCTCAACTGCGGAGAATTGAAGGGATTCCCGAAAAGAGTGCTGTCGTAAGTTAATGGTTATTAATACGATCAGCATAATTTTCGTTGAGTATGCCCAAAAACTTGCTTCACCTTTTCCCCGGATAAAGTCGATAGAATAGAAGCTCGATCAAGGGATTGTGACCATGCGGCTGTTCACCAGGTTATTTCCGCTGCTTTTGGCTCCAGCATTGCTTGTGCTGGCCGGTTGCGGCAATGGGCCTGTCACGGCAAACTCCCTGAATACAGCCTTTTCCGTCACTCCTCGCACGGGTTCCATCGACACCAACTGCACCGGCTGCAACACCATAAATGCGCAGGGCGGCTCGGTCCACCAGTTCACGGCCACGATGGCCGGAAGCAGCACAGCAGAAGTCATCTGGTCCGTCTCCGGAGGCGACGCAGTGAGCGGGCCGGGAAGCATCAACCAGAGCGGCCAGTACACGCCACCAGGCTATTTGACCGCAGACAACGCCGAGGTGGTGGTGACAGCAACTCTGGCGGCGAACCCCAGCCTCCATGCGAGTTCCGTGCTAACCGTTACGCCCGGATTTCTGCAACCGCTCACACCGGAGAATGCGGCTTTGGGCGCCAATGGCACGGTCACCGTCTCCGGCGTTCTTGCCGAGGCGGGCGGCACGACCGGCATTCATTTCGAGCTGGCTGGCTCGGCAACTGGACAATCCGGCGGGCAAGGTTCGCTGGGCGCGGTGAGTTGCCAGCGTGACAGCCAGTCTTTCACCTCCTGTACGGTCACCTATTCTGCGCCATCTTCAGTGCAGGCTACCGGCGCAACATATGTGATAGCCACTGTTGGCGGAGCTTCGTTGGGGCTGGGGTCACGAACCGCGGCCGTGGTGCTGGTGAACTCCGCAGGCGTGACCAGCAACCCCGCCACGCATCAGGCCCAGTCTCCGGCGATGGTTTTGCTGGGCACCTCGGGCGGCAACAACGCGGACTACGACACGCGTGGCATCCAGATTGTGGATTGCTGCAGCGGCACACTTGGCGCGCTGGTTGAGGATGCGAACAATCATCAGTACATCCTGAGCAACAATCACGTGCTGGCCAGAAGCGACCACGCCGCCGTGGGCGACACTATCATTCAGCCAGGGCTGATCGATAACAACTGCATGCCGCTGGGCGAAGGCTCTGGCGTTCAACCGGTGGCGTCTCTCTCCGGCTGGCTGAAGCTCAGCTCGAAGCAGACCAATGCTGACGCTGCGATCGCTCAAGTTACTTCGGGCGCTGTGGACCCCGGCGGCTACATTCTGGAACTGGGCAACCGTCAGGCCGATGGCACTCTTGCCGCCGCCCCGCCCGGCATCAGCTCGACGGGCGGCAAAGGTGAAACCGCAACTCTCAATTTGCAGGTGGCCAAAAGCGGGCGGACGACGGGACTAACGTGTGGCGGCATCTCGGCCATCGATCTCGACGTGACGGTGGATTATTACCTGGACTGTGCGGAGACCCGGCCCTACCTGACCAAAACCTTCACTCATCAATTGGGACTGAGCGGCAACCAGTTCAGCGATGCGGGCGACTCGGGCGCGCTGGTGGTGGATACGTCGAATGCCGAGCCGGTAGGACTTTACTTTGCGGGCGGGACAGACAATTCGGGAGTCAGCCAGGGCGTGGCCAACCCGGCGGCAGAGGTGCTCGCGGAGTTGGGCGCGCAGTCTGGCGGGAGTTACACCTTTGTGGGCGCGGCCGATCACGCGGTCAGTTGCCTGAACTACGGCGACAACACTATCCCCTCGGCGCAAGGCCGCGCGCTCAGCGACGCGGAAACAGCGCGCGCCCAGCAGGCCCTTGGTCAGGCTCGCATGATGGTGAACTCGGCGGCTGGAATTCTGGGTGTGTCCACAGGCAAGAGCATCGACCACCCCGGCGAGGCCGCAATCATTCTCTACACCGACGAGAGCCGAACGGTTAACGCGCCTTCCTCGGTGGACGGCGTGCGTACCGTAGTAATTCCCACTACGGCATCAGCAGTGGCTAACGGCTCGGCAGCGCAGACTCCTTTCGAGGCCGGCGCTGTCAGCCTGCCTTCCTCAGCACTCGCGCAAGCCATGGTCATCAAGAATCAAGTAGCCGCGAACCTGATGCGGCAAAACCCTGCCTTCTTCGGCATAGGAGTGGGCCAGAGCCTGGACAACCCGCGCGAGGCGGCAGTTGTAATTTATGTGGACCGCAATCGCCTGCCCGCCCAGCTGCCCGCGTCCGTGGATGGCCTGCGCGTTCGCTACATCGTCATGGAGCGGCTGCACGTGACGCGCTCCTACGTAGCTCCCGCACCGTCGAAGCTGCACTGCAAGGCCCACACGCCAACGAGCTTCGATCTATTCGACGCGGCCAGGCCATGAAACCTGAAGCTTAACTGAACCGGCAATAGCAAACCATCACTTAGCCATGAGCGCGGCAATAATCTGTTCGCCGTGGAAGCGGCCATTCTCAATAAATATCTCGTTGGTTCGAGAACCAGCCACGATTACTCCGGCCAGATAGATGCCGGGCACATTGCTTTCCAGAGTCTCGGGATTGCACAGAGGGCGGCGTTCTTCCCCGTGACAACGAATGCCCATGGACTCCAGGAGCTGGAAGTCCGGATGGTAGCCGGTCATGGCAAAGACGAAATCGTTCTTGAGGGCTTTGCGTCCCTCGGGCGTCTGGATAATGACGGCGTCCGGCGTTATTTCAATCAGCCCGGAGTTGAAGTACGCATCAATCTGCGCATCCGCGATGCGTTTTTCGATGTCCGGCTTGATCCAATACTTCACGTGGTAACTGATCTCGGCCTCGCGATGGACCAGCGTGACCCGCGCGCCGCTGCGCCAGAGCTCGAGCGCGGCGATAGCTGCCGAGTTCTTGCCGCCAACGACTACTACATCCATATCGAAGAAAGGATGGGGATCGAAGTAATAGTGATGAACCTTGCTCAGGCTCTCTCCGGGAATGTGGAGGTAGTTGGGCAGATCGTAGTAGCCAGTGGCAATGACCAGCTTGCGGGCATGAATCACGCCGGAGCGGCCGAAACGATCAATGGTGTGCACGGTGAATGCGCCGTCACTGCCCCCCGCGCGCTCTACGCGATGATACTGGCGTATGTCCAATTGATAGAGGGCGGCCACGCGCCGGTAATACTGAAGCGCTTCGTTGCGATTAGGCTTGATGTTGGTGCTGGGAAAAGGAATGCCGCCGATCTCCAGCAATTCGGGAGTGGTGAAGAACGTCATGTGCGCGGGATAGTGAAAGAGCGAGTTGCAGACGCAGCCTTTATCCACCACCACGGCGCGCAGGCCGGCCTTTTGCGCCTCAATGGCGCAGGCCAAACCTGTGGGCCCTGCGCCCACCACCAATAAGTCGAAGATTTTGTCCTGCGTTGCCGGCGCTTCCAGCTTGGAGTCCATGGCTCTAGATTAGGGCATCGACACGCGGAATTGGATAAGGGCGACAACACTTTCCAGTTCGGAATGCAGTTTCCGAACCACGGGAAACCGGCGGAAAATACTTTTTCGGAGCTATTTACGGAAAAAACCAGGATTTTCCGGCGATTTTCAGAGGCCAAATCTCACCATGCGGGATATTTTGGGGCTGAATTTTTTCAACAGACGTTGATTCCATTTGACTTATAAATAATCTGCAAAACTTTTTAGGGAATTTATACCCCAGGGGGGTATATGGGGGGTGGGGGTGGGTGGTCATTTTTCGGATACGAACCGGGAAGATGCCTGACATTTTAGACAGGCGCATCCCTATCCAATCGATCTCTTCCGACATTCTGACCCGGTTCGACCTCATCGGCTGTTTGGACCTCTCATAAACATCGTGCGCCGATTGAGGGTAATTATCTGCAAGCCACCTTTCGATTTTGCTCAAGGCAGGCTCTGCGGTGGGGGGACTGGCCGTCCAGGCAAGGTTCGTTTCGCTCATTGGCGATTATGGCTTCCTAGTCCGATAATTCGGAGCCGCGGCAGGCGGCAATGGGGATTTTAGGAAGGCGATGCGGTTCTTAGGTATAGAAAGCAGTTTATGGTAGAATGGTGGATGGTAATGGTGGAAAGGTGGAATGAGATGGCCATCAACATCAAAAACCTTGAGGTTGAGACGCATATTCGTGAACTCGCGGCGTTGCGAGGGGTGAGCCTTGTAACCGCTGTGACTGAAGCTGTGGAGCGCGAGATCGAGAGAGAAAAGCAAAGCCAGCGCAGAAAAAAGCTCTTCGCGGATTGGCTGATGGAAATCAGCCGGGAGACTGGGCCAAGGATGAACGACGGCAAGACCTCCACGGAACTGATAGATGAACTCTACGACCCGGAAACCGGACTGCCGATATGATCGTTGACACCTCAGCCTTGATCGCAATTCTCAAGAACGAACCTGAGGCGCAAGCCTTCTCCGAGGCGATAGAGGCGGCAAAGGTTGTACGTGTTTCCGCCGCATCCTATCTTGAATCGAGGATCGTTGTGGGCCGGTACAAGGATCCGATTCTCATGGCCCGGTTGGAAGAAATTCTCGAAAACCCCGGACTCCAGATCGAACCTGTAACAGCAGCACAGGCAAAGATTGCCTGGGAGGCCTATCGAGACTTTGGCCGAGGCAGCGGCCACCCGGCCAACCTGAACTTCGGTGACTGCTTCACTTACGCGCTGGCGCGGGAGAAGCGGGAGCCGGTGCTATGGAAGGGCGATGATTTTGGGCATACGGATTTGAGGGCGGCAATCCATCCGCTCATCGCGAAAGTGCCGCGATGAACGAGGCACAGCTTCTCATGGCTCATGGTGATTCTTCGGGATTGATGAACAGGCCACCTGCTGCTCTGTGCCTATCTACGATGTATCTGCATTTCTGCTCATTAGTAGGTCGTAAAAGATTCTGCGTTCATTAAAACTCCTGGATAAAAATGCGTTACGTCCAATTTGCACAGTGGAAATATGGGCTTGGACCACTGAGTCAATCTCTTGACTGAATTGGTTTGCGAAACAGTCTCTGTGCGCGAACGCGGCTTGTCCGGCATTTACTTGGCCGGCTGAGGGGGATATGATGGTTCGATTCCTTCCCACCGCAGGAAGAATATGTAGACAGGCCGTTGGTGAAATAGGCAGCAAAAGCTCAACGTTTTCTCGATGGAAACCCAAGCCATATGAGAATCTTGAACCCAGCCGCTCCCAAGTCACGACGGGAGAATCAGAGAGAATAAAGGGGTCGTTGTGCGTTGTATGAACAGTCCTCCATTCTCCATTGAAAATCCTTTCATCGAATCTGGCACGGAGTATACCCTCCAAGAATGTCTCTCTTTCCGCTTCCGATGACTCGTAGTGCCGCATGTAGCGCTCGGCGGATATTACGATATCTGCGGGCGTAATCAGACGGTCTAACTTGACACCGGAAAGATACGCATTTATACCCCAGTGGGCTGCTACAGTTGCAACTTGCGTTTCATTGTCTAGAAAACTTCGAAATGCATTGACCATAATTTCATTCATTGGCTTGCTCGCCTGACGACGTGCCTGTGATCGATGGAAGAGCAAGATAATATACATTGTCATTTGTCGACGCTGAATATCCGACAAGGCAAACGTCGGATCAGATAGGTTGCGAATAAATCTGTGAACAGGGTGTTCAATCTCGTCCGCGAGCCTTGCCTCAATTTGTGACTCAAGTTGTGCGTTAATTGGATCTGAGAAATATCCATCTATCCTAGTTGCAGTTTTTGGAGATGCAGCCGAGAATGGCTTCCTTCCTTTGGCATATCTCCAGAGTCTTAGAGACTTCGTAGGGATATGTTCGAAAGCGAACTGTTCGAGGAGACACTTTGGGACGGAATGTGATTGCATTGACGTAAGACCCGATCAATAGAGCAAGTGTAGGCAGTTGCGACTCGCCACGCAACCCGCCTCCTTCGAGGTATCCTTAAACCGACAGAGGAGTTCCCCATGACTATCATCCGGCAGGAAGATTTTGTTGCGAGCGTTGCGGGCGCGTTGCAGTACATCAGCTACTACCACCCGGTGGATTACATCACCAGCCTGGCGAAGGCCTATGAGCGCGAAGAGTCGCCTGCGGCGCGGGATGCGATGGCGCAGATTCTCGTCAACAGCCGGATGTGCGCCGAGGGGCACAGGCCGATTTGCCAGGACACGGGGATTGTGACTGCGTTTATCAAGGTTGGCATGGACGCGAAATTCGCAGGGCCCGCGGACGGCAGCCCTTTGCTCGATCTTCAGGAGATGGTCAACGAAGGCGTGCGGCGCGCGTATCTGGACCCGGAGAACAAGCTGCGGGCTTCGATTCAGGCCGATCCGGCGGGCAAGCGGACGAATACCAAAGACAACACTCCGGCGGTGGTGAATGTGGAGCTGGTGAAGGGCGCGACGGTGGATGTGACGGTGGCGGCCAAAGGCGGAGGGTCGGAGGCCAAGAGCAAGTTCGTGATGCTGGACCCCGGCGATTCCATTGTGGATTGGGTGCTGAAGACGGTGCCGACGATGGGCGCGGGATGGTGTCCGCCGGGGATGCTGGGGATTGGGATTGGCGGGACGGCGGAGAAGGCGATGCTGATGGCCAAATTTTCCCTCATGGATCCGATCAACATTCAGGAGTTGAAGGCGCGCGGGGCAAAGACGCGGGCGGAAGAGCTGCGGCTGGAGATCTACGAGAAGGTGAACCGTCTGGGGATTGGCGCGCAGGGGCTTGGGGGCCTCACGACGGTGCTGGACGTGAAGGTGCTGGATTATCCGACGCATGCGGTGAATCTGCCGGTGGCGATGATTCCCAACTGCGCGGCGACGCGGCACGCGCACTTTGTGCTGGATGGGAGCGGGCCGGT
>CAZFMB010000098.1:0-14749 GCA_964520005.1 uncultured Occallatibacter sp.
AGCAAGGCCATGTAAGCGATGCGCAGGCCGCCGTTATCGGCCGTGTTTTCGCCCAGGGTGAGCTTGCCGTTCAGCTTCTGCGCGGCAACGTCATCATGCGCCGCAGCGGCCTCAAAGCCGCTGTATTCGTTGGCCACGCAATCGGTCCGCTCGGTGAAGGCCTTGCGGTCCTCGGCCGTCTGCCATTCGCGCAGATTTCCCTGCCCGTCGTATTTCGAGCCCTCGTCGTCAAACCCGTGCGTCATCTCGTGGCCGATCACCACCCCGATGCCGCCGAAGTTCACCGCCGGGTCGATGGTGAAGTCAAAGAACGGCGGCTGCAGAATGCCCGCCGGGAAGTTGATGTCGTTGAAGGACGGATCGTAGTAGGCATTGACCGTGGGCGGTGTCATCTGCCACTCTTTCTCGTCCACCGGCTTGCCCAGCTTGTTCAAGTTGTAATTGTTCTCGAAGACCGCGCTGCGGCGCAGGTTGCCAAGCAGGTCGTCGCGTTCCACCTTCAGGGCCGAGTAGTCGCGCCACTTCTCCGGGTAGCCGATCTTGTTGCGGATCATGCCCAGCTTTTCTTCCGCCGCCTTCTTGGTGGCGTCGCTCATCCAAGGCAAGGTCTTGATATCGTCTCCCAGGCTCTTATCCAGCGCGGCCACTAACTGGTCCATGCTGGCCTTGGCCGCGGGCGGAAAGTTCTTCTTCACCCAGTCCTGGCCTACCGCCTCGCCCAGTGCGTTGTCGGTCATCGTGGTGCACTGCTTCCAGCGTGGTGTCGGTTCCTTCTGTCCCCGGAGGGTCTTGCCAAAGAAAGCAAAGTTCTCATCGAAGAAAGCCTTGGGCAGGTTCACGGCCGCGCCGTGCAGCGCGTGCCAGCGGAAATACGACTTCCAGGACTCAATCGGCTCCTTGGCAATCAGCGCGCTCAGCCCTTTGAAAAAATCAGGCGTGGATACGTTTAACGTCTCGAAGGGGCGTATCTTTACATCCTTGAAGTAGACCGAATAATCGAAATCCGGGGTCAGCTTCTGGAAGTCGGCCACAGTATAGATGTGGTAGCGGTTCTCCGGCTCGCGCAGGTCGGTGCGGCTTGTGGAGGCCTTAGCCAACGCCGTCTCAATCTCCAAAACCGCCGCGGCTTCCTTGACCGCTTGCTCGGGTGTGTCGCCGGCCAGCGTGAACATCCTGGTCACGTGCTCGACGTACTGTTTGCGAATCTCCTGAAAGCGCTTGTTGTCCACAATGTAGTAATCGCGATCGGGCAGCGAGAGCCCGCCCTGTCCGATGTTGGCAATCTGCTTGGTGGAGTCCTTATCGTCCTGCTCCACGCCGAAGCGGAACAGCGGCGCGGCATTGCCCTCGGCCTCCAGTTCGCCCATCAGGTTGGCCAGCTTGTGCGCATCCTTGAGAGCGTCGATGCGTTTGAGCGCCGGTTCCAGCGGCTTCAGACCCTTCTGCTCCACCAGGTCCAGATTCATGCAGGCAGCAAAATAGTTGCCATACTGCTTTTCCAGCGGGGTCTTGGGATTGGCTGCAGCCTCGTCCAGTTCCTGCCACAGCAGATAGCGGTTACGCTCTTGCAGCAGCGAGAAGGAGCGCGCCCAGCGCACCTGGTCGGCCGGAAGTGGATTGCTCTTAACCCAGTTGCCGCAGGCGTACTGATAAAAATCCGTGCATGGATCGGCAGTCTTGTCGATGGCCATCAGATCGAAGCTCTTGACGACAACTGGCGGCGCGGGCTTCTGGGCAGTAACTGCGGGAGCGGTCTGAGCCAGGGCGGTTCCACCCAGCAAAATCAGGATCGGTGCATATCGAAAGTAGTTCATGTTTGTCCTCTTGGTGATATGGTCAACCAGCCAGCCCATGGCGCGAAAAACGTCCGTGGATGAAGGCCAGGATCAAATTCTGAGCAGTTGATTCGCGCGCACTGCTACGCAGAACAGCCTATCACTTTTGACTAAAACTGATGAAGGCGCCGCTTCTCTGTATTCTGGAATCCAGCCCCCGATGTTGGTCCAATTTGCTAAACTTCGCTTGCGGTTTCATTCGGAGGATTATCCATGTTCAAGCGGCAAAATCCAGTCCTGGCATTGTTGTTCGCCGCCGTCGCGGTCGCGCTCACTGCCCAACCGGCCCCTCAGCCCGCGCGCACTCTGGTCCGCGCCGGCCACCTGCTCGATGTAAAGACAGGCGAAGTACTCGACAGCCAGACTATCGTGGTGGCGGGCGACACCATCCAATCCATCATGCCCAGTACACAAGTCCCCGCGCAGCCCGGCGATATAGTAGTTGATCTAAGCGGCCTGACGGTGCTGCCCGGCCTGATCGACGTGCATACCCACCTGACGATGGACACCAACTTCGATCCATACCATGAGTTGATCGAAACCGACGCCAAGGAAGCTATCAATGGTGTCGTGAATGTTCGCACCACGCTGCTGGCCGGCATAACCTCGGCGCGCAACGTGGGCGCAGGCGGCTACACCGATGTGGACCTGCGCGACGCCATCAACTCCGGTCAGATCGCAGGACCGCACTTGCAGGTTAGCGGGCCGGCCTTGAGCATCACCGGCGGCCATTGCGACAACGACCTGCTGCCCTTCAAATACCACGACGCCAGCGAAGGCGTGGCCGACGGCATCGCCCAGGTACAGCAGAGGGTGCGGCAAAACATCAAGTACGGGGCGGATGTGATTAAAGTCTGCGCCACCGGCGGCGTCCTGTCCAAGGGCGACGATCCCCAGGCTTCGCAGTACACCCTTGAAGAAATGCGCGCCATTGTGGCCGATGCTCACCGCCTGGGCCGCAAAGTTGCCGCCCACGCCCACGGCGCACAGGGAATCCTCTGGGCCAGCATGGCCGGCGTGGATTCAGTCGAGCATGGCAGCTACATCAACGACGAAGGCATCGCCGAGCTGAAGAAAAACGGCACCTATCTCGTCCCCACTCTCTATCTGGAAGACTGGATGGTGGAGAACGGCAAACTGCCGCCATATTCTCACAAGAAGATGGTTGAGATCAGCGCCGTGGCCAAGGGCAATATCAAGCGCGCCATCAATGCCGGCGTGAAGATCGCCATGGGCACAGACGCCGCCGTCTATCCGCACGGGCTCAACGCCCACGAACTGGATGTGTACGTCAACCAGCTCGGCATGGCTCCATTGGCCGCACTGCAAACCGCAACCATCAACGCCGCCGACCTGATGGGCTGGAGCGCCAAAACCGGCACTCTCGAACCCGGCAAATGGGCCGACATCATCGCCGTCGATAAAAATCCGCTCGACGACATACGCACCTTGCAGAATATGAAGTTCGTTATGAAGGCGGGGGTGGTTTATAAAAACGACGCGAAATAAGGACAAGGGGGAGAAGGAGACGGCGTACCTGTTGCGTTCGCCCAAGAATGCCGAACGGCTGCTCCAGGCGCTCCGTGAGGCAGAACTCGGCAAAGGTACGCCCGAAACCGTCGAGAGTTTGCGGCGGTCGTTGGGGCTCGAGAAAAAGGGAGTATAGCGGCCCACGCTTGCAAACCGAGGATGCACCCTGCCACACTTAAGACGTGGCCACCCAAACTATCGTCATCCTCGATTTCGGTTCGCAGTATACGCAACTGATCGCGCGGCGCATTCGCGAGCAGAATGTCTTCTCCGTGGTGCTGCCCTGCACCGCGCCCATCGCCGAGATCAAGGCGCTCCAGCCGCTGGGACTCATCCTCTCCGGCGGGCCGTCGTCGGTCTATGATGCTGACGCTCCAGCCGCCGACCCCAAGTTGCTTGAGTTGGGCGTGCCGGTGCTGGGCATCTGCTACGGCCTGCACTTCATCGTTCATCATCTGGGCGGCAAGGTGCGCTCCGGCGTCAAGCGCGAATATGGCCACGCCGAAGTGACGATTGAAAACAGTGCCTCGGCTTTGTTTGCCGAACTGCCCGTAACGCTGGCCGTCTGGATGAGCCATGGCGACGAGGCGCTCGCGCTGCCCGCGGGCTTCCATCGCATCGCTGTTTCCGCCAACGCGCTGGCGGGTATCGAAAATGCAGAGCGCCGCATCTGGGCTGTGCAGTTTCACCCCGAGGTGCATCACACGCCGCTGGGTCCGCAGCTCATCAAGAACTTCCTCTTCCAAATTTGCGGCGCGCGCGGCGATTGGACCCCGGCGCATTTCATCGAGACGACCGTGGCCGCGATTCGCGAGAAGGTCGGCAAGGGGCACGTTATATGCGGACTCTCCGGCGGCGTGGATTCGTCGGTGGCTGCGGTGCTGGTGCACAGAGCCATCGGCAGCCAGCTCACCTGCATCTTCGTCAACAACGGCGTGCTGCGCAAAAACGAATTCCAAAATGTGCAGAATAATCTGCGCGAAAAGTTGGGCTTGAAAGTCGTCGCCGTGGACGCTGGCGATCGCTTCCTCTCAAAACTTGCCGGCGTCACCGAGCCTGAGAAAAAGAGAAAAATCATCGGCGCGGAGTTCATCGCCGTCTTCGACGACGAGGCCACGCGCATCGCCAAAGAAACCGGCGGCGTGGACTGGCTCGTGCAGGGCACACTCTACCCCGACGTCATCGAGTCCAGCAGCGTAAAAGGCCCCAGCCAGACCATCAAGAGCCACCACAATGTGGGCGGGCTGCCGTTGGGGATGAAGCTCAAACTTATCGAGCCATTGCGCGACCTATTCAAAGACGAAGTCCGGCGCATCGGCCGCGACCTTCAAATGCCGGAAGAAATTCTGGGCCGGCAGCCCTTTCCCGGCCCCGGTCTTGCAGTGCGCATCCTGGGCGAGGTCACGCCGGAGCGCGTGGCCCTGCTTCAAGAGGCCGACGAGATCGTGGTCGCGGAGATCAAGGCAGCGGGGCTCTACAACTCAATCTGGCAGAGCTTTGCCGTGCTGCTGCCGGTGATGAGCGTGGGCGTGATGGGTGACCAACGAACCTACGCCTACACTGCAGCAGTGCGCGCCGTACATTCGGAAGACGGCATGACCGCCGACTGGACCCCTCTGCCCTACGAGGTGCTCAAGCGCATCAGCAGCCGCATCGTGAATGAAGTCCGCGGCATCAACCGCGTGGTCTACGACATCACCTCGAAACCCCCCGGCACCATCGAGTGGGAGTAATTTGCCATTAAGGCAGCCGCGCCTTCGGCGCCATTCGCTATAGAACAAAAAACTGCTACATGCAGCACCGCAAGTGGCGGGCGCTCAAAGCGCCCCGGCCAATTTGTAATTCTGATATGACGCAAGAAGGAATGTGTGGCGCATGGTGTAAGTGGCAGTGTTATTGTCGCCATTAGGAGCCGTCTCCGCGGCTGTGATGCTGACGCGCGGAAGTAGATATTGCTTGCCGCCAACGGCTACGGGACCGTAATCGATTCTCTTGTCTTCCCTGGTAACTAAGTCCGTGGGCTTCATGTCAGCACGCGTGATGACGCGAACCACAAGGCCGGTATCCGGATTGATGAAGAACTCGCCGTGGTAACCTACGACCTTTTTGAAAGGCTCCCATGTGCTGACCGACTGGATGGTCCCAACCATCGGCACCAGTGACACGCTTGCGACATTCGTTGCTGTAGTGGTCTTCGGAAAGCAGCAGTAACTCACATCGAAGCGGGACTTATCCTGCTCCACGTCGAAGGTAAATACCGCGGTCTTCCTACCCTCTATCATCTGCCAGCGCAGCCAGCTAATTTTACCCGAGGACAATACTTCAGCAAAGATGTCCCTCAAATTGGTTCCCGGTTCGCCTTCTGATATCTCGCCGTTCTCACCCCACTTCGTCTTATCCCTGGAAACGGCGGCCTGCTCGACACCTTTGTCAGTTTCCACTGGGTCAACTTGCTGGTCGACCAGTTGGATTGGACTGAGAATCATATTGTTATTATGAAATCCAACACTGTCTGTGGTTATGACATGGTCCTCGAAGCGCAGCGTGGTTTTGGTGACAGATAGATGAGGATTCTGCGCATATACCTTGGACGCGAAATCGGCGGCTTTAGTCAGGATGGCTTGTTGTGCGGCTGCGTCGGGTGCGGGAGCAGCGGGGAGGTCTGAAGCCGGAGGCGCAAGAAATGCGCTTTGTTCCTTCAGAATTTCTACCTGCGCACCGGAGTGCGGACCAGGAAGATAACTTTTCAGGCTGTACGCCGCGCTGCCTGTCAGCTCTTCGCTCATTTCAATCTCTTTGAGCTGGTTAGCTACCTCTGCGTCGGTCTTGTTGTATTGCTGCATGGAAGCAAGCAAATCTTTGAGTTGTTGCACGGTAACTTTCTTTGCTGCCCACGCAGGCGAAGCTGTCATCAGCAGTACGAGGATCCATCCCAACCGTTTCATTTGCTTATTCCTCCGTAAAATGCGCTGGCAGAAATTATACATGTCTGCCGACACGCTTGATTTTTACAAAGGAGCATTTTGCAAAGCGGCTATTCACTTGCCCACTTCCGCACCCTGCTCTCTGCATGCATTCCAGTTAAGATCTTCCGCGAAATGTACGCAACGCTATACCTGCTACCTGCCTGTTTAGCCAGGGTTAAATGTATCCCTGTTGGTACCGAACTCAATGTCTTGCCGGAGATTACAACGGACTGATATGCAGTCCCAAGCGCCTAGCCGGAGGAATACAGAAGGGGTTACCCGCCGTTACATCGCGTTTTTGCCGGCCCCACTCCCGTTAAATGCTGAAAAACAGTGATTTGCGATAGCAGTACAACCACTCCGGAGACGGACACGATAGCGACTGAAGGCTCCTGGTTTTGAAATGACAGCACTGCATGATGGCTGGCGTATAGCGCGCCCGGCCTATTTGTAATTCTGATATGAAGCGAAAAACAAAGTGTGGCGGATGGTGCGGGTGGCGTTGTTGCTGTCGCCATTGGGAACCACCACCGTGGCTGTTATGCTGGCACGGGGAAGCATATATGCATTGCCGGCGAACACTACGGAACCATAATCGATTCGCCTGTCTTCCCTGAGAACATAATCCGTTGGCTTCAACTCAGCACGGGTGATGACGCGAACCACAAGGCCCGTATTTGGATTGATGAAGAACTCGCCGTGGTAGCCTACGACCTTTTTGAAAGGTTCCCAGGTACTGACTGATTGGACCACCCCAGGTTTCCACGACCCGACACTATCAGAATTCGCGTAACTTGTATTGGGGAAGCAGCAGTAACTTACATTGAAGTGGGACTTCTTCTTCTCCACGGCGAAGGAAAATACCGCGGTCTGCCAGCCGTCAATCATCTGCCAGCGCAGCCATTCAAACTTACCCGAGGACGAGGCTTCAAGAAAAATGGCGCCCAGGTTGGTTCCCGGTTCGCCTTCTGATATCTTGTCGTTTTCACCCCACTTCGTTTTTGCCCTCGATGCGGCGGGCTTTTCAACGCCTTTGTCGGTTTCCACTGGGTCAACTTGCGTCTTGACCAGCTGGATCGGACCGAGAAGCATATTGGTATTATGAAGTCCGATACTGTTTGTGGATATGACCTGATCCTCGTAGCGGAGCGTGGTTTTAGTAGCCGATAGATGAGGATTCTGCGCATACGTCTTGGATGCGAAATTGAACGCCTTGTCCAGGATTGCCTTTTGTGCCGCCGCATCAGGAGCGGGAGCGGCCGGAATCTCTGTAGCCGGAGGCGCAAGAAATGCGCTCTGTCCTTTCAGAACCTCAATCTCCTCGCTGGAGTGCGCGCCGGGAAGGTAAATTTTCAGGTCGCTCGCTGCGCTGTCTGTCAGCTCTTCGTTCAGTTCAATCTCTTTGAGTTGGTTGGCTACGTCTTCGTCAGACTTATTATATTGCTGCATGGAAACAAGCAAATCCTTGAGTTGTTGTACGGTAACTTTCTTGGCTGCCCATGCAGGCGAAGTTGCCATCAATAGCACGAGAATCCATCCCAAAAGTTTCATGTGCTTATTTCTCCTGAAAATTGAGCTGGGTGCAATTATACATATCTGCCGCCACTCAATTTTGATAAAGGAATCAGGAAACGAGGGCCAGTGACTCAGTCCCGTTTTTCCACACGCAGTGTTACATCGACAGTATGGGTTTCGATATTTTTCGTCAGCGTGTACTTGCAGTTGGCGGAGGCAAAGGTTCGTCCCAGCGGAGTATTTCCCTGCGTGGAGTAGTAGGTTTGAATCGCGCTCTCGTTGAAGACCGCGCCGGTGGGCATCTTCCAGGCGGACCACATCGCGGCGCGCAGATCTTCGGCGCTGTTTTGAATAGTCAACTTGCCCATCGTATAAACCGGACCCGGCTCAACCTTCAGGGTGTAATGAACGATGCCGGCAGCATCATCGTACTGAGGATGCGGCGTGACCACGCAATCCATATAACCTTTGGATTTGTATTGCCCAGTAACGTAGAGCAAGGCAGTCCGCAAAGCAACTCCTGCCGTGACAGACTGCTTCTCAACCGCAGTCGACACGGTTCCAGCGGCCTTGTTGATCTCCGCCTGCGTCAGCAACTCACCCGACGGCAGATAGATGGAGCCCATTTTGTAATGCCGGCCTTCCTCGACAGTTACGTTAAAGGGAATCTCGATGGCCCTGCTGCCGGCAACCGGATTGCCTGCCTGCACGGCATGAACTTTGACTTTGGCGTAGCCTTCATCGGTATAGAAAAAAGTAAATGCGCGCTCAAGATTGTCCGCCGAATTTTCCGTGTTGTAATCGGACTTCATGACGCGATTCGCAACAGATTTGACTTTGTCCTGCATCTCCGGCGAAACACCTTCCAGATGTATCTCGCCCACCTTCACCGCCGGATCGGTGATGGAGTAGCTGATGGCCGTGACCGTATTCGACTTGGGGTCGGTATAGGGCGTGGCTTTAACAGTGGCCTTGATGCCCTTGGCCGCCAGCATCTCTTCAAGGGCCTGGCGTACCTCTTCCGCCAGCCCGCCCTCGCCCGGCACTTTGCCGTGATAGAGTGAAAAACGCTCGTGCAGCGCGACGTCCAGTTCCTTGCCCGGCACAAACGGTAAATTTTCCAGGCGCACAGGATAAAGTTCGGTGTGCATACTCAGGGTATAGACAAGATCCACCCCGTCGAACTTGAAGCTGAGAGTCTCGAATAGGCCCGTGTCCATCAGCTTTTGTGAGTGGCTCTTCATGTCGTCAAAAGCCAGAACCGCGCCCTTCTTCAGCCCCGCCGCGGCCATCAACTCCTCGTCGGAGTATTCCGGTGCGCCTTTAAACTGGATGGATTTGGGCTGAAACTTTTGCGCGGTAGCGGGTTGACCGGACGCAAAAAGAATAATAGCGGTCAGGAACAGAACAAACATGCGCTTCATGATAGAGACAGAGTAGCAAAGCGGCGGCTGGCGTGGAAAGGAACCTGCAGCGCGGCCTGTCGCTGGCATGAACATCTTCCATGGGGCTGATGCTCAATGCTATCTGGAATTGCGTTTGTGTACGATGCGTCGGCCGCTTACCAGCCCGCCGATAAGTGGCTGCGGAAAAACTCCAGCGACTTGAGCAGCCCTTCCTTGAGAGTGATGCGCGGCTCCCAGCCGAGCAGCGTGCGAGCTTTGGTGATGTCCGGGCAGCGGCGCGTGGGATCATCTTCGGGCAAGTCCTTAAAGCACAGTTCGCTCTTCGAGCCGGTCACTTCCAGTACGGCCTGGGCACATTCGAGGATGGTGAACTCATGGGGATTGCCAATATTGACCGGCATGTGTTCGTCGCAGCGGGAGAGGCGCAGGATGCCTTCAATCAGGTCGTCCACGTAACAGAAGCTGCGCGTTTGGTTGCCTTCGCCGTAAATTGTCAGCGCCTGGCCGCGCAGAGCCTGCATCATGAAGTTGGAAATGACCCGGCCGTCGCTGGGGTGAAGGCGGGGGCCGTATGTGTTGAAGATGCGGACCAGGTGGGTGTTGACGCCGCGCGAACGGTGCCAGGCCATGACCAGCGCCTCGGCAAAACGCTTAGCTTCGTCGTAGACCGAGCGCGGGCCAACTGGATTCACGTTGCCCCAGTGTTCTTCCCTCTGAGGATGTTCGATGGGATCGCCATAACACTCAGAGGTGGAGGCGTGCAGATAACCGGCGCCATGGCGAGCGGCGATTTCCAGAGTGTTATCGACGCCGATGGAACCTACGCGCAGCGTCTCGATTCCCAGGCGGAGATACTCCGGCGGGCTGGCCGGTGAAGCAAAGTTGAATACGTAGTCCACCGGCCCTACGTCGAAAGGCTGGCAGATGTCCCGTTCTTCAAAGCGAAAGCGCGGCTCATTGGCAAGGTGCGCAAGGTTTTCCCGGTCGCCAGTGCAGAGGTTATCGACGCCAATGACGGTGTGGCCCTCGCCCAGCAATCGGTCGGTAAGGTGAGAACCAAGAAACCCGGCGGCGCCGGTAACAAGTACGCGCATGGTCAATTGTCTTGCTCCTAAGCTAAAACCACAGGCTGGCCGTATCTCGCGGCAATCAGTGCGGTATAGAAACTGCGCTCTTACTTGATTAGTTTACGCGGCTTGCCCTGCTGCGCCTGGTAACTTGCCGGACGGCCCATGCTCACATACGTGAAGCCATGATCCTGCATTCGCTGCGGCTTGTAGAGGTTGCGGCCATCAATCACGATAGGTAAGCGGACCTCTTGGTTAAGGCGCACCAGATCGATCTCGGCAAACTCCTTCCAGTCGGTCAAGATCAACACTGCGTCAGCATCTTTGGCTGCGGCGTAGATGTCCGTCGCGTAGCTAAGCGTCTCGCTGGGCGTCAGCACATCTTTGGCGCGCTCCATGGCTGCCGGATCATAGGCCGTGATCAGAGCGCCGGCTTCCAGCAGTTTTTTGATCACGTCGATAGCCGGAGACTCGCGGATGTCATCCGTTCCCCCCTTGAAGGCCAGGCCAAGAACTGCCAGCCGTTTACCGCGCAGGGTCCACAGCGCGGAACGCACTTTGTTGAAGAAGATTTCTCTCTGCGTATCGTTGACCTTGCGAATCTCGTTAAGCAGTTGGAAGTCCACGCCCCGCTGTTGCGCCTCCCAGTGAAAGGCGGCCACGTCTTTGGGAAAACAAGAACCGCCATAGCCCAGTCCCGCCTGAAGGAATTTGTCTCCAATGCGGCTGTCCATGCCTATGCCGGCGGCGATGTCCTCGATGTCCGCATCCACCGTCTCGGCCAGGTTGGACACGGCGTTGATGAAGGAGATTTTCAGCGCTAGAAAGGCATTGGATGCGTGCTTGATAATCTCCGCGCTCTGCGCCGAAGTAATCAGAATCCTGGCTGGCACGGCAAAGCTGTGCGCGCCCGGCAAAGCCCCCGGTTGAGCGTAATAGCCGCCCCCAGTGAGCGGCTCATAAATGCGTTGCAACACCTCGGCGGCGCGCTCGGAGTTCGCCCCCACCACGATGCGGTCAGGATGCAGAAAGTCCATAACCGCCGTGCCTTCGCGCAGGAATTCAGGATTTGAGACCACATCGAAGCTCTGCGGGTCCACTCCGGCGCGGTGCAGCACGCGCCGTATCCACTCGTTGGTGTAGACCGGCACCGTGCTCTTTTCCACGATGACCTTGTAGCTGTTGATAGAGCGGGCAATCTCCGCCACCACCGCCTCAACATATGAAAGGTCAGCGGCCCCGGTATCGCCCTGGGGAGTGCCCACCGCGATAAAGACGGCCTCGCTCTGCTCCACGGCCGCGCCCAGAGCGGAGGTAAAGTTCACCCCGTGTCCACGGTGCTTATCAAGAAGCTCGGGGAGGTAGCGCTCGAAGATGGGCACGCCGGCGTCCTGGAGGGTCTTTACCTTGGCCTCGTCATTGTCCACGCAGGTAACCTGGTGACCGATTTCCGCAAAACAAACGGCAGCAACGAGCCCCACATAACCGGACCCGATCACACAGATGGAAACTGGCTTCGACATACTTGTGCTCTTTCCTTGGCGGCTTATCGTTAGGGTGTCGGTGGGGGGAATTCCCGGCCAGTGAAATACTCAAGCAACTCTTAGGTTATTCGTTCGAGGGAGGAAGGGGCAAGCCGCCACTTGGCGGGGGATGCATTTATTGACACAATAATAACGTCGGGTTATCCAAACAACCGGCTGTGCGGCCGTGATTGGCTCTCTGCGTAGAGTGTGATTGCTGCTGAAGGTTCCTGCACTGTCTCAATTTGAAAAAATTAATACTGAACCGGATAGTAGAGCGAGTTTGGTACGCTAATCTTTAAGACTGTAATCCCACGAAGTCGTTCGGGCAAGCGGTTGATAGTCCCCAGAATGTCAGCTATGGAGATGAACCAGCATGAAAAAGAACGGGATCGGTGGAATATTACTGATAGGTCTGTCATCGGTCATAGCTATCGGTTTTGGTGGGTTGTTTCTAAGTGAATCCATATGGAGCTCGATGTATCAGTCTGACAGTCGATACCAAACGCTCCACGCGAAGGTTTTTGCCTTCAGACCTAACAACCCCTTTGTAAAGCCCTATGACGGAAGGGCCGACTACAGGGAGATGGAAGCAATCGCTGACTCCTACCAAACGCAGGCCGGCATCACAGCCTTTATTCTCTCCCTGATCTGGGCTGGCGGTGGTGTCTTCGCCGCCCGTGTTGTCGCACAAAAGTACAAGACGCCGCCGGTGCTTTATCTGGTGGCTTTTGGCATTATCCCCGGAATATTAGCGTTTATCGGTTGGCGCCAAATTATCAATGCACGACGGCCAGCTACCCAACCAATCTAATTGTGTCCATTCATTTTTTGAAAATCTATGCTGCCTATGGATGAGAAACTCAAACTGAGGCACTACCGAGGTTCCGGCAAGGCCTGTTTCCCATAAAATGCAGGATTCGTCTCATGGAAGTATTTTCTCAATCCGCGCCTACCGCCTGGGCTCCCTTTCGTATTACTCCCTGGTTTGCCGAGCGCGTCTGGGGCAGCCGGGATCTTCATCCCTGGTATGACCGGATCGCCGTGGGTGGTGAGCCCATAGGCGAGGCATGGCTCACCGGGGAGCAGTGCGTTGTGGCGACAGGAGTACATGCCGGCCAGACGCTGGGCACGCTCTTTGCGGAGTCGCCGGATTACCTGCTGGGTAACGCTGCCCCATACAGCGCTTCGCCGCTGCTCATCAAGGTCATCTTTGCCAAAGAAAAACTCAGTGTCCAGGTACATCCAGACGACGCCATGGCACAGAAGTACGGCGACCCGCGCGGCAAGACTGAGTGCTGGTATGTGCTCGGGGCCGAGCCTGGCGCGCAGGTGGCCTGCGGGCTGAAGACAGGCGTCACGCTGAACGAGATCAAGGCGGGAATCGAGACGAACACGCTGGAAAGTAGCCTGAACATGCTCCATATGGCCGCCGGAGAGATGATCTTTGTGGACGCGGGTACGGTTCACTCCATATGGCCGGGGGCAATTCTGCTGGAGACACAGCAGAACTGCGACCTGACCTACCGGATGTACGACTATGGGCGAAAGCGTGAGCTGCACATTCAAAAATCTCTCGAAGCCGTCAGGCTTGTGACCCGCGCCGGTAAGATTCCGCCCAAAGTGTTGCCCGACCGGACCATTCTGATGGAGGGGGATTACTTTTGTGTAGAGAGCCTTGGAGTCGTGGGCATCAGGACCAGCGCCAGTCTCTCCGGCCCCATTCTGGCTGCTGAAGGAGAGCCTTCCTCCGGCCTGCAATACCTGTTTGTGGCCGATGGGAGAGCGCGGATTACCGGGGAAGGCTTTGAGCCTCTGGAGTTGCCCATGGGCGGCATGGTGGCAGTTCCAGCGGCTTCGCCAGAGTTCAATGTGGAAGACTTGGGCGGATTGAAATTGATCCGCATCACGCCCCGCTGGCCCATGACAAGCCGATGACGGAAACCAGCTATATCGACCATTCCCTATATGGGAAAGAGAAGCGCCTAGCCGGATTGCATACCCGCAACATGAAACACACGCACGGCCTGTTTCGCATTTTTACAGCGAAGATGTACACTCATGCCCAGAGGAATGTATCGGAAGAGACTGTCCAGAACCAGATGTCCTGCAAAGGAGACACAGAATGGACTTGAAGCCATACCTCGGGCCGACCCTTCTTGCCGCACTCATTGTTTGCGCGGCTTCCTCCATTCTTGCTCAATCCGCACCGGCTGCCACGCAGGGTAATTTACCTTGGGCCGTTGGCCTCGGCCTCTCCGGCTACAACCCCGATGACGGCCATGGCCACCTGCTCGGCGGCACACTGTGGATCGACTATACCGTACCCCATATGCCGCACATTCTGCATGGAATAGGTCTGGAAGCCGAAGCCCGCGATCTCAACTATGGCCGTTCGTCATCTGAACCTGCGAATCTGCGAGAGGACGTTGCCCTGGGCGGTGTGATTTATTCCTGGCGCCGCTACCGCAATTTACGCCCTTATGCAAAGCTCATGGCGGGATACGGCAACGCCGACCAGGAGAGCACAGAAACCACTCCTGTTACGATCTGGCATGATTCCCGTACCATCATGGGCGGGGGCGGCGGGGTGGAATATATGGCTTACCGAAGTATTTGGCTACGGCTCGATTATGAATACCAGTCCTGGCCTGATTTCTATAAGCACCCTTCCTATGGAACTCCGCCGATCTTCCCGCCCGCTGGACGGCTCAATCCTCAGGGCTTCACCGTCGGCGCAATGTATCATTTCAGCCATCGCCGTTAACATGAATTAAAGGCCGGCATTTTCAGAAGCGGTTGACAGAGCTTTGGTGTCTGAGGAACCTCTGTTTAATTCAATGTCTTGAAAAGGCACGACTGAACAGCTTGCGGAAAAAAGGCTGGGGAACCAGGTCCAGCACGATG
>CAZFMB010000099.1:0-14520 GCA_964520005.1 uncultured Occallatibacter sp.
GATTGATCTGGATGCCGCGATTGATGGCGTTTTCCTGATTCCAAATGATGCCGCGCTCGATGTTGAAGTTCTGGTACGTAAACGTGGATTCGGCGCCCATCAGCGTGGGAAGTTGGCCGATAAGAAACTGTGTGGTCTTTCCTACAGGCAGCTTCAGATATGCGACCGGAACAGGCCCATAGAAATTGTTCACGGTATTTTGGGCGTTAACAAACGGCACTGAAAGTGTCGGCATGGTATAGACGCCAGCCTGGATGTAGTACTGAACCTTGCCCTCTGCTTTTTGTATGAAAATCTGCCCGTTGCTCAGAGTGGCTTGCGCCGCATCGTCTCCTGGCACGGAATTGTTCTGGAACTGCGAGAAACCGGTCACGATGCCGTTGGCGGACAACTTGCCCAATGGTCCCGCATCGAAGGTAGCCGGCGGCAGCCATTGCAGCGGGCCCGTAAGAACGAACGTGGTAAGCGGAGCGGGGGCTGTTGGCGTCGCGGGCGCCGGCGCGGCGGCTGGCGTTGCCGCGGGCGCGGGTGTGGGCGTTTGCGCGCCAACTGTCACGGCGATTGTCATTGCGGTTCCAGCCAAGGCTTGCAGTATGCGATTCGGATACAGTTTCATCGGCAGAGTTCCTCCTAAAAGATAAAGTTTGTCGGTTGGTATGATCAGGAATGAATCAGCCTAAAAAAAGGAAGGCAAGATGCGGCACACCGTGCAGTGTGTATCGTCAACTCAACTAAGCGTTCATAACTACACGGATAAAGCTGTCGTGTGGATTCGATCGGGGATCATCGGTTTGCGCTTGGCGAGTTCCCCGAAGAGGTCCGGCAGTTGTTGACTGACGCTAGTATGCGGAAGCCATCATAAGGAACATATGAGGAACAAATGAGGAACCCGTGAGGAATATAAATAAAGTGAAGGTTGCTATTGAGTGAAGGTCGCAATCACGCTCAGCATCACGAAAATTAGGAACCTGTTAAAATTCTCTCAAGCTATACCGCATCCAGTGCTGCCCCGGCGAAGGTATTTGTGCTGCACGGATTGTGGACCTGGGGTTGTATCGGGCGCTGCGATAAAGAGGTACCCGGTATTCTTATTAATTGCGTCCTTCACTTTTCTGAATTCTGCTGCAATGAATGTTGGGTAATCGTTTGATCTTGAGTATCATTCCCGCGTATTCCGTATCGGCCACCGCCGTTGTGATGCTGGCTCTTGTGCTGGCCGTGCTGTTGGTCATCCCTCTCTTTGTGTACGCTAGAAACATCGCCGGCGAGGCCGCTTCCTGGAGCGCGCAAGTACGCGACCTGCACGAGTTCGCCCGGCGCACAATGGAAATGAATCTCAACCTCGAGCCGGGGCAGCAGTTGGCCGACCTGGTGCATGACATCTTCGCGCTCGAAGCCGTCGCGGTCTTCGATGCAGACCTCCACCAGGTCTATCCGGCAGGGCATTGGAGCGCGAATCCCCAGGAAATGGCGCAGAACGTCTACTACTTCGGAACCTCGGACGACGATCCAAAAACCGGACGGGGCCGCCGCGTGGTCCGGCTGGGAACGGCGCCTATCGGAAGCTTGGTGGTGCGTGGCGATACCAGCCCGCTCACCAACGATGCCATCGCCTCGCTCATCGCTATCGCCTTTGACCGCTATCGGGCCTTCGCCAACCAGAGCCGCATCGAAACCGAACGCCGCACCGAGCAGTTGCGATCTACAGTTCTTGATAGCCTGGCGCATGCCTATAAAACGCCGCTGACGGCCATCCGCGCGGCTTCCACAGGGCTCGGCGAGATGGGGCATCTCTCGCCAGGACAGGCGGAACTGGTTGCGCTCATAGACGAGCAGACAGGCCTGCTCGCCGACCTCACGACGCGGCTGCTGACCACCGCGCGACTGGATGCCGGCGAGGTCAAGATTCACGCCACCCAGGTCGCCATCGGGCCGCTGATTGAAGAGGTGGTGGCCAGCCTCGGCGACTGTTTGGCCAGCGTGAAGGTGGCCATCGATATTCCTGACGAGCGATTGGTTCTCGATTGCGACCGTCAGATGATGGTCATGCTGCTCACGCAGTACATCGACAACGCATGCAAGTACTCCATCTTCGGCAGCACCATCACCATTCGCGCCGAAAAAGCGAGCGCGGAGATTATCTTCTCGGTGCGCAGTTTTGGGCCGGTGATTCCCATCAATGATAGGGAGCGGATCTTTGACCGCTACTATAGATCTACGGCTCGACCCAGCCGCGCCGCTGGCACCGGCATCGGCCTTTCGGTGGCCAAACGCGTAGCGCTCCTCCATGGCGGCTCGGTTTGGGTCACCAGTGATGAGACGGAGGGCACCACATTCTATGCGGCCTTACCGGCCACAACGCGAAAGAGGATTTCCTGATGACGCAAACACCTATTCGCATTCTTGTAGTTGACGATGAATCGGCCATTCGACGGGCGCTCAGGCCGCCGCTCATTGAGCTCGGCTTTCAGGTCGTGGATGTCGCGCGCGGCGAAGAGGCTTTGCAGATGCTGCGCTCCGGCGGCTTTGACGTGGTTCTGCTCGACGTGAATATGCCCGGCATCGGCGGCATTGAAACCCTGCGCCGCATTCGCGCCTTCGCGCCCCGGCTGCCTATTCTCATGCTCACCGTGCGCGATGCAGAAGAGGAGAAGGTGGAAGCGCTGGAGCTGGGCGCCGACGATTATGTCACCAAGCCATTCAGCATGAGAGAGCTGATTGCCCGCATCCGCACCGCGGTGCGCCGCGTCCGTGCTCCAGCCCGCGCTGAAGACGCGCCCATCGAGATCGGCGAGCTGCGTCTCGATCCGGTCAAGCGCAAGATCGCCAAGCGCGGCGAGCCGGTGCATCTGACGCGCAAGGAGTTCGACATTCTCCACTGTCTTATGAGCCGCGCCGGCCGCGTGGTCACCTACGCCAGGCTGCTCACCGAAGTGTGGGGAGCCGATTGCCGCGAAGAGGTCGAGTATCTGCGCACCTTCGTCCGCCAGTTGCGCAAGAAGATCGAAGACGACCCCGCCAACCCTGTCTATCTGCTCACCGATGCCTACGTAGGCTATCGCTTCGCCGACGCGCAGGCGTTCACGGAAGAGGATGCGGATGGCGCGCCGCTGCCGGACGCGGAGGAAGAAACGCTGGAAGTTATTGAAAATCAGAAAGATGATGGTTTCCGTTGACGAACATATGATTGGGTTACGCCTCCAAAGAAACATCAGAAAAACACTGTTTAAGATGCTAAATATAGTCACTCGTATACTAGCACTTGGGTGTGTAGTGGGACGATTCGGCCCATACTGTATACACTTGTATACAGTACATTTTGTCCTTTTTTAGCAAGTTGTTGATTCTAAATAATATGACGTGTACGTAATATGGCACGCTATTTGCTACAAACTAAAGCGGCTTGATTTGTGGCAAGAGAACGAACACGTTTAGTGTGGTGCCATAACAAGTCGAAGAAGCATTTCGGAGAGTAACATGCGTAAAACAGGCGGTCAGTAAGTAGTATCGGCAACTGGTTCCTACCAATTCAATCTCAATTGAGTGTGTCGTGGGTCAATTTGACCCATAGTGTATACGTGCGTATACACTATATTTTATATGGTATTTTGTAAATATTGATTTTAATAATATAATTAATTATAAATATGGCAAGGATAAAGCTTATAAAAATAGAGGATTAGTATATATTTACGATTGACGAGAGATTCATTACTAAAATTTGCTAGAGCTTTGCAAATAATGGTCGATGGATATTTTTGGGGAGGTGTCATGCGAAAAACAGGCGGTCAGTAGTAATCAATCTAGGCGCGTAGTTTCTACCAATCCCAGCTCAAACGCAATGTTTGTCCAGCCTTCGGTGACTTTACTCTTGCTTTGAGTAGCTTCCTATCTTCAGAGATTTCTG
The DNA here is from genome assembly GCA_964520005.1 of uncultured Occallatibacter sp. Lineage (GTDB taxonomy): Bacteria > Acidobacteriota > Terriglobia > Terriglobales > Acidobacteriaceae > Telmatobacter. The sequence continues at coordinate 3,908 of CAZFMB010000099.1, forward strand.
GATCCTCCAATTGACTCACCGATTCACCTCCTACCAATACGTGCAGAGATGCGTTTATGCACGGGCGGTCAGTAGGTAAATGCACTGTCATCTCCACAAAGCGGGTTCCTGGGATGACGTCGTGATCAAGTGCCTCATGTCTTTCAGGGAAAGAGTCGTGCAGGTCGTATGTCCAGGTGACCGTGGTTTCATGATCCATAAAAATTGCTTCGGAAAACCGTTTGCGAAGATCAACCACTACTCCCGGCGACCATATCTGGTCACATTTAGGCACCGTTTCCCCGTCCACCATGAAGTTGTCAATCGTGCCGTCAGAACAGATCCCCCGGGACCATATCTCCGGGATGCTTCCGTAATTTACGCGGATCTTATGCTCACGCGTCATATTTGCAGAACTCGCATTATGATCATGAATGACCAACGTTTTTTTGATTGAGATTGTCGTAAACTGCGGACCTGAGGTACGATAAGCTGCATAGATGAATATCCCCAAGAGTGCTAAAAATAGTAAACAATACGCTATCGCCACTTGCGTTTGAGCATCATGGAAAATAGATATTAACTCAAGCGCGGATAGGCCAAGGCTTAACAGAGCGATCTTTCTATTAGTACTCATGCGGCGATCCATTTCAGAGAATAGATTGTGCAAATATTATACCCTACACGTCGTAGTGCAACAGGCTATAGACGTCGTACTCCTTGAAGCGCTCACGGCCCTTCAAAAAATCCAGCTCCACGGCAAAAGCCAGACCCACGATCTCTCCGCCCAACTGCTTGACCAGTTTCACGGTGGCCTCCATTGTGCCTCCGGTGGCCAGCAGATCATCCACCAGCACCACTCGCTGGCCGGGCTGAATCGCGTCCACATGAATCTCCACCGCGTCCGAGCCGTACTCCAGGTCATAGCTCACGCGCGCTACCTTGGCTGGCAGCTTGCCCGGCTTGCGCACCGGCACAAAGCCGGCGTTGAGCCGGTAGGCCAACGCCGGCCCGAAGATGAATCCCCGCGCCTCGATGCCCAGCACCAGATCGACCTTGTGTTCGAGATAATGCCCCGCCATCGCGTCAATCAACTTGGCAAAGCCGGTCTTATCCTTGAGCAGCGTGGTGATGTCGTAAAAGAGAATCCCCGGCTTGGGAAAATCCGGCACCGTGCGCACCAGCGCCTTCAGGGCTTCCACATTGATGGACTTGTTTTGTTCGGGCATGGGTAGACGCGCTCCTTGCGTTGCAGAAATGGGTTCGGTTTCGCTTTTGATTATAGAAGGTAGAGATCAGAGATCAGGGGTCAGCGATCAGGAAAACGCCTCTGGGTCGGATTGGAGGACCATTCAAACGCCCGCAGCATGAAGATGGTAGCTAGCGGCTAGTCGCTAGAGGCTGACCCCTGATCTCTGATCTCTGATCCCTGTTTCACCACGCTCCATCAATCCGGAACGAACTTAACTCCTCAGCCTCGCTCTCATCCAGATGGTGTTCGATGAGCCGGTCCACGCGGCTGCCGCGCGGTCCGCGTCGCAGGCTGGACCGCAGCTTGTCCAGCTCGTCAGGAGAGCCCGAGGCCACCACCTCCACCTCGCCGTCTTCCGTATTGCGTACCCAGCCGCGCAGGTCCAACAGGCCAGCCTCCCGCTGCACATACCAGCGAAAGCCCACCCCCTGCACGCGCCCCTGTATCAGAAAATGAAGAACCATCGCAACGAGTCTTTCAGATGTGTCGCCTCTACGCAACCGGCGAGCAAGCCGGCCAAGTATCCTGCGCATTCGCTTTGCAGATAATTACCCCCTTCCGGCGCACAATCAGTTCATGAACAAAGACCAAAACCGCGGGCTTTTCCTACTCTCTGGTCCCTTACTCCCTAGTCCCTCGGTGAGGTACCCCCACCCCCCTTATACCCCTGGGGGGTATAAATTTACCTTAAAACCTTGCAGATAATTTGTAAGCTCTTTGAAATCAACGCCTGTGGAAAAATTTCTGGTCTAAAATATCCCGCATGGTGAGATTTGACCTCTGAAAATCACCGGAAAATCCCGTTTTTTACCCCCAAATAGCTCTAAACCTCGCTCCTGAGCTTTCCTTGCCGCTAACTTGCTAACTTGCGAATGTGCGCGAAGCGCACGCTAACTCGCCAATTCGTTAACCCGCTGACTTGCTGTTGTTATCGCCTTGTGCCAACGGCCTGCGATTTTAAGCGTGTGCGAGCGGCTGCGTAACGCAGGTCGCGCTACACTGGAATTCACCATGGTCTTCGTCCTCGATAACTACGATTCGTTTACCTACAACCTTGTTCAGTACCTGGGAGAGCTGGGCGCTGAGGTCGAGGTCTATCGCAACGACGAACTGACCGTCGAACAGGTCGAGGCGCTCCATCCCGAGCGTATCTTGCTTTCGCCCGGTCCCTGCACGCCGTCCGAGGCAGGCATTCTGGTTCTGCTGATCCGTCACATGGCTGGCAAGGCGCCGATTTTGGGAGTCTGCTTGGGTCATCAGGCCATCGGCGAGGCCTTCGGCGGAGATGTGGTCCGCGCCAGCCACCTGATGCATGGCAAAACCAGCTCGATCTCCCACGACAGCAAGGGTGTCTTCGCGGGGCTCGATTCGCCGCTCACATGCACTCGCTACCACTCGCTTATCGTGGCCGAGGAATCGCTGCCCAAAGAACTTATCGTCACCGCTCGCACGCCGAGCGCCGACGGAAAATCCTCAGTCATCATGGGCCTGCGCCATCGCACCTTGCCCATCGAAGGCGTGCAGTTCCATCCCGAGAGCGTACTGACCGAGGGCGGCCACCAGATGATCCGCAACTTTCTGAAGATGTAGAGGCCGAGGAGAGAGCGATGCGCCGCATGAATCCTGTTTACCGCATATTTTCCACCGGAATCCTTGCGCTGGCTGCGTGCGCGCTTTACGCGCAGACCACGCCCGCGCCTCAGGCTGCGGCAACTGACGCCGCTCCCATCGCCATCGTCCCGCTGGACACAAAAAACCCGGACGCCGTCGCCAAAGTCACTGGCGCGCTGGAGGTCACGCCGGGAAGGGCAGTGATCGTGGCCAGCGGCACCGTCACCTCCGGCAACCAGACCATAGAAGTTTTGCTGCCCCATCGCGGCGTGCTGCGTGTCTGCGCCTCCACTACCGTCAAGCTGGCCGCCCAATCAAGCGTGTCCGCCGGCGAGACGCCAGGCCTGATGATGGCCATGGATCACGGCGCTATTGAACTGAGCTTCGCAACCAGTTCCGCTGCTAATGGGCATAACGCAGATGTCCTGATGACTCCGGATTTTCGTATCCTTATCGGTGGTCCCGGCTCGGCTGAGGTCAAGGTGCGCCTGGGCCAGCACGGCGACACCTGCGTTGATAACGCTGGCGCAAACGCTCCTTATGTACTGGTGACCAGCGTCTTTGACGGCAGTAATTACCGCGTGCAGCCCGGCCAGCGGGTGATGTTCGAACACGGCAGCCTGCGCGAGGTGGTGGACAACGAAAAGGAGCCGTGTGGCTGTCCGCCTCCGCTGCATCCCGGCACCAATGAATTCCCGGTGGCGCAGAGCGCGGGCCTGGCTCCGCTGCCCAAGCCCGCGCCGAATGCGGTTTCAATAACTTCCGCCCCACCAGAGTCACTAGAGCCGTTGGTTTACAACAGCGCCGACCACGCCGCAAAACCGCCAGCCGAAGCAACTCCGGCTCCCAGCGCGGCCGCAACCAAGCCCGCTGCCAAGAAAAAGCCCGGCTTCTTCGGCGGCATCGGGAAGTTCTTCCGCCACCTCTTCGGCGCAGAGTGAGTTACCTGTTCAATTATTGAACCAGCACGTCGGTGATGATTCGCGAGGTCGAACCGAAGCGGTGATAGTCGGTGAAACTGACCTCATTGATGCGCAGAATCTCCATATCGCTCATATCTCCTTTGCCATGAGTCTTGGTCAAGGAGATCGCGATGCTGTGCATGGGGCAGATGTAGCTCTTGCCGCCGATCTCGACAGGGCCGTATTGCACCGAGGTGGCGGCGCGTGTGATCGGGTCAGAGGGCTTAAGATCCGTCTCGACGGTGACGCGTAATACGACGCCGGTGGCTGGATTGAGATACAGGTTCCCGTGGTAGCCGGGTGTTCCGTGGTAGCAATCGGCGTCGACTCCGGAGGGTGCAAAGCCAGGTCCAACATCAACAAGTTGTGAGCCCTTCACATTGCAGTAATCCACCAAATAGTGGGAAGCAGCAGCCGGCACTTCGTAATGAAAGACAGCGACCTGGCCCGCGGCGGTCTGTTCCCAGTGGCTCCACTTCAGAATGCCCTTGGAAGCGTCGGAGAGAATGACACCCAGGCCGGCGCCAAACTCGCCGTACGAGACCAGCCCAACAGGCGTAGGTTCGTTCTTGGGCTTGGCTCCAGCGGAATCCTGCTGACGGTCAGAGACCTCCTGTCCGTTGCGATAGGTGATATGGTTGCTGAAGGTTCCCGCCGGATGCAGATCCGAGTGCGGAGCCCAGCCGCTGTGAGTTACCGACAGGGGACTGTTATCGTAGCTGTCGGTGAGACGCGTCGCCAGAAAATCCGGCATATGGTGTAGAGTGACTCCGACAAAACTGATGGCAGATTTCAGCATGACCCGCTGCTCAGCGACTGCCGGCGGGGCTTTATCGAGTAATTCGCCAGCCGGTGGCTCAAGAAATGCCGAGGAATCGGCGAGCAACTTCAAAGAGAGGGCGGTCTTCGGGCCTGGCTTGAAATCCGCTGTTATGCGGTCCAGCGTTGGCTGGGTCAATTGCTCGGTCAACTCCAGGGAGTTGAACTGCTGCGCGCGATCGCCATCGTTCTTGCCTGCCGTTTGCTGCGCGGCAAGCATCTGTTTCAACTGTTCGACAGTAACTCTATGCTCGGCAGCATAGCAGGGAGTTACCATTGCCAACGCCATTACGAAAAGAATGAAGTTCCGCATCTTCCCACCTCGCAATCCAGATTACATTTCTCTTGCCCGCTCAATGGCGCGCATCACCGCTTTAGCCTTGTTGAGCGATTCCTGATACTCAAGTTCGGGCACTGAATCAGCCACAATGCCGCCGCCGGCCTGCATGTAGCCTTTGCCGCCGATAGCCAGCATGGAACGAATAGCTATGCAGGAGTCGAGATTGCCGCTGAAATCGGCGTAGAGCACCGCGCCGCCATAGGTTCCGCGCCGCGCCGGCTCCAGTTCCTCGATAATCTCCATGGCCCGCACTTTGGGCGCGCCCGAGAGCGTTCCGGCGGGGAAGCAGGCGCGCAGGGCGTCTACCGCTGTGAGTTCTGGTTTGAGCTTGCCCTCGATGCTGCTGACGATGTGCATCACGTGCGAATAGCGCTCCACGAACATCAATCGGTCCACCTTGACCGAGCCGAACTGGCTCACACGGCCCACGTCGTTACGGCCCAGATCCACCAGCATCACGTGCTCGGCGCGCTCCTTTTCGTCGGAGAGCATCTCCTCGGCCAGCGCCTGGTCCTCGGCCTCCGTGGCTCCGCGCGGGCGGGTTCCGGCGATGGGCCTGTACTCCACCTTGCCCTGATGCACACGCACCAGCATCTCCGGCGACGAGCCCGCCAACTCAAGGGTCTGCATTAACTTATTAGACGTGTGTTTCGACTTCTCCGTTACGTCGCCCAGCGGTCCCTCGGGCGCAAAGCGCAGGAAAAACATATAGGGACTGGGGTTCACAGTGCGCAGGGCGCGATAGACCTGGAAGCTGTCGGCCTCCGGCACCACGTCGAAGCGTTGCGCGATGACTGCCTGAAAAATATCGCCAGCCTTGATGTATTCCTTGGTGCGGTTGACCGCGGCCAGAAAATCTTTTTTCTCCGTGCGGTGCCGCACTTGCAGCTTGCCCTTGGCTTTATGCCCAGTCAGATGGGGCAGAGGTTGGGAGAGCCGTTTTTCCAGCTGGTCAAGCCGCGCTACAGCTTTGTCGTAAGCGTTGGCCGGCTTGCCGCGCGTTACGTCAGCGGTGACCACAAGCCAGATCTCCTTGCGCACATGGTCAAAGGCTAGCACCTCATCGAAGAAGAGCAGGCAGGCGTCGGGAACGCCCAACTCGTCCTTTGCCAGCACGGGCAGCCGCTCGATCTGGCGGACGGCATCATAGGAAAAGAAGCCAACCGCACCGGCGGTAAAGGGTGGCAGACCCTGCAGCCGCGCCGGCTTGTGGCCGCTGAGCGCCCGCCGCAGCACGGCGAAGATGTCGCCCTCAATCTGGACGACCTTCTTGCCCTCGGTGATGGTGATCTCGCGCCCCCGCGCCACGATGCGCTTGAAGGGTTGGATGCCGATGAAGGTGTAGCGGCCCACCTGCTCGCCGTTCTCCACCGACTCCAGCATGAAACACTCCCGCTCCGGCCAGGCGGCGCGCAGAAAGGCCGAGACCGGCGTTTCGAGGTCGGCCGTCAGCGTGCGGCAGACGGGAACGAGCGTGTGCTCTTTAGCGAGCGCGAGGAACTCCTTGCGGCTGGGCTGGACCGAATTGGTAGAGACTTTCACAGGGACAGTGTAACTGTTCAGGTGCATTCTCTGCTTGTCGGCGATGTAAACCATTCGAGTAGCTGCTTCCACCGTAAACGCCTGCAACCTTTACGAAAGGAATAGATTCCTCCGGATTTCAGTCAGACTTGCGGCACTCGTCAGGCATTACTACCCGAACTGTCATCCAACCGATGAACGCACCCAGAAATGTTCCGGCGATTACGTCCCCAACCCAGTGGTAGTTGGTAATGACGACCGCAATGCACGGCAGTGCGGCGATCAGCACGCCGAGCGCCCTCCAACGCGGCAGAAGAATCCATAGCACCGACATGATCGCAGCAGAGATAGCCGCCGTTCCTGAAGGGAACGAATGCCAGTGTGGACCGCCATGCAGAAGGCGGAATCCGTAGAGGTGGTTCTGAACAAATTCCGGATCGGGCCGGACGCGGCCAAAAAGGCGTTTGAAGACAAAGCTGGCCACAGTTGCCCACATAGCGGCCCAACTGCATAGCAGCGGCGTTCGTGTCCACAAAGGAAGCAAGCGGCCAGATCTGGCCCATATTCCGCATACAAAGACGAAGAGCAAGGCAATCGCGACAATAAGATCTAAGTGAGCGAGTGCGCGATCAATCCAGGACCATGCCGTCGCGTGGCGCAGATATTCGTCGAAGAATTCAGCAGCTGGGCGATCGACGTATGCGATGCACACGGCCACCATGATCGCTGTGGCCGCGAATGCAAGAATCCAGTTTCTGAATCCGATCCTGATTCTCATAATAAGTCCTTGTCTTATCAGCATGGGGGCTGGCTTGCCCAGTCCATTTTACTTTGCAGTTCCAGGAAAGTTTTGTCCTGACATGCCGATATTGAAAGAAAGAGGCTCGCCTCGTCTATCATGGTTGATGGACGCCTTTCCCGCAGCATTGCCGGGAAGGCAGGTAATCTGAATTGGAGAAATCTATGGCAACTGTAACCCTTGAGCAAGAGATCAATCCCTGGGAAGCCCAGGCAGCTCGATTTGACTTTGCGGCGCGCAAACTGAACCTGGAAGAAGGATTGTGGAAGATGCTGCGTATGCCTTCGCGCGAGTTGATCGTACACTTCCCGGTCGCTATGGACAATGGCCACACGGAGATGTTCACCGGCTTCCGGGTGCAGCATTCCATTGCTCGCGGTCCCGGCAAAGGCGGCATCCGCTATTCGCCAGACGTGACCCTGGACGAGGTGCGCGCCTTAGCCAGTTGGATGACCTGGAAGTGCGCGGTGGTTAACATCCCCTTCGGTGGCGCCAAGGGCGGGGTCATCTGCGATCCCAAGGCGATGAGCCGCGGCGAGCTGGAGCGCCTGACCCGCCGTTACACCTCCGAGATTATCGACATCATCGGGCCGGAAAAGGACGTTCCCGCTCCCGACATGAACACCAACGAGCAGACCATGGCCTGGATCATGGATACCTACTCCATGCACCACGGGCACACTGTAACCAGCGTGGTTACCGGCAAGCCGTTGAATTTGGGCGGCTCGCGCGGCCGGACCGAGGCTACCGGACGCGGCGTGCAGGTGATCTGCGACGAATCCATGCGCTACCTGAAGATGCCCATCGACGGCTGCCGGGTAGTGATTCAGGGCTTCGGAAATGTAGGCGCCAATGCCGCCCGCCTGATGATGGAGCGCGGCTACAAAATTGTGGGTATTGCCGAATTCGATGGCGGCTTGTCGAACCCCAAGGGCATCGACATTCACCAGTTGCTGGACTACAAGCGCCGCAACAACACCATACTGGGCTTCACCGGCGCCGAGGCTATGCCCAGCGATGAACTGCTGGTTTCTGATTGCGAGATTCTTATCCCCGCGGCCCGAGAGAATGTCATCACCAGCCGCAACGCAGACCAGATCAAGGCCAAGGTCGTCGTGGAGGGCGCCAACGGCCCCACCACTGCTGTCGCCGATGACATCCTGGCAGAGAAACGCATCTTTGTCATGCCCGACATATTGGCCAACGCCGGCGGCGTCACCGCAAGTTACTTTGAGTGGGTGCAGGATCGCCAGGGCTACTTCTGGAAGGAAGCTATCGTGAACGAGCAGATGGAGACCATTCTGCGCGACAGCTTCGACGATGTGGTGCGCTATGCCGAGGCCCACAACGTCAACAACCGCATCGCCGCTTACATGCTTGCCATCGACCGTGTGGCGCAGACCATTCGCCAGCGCGGCATCTACGCATAACCACCTGCTGTGCGGCCAATCGCTCGTTAGGCGCTCACAACAATGATTTCTAATCGGATCATCGGATCATAACAATCTAAGCGGGACGGGGGAACAGCCCTGTCCCGCTTTTGTTTGGGTAAACGCAACTAATTCTACTCATCCCGGAACTTAATCTAATATTATTTAGAGAGCAATAGTGTTTGCACTCGTTTTCATCAACGAGTCACCGAGAGACTTTCCGGATAAGTACCTGGTTATCGAATCAGCCGGCGGCGGAGCGAGCCAGCGAGTCCGGCCAGGCCGCTTGCCAGCAGCAACAAACTGGATGGCTCCGGGACTGGCTGTGTTACATCGGCTTCAAAGTTTGTCGAGCCTACCTCATCGGTGAAATCCGTGGGGGAGCCACCCAGGATCGTGAATGATCCATAGTAAGGACCAGGCGATGTTCCGTCAGGTATGAATATTGTGAACAGCACATCCGAATAACTAGCCCCAGGATTCAGAGACAACGGAAAGTTGGCAAAGAATGGGCTGTCATCCAACACCAATGGTGGATTCATGGATGTGCTGTCAGAATTCAAGTACACGATGTCGGTTGGATCATTGTTTGTAACTGTTGCAGTGAATGTGAGCAGATCGCCCGGGTTACCACTTTGAATCGGCGAATCAAGTGCAATCGTCAACGGATCAGCTTTTGCTGCCGCGACAGCCAGCATGAAGCCTGCAATCACCGAGGATAATACCAGCAATTTTTTCAATTTCTTCATAGTTCCTCCAATTTTTCTACTTTTGAAAGTTGTGTTTCTCGTATGCTATGGCAGCACCGCACGAATGCTGGCAGTGAAATTAGCCCCGGATGATGTTCCCGAGTATCTTTCCACGACCGCCGCTCCGTCATTGCCCGCGCTGGCCGGGTAGGTAATCGTTGCGGTGGCCGAACCACCGTTCGCTGCAATCGTTCCTAGGTTCAGCGGCAACGGCGATCCAGTGGCCGAACCTAGTGTAGCCGTAGTAATAGTCACATTGGACGTAGGTCCGGTGCCTGTATTGGTGATCGTGACCGTTGCTTGATACCCCCCTGTAATCTTAGTCAGGGTGGCCGTGGTTGTAAGCACCACAGTTGGAGCCTGAATTACCGACAGCGTTCCGTTGACGAAGGTGAAGGCATAGTTGGCCGCCGTCAGCGTTCCCTGCGCGGCCGTAATGGGATAGAGGCCGGTAGGGCTGGAAGTCGTCGCCGTAGTCGTCAACGAAGGCGCTCCACCCAAAACAGCCGTGGTCTCTCCATTCACAAACCCACTATAGCTGGCGGTAAATGTGGGGTTTGCCGCTCCCACTGCCTTGCTGATATTGTTCGCCGTTACTGTCAGAAGGGCTTTGTTGATGGTGAAGCCGGCAGTGTTGCTGCTGCCGGCGTGATTGGCATCTCCGGCGAATGTTGCGCTGGCCGTGGCCGAACCGGCGTTCGTGTTATTGGAGTAGTTAACCAATAGAGACTGATTCAAGCCTCCCACGCCGGTTACGCTGGCCGTGCAGGGCGTCTGCCCCATACCGTTGTAGGTGACGGTTGCGGGGCAGTTCACGGTAACAGTGGAGCTGGCCGGGGTGATGCTCCAGGAGCCAGAGTTGGACGTGATGCTGTAGTTGGCGAGAGTGTCGCCGCCGACCGACGGGGAGATGGTTCCGGAACCCACGCTAGGTCCGACAGGACCTGCCGGATTGTTGGAGCAAGTCAGAGTGCCGGTGTAGGTTCCTGTCACCTGGCAAGCTGTAAGCGCATGCGACGAGCCATCATAAACGCCGCTGTAGCTGCCTGCCGTCGCCGTCACAGGCGCTGGGTTGACGGTGAGCTGCACAGTTTGCGTTGTCGCAGTGGGATAACCGTTACTGCTGGTGTAGGTCGCTGAGACCGTGTGCA
>CAZFMB010000100.1:0-14379 GCA_964520005.1 uncultured Occallatibacter sp.
CCAGCACCGTATTTGTATTGCCGACATCGATGGCTAACAGCATGGTGTTCTCAGCTTATCTCGGTGGCGCGAATTCCGCCGGTTTGCACAGTTATGACTCCCGAATTCGTATGCACTAGCAGGAAGCCATACTCGTCGAGGCCGGCAGTCACGCCCGTGCAGGCTTGCGGACCGTGCACCTCGACGCGCCGACCGCGAATCCATGTCGAGGCCTGCTCGACGCGCGCAGGAATCATGATCGCCGCCGCCGGATCAGCCAGATGGTGCGCCTCGCTCTCCAGCGATTTTAGCAGGGAGAGGAGTAAATCCTGACGCGAAACTCTGCGGCCTGCCTCGAGATTGAGTGATGTGGCGGGCGTGGAGAGATTAGAATCAAAGGCGCGCTGATGGACATTGATGCCGATGCCGACCACGGCATAATCAGCAGTACCGCCGGAAATTTTCGACTCTGCCAGGATGCCGCCAACTTTACGCGGGCCGATCAGCAAATCGTTGGGCCAGCGAAGATCTATGGTCAGGCCGGCGGCGGCGCGAATGGCCTCGGCGGCGGCGAGTCCGGCGGCCAGAGGAAGCAGAGGCAGGCGAATGGCTGGAATCGGCGAACGCAACAGCACGCTTGCATAAAGCCCAACGCCCGCGGCAGAGTGCCATACATGATCGCCTCGGCCACGTCCGGCCAACTGCTCATCGGCAAAATAGACAGATCCACGCGGCGCGCCGTTGCGAGCGGCTTCAAGCGCATCAGAATTGGTGGAATCCGTCAGCGGAGAGAAATGCAGCTTGTTCGCAAAGACGGTTCCGGCCAGCGCCGAATCCAGAGCTGACAGATCATATAGGTCAAGCATGGCTTCGCGCAGGTCAACGCGCACAGCTACTCCGTCTCCGCATGGATGCGCATGGAGACGTCTGCGGCCTTGGCGGAGTGGGTCAGAGCGCCCACGCTGATAAAGTCCACGCCGGTTTCGGCGTAGGCGCGGATGTTTTCGAGATTAATTCCGCCGGAGGCTTCGGTGGGAATGCTGCTCTCTCCTGTTGTTGACTTTTTGATGCGTTGCACCGCCCGCTTCACCTCTTTGGGCGTCATGTTGTCCAGCAGAATAGCCTCCGCGCTGTATTCGAGAGCTTCTTCCAGCTCCTGCGGGTTGCGCACCTCGACCTGCACGCGCTGGCCCTTCTTGCGCTTTTCCAAGGCGCGCGTCAGCACCGCGGGCAGCCCTCCGCCCAACGAGATGTGGTTGTTCTTGATGAGAATTCCGCTGGCGAGATCAAGGCGGTGATTGACTCCTCCGCCGCACAGCACAGCGTACTTATCAAGAGCACGCAACCCCGGCACGGTCTTGCGCGTATCGAGCACGTGCGCGTGTGTGCCGTGTATGGCATCGACGAATTTTCGCGTCAGCGTGGCGATGCCGCTCAGGTGCTGCATCAGATTCAGAATCACGCGCTCGCAACTGAGAAGCACACGCGCGTTGTGGCGAATCACAGCCAGCACCTGACCATCATGAACGCGCACGCCGTCGAAGATCTCCGGGTGGCTGATCACCTCAAAGCGGGTCTGCGCCGGAGCGCGCTTGTCGAGGCGCGCAAAGATCTCCAGAAACTGCGGGACTGATCCGAGGCCGCAAACCACCATCTCCTGGCGCGCGATGATCGAGCCGGTGGCGCGCAGACGGGGGTCGATGGTGAGGTTGGTGGTGGTGTCGCCGGCAGCCTTGTCTTCGATCAGGGCCTGCTCCAGCAATGCATCGATATGGCTGTTTTTCCAGTCCATGGTTCCTTTTCGCGCGGTCAGGGATGTACTTGAGATTTTTGCCGCAAAAGAAAGTTATAAATAATTATTTTGATGTTGTCATCCACCTGATTGGTAATCGAAAAAAAGTGAGCGCCGTCGCTCCTGTTGATTTGAAGCGAGTAGTTATGCTGGCTGCCGGTGAGTATTTGCGAGAAACCGAATATCCGGCTCTTACTTTTATCAATAAGGTTGACTTCTCCCAGGTCCTTATACCAGATCAGTGAGACAATGTCACGGGCATCACGCACCATGATTCCGCGGGCAGCCAGGAGAATGAAATGAGAGTAGCTGGCGTAGGATCGCGCGCCGTCGAGGTCAACGATAGCAAGAGGGGTGTCAACCTTTCCCAGGTGGCGAGCGACAATCTCGTCAATTTCCGTGGTGAATTGCGACGCGACAAGGCATCCGGGCGCGCCGCCAAACGAGAGAGCCGGCGCCTCCTGTACGCTCCGGGGCTGAGTGAAAAAACTGCCCACAGGGTTTCTGTCCACCGGAGTGCTTGCCGCGGGGGTGCTTACGACTGGAAGACTTTCCGCTGGCGATTCCGTTGCAACCGCGTTGTGCTCCTTTAGTTCCCGATAAGCAATTTGAATCTGCTTGAAATGCTCTTCCGCCTCCGCCCGCAAGTTGGCGTAATTCTCATAGAGATCGGGATGCCATTGCTTGACCCCCTCGCGATAGGCCTCTTCGATCTCGACTTCCGAGGGTATTCCATAGGCGATACCCAGCGTTCGATAGTGCTGCCGGCATTGACCACATTCGCAGGACATTTATTTCTCCCCGGGAAGATTCTGCAGCGCAGCGCGCACCTTGTTAAGCAATGCGTCGATGCAGCTGCTCTTCCAATCCATGTGTTTCATTCTTCAAAACCCTTCCCGACTAATTCTCAGTGAATCACGGTGCTCACTGATCCAGCCCGGATAGCGAATCAACAATCTTCCCACCATACTTTACACAAATCGGCACCACGATGAGAGTAATCATGGCTATGCAAATACTGAAACCATATAAATCGCTATTGTCGAAAGGCAAGATTCTCAATTCAGATCCATAGTGAATAAGAATCAGACCCGTGATCCATCCATAAAGGCAAGATAAGACAGCCATGGGTACCAAATTCCGCTTCGTCCGACCCAGTGTTCTTGCCCAGAAAGCTAGAAGATAAAAAATCAACTGAACAGCAATGAACAAACACACGGGAAACAAGAGAAGACTCCAAGGGATTTTCGCTGCTGTATGAATTGTGAAGGTCGCTCCTGCACCAAAGACCAGTAACAACGTTACGCCTGTTGCTGCCCACGGTCCAAATCTCCCGATAGGTGCCATAATATCCTCACGCTGCGAAGTCGAAGACCTGCATTTGCTTTTCGTTCTTATCGCTATTCGGGTAGCAATGAGTCAAGATCGCCTTGCGCCTTTTCAAGCAGTCGGCGCGTCTCTGCCACTTGTTTCTTCAATCCTTCGACAATCTGCGCCGGAGCCTTGGCTAAAAATCCTTCATTACCCAACTGCCGCTCGGCGGAGATTAGAATTTTCTCATACTTCGCAATATCTTTCGAAAGACGCTCTCGTTCAGCGGCTGCGTCGATCTTCTTCTCGTAGACGACAGCAACATCGCACTCAGCCATCGAGTGCTTCGAGTGTCCCACACTGATTGCAGATACGAAAAGCACTTCGCTTACGCGCGCCAAACGTTTGATCATCTCAGCGTTTTCCTGAATGACCGCCTTCAAGTGGCCATCAATGCGTATCTCGATCGGTACTACTGCCTTCTCTTCAACGCCGATCTCCTTGCGCAATGCGCGAACTTCGACGATCAGGCTTTGCATCAAATTCATCTCAGCCAGTGCATCTGCTGCGGCTGAATTTTCGATTGCTTGCGGATATCTGGTCAAAGCAGTCGACTTGGCGGGCGGGTGGCCGTCGTAGACCGCATGCCATAACTCTTCGGTCAGGAACGGCATGAAGGGCGAGAGCAGGCGCAATGCCGTTTCGAAGACTTGAACCAGTGTGGTGAGCGCGGCTTTGGTTTGCGCCTTGTTGGCGGTGTCGGAGAAGTCGAGGCGGAGCTTGACGATCTCCAGATACCAATCGCAGAAGCTACCCCAGAAGAATTGATAGATCGTGTTGGCTGCGTCGTCGTAGCGATAATTTTCAAGTGACTGATTGACCTTGGCGGCGGTTGCGTTTAGTTCGGCGACAATCCAGCGAGCTTCGAGCGGAGCAGTCTGCTCGGCCACCGGCATTTTCCCTAGAGCTGCGGGATCGACGGTGATTCCGATCTCGGCGGCGCGATCCACGTTCATGAAGAGGAAGCGGGCGGCGTTCCAGATCTTGTTGGCGAAGGCGCGGTAGCCCTCGGTGCGGGCGATGTTGAAGGCGATGTCGGTGCCGGGAGAGGCCATGCTGGCCAGGGTAAAGCGGACCGCGTCCGTGCCGAACTGTTTGACGATCTCGATGGGATCGACGACGTTGCCCTTGGTCTTGGACATCTTTTCGCGGTTGGCGTCGCGCACCAGGGCGTGGATGTAGACCTCTCGGAAGGGAACCGAATCCGCCAGTGTGCGCTTGGAGCCGTCGGGCATGGGAACGTCGCCGGCAAACCAGCAGCCGAACATGATCATGCGCGCGACCCAGAAGAAGAGAATGTCGAAGCCGGTGACCAGGAGGCTAGTGGGATAAAAAGCGTCGAAATCCGCGCGATCCTTGATCCCTTCCCCGGTCCCCAAATGCGAGGGACCGGGGGCACCCGGAGTGTTGGATTTGTCGAAGTTCGGCCAGCCGAAGACGGAGACCGGCAAGAGGCCCGACGAGAACCATGTGTCGAGAACGTCGGTTTCCTGAGTGAGCTTCTTCGAGCCGCAGTGGGCGCAGGCCGTTGGGTCGATGCGCGCGACGGTGATCTTGCGGCATTCCGCGCAATGCCATGCGGGAATGCGATGGCCCCACCAGAGCTGGCGCGAGATGCACCAATCGTGGATGTTCTCCATCCACTCGAAGTAGGTCTTCTCGTACATCTCCGGCGTGAAGCGGATGCGCTTCTCGCGGACGGCTGCTTTGGCCTTGTCGGCCAGCGGCTGAATCTTGATGAACCATTGCGTAGAGAGGCGCGGCTCGACCGTCGTTTTGCAGCGGTCGCAGTGGCCGATGTTGTTGACGTGGTCCTTGATGCCAGCTAGCAGGCCTTGTTCTTCCAGGTTGGCGACGACGCGCTTGCGGGCGGCGTAGCGGTCGAGGCCGGCATAGGCGCCGCCTTCGGAGTTGATGTGTCCGGTGTCATCCATGATGTTGATGGAGGGCAAGCTATGGCGCTCGGCGAGGGCAAAGTCGTTGGGGTCGTGGGCAGGAGTAACCTTGACCGCGCCGGTGCCGAAGTCGCGGCTGACCCATTCGTCAAGGACGATAGGGATCTCGCGGTTCATGAGCGGCAGGCGGAGCTTTTTGCCATGCAGGTTGAGGTAGCGCTCGTCTTCCGGATGGATGGCTACGGCTACATCGCCAAGCATGGTTTCGGGGCGGGTGGTGGCGACAGAGAGAAACTCGCCGGAGTCTTTACCGCTGGCGTCTATGACCGGGTATCGAATCTCCCAAAGGTGGCCAGATTGTTCCTCGTGGAACACTTCCAGGTCGCTGATGGCGGTTTGACAGCGCGGACACCAGTTCACGATGTAAGCGCCGCGATAAATTAGGTTTTGCTCATGCAGGCGGACGAAGGCCTCACGCACTGCAACGGACAGGTTCTCGTCCATGGTGAAATATTCGCGCTGCCAATCGACCGAGGCGCCTAGGCGCTTCATCTGGTCGAGAATGACTCCGCCGTAATGACGCCGCCACTCCCAGGTGCGCTGGACAAAGGCCTCACGGCCGAGCTTCTGGCGGCTCGTGCCTTCGCTGACAAGTTGGCGCTCGACCAGCATCTGTGTAGCGATGCCGGCGTGGTCGGTTCCCGGCACCCAAAGAACCCGGTCGCCACACATGCGACGCCAGCGCATAAGAATGTCACTCTCCGTATGCTCGAACATGTGGCCCATGTGCAAGTGACCCGTGACATTGGGCGGCGGCAGCAGGATGGTAAAGGAGGACTGGCCGTCGGACTTGCCGTCCAGGCGGACGGCCGCTTCGCGGCCAGGAATTGATTGCGTAGACTGAGCCGGTGGCGTGGGCTGGGCGAAGAGCTTCTCGCGCACCCAGTATTCGGCCCAGTGATCTTCAATGATGGCGGGGTCGTAGGTTTTAGGCAGGTCGTGAGGCATGTTTTTCTTGGGCGAGTCCTCGATGGAGTGCGTAAAACCCTCTTGCAGCGAGGGTTTTACACCAGGAAACCATAACTCACTTTAGCAGATGCGAGAGGATTTGCCGCCCACCTGCGGAGAGGCCAACTACCTTCGGCATGGAAGGCGAAGTGGACTTTGACAAATGCGGCAAGTTAGCTCCCGCTGCGCGGGAATAGCGAGTTAGCAGTTTGGCGGAACTGGGATGGTCCGTGGTCTCCTGTCCATTCACCCGTCCACTCCTCACATCACTTTGAGTCTGGCGCGGGCTTGGCGAGCAGAACGCCGAGGGCGCAACTTGCCATGCGAGCCAGTTCTCCGTCGGCGCGGCTGGTGAGAACAACCGGGACCTTAGCTCCCACCACAACTCCGGCAGCCAGGGCTCCGGCCAGGTACTGAAGCTCCTTGAAGAGGATATTTCCGGCCTCCAGATTGGGGACCATGAGGAGATCGGGGTCACCGGCGACCTTCGATTTGATCTTTTTGATGCGCGCGGCTTCGCTGGAAATGGCATTATCGAATGCCAACGGACCATCGACGATGGCTCCGGTAATCTGTCCGCGATCGACCATTTTGCAAAGGGCGGCGGCATCGAGCGTGGATGGTATGGCGGGGTTGACTGACTCGACTGCCGACAGGATTGCCACCTTGGGGTTGACGACCTCGAGCGTGTTCATCATGTCGATGGCATTCTGCAGAATGCTGATCTTGGTTTCCAGGTCCGGCTGGATGTTGACGGCCGCATCGGTAACGAAGAGGGTTTTGTGATAGGAGGGAACATCCAGGGCAAATACGTGGCTGATGCGCCGCCCGGTGCGCAATCCACCTTCGCGCGAGACCACAGCGCCCATGAGTTCGTCTGTGTGCAGGGAGCCCTTCATGAGCATTTGCACCTCGCCCTTGCGAGCCATCTCAACGGCCCGCATGGCGGCGCTGCGGCTATTGTCGATGTCAACGATCTGGATGGTTCCCAAGTCTAATTGCATGGTTGCCGCAAGGTCGCGGATAGCTGCTTCAGAACCGACAAGGACGGGAACAATCAACCTGTCTTTGAATGCCTGAATTGCGCCACCGAGAGAAACTTCGTCACAAGGCCAGACAATCGCAGTTTTCACAGCCGGCTTCGAGGTGGCGCGCGCGATCATGCCGAGATAGTGACGATAGGGATTGTTCACGATGAGTTGAGGCACGGGGAGGGTGGACCAGCGCGACTTTTTCAGAGGCGCAAGGAGCTGGGCGGTGCCTGTGAAGATTGGCGTGCCGGCGCCATTGTTTGCCTCGCAATCGAATGTAACCCTCTTTGTGGAATCGTCCTTGGCGGTAACTTTAACCTTTACGAGGATGCGATCTCCAACACGGATGCGATTGTGGAAGTTGAGCGATACGTTGGTCAGTGTGCATCCGGGTCCCGGTATATTCATGCTGAAAAGGCCGGAGATAAGCGAGGCGCACCACATATTTGGCCCTGTGGGAGGTATGCCTCCGGCTCGATCAATGAGTTCATCGGAGTTCAGAACGGAGTGGAAGCCGGAAATGGAGGCAAAGGCCATGGCGTCTTCCGTGGTCAGCACATGCTCTGTCCCGGCAGTGTCGCCGACTGAAATCTCGTCGAATGTCTTGCTCTCAATAAATCCCAGATCCATACAAATCCCTTCCCCGCTCAAGCGCAGGCCAACTAACATGCTAAGTACTACCGTATTCTCTTGAAGCGCAGATTGACGTGACTGCAATCACTGATGCCAGCTGTGGGGTCGCAGGTTTTTATCGAAGACCGCGTCGGATCGCCTGGCTAGGGGATGAGGAATGATGAGGATGTACTAATGTTTACTCTCTGCTTCCAGCGTATTCCGGATATTCGTGAGCGTGGCCTGGAGATCGGAAACTGAGCGGGCCACAGCGACCCGTCGAATAATCCCTCCTGTGAATCCAGTTAGGGATGACTGTTCTGAACCCAAGACCATGATCAGATAAAATCCGGGTTGCCTAGGATTGTCCCGGCCTCTGACGCAAAAGGAGAGGTCCATGGCTGTGTCGAAGTAGTGGCTCGAATAGAGCTGCTTTTGAGCGAAGGCATAAGCTACATCGTCGGCAGGGCCACCGCGCATGGTCACCAAATGAATCACGCGCAGTGTCGGTCTCAGTCCGAATTTCATATTGGCCCAATAGAACCGGTCTTCGACATTGGCGGGCTTGGCGTTGGGATAGGCAAGCAGGTAGCGGTAAAACTCCGGCAGATAAGCCGGCAGGGCTGTATCATAACTGAGCATGTAGGCGAACTGCTGGGCTACTTCGGCGGGATCGCGCTTATCGTTATAGACCCCGAGCGCCTGGTTGCCTTGATGCTGATAGTCAAGAAGACGCTGCAGTATCTTGCCTTGTATGAATTGGTCGACGCGTTGGCTTACGTTAGGCGCTGACCAATCGATCGACTGCTGAAGCTCTTCCATCGTGCTGCCCGGCATCTGAATCATGCAATCGCCGGGACGGCATTTCTGCAAGTCACGGATGTCGTCACTGTCCAATGAAAGGCCGCTCAAGTCAGCCAGCCGCGGCGGATTCCCAAAGACTCCGAGAGCCTGGTAATTGGGGAGCTTGCGAAGGCGGTCGAAATCCAGAATAAGTTGCTGGTAACTCTCGGGTGCGGCATGAATGTAGACCGCGCCGAAGAGATATACCTCCTCAGGCGAACGAGGTGGAAGAGCTATAACTACCGGAGTTCCAATACGGATGTCGTCGATCTGATCCTGACTCAGCCCGATATTCTCCTGGAAGAATGTCTGCAAACGGGGATTCGACTGAGCGGAACCTTGCGGGACGATCGCTACAACTAAGACCAGAAAGAAGAAAGCTGGCATTAAACTTCGAGTCATACAGACATCCTTTGTTATAGGGCGGCATCGGCAGAATAGCGCCTTGCGATTTCTTTCGAACGCTGCTTCAGCAATTCGCATGATGATTCTGTCGCGCGCCTTTCTCATAAAGCGAATTTATTGCCAAACCTAAGTTGTAGCTACCAAGGGCTTTCCTTGCATGTGTGCGCTTTTGCGTGTGGCCCTATGGAGAAGAATCCGCTTGGCGGCTTCGACCATCAGGAGATAAACCGCGGTGGCGACTGCTACGAAAGCAAAATAGCTGAGCGGGAGCGGAGTGAAGCCGAGCACACTCGCAACAGGGCTGAACGGTAAATACATTCCGATGGCCACGACCGCCATGCACGTTGCAAACAAGGGAATGCTGGGGCGGCTGCGCAGTGGATTCATGGATGTGCGGATGACGAAGACGACCAGTATTTGGGTAGCCAGCGACTCAACAAACCAGCCGGTATGAAACTGCGCCTCGGTGGCGCGGAAGAAATGCAGCAGCACATAGAAGGTCAGGAAGTCGAAGATGGAGCTGATGGGTCCGACGAACATCATAAAATTTCGGATCACGCCAATATCCCAGTGCTGGGGCTTGATCAGGTAGGTGTTGTCAACATTGTCGGTGGGAATCGTGATCTGGGCCAGGTCGTAGAGGAAGTTGTTCAACAGGATTTGTGTAGGCAGCATGGGCAGGAAGGGAAGAAAGAGCGCCGCCCCGGCCATGCTGAAGACATTGCCGAAGTTTGAGCTTGTGCCCATCAGCAGATACTTCATCACGTTGCCAAATGCCTTGCGCCCCTCGATGATGCCGTCATGGAGAACGCGCAGGCCAGGTTCGACGAGAATCACATCGGCGGCATCGCGGGCCACGTCAGCCGCGCTGGATACAGATATGCCAACGTCGGCCGCGTGCAATGAAGGCGCATCGTTGATGCCGTCGCCCATGAATCCGACGGCGTGGCCGTTGTGTTTTAGGGCCAGTAGAATGCGGTTTTTCTGCGCGGGTGAGACGCGAGCGAAGACATGCGACTCCTCGGCGTCGTGAGCCAGCGCGGGCTCCGTCATGTGTACAAGATCGTCGCCCGTCACAATGTGCCCAACGTCTAGTCCGACCTGCGAGCATATGTGGGCGGTGACAAGATCGTTGTCGCCGGAGATGACCTTGACCTCAATTCCATCTTGTTTGAGCGCAGCCAGAACCTGGGCCGCATCCGGCAAGGGCGGATCGGAGAAGGTGAGGAAGCCCGCCAGGGTCAGGTTGCGCTCGTCCTGAACTGAATAGTCCGCGCGCGCGGGGAGATTGACATAGGCCACAGCCAGCGAACGGTATCCCTGGCCATTGAGATCGTTGCTGGCTTGGTGAAGACGCTTGATGGCGTCTTCACTAATGGGTTCGACCTTGCCATCGATTTCGTAACCGGAGAGAAGAGCGATGATTCCTTCCGGAGCGCCTTTGGTGATAAGGATTCGCTGGGAGTTCCGCTCCACTACGATGGAGAGCCGCTTGCGCTCGAAGTCGAAGGGAATCTCGTCGCACTTGGTGTAGCCCTCAATGTTTTGCGGAGACTGATGAACGATGACGTCATCGAGCGGACTGCGAATGCCGGTCTCGAATTTGCTGTTGAGAAACCCGAGTTCCAACGCGCGGCTTGCCGGCTTGCCAAAGGCATCGAGAGAGCGATCGAAGGACATGGTCCCCGCAGTGAGCGTTCCTGTCTTATCGCTGCAAAGCACATCGAGGCTGCCGAGATTCTGAATGGAGGAGAGATGCTTGACGATGACCTTCTTGCGCGCCATAGCGACGGCGCCCCTGGAAAGCGTCACCGAGGTAATCATAGGCAGGAATTCCGGGGTCAGGCCGACGGCCAGCGCAACCGCGAACAGCAGGGACTGAAACGGATCGCGATGGCGGATGACGCCAACCACAATCAGAAAGAGCACGAGAAAAAAGACCGTTGCCGCGAGCAAGCGGCTGAAATCCCTCAATCCCTTATCGAAGGCTGTTGCTTCCGGGCGGGCGGCGAGGCGGGCCGCGATATCGCCAAAGGCTGTTCGAGGACCAGTCGCGACGACCTCCGCGGTTGCCGTTCCACTCACCACCGATGTGCCCAGAAAAACCATGTTGGGCGCATCCGCTTTGGTGGAGGCCGGTTCTGATGTCGCCGCTTTCGCGGTGGGAAGCGACTCGCCTGTCAATGCCGCTTGCTGTACATAGAGATCGCGCGCAACCAAAAGGCGCGCGTCCGCGGGAACCAAATCCCCGGCGGAGAGGCGGATCACATCTCCGGGCACCACATCGCGCCGACGAAGTTCTTTCCACGCGCCATCGCGCTCAACGGTTGCCGTCGGGGCTACCTGGTCGTGCAGCCGTTCGATGGCTTGCTGGGAGCGATAGGTCTGGCTGAAATCCATCGCCGCGCTCAACAGAACGATGGCGCCAATGATGCCCGCATCGATCTTATCGCCAAGAAATGCAGAAGCTCCCGCGGCAATAAGTAGGATCAGCGTCAGCGGATTCATGAATATGTGCAGGAGATCGGCAACCGGGTTGTAGTGTGTTGTCGCCGCAGGTTCATTTGGCCCGAACTGGCTTAACCGCGCCTGAGCTTCCTGTGATGTCAAGCCGACAGCCGTTGCAGGGATTTCACCGGCATTGGGCAGCATGGATGGATTCCCCCTTGGGTAATATTACCTAAGCATTGTTAAGCGAATATTGTAACGTGCGCCGCGCGAAAAGATTCGCGACTTGAAGGTGGTTTCAGGAATGCCAGGCAGGAGCATTTCTTCTACGCCTGCGCCTTCAGTCCCGCCACGCGTTTCCGTATCTCGTTCGCGAATGCTTCGTCCTCAGGTGTGCCCGGCGGAAGCGAAGCAAGATTGATCTCAACGTTGGCAAGCGCGCCTGAGAGAGCGGCGTTTGCCAGGGCGATTGCGGTGGTCAGATCGGATCTCATGTTGGGGCTGGTGATCGATGTCAGGCGGGTCGCTATCTGCGCCACTTCGTCGGCTCTTTCGGCCACGCCCAGGGGTATGCTGGTTGCCTGCTGGAGTGCGGCTGCGATCCCCCGGCCGCCATCGGGAAATTCCTTCGCAGTCTTGTATGCCTTCATGACGGCGTTGTAGGAGTCAGCATCGGCGTCAATGGCTGACTTTAATTCTTCGCGCAACTGCGTGAGCCTTCCGAGAGCTTCACTCAGTTGGCTTTCGTGCTGCAGGTAGGCTTTCTTCCCGCGCGACATGGACGCAACCATGCCCACCAGGCCGGCAGCCATGGCGCCGCTGGCGGCGGCGGCGCTGCCTCCGCCGGGTGTTGCAGTGGGGGCGGCTAACTGCTCGATGAATGGCTCCACTCCAGCGCGAAGGCCGCCTACGGCGGTCTTGCCGCTCATCACTGCAGCGAGGCGATTTTCGAGGATAAGCGAGGAGTCGAAGTTCTCCACTTGCAGAAACCACTCAGCAGCCTGCTCCAGAGCGAGTTTGGGAATCAGTCCGACAATTTCGCTGGAGACCGGCACGACGCCGTAACGCTCTGCCTCTCGTTTTACAAATTCGAAGACGCGGTGGATTGGTGTCTGCTCGAAATCGGTCAGGTTCATGGAAACCTGGGCCATGCCGCGCACCAGAAATCCCGCGCCCTTCACGTAACGCAGGCCGCCGGAGGAAAAACGGACGGCCTTGGCTATCTTTTTGGCGATGGAGACATCGGCAGAATTCAAAAAGATGTTGTAGGCAATCAAGGGCTTGCGCGCTCCCACCACGGTAGCTCCGGCGGTTGGATGCACGCGCGGTTCGCCAAAATCAGGCTTGCGGGCAGGATTCGTGGCAATTTCGTCGCGAATTCCTTCGAACTGGCCGCGGCGAATGTTTTCCAGATTCTGCCGTTCGGGCGTCGTCGCGGCTGCCTCATATAGATAAACCGGGATATGGAAGCGCCGCGAGATTTCTGCTCCGGCGTAGCGGGCCATGGCCACGCAGTCTTCGAGGGTGACTCCTTCAATGGGAATGAAGGGGACCACATCGGCCGCTCCCATGCGTGGGTGCGCGCCGGTGTGATGGGTAAGGTCGATCAGCTCGGCGGCTTTGCCTACACCGCGAATGGCAGCTTCCTGAATAGCTTCCCGCTCGCCTACAAGCGTAATCACGCAGCGGTTGTGGTCGGAGTCCATCTCCCGGTCCAGCAGATACACGCCGGGGAGCTTCATGGCTTCGATGATGGCATCGACTTTGGCGGGGTCGCGGCCTTCGGAAAAATTAGGTACGCATTCTACGAGTGTGTTGGGCACAGAAGAAGGATAATGATATACGGTGGTTTCTGGCAATTGGTGAATTGCGCTCAGGTGAAGCAGCACTTCATTACGATGGAGAGAGTATGACGACGAGCATGACTCCGACGATTCGCGCGCCGCGCGGCAGCCAACTGCGCTGCAAGGGCTGGCAGCAGGAGGCGGCCTTGCGCTGCCTGATGAATAACCTCGATCCGGAGGTCGCGGAACGGCCCGCGGATTTGGTTGTCTATGGCGGCATCGGCAAAGCGGCGCGCAACTGGGAGTGTTTCCACGCCATCGTCCGCGAGCTGGAGCGGCTGGGCGGCGAGGAGACTCTGCTTGTCCAGTCTGGTAAGCCCGTGGCCGTCTTTCCCACGCACGAGATGGCTCCGCGGGTGATCATCGCCAACTCCAATCTGGTGGGCAAGTGGGCCAACTGGGAGCACTTCAACGAGCTCGACCGCAAGGGCCTGATGATGTACGGCCAGATGACGGCAGGGAGCTGGATTTATATCGGCACGCAGGGAATTTTGCAGGGGACATTCCAGACCTTTGCCGCGCTGGCTGAGAGACATTTTGGCGGGACACTGAAAGGCAAGTTGGTGGTGACCGGCGGCGTTGGCGGCATGGGTGGAGCTCAGCTGTTATCCGTGACGCTCAACGACGGCGTGGTGCTGGCCATCGACGTGGATCGCAGCCGCATTGAAAAACGCGTCGCCACGCGCTACTGCGACATGGTTACCGAAAATCTTGATGAGGCGCTGCGGCTATGCGAAGCGGCCAGGCGTGAAGAACGCGCACTGTCGGTGGGCCTGGTGGGTAATTGCGGCGACGTGTTGCCGGAGATTGTGCGGCGAGGCGTGGTGG
Source organism: uncultured Occallatibacter sp. (assembly GCA_964520005.1). Classification (GTDB taxonomy): domain Bacteria; phylum Acidobacteriota; class Terriglobia; order Terriglobales; family Acidobacteriaceae; genus Telmatobacter. The sequence continues at coordinate 14,057 of CAZFMB010000100.1, forward strand.
TGGACGTGGCGACCGACCAGACCAGCGCGCACGATCCGCTGAACGGATACATTCCGCAGGGGCTTACGCTGGCCGAAGCTGCTGAACTGAGGCAGCGCGATCCTGAAGAGTATGTGCGCCGCTCGACGGCGACCATGGTTGTTCATGTGAATGCCATGCTCGCCTTGCAGCGCGCGGGCGCGGTGGTTTTCGACTACGGCAACAACATTCGCCGTTTTGCCTTAGACGCCGGCTGCGCGGATGCATTTCTGATTCCGGGATTTGTACCGGAGTATATTCGCCCGCTCTTTTGCACCGGCACGGGGCCGTTCAGGTGGGTGGCG
>CAZFMB010000101.1:0-14179 GCA_964520005.1 uncultured Occallatibacter sp.
CGGCGACAGCGGCCAGGCCGGTGAGCAGCACCAGCACGCGGCTGATGCCGTCGGCGGCCAGCAGGAAGTGAATTCCCATGGACGGCACCCAGACAAAATCGACCAGCGTCACGCGGCCTTGTCCCATGCCGGCGGCAAAGCCTTGCACGGCTAGCGCAAGCCCGGCAACGGTAACGGCCAGCGCCAGCCAACGCGACAGGACTGGCCGCTTTGCGGGCACGAGCGCCAGCGTGAGCGCCCCGGCAAAGGAGAGATAGATCGTCCATGCCAATAGCGACACCGAGTTTGGATGCAAAATCGAAAACATCAGAAGCTCCAGTGTGCCAGAAGGTTCATGACCGTGGGGTTCAAGCTATTCGTAATCAACGAAGGTACAATACCGACGAGGAACATCAGGACGATGACAGGGGCGAGCGCCAATCGTTCGCCGTGGTGCAGGTCAGGAAAGTTTGCGCAATGCTCCGGCAGCGGCCCCCAAAAGACTTTCTGAATCACGGTGAGAATCACGGCCGCGGTTATCAGCAAGCCCAGGAGTGAGACGGTGGCAGCGACCCAGGCCAGCGGAAAGACTCCTCGGAAGATGAGGAACTCGCCGGGAAAGTTATTCAGACCCGGCAGGCCCAGCGACGAGAAGAGAGCAATGCCCATCAGCCCGGCCAGCACCGGAGCAGGCTTGCGCAGGCCGCCAAACTGGTCGATGCCGCGATGGCCGCCGGTGCGTTGTTGCAGCATGGCCACAAACCAGAAAAGCGCCGCTGCCGTAATGCCGTGGTTGAACATCTGCAGGATCACGCCGCTGAGGGCAGCGGACTGTGTGGCGCGCAAGGCGGAATCAATTCCAACGCCGGCAGCCGGAATCGCCAGCGCGAAGATTCCCATCAAGCAATAGCCGAGGTGATTCACCGATAGGTACGCGAATACGCGCTTCAGATCCTTCTGCGCTATGGCCGCACTGGCTCCGAACACGACGGTGGCCGCGGCGAGCACAAGCAGCGGTATGCGGATTTGAGAGATTTGATGGCCGAAGAGAGGCAGCGCAATGCGCAACAGGCCATAGAGGCCCATCTTCGACATAGCGCCAGTGAGCAGCATGGTCACTGGAGATGGAGCTTCGGCGTAGGCAGAGGGCAGCCAGGTGTGGAAGGGAAACATGGGCACCTTGACCGCGAAGCCAGCGAGTACGCCGATGGCCAGCCAAAGCATGACCTTTGGTCCCAGATGCATCGTGATCATCTGCTCCAGTTCGCTGGTCGAGACCAGTTCGCTGGGAGCGGCCAGCAGAGTCAGGTGAGGGAAGTCCATGCTGCCGGTCGCGGCAAAGATAGCCAGAAACGCAACCAGCAACGCCGCGCTGCCGGCCATGGTATAGATGAAGAACTGCGTTGCCGCCGGGCCGCGCCGCGCGCCGCCCCACAGCTTGATAAGGAAGAAGGCGGGAATCAGGCAGAACTCCCAAAATAAAAACCAGTGGAAGAAGTTGAGCGCGGTGAAGGAGCCGAAGAGTCCGGCTTCCAGCGTCAACACCAGCGCGAAGTAGAGCTGCGGCTGATGATGAACGCGGTGCGCCGCATCGACCGACATGAGGGTAACGATGGCGGAGAGCACCAGCATCAGCGCGCTCAGCGCATCTACGCCGAGGTGATACTCGATGCCCAGGGAAGGCGCCCAAGCGTGCTGCTCGACGAACCCATAGCCGCCGATAACGGGCGACCTGTTCCACTCGATCCACACCACCAACGCCAGCGCAAGGTTGATGAAGGTGGTGACAAGAGCCACGGCGCGCGTGTGCTTGCCGGCAGCGAGCGCTAACGCCGCTCCCACCAGCGGCAGCACGGTTAACAACGTCAATAGATGGAATCCACTCATGTTCTGTAACTCCAGATTAGTATCGCGGCCAACACAACCACGGCCAGCGCCAGAATTCTCAGATAGGTTTGCACGCGGCCCGTCTGCACCCGCGAGAGCAGTCCTCCACCAACGGTCAATTCTTCGCAGCCTTTGTCGAAGCCGCCGTCCACTACACTCGTGTCGAGGAAGCGGTTCAGTCGAGCGCACAAACTGAACAGCAATGCAACTCCAGCGACAACGCCACCCCAGACCCGGCGGTCCAGCCAATCGGAGACACGCGCCCACCAACCGTAAAAAGCAAGCACCGTCACGCCGTAGAACTCATCCACATAAAATTTGTTACTTAGCCAGTTCCATGCAGTAGGCGCGGATTTTTCCAGCATATCGGGCGCTGTGGGCTTGGGAGAGCGATCTCCGTAGAAACGCCAGGCAAATCCAATACCCAGAAAAACCATCAGTGCGGAAGCGCCCATCACGATCATCAATCCCGGCTCTATCAATGCGCGCCAATCAAGGTTCGCCGCCTTGCCATCCAGAAAAGCTCTGAACCATGGCCAGGCCGGAGTTCCGATGAATCCAAGCGCCATGGCGAAGAAGGCCAGAATCCCGAGCGGCATGAGCATCACTGTCGGGCTCTCATGCGCGGGTTTGCCGCCGCGCCAGTGGCCGAAGAAAACGTACGCCACCTGCCGCGTCATGTAAAAAGCCGTCAGCAGCGCGCCGAAGACCAGCATGTAGAACGGAGCTTGGGCCACGCTCCAGTGATGCGCGGCTTCTAGGATGCCATCCTTGCTCCAGAAGCCGGAAAACAACAGCGGAAAGCCGCACAGCGCCAACATTCCTATCGCATACGTCAAAAATGTCAGCGGCATATCGGACTTCAGCCCGCCCATGCGGCGAATATTTTGCTCATCGTGGCAGCCGTGAATCACCGAGCCCGCGCCGAGGAATAGAAGCGCCTTGAAGAAGGCGTGAGTGATCAGATGAAACATACCCACTGCCACGCCGCCCATGCCCAGGCCGGCCATCATGTAACCGAGCTGCGAGACTGTGGAGTAGGCCAGAATACGCTTGATGTCGTTCTGCGCCACAGCAATCAGCGCGGCAAAGACAGCGGTGAACGCGCCGACCCAGGTGACAACGGTGAGCGCCGTCGTCGTCCCGCCGGCCAGCGCGCCCGCGGCCATCAGCGGATAAACTCGCGCGATGAGGTAAACGCCCGCGGCCACCATGGTCGCCGCGTGAATCAGCGCGGAGACCGGCGTGGGGCCTTCCATCGCGTCCGGAAGCCAGACGTGCAATGGGAACTGACCGCTCTTGCCCGCCGCTCCGGCAAAGATCAGCAGGCCAATCGCGCCCGCCGCTGTAAGGCCCAGCGCGGCAGGCTGCGCGAGCAACAGTCGCAGAGACGCAGACTCGATGGAGCCCGCGCCGTTGTTATAGAAAAGCAGCGTTCCGGTTTGCGCAAAGAGCCAGACGATTCCGAGCAGGAAGAAAACATCGCCGATGCGCGTGGTGAGGAAGGCCTTCTTGGCCGCAGCTGCAGCCGCGGGTTTTTGATACCAGAAGCCGATTAATATGTAGGAGGTCAGTCCGACGATCTCCCAGCACATGAAGAGCAGCAGAAGGCTGTTGGCAATGACTACGCCCAGCATCGCTCCGGCAAAGAGCGACATAAAGCAGAAGAAGCGCGTGTAGTTCTCGTCGTGCTTCATGTAGCCGATGGAGTAGATAAAGATCAGCAAGCCGACGAAGCTGACCATCACCAGCATGATGGCCGAGAGCGGATCGAGCACCCAGCCCAGATCTATGTTCGACGTGCCGAATTGAATCCAGGTGAAGTTGAGCACTTCGCGTGCGGCGATCCCTTGTGTCCATTCGATAACTACATGCGCGAATGCGACCAGCGAAAGCAGCAGTGAGAAACTCAATGAGCCGATGGCCAGAGTGGCGGAGGTTTTGCGCCCGGATTGCTTCAGCAGCGCGGACAGGCCGACAGCCGCCATGGGTACGGCGGGGATCAGCCAGAGAATCTCCGCGATGGGAGAAGCCGCAATCTGTGGAGTGGATGATATTGCTTCCTGAATCATCTACTCACCCCTTCATCCTGTTCATCTGGTCCAGGTCGGTAGTCTTCGCATGGCGATGAATCTGGATTACCAGGCCCAGCCCCACCGCTGCCTCCGCCGCTGCCACAGCGATCGAAAAAATCGCAAACATCATGCCGGTGAGCGCCTCGGGATGCGGCCCGTAGCGCCAGAAGGCAATCAGGTTCAAATTCGCCGCGTTCAGCATCAGCTCAATGCCGATCAGCACCAGGATGGCGTTGCGCCGCGTGAGCGCACCGGCGAGTCCGATGGAAAATAACAGCGCGGCCACAAGAAGATAACCCGCAAGCGGCGTCATTGAGATTCCCCTTTCTCGTGCCCAACTATTTCGTGTATGGCCACGATGACCGCGCCAATCAACGCGGCGGTCAATAGCACGGCCACAATCTCCAGCGGCAACACGTAGCGTCCCACGAGCGCTACACCAATCTGTTGCACAGTCACCTCCGGCACGGCCGTTTCATGCGGCAAGACGCGCGCGCTCTGCAGTACCGCCCAGCTCAGCACCGCAAAGACAGCTGCGGCGATGGCGAGGCCGGCAAGCCAGCTCCGGCTGAAGACGCCATCCTTGGGAGTTTCAGATCCGCGCGTCAGTAGAATCGCAAAGACCACCAATATTGCAACTGCACCGATATAAACAAGAAATTGCGCCCATCCAGCATACTGCGCGTCAAGATTCAGAAACAGCAGCGCCAACCCTGCAAAGGCAACCGTCAGCGCCAGCGCGCAGTGCACCGTGTTCTTGAGCAGCATGGCAACCAGGCCACCAGCCACGGTAATCGTCGCAAGAATATAGAAGACAATGCTCATCGATCACTCCGCAAAACGATAACTCCTCGGGCCGAGGCGCTGTCGGTGCATCTCTGCTAGGCCCATACCCGCGTAAGCCAGCAACAAAATCGCCGAGCAAACCACCCAGCGCGGCCAGCTGTCGTCCATGAAGCGCCATAACCCTGTAACCATCAGGTTCACCAGGCACATGGGCAGAACAAATTTCCAGGCAAAGTTCATCAGCTGATCCTGTCGAAGTCGCGGCAGCGTTCCCCGCATCCAGATGAAGACGAAGATGGAGAGCATCAGCTTGGAAAAGAACCAAATCCACGACGGAACCCAGGTCAAAAACAAAAACGGCGCGGACCATCCGCCGAGAAACAGCGTTGTTCCCAACCCGGAGATGGAAAACATGGCCACGTACTCGCCCAGAAAGAAGAGCGCAAATTTGAAGCCGGAATACTCGGTGTGATAGCCGGCCACCAGCTCCGACTCGCCTTCGGGCAAGTCGAAGGGCGAGCGGTTGGTCTCCGCCGTGGTCGAGATGGCGTACATCAGGAAGCCGGCAAATCCCCACGGCGTAAAGATGTACCAATGCGGGAGGCCCCATGTATATTGGTTCTGCGCTTCGACGATTTTGGTGAGCGAGAGCGAGCCGGTGATCATTACCACTGCAACGCTGGACATGATCAGCGGCACCTCGTAGCTGATCATCTGGGCCACGGCGCGCATGGCGCCCAGCAGCGAATACTTGTTGCGGCTCGACCATCCGGCCATGAAGACTGCCAGTTCCGACGACGTGCCCATAGCGAAATAAAAGAGCAGGCCGGCGTCCAAATCCACCAGCACCATGTTGCGCCCCATGGGCAGCACCGCAAAGCCCATGAAAACGGTGATCACTAACAGCACCGGCGCGAGAAAATGCACCACAGCATCCGCGCTCAAGGGGACGATGTCTTCCTTGGTCAGCGATTTGATGCCGTCGGCGATGGGCTGGAAAAAGCCAAAGGGGCCGACGCGGTTGGGGCCAAGGCGATTCTGAATACGCGCCAGTCCCTTGCGCTCGAAGACCGTTGTCAGTGCAAAGAGCGCCGGAAAAAGGCAAACGATGGCCGCGACGCTGAGCAGTACACAGGCTGCCGGCTGCCAGGATATAGGAAGAAAGCTGACCAGCCAGTGCTGGAGCAGTATGAAAATCTGGTCGAGGTTCTCGAAGAAGGGCGTCTCGCTCATCGGTCAGGCTCCCTCTCCGGCGATGGCTGCGGTTTTGGCTGCGGCTGCGCCGACCGCGGCCTTGGCCTTGGCATCGGCCTTGACTTTCTCTACGGCTAACCGCGCATCTACTGCGGTGGCCTCTGAGGAATGAATCTGATGGTAGTACTCATTCGATTTTGCCAGTTGCTTGCGGTCGAGCAGCAGTCCGCCAAAGCGGTCGCCGGTGCTCAACTCATATTCGTTGTCCATCTTGATGGCTTCAAAGGGGCAGACCTCGACGCAGATCTGGCAACTCATGCAGACAGAGATGTCGATGTCGAAGCGCGCCGGATAAAACTGCGGCTTGCCTACAAAGTCAGGCTTTTTATCTGTACTCTTTTCGATGAAGATGCACTTGGGCGGGCACTCCTTTTCGCAGATCTGGCAGGCCACACAGCGCATCCCGGCCTGCCAATCAGCGCCATCAAAAACAAGAAAGGGAAAGACGCGCGCTGCTTCGAAGGGGGCGATCCGCTGCTCCGGATACTGGACCGTCGTCAGCCGCTGGGCGGAGAAATAGCTGCCGAAGAAATTCTTCGCTGTCTCCGCCATGCCCTTCAAAATGCCCTCACCTAACACCCGTCATCCTCCAATTCACAATTTAACCGGCGCGCATAACGCACAAATAACTCGTCAGCACTTTCCGCTGTTCGACCGTCAGCCAATGGTAATACTCGCGTAATGGCAACCAAGAATGAAATTCATTGCATTGACGTCCAACTATCCGTTGCAGCTTTGGAGGTGCTCCCACTTCCGTCGTCAAATCGAATTTCACTGTATGTCAAGGTCACCCGAATCTGCGCCTCCGGGTGATCCGCTCCTGCTGATCCAGTACTCAATGCTTCCTTCCAGATTGCAGTTACAGATGTCGGGGTCACCTGGCTGAAGGTCCAGGTAAACACGGTCGTACTCGCCGCACCAGCTGCACTGGCAGGTGCAGTCACCGTCTCGACCAGCGTGCAGGTACTGTAGTGATCGCCTTTAATAACCTGGGAATACAAGGTTGAATATGCCTTGTTCGCCGGAAACTCGATGGTCAAGGATGAAGTTGGGGGCTTCGCCGCTCCCGAGCTTGACGCGGCACTCCGCGAAATGGGCAGGCTGAAGGAATCCAGCATCAGGTCCAGCGCCGGCCCTACGCAGCGGAAGTTGTAGGCGGTGTCGTTTGCAGTAGTGGTGGTCTTGGTTTTGTTCACAGCATAGGAATTCAGGCTGGCCATCAGCGCAACAGCCACGACTAGCATTTCTCGTACTCGACGAATCAACATTTGACCTCTCCTTTTCATTCTGTCATCTCCGCATTAGCAGTCCACTTCCGGATGTCCCAGGTCTTGCTATTGATACCGGGGACGGCTTAACCCACAACATCCTAAGAAGCCAAAAGAAAATCTTTACCGATCCACCTCTCCCAGCACAATGTCCACGCTACCGAAGATCAGCACCACGTCGGCTACATTAACGCCAAGGCACATATCTTCGAGCACCGTCAGGTTGATCAAACTTGGTGGCCGCACTCGATAGCGATACGGGTTCGGTCCGCCGTCGCTAATCAGATAAAAGCCCAGTTCGCCTTTGGGCGCTTCGATGCGCCCATAAGCCTCACCCGGCTTGGGACGCAGGCCGCGAATTCTGGCCTTGGGGTCCATCACCGGGCCAGGCTGAATTTCTTTCAGCGCCTGCTGCAAAATCACAATCGACTCGCGCATCTCCAACATGCGAATCATGTAGCGGTCGTAAACATCGCCATGATCGCCCAGCGGCACGCGGAATTTGAAGCGGTTGTAAATGCCGTAGCCGTCCACCTTGCGAATGTCGTAGTTGACGCCGGATGCGCGCAGCATCGGTCCCGTGACTCCGGCGTTCACCGCCAGCTCCGCCTTCAGCACACCTACACCCTGGGTTCGCGCCATCAATATTTCATTGGTTGAGAGCAGCCTGTCGAATTCATCTACGAATCCGGCGAGGCCCGCGACTACCTTGCGCGTCCGGTCGAGCCACTCCGGCGAGGCATCCACGCGGCAGCCGCCGAAGCGCATGTAGTTGACCATCATTCGTGCCCCGGTCAGCTCCTCGAATAGGTCGAGAATCTTTTCGCGCTCGCGGAAGGCGTACATCAGCGGCGTGCCACTGGCGCCCATCTCCTGAATTAAAAAACCAATCGACGACGCGTGGTTCTGGAAGCGCGTCAGTTCGCCCAGAATCACGCGCAGGTACTCGGCGCGCTCGGGCACCGCTTGGCCGGTAAGCTTTTCGACGGCCAGCGCGTAGGCCCAGTTGTTGGTCATGGGGCAGATGTAATCCAGGCGGTCGGTGTAGGGCATGGAGGCTAGGTAGCTCTGCCCCTCGGCAATCTTTTCGTGGTTGCGATGCAGGTAGCCGAAGACGGGCCTGAGGCGAATCACGCGCTCGCCATCCAGCGCCACATCCATGCGGAAGACGCCGTGCGTCGAGGGGTGGTGCGGCCCCATGGCCACTTCAAGCAGCTCGCCATCGTCTTCGGGCACTATCACCGCTGGACGGTTCCAGCCTTCCGGCTTCTGATTCAGAATTTCTTCAGTTACGCTCATGCGCCGGCCTCCGATTCTAGGCCGGTAGTCGCAGCCTGATGCGCCTGCGCCCTTTTCAGCACTTCGTCGTGCGCCGTAGGCTCGTATTCAAAGTCATCCGGCTCACGGTAATCCTTCCGCATGGGGTGGTCCTTGAATCCCTCCCACATCAGCAGCCGCCGCAGGTCTGGATGGCCTGTAAAGACGATTCCATACAGATCGAAAATCTCCCGCTCCTGAAACTCCGCAGAACGCCAGATGGGCGTCAGCGAGGGCAGCTCCACCTGGTCGGTTCGGTTTTCGGTGTGCATGCGGATAATCACCGGCCCGTGTTTTTTCTCGACAGAATAGATGTGGTAGACCGCTTCAAGAGACTCAGGCCAATCGACGCCGGTCACGTTGGAGAGGTAATCGAGCTTGAGTTCCTCATCGTCGCGCAGGAACTTCGCCGCTGCCGGCATATGGCTGGGCGCAATCCGCAGCGAGTGCGGCAATGCGGGGTTGGGATTGGGCGCAATCTCCACTGCGGCGCCTGGAACCGCCGCCTCAATCGCCGATTTAATTTCTTCAACCGTCTTCAAATTCTGTCCTTAAAACTGTAAGCTGTCCGCTGTTAGCTGTTCGCTGCCTTAATCACCACTGGTACAGGCCACACGCCGGGATTCGACGCCGGCTCCAGGTCGTGCTCTCCAAAGACGGGCACGGGAAACTCGCCCTGCTGCTTCACATCAAGAAAGCGCGGGCGGTCCTCTCCGGTCAAATGCTGGCCGTCTATCTTCTTTTGCAATGTCATGAACGCCTGAATCAGCGCCTCGGGGCGCGGCGGGCAGCCGGGAATATGCACGTCCACGGGGATATAGCGGTCGATTCCCTTCAGCACGTTGTAGCCCTGCTTGAAGGGCCCTCCAGAAATCGCGCATGCTCCCATGGCAATCACATAGCGTGGCTCGGCCATCTGGTTGTAGAGCCGCACTACCTGGGGTGCCATCTTTTTGGTCACCGTGCCGGAGATGATCATCAGGTCGGCCTGGCGCGGCGACGGCCGGAAGACCTCGCCGCCGAAGCGAGCCAGATCATAGCGCGCCATGGTGGTGGCGATCATCTCGATGGCGCAGCAGGCCAGCCCAAACTGCATCGGCCAGACAGAGCTACGCCGGCCCCAGTTGTAGAGTTCCTGGATGGTCGTCACGAAGACTCCCTGCTTGCCCAGTTCGATCTTCAAGCTCTCATCCATGGTCGCTCCAGTTCACAGTTCACAGTTCACAGTTCACAGTTCACAGTTCTCAGTATCTGTTATCAACGTCAACATCTCTGGGTATCAGAGAAACTGACAACTGAGAACTGGGAACTGTGAACTGACTTCATCACGCCCACGTCAGCACGCCCTTGGCCCAGGCCCACGCCAGCCCCTCAACCAGCAGCAGCACAAAGACCAGCATAGCCACGCAGGCGGCGGCGGTCAGTCCGGTGAAGGCCACGGCAAAGGGGAGCAGAAATACCGATTCCACGTCGAAAATTAGAAAGATGATGGCATAGAGGTAGTAGGCCGAGTGAAACTGCTGCCAGGCATCGCCCCTGGACTCCAAGCCGCACTCGTAGATGGCGTTCTTGACCGTGTTTGGCTTGGGCGGCGAGAAGATCTTGGCCCATAGCCACGCCAGCCCCAGCGGAGCCAGCCCGAAGCCCAGCGCCGCCACAAACAGGGCAGCCAGAGAAAAATAAGGATTGGAAGCCATCATCGGAAAAAGCCCTTCAGAATCAACGTACCAGTTAGAGGCGTGTTATTGGCGTAAAGATGCGTCGTAGAGGATACTGACAGTTCCATTTTCGCCTATTCATCTCACCTTGTGAACCGTTCGCGGTCATTTTTTAGACGCCGGGTGCTTCGGGCCGAGGCTCTGAGACCTTAGAGCCAACAATCGTACTGCGGCTCCCGCCTGTGGATAACTGGACTGCTTTTGTCGATGATCCGCGCTCTCCCCACTTTTAATCCCCTCACAACATCCGTTTAACAAAATTGTCACAGCGGGCCACTAGATTCTGGAGTCAAGCAGAGCACTATCCATAACGGGCCTATCGAAAAACGAAGTCAAAAATCCAGCTTCAACTACATTCGGAGGACAATTTGACACACTCTATCCCTGGAACGCGCAAGCGTCTCATCGCGCTGTCTGTATCGGTTCTGGCGCTGTTATTTACTACCTCGCTGCACACACAGACATCCACCTCAAAACTTGAAGGTACAGTCACAGACGCGCAAGGCAAAGCGCTTGTCAATGCCATTGTCACCGTGAAGAATAATGCCACCAGCACCGTTAAAACCACCCACAGCGACGGGAACGGATATTATTTGGTCGACGGGTTACCCGCCGGAACCTATTCAGTGGAAGCCGTCTCCGCTGGCTTCGCGAATCTCTCCAAAAGTAACATTGTGCTTGCCGCCGGGCAAAGCCAGTTTGTCTCCCTCCCGTTGAGCATCAGCACGGTACGTGAGGAGGTAAACGTAAACGCCGGCATTGAATCCATCGCCGCGCAAACGGCGCCCAGCGGCGGCTTTATTGAAGAGCGCTCCGCGCAGTCGCTGATCTCCAATACCTACATCAGGAACTTCATCTCGCCCATTGCCGACTTTGGCGAAATCGTCAAGATCGTTCCCGGCACCTTCACCACCAGCAGCGACGGCATCGGGCTGGGCCAGAGCAAGACCTACTTCCGCGGCTTCCCCGACGGTGATTACGACATCGATTTCGACGGCATTCCCTTCTACGACACCAACACGCCCACCCACCACTCGTGGGCCTTCTTCCCCGCGCAGTGGATCGGCGGTGTGGACTTCGACCGCAGTCCCGGCTCGGCCTCCACCATCGGGCCCACCCCCTTCGGCGGTTCCATCCATCTGCTTTCGATGCCGCTCTTAAGCGAGGAAAACATCCGTGGCACCTTCTCTTACGGCACCTGGAACACCAAGCTCTACGACGGCGCATTCAATTCCGGAAGTTTCGGATTGTTCGGAAGCCCCAAAAAGTCGAATCTCTTCGTCGACGTTCATCACATGACATCGGACGGCTACCAGACCTTCAATTACAATACGCGCAACGCCGGCTCGATCCTTTATCAGTACCAGTTCTCGCCCAAGACCGTGCTAACCGGCTTTAGCGGCGTCATTCAGCTCGACGCCAACACCTACGGCCTCAATCCGACCCGCTGCCAGACGATCAGCTCAACTCCCGCCTCCCTCTGCACCGCGACTACAGTAATCGGCGGAGTTACATACAATACTGCGCCGAACGGAATTCTCCCCTATACCGGTTATGGTTACAACTTCATGATGGTCAACAATTCCGACCCGGCAAATTGGCTCGATTACCAGTACAACCACTATCATGTGCCCACGGATTTCGAGTATGTCAGCCTGAAGACCGAATTCGGCAAGGGCTGGTATTTGGAATTCAAGCCCTACACCTACAACTACGACAACAGCGAACCGTATGCGAACGCCGCTCCGATCACCGAAGTCACTAACGCCGCGGCCGCCGCCAATCCCTCTTTGGTTCCCGGCACCCTGGTGGCCGGCACGGGCTCCAGCGCCGTTGCTTATTACAATGGCGTGAAAATTGCTCCCTGCAACGTCATTGCGAAGGGCAAGACCAGCTCGACTACTGGACTCACAATATGGGCTGAACCCTGCGGCGTCGACAAGTACAACAGCTATCGCAAGTATGGCGAGACACTGGTGGCCACGCAGACTTCGAAATATGGCATACTCCGCACTGGCCTCTGGTATGAGTGGGCGCGCACCGACAGGCATCAGTATCCCTCTGATCCGCTTAACGGCTGGGCCGATCAGCCGCTGCCCAACTTCGCCGAGCAGTTCTGGACCAACTCCTATCAGCCCTATGCCGAGTATGAGTGGCACGCGACGAAGAAGTTGAACGTCACCGCTGGAACCAAGTTTGCTTATTACACCTTCGACGTCCTGCATCACGCCGACAACGGCAAGACCGTGGGTCCACTGACCTGCGCCAGCCTCACCGCCGCATGCTCGGCAACCGCAGAAGACACCGGCAGCTTCTACGCTACCCTGCCGTCCCTCGATTTCAACTACCGCATTCAGCCAGATTGGTCGATCTATGCGCAGGCCTCGACCGGAAGCATCGTCCCTCCCAGTAGCGTCTATGACTATTCCCACACTGTTACATCACTCGTTCCTAAACCGGGTCTGTTGACGCCGCCCAAGCAGCAGAAATCCACCACCTACCAGGCTGGCAGCGTTTACAAGGGCAACCGGCTCACACTGGATGCCGACGCCTACCACATCCGCTTTCAGAACAGCTACTCCAGCTTGATCGACCCCACAACTTCAGAGACAGTCAACTACCTGCAGCCGAGTTCTATAACACAGGGCCTCGAATTTGAAACTACCGCGGTGCTCATGCATGGCCTCAATCTTTATCTGAATGCAACCGCTGCCAATGCGTATTATTCAGGGTCGTTGAATGCCGGAACCACGGCTGCTCCCTACTACCAAACTGCACCTTCGGGCCTGTGGGTGGCGCAAACTCCCACCGATACGGAAATGCAAGCCCTAACCTACCAGAAGCACGGCCTGGACCTTGGCATATTCAACAAGCGTGTCGGCGAGCAACACGTGGACAATGGGGCCTATCACAACCAGGCCATCATTGCTCCGTTCAGCGACCTCAGCGCCTATTTCAACTACACGGTCCGGAACCACACCATCTTCGACCAGACAAAGATCCAACTGAGCGCGGATAACCTGCTCAACCAACACAACATGACCGCCCTCACACTATCAGGAAATGCGGTTACACAGACGATTCCGGGGACGGCACTCACCGATCTTTTCAACACCAACGGGCCTACCCCGATCAACGGGGCTGACCAGCCGACCTTCATGGCGGCGCGCAGCCTCATGGTCACGGTGACCTTCGGCTTCGCGCCAAAGAACCGCAAATAGACGAATCCCTAACCGGGTTTCAGTTCATCACTCAGGCCACGCCGTAAAGAGCATCCCACGGCGTGGCAGAAACGGCAAAGAGCGGGAAGCCCCGCCCTGTATGTCGCAACTACCGCTGTATCAGACCTAGTAGCTCAGCTTCAGCACGTTGATCGAGTAAGGCGCGAAGCTTTGTTTGAAGTTCGGTCCGGTGACAGCAATCTTATGCTCCACCGGCACGACAGCATCGGGATGCGTGATGCTGTTGGTGGCGTTGGGAGTTTTGCCGCTCAGGGTGATCAGTGTTGCATCGCGCTTCATAGTGGCCACGCCATTGAGTGCAATGTTGAGGGCCGCTTCATCCGACGAAGCATTCACCACCTTGACGAAGAGCTTACGCTGCTTCTCGTCGCGCGTGACCGAGGTGAAAACTCGCGGGCCGGCGTTGGTGAGCGTTGCAGGCACGACCTCCGTGCCCAGGTAGCTGCCAAAGAGTACCTGCGCCCAGTAGCTGGGCGATCCGTAGCTGGTGAGCGTATCGTAGCCGATCAGGTCCGTCTCCCACTGCATTCCGCCGGGATTTACGTTCACCAGCAGGGGCGCATAGGCGGCCATCACCACGATGTCGCTGTTGCGTTCGAGGCCCGTCATCCAGGCCGCGTCGCCCAGCGCCGAACCGAAATTCGGCGTAGGCG
>CAZFMB010000102.1:0-14118 GCA_964520005.1 uncultured Occallatibacter sp.
CGCTACGATTTTCTGGTGGGCAAGCTGCGCGGACACACCTATATGCCCAACCCGGTGTATGTCGCCAATCCAGAGCCGGACGTGGCCAACGTGATCAACCCCGGCGATCCCTGGGTGCACATCGAGAAGATCAGCTTCCGGCCCACGGAAAATCTCGAATTCGGATTTGAGCGCACCGTGATCTGGGGCGGCAAGGGACACGGACCCATCACCTTCCGCACTTTTGCAAAAAGCTTTATCAGTCTCTCCTCTCCTGTATGCCCGGCTCCGAACCCACCCACTAACCCCTATCCACCCTGCGCCAAGGATGACCGCGACGATCCCGGCGCGCGCTTTGCCGCTTTCGACTTTTCTTACCGGCTGCCCTTCGTCCGCAACTGGCTCACGCTCTACACGGACTCCGAGGTGCACGACGACGTCTCTCCCGTCGACGCTCCTCGCCGCGCCGCTTACCGGCCCGGCATTTATCTCTCTCATGTGCCCGGCCTTCCCAAACTCGACCTGCGCGTCGAAGCCGCATCCACCGACCCCTCCGCTTCGGATCATCCAGCCCAGAACTCATACTCCAGCCACTACGGCCAGTTCATGTACTACGAAGGAATCCAGAAGCAGGGCTACACCAATCAGGGACAGCTCTTCGGCGACTGGATCGGTCGCGAAGACAAGGGCGGCCAGGCCTGGATCACATGGCATCTGAGCGGCAACGAATGGCTGCAGGTAGGTGTACGCAATCAAAAGGCCACCGGCTATTTCATTCCCGGCTCGACGAACTCGACCGTCCCAGTCGGGAGTCCCGGATGTCCCAGCGCTGACCCTGGCACTTCCACTTGCCTGCCGCCCGGCGGCACCACCTTGAACGACATCAACCTCAATGTGGTCAAGCGCATCGGCAAGGACTTTGAGATCAACGGCAACTTCGCCTACGAGCACTGGAAGGCGCCCATCTATCTCCCCGGCCAGCAGACCGTGACCACTACCACCATCCAACTTACCTGGTATCCCGGACGCAAAATCAGCTTTTGACGCGTTTTTTTATGAATCGAGAGCAACGCGGCGAAAAAGCGGCAATTTAGTTCTTAAAGCCGCTCATTATTTCTAAAACAGGGACTTTTCGAGGCAAAAAACGACTTTTCCCGGCGATTTCCGGAGGTCGAATCTCACCATGTGGGAGATTTTCGGTCAAAAACTTTTCCACAGGCATTGATTTCAAAGAGCTTACAAATAATCTGCAAAGTTTTTGAGGAAATTTATACCCCAGGGGGGTGTAAGGGGGGTGGGGGTACCACCTCAAGGATCAAGTATCAGGGGTTAGGGATCAGGATAAACCCGTAGCTCTGGAGCTTGTTCATGCTTTGATTGTGCGCCGACTGAGGGTAATTATCTGCAAACTCATGCGAGGCGGGCGGCGCTTACGCGCAATGGGATTCGTCGTTTCCCACCCTTGGCAAAAAACGCAAAGGATGGAGCACCACCACCATCCAACTCACTTGGTTCCCTGGACGCAAGATCAGCTTCTAGGGAATCGATACAAGAAGGTAAGCTGGGTTAACGCGCTTACCAAGGTAGATGATGCCTTTGAATCAATACTGGGCTTATGGACTTCGCATCCAAGCGGACATGGAATGTCCCGAACTAACTTCTCTTTCCATTGAGACGGAAATTCCCGATGTAGAAATCCATTTGATGCCTCCGGCGGCCAACGCTCTGGAATCCCTGGAGAATGGCTATTATGAAGTTCAGCCAGGAGTCTTTCGTCTGGCCGTGCCGGGAGTGGCGCTATACCGCGTTGAGGAAGGATGTCGTATCTTCATCACTCCGCTGCCTGAAGTTCCGGCTGAAAGGATACGTCTTTTTTTATTAGGGTCAGCCATGGGCGCGCTTCTTTACCAGCGCGGGTTGTTTCCGCTTCATGGAAGCGCAGTAGAGACGCCATGGGGCGCGATGATTTTTGTTGGAGTTCAGGGCGCTGGCAAGTCTACGCTGGCTGCCCAGTTTCATCGCAAGGGATACCGCTTGCTCTCGGATGACGTTTGCGCCGTAGCAGCCATGCCGGAGGGATTGCAGATTCTTCCCGCAGTGGCCCATTTCCGGCTTTGCGCCGACGCGTACGAGCGTCTCGGAAACCAGCCTGGCGTTCGCTTCGACATAGATAAATATGTGGTGCCCATGGGGGAAGGTTACTGTCCTCATCCCGTCCCGCTAAGGGCGATTCATATCCTCGTTGACCACGATAGCAGCACTCCGGAATTCGAGGTGCTTCGTGGCTTTGACCGGGTGCAACGCATCCTGGAGAATCTGTATCGCCCGCATTACTTGAAGGGCCAGGGCACGCAAAGCGATTTGATGCGGATGGCAGGGCTGATTGCACAAAAGACTTCTATCGTCGAAGTGAGCCGGCGACGCGATCCAGATGCTATCGAAGGATTGGTCGGCTTCCTCGAATCGTCATGGGCGAATCACTTTGTCACTAGCCCCCTCGAAAGGACAAAAATAGATGCGTAGCTTCAATCCCGAAGACAGGTTATCTCGCTCCCGGGAGATTCTCTCTACAGAGATCGATCAGGAAACTGTTCTTATGAGCATCGATGCTGAGGCGTACTACGGGTTGAAAGGGCCTGCCCGAAGCATTTGGGAAAAATTGGAAACCCCAATAACCGTTTCGGCCCTCGTCGAACTGCTGGTCAGGGAATATAGGATTACGCCTGAGGCATGCATCGCGGACTTGAATAAATTTTTGGGGGAGATGGAACGGGAAGGTCTCCTGCGTGTGGAATGATCTGAAACGAGCTGCGCGGATACCTGGCTCCCGGAGACAACTTCTTGGGGAAGCTCTACTCGCTCTGTTGATCGCGCGGGGGGTGATGTTATTCCTGCCTTTTCGGCGTATTGCTGAATGGCTGGGTACACCCGGCGCCGAGAGCCCAGTTGCGGCCGCGCCTGATGAGATTCGTATGGCGCAAGAGGTGGGCTGGGCAGTGGGAGTTATTGCGCGACAAGTGCCATGGGATGGGCGTTGTCTTGCTCAGGCGCTGGCGGCCACGGGGATGTTGCGCCGCCGCGGCATGGAGGGAACTGTAAGTTTTGGCGTTTGTGAAGGCCAGGGAAAATCCGCGGGATTCGACGCCCACGCATGGCTGCGCTTCGGTTCCTGCGTGGTGACCGGCGGACCAGAACACCAGCGCTACAAGGTCATTACGACCTTCGCCCGGAAACGACCATGAGCGGCATATACGGTATATATCAATATGATGGTGCTCCCGTACCCTCTCTGTGGTTGGAACGAATGAGGGCGGCAATGTCCTTTTATGGCCCCGACGGAGGAGGCTGCAAGGTCGAGGGAGCGGTGGGACTGGGGCATCTGCTTCTGGAAGTCAACCCCGAAGATGCCTTTGAAAAACAGCCGGTGTCGGGTGAGCGCGGTCTGGTGGTTAGCGCTGCTCGCCTGGACAATCGGACGGCGCTTCTCGATGCATTCAAGGTTTCCGCATCGGATGCTCCCCAGATGTCTGACGGGCATTTGGTAAATATGGCCTTCGACCACTGGGGAGAGGATCTCTGCTCACACCTACAGGGAGATTGGGCACTGGCTGCCTGGGATGCCAGGAATCGCCGTCTTTTGTTGGCGCGAGACGCCTGCGGAAATGCCACCCTCTATTACTACGAAGGCAAAGGCTTCATAGCTTTTGCATCCATCCTCAAGGCTCTGCTGGCGATTCCCGGCGTAGTCAAGGAACCAGACCGGCTTCGCCTTGCCCAGGTGCTGGTTTCCTGGCAATACAATGCGGAACTGACCGCCTACAAGGGCTTCAGGCGCCTGGTCTGGGCTCATGCCATGACTGTCGGTCCTGATGGCCAGACCCGCGCTTGGCGTCATTGGTCGCCAGAAGGTCGCGATCAACTCACCTATCTCAGAGATGAGGAGTACGCAGAAGCTTTTCTGGAACATTACACGCGGGCAGTTAAGAGCTGTGTGCGGACCCAAAAACCAGTGGCAGCGACGCTTTCCGGCGGCAGGGATTCAGGTTCGATGGTTGTTCTGGCAGCGCCGCTTCTTGCCGGCCAGAATCGAGGCCTTAAAGCCTATACCTCGGTGCCTTGCTTGCCTCCAGATGGAGCCGGTGAACAGAGGCTGGGCAACGAATGGGAGCTGGCTCACGAAACGGCCGTGATGGCGGGAGCGAATGTCCAGCATATCCCCATCGACGCGGCTAACTATGGAATCCTTCAGGGCATTGAATACTTTCTTGATGTCCATGATGGCCCCAGCCATGCAGCCGGCAACCAATACTGGGTTCAGGCAGTCACGGAAGCCGCTGCACGGGACGGAGCCGGGGTAATACTGACCGGGCAGATAGGCAATGCCTCAGTCTCCTGGACGGGGAACGGATCGGCGCTTCTGTCGCTTCTCCAAGGATACCCGGCTGCCGCTTTACGGTTGCTTCTTCATGCGGAGCCGAATCCCTGGCTCACCCTGAAGCGTCAGGTATTGAAGCCTCTATTGATGCCAGGGCTGCAAGCTTTTCGTCGATTCAAAACTCCACTCAGCAGGGATTGGCAGGCATATTCTGCGCTCAATATTCACATGGCTTCGGAGTTGGCTCTGGATGAACGGATGCGAGCGGCAGGGCACGATCCTACATTCACTAACTCCCCGCTTGAGGATACTCACCATATCTTATTCCGGCCTAACATGGGCATCGGGCCCGGTATCTTTATGGAGATGGCGGCCAGACACTCCATTTTTATTCTGGACCCAACCGCCAACCTCTCTATGGTGGAGTTTCTTCTGCGAGTTCCTGACGATCAGTTTTACAAAAGGGGCCAACGAAGTTCGTTAATGAAACGTGCATTCCTGAACCGATTGCCTGCTCAAGTGCTGAATGGGCAACTGAAGGGGCTTCAGGCCGCTGATGTGGGCCATCGGATTCTTCGCGAACTGCCTGCATTCCGGGAATGCCTGAATTCTCTGGATTCATTGCCGGAGGCTCAGGATATCCTCGACATGCCTCTCCTCCACCGTTGCCTGGAGGATCTAGTCGTAAAGGTCGATTACGGCACCACTGCAAGGGCAGATCAGATTCTGCTTCGAGGGCTGGGCGTTGGGCTGTTTCTTCGCCATCTGGCTGATTCTCGCGGATAAAGTTCATACAATACATGCTACTCAACCAGATCAACCAATTCTTTCGCCAATTGCCTGCAGGCCGTCGAGCCCTTGCCCTGGTTTGGGACGCGGCCGGATGGTGGACCGTGGCCTGGGGCGTCCTCCTGGTGGGCCAGGGATTAATTCCCGCAGGACTGGCGCTTCTTCTGAGAGCCTTGGTGAACCGTTTGGTGGCCTCTCATCAGTGGGCAGCCATTGCGCCTCCGGCCCTGGGTATCGCCAGCCTGTGGATCGTTGGGCAGTTTCTATCCAGCGCCTTGTCCTGGGTTCGAGCGGTACAGGCAGAGCGGGTACAGGATGAGGTCCATCGCCTGATCCACGTGCAGGCCCTTCGTCTGGACCTGGCTTTCTATGAACATCCTGAATCCTACGATCAACTACACCGCGCCAGGGTTGACGCCATCTCTCAGCCTATGGCTCTGTTGGAGAGCCTCGGTTCGATGGTCCAGAACGGCTTGGGCTTCCTGGTGTTGGCGGGGATTCTTTGGACCTATGCCGGATGGCTACCGCTGCTTTTGGTCTTTACTGCGATTCCCGGCCTGCTTCTTGTGGCCCGTCACATTCTGAAGGAACATAGCTGGAACCTGGAGCACACCAGCCAGGAGCGGCGCGCTCGGTATCTGGACTGGCTGATCACGGAACGCAGCGCCGCTGCCGAGTTGCGACTCTTCGATCTCGGCACCTATCATCGCAAGGCATTCGAGAGCTTGCGTGAGAGCCTCCGGGAAGGGCGGTTGCGCCTGGTGCGGGAGGGGGCTATTGCCGAGCTGGGCGCCGGGTGCCTCGCCTGGAGCGGCAGCTTGGTGGGACTGGGCTGGATGTTGCACCGGACTCTAGCTGGAAAGGTTGGGCTGGGGGACCTCCTGCTCTGCTTCCAGGCCTTTCAGCAATGCCAGATTCTCCTGCGCTCCCTCCTCGAAGGCGCGGGCAAGATTTACCGAAGCCTGCTCTTCGTGGAGAATCTGGATGACTACCTGAGGCTGGGGCAGGCAATTCTACCTGGCCCGTCTGGAGCTTCGGGGCTGCCAGTAAAGACTTCTATTCGCTTCGAGGGTGTCACTTTCACCTACCCAGGTGGATTCCACCCGGCTTTGGATAGCTTTGACTTGCAGATACCCCTGGGCAAAGTCATAGCCCTGGTAGGCCACAACGGAGCAGGGAAGAGCACCATCATCAAGCTGCTTTGCCGCTTTTACGATCCCGATGCGGGACGGATTCTGCTGGATAATGTGGATCTAAGGGCCATGGACCAGGAAGCACTGCGGCGCCGTATTACCGTCCTTTTCCAGGATCCTGTCCATTATCACGCGTCAGTCCGCGAGAACATAGCCTTTGGCGATTTGGAGGGACTTGACGACCTGGCACGGGTGCGGCAAGCCGCCCACGATGCAGGCGCGTTGGAACCTATAGAGCGATTGCCAGATGGCTTTGAAGCGCTGCTGGGCAAGTGGTTTGGAGGCGCGGAACTGAGCGGAGGCGAATGGCAGCGCATTGCCCTGGCCCGGGCTTTCTTCCGGCGGGCCTCACTGATCATCTTGGACGAACCCACCAGCTCCATGGATTCCTGGGCGGAGCAGGACTGGCTGGGCCGGTTCCGCACTCTCACCGAAGGAAAGACGGCGCTCATGATCACCCACCGCTTCACCACAGCCATGCACGCCGACATTATTCATGTTCTGGATAAGGGACGGGTAATTGAATCGGGGACACACGCGGAGCTAGTGGCACTGGGCGGAGCCTATGCCACCTCCTGGGCCGCCCAAATGAGGGAGATCGGCCATGCCTGAGTCTTCATGGCTGCAAAGCGCCACTCCCGCATTCCGCCTGATGATTGCCACATCCTGGCTGGCCCCTGCCTCATGGCGGGATAAACAACTGGAAACAATTCGAGAGGCCATCGAAGTCTCCGGAGCCGGCCTGGATTGGATGGAATACATCCGCCTAGTGGACCGTCACCGCACCCCGGCCATAAGCTGGGCCGCCCTCAGTCGAGTACCGGGATTGGAGATTCCAGAGCAGGCAAAGAAGGAATTGCAGAAGCGTAGCGATGCCTGCCGATTGCAGGCCCTCAGGCATTGCATGCTATTGGCGACGGTGCTGAAGAACTTCAATCGCGCCGGAATCCCGGTTATGACCATGAAAGGGCCAATCCTTTCCTTCGAGCTTTACGCAGACATCGGCCTACGGCAGTCCCATGACCTTGACCTGGTGGTCATGCCGGAGGATCTTGCCAAAGCGCAAAACTGCTTGGAAAACATGGGCTGGCGCCCGGACGCAAGCTGGTTTCCCTTGACTCCACGGCAATGGAAAAGCGTCCTCCGGAACGAGCACTTCCTCGGCTTCGTTTATTCCCAGGGAGACTGTTTCATAGAACTCCACTGGCGCAACTTCTGGGATACCCAAAGCCAGGTCAATGATCGCTGGGCCAGGAGCATCTTCAAACTCTGGCAAGGGAGTTCGTACAATGCCATGAGTCCCACTGACCTTGTGCTTGATCTCTGCATTCATGGAGGCATGCATGGATGGAATCGTGCGAAATGGCTGGGAGATATGGCGCGCATCCATGCCGAGGGACGAGTAGATTGGCAGGACATGTTTGATCAGGCCTCGAAGACAGATCAGAAAAAAGCTTTACTGGCCAGCTTACGCCTTCTGCAAATTGTGTACGGCATTCCCCTGCCGGATCTTCCGGGCAATCCGTGGAAGAATCTGCCGGCGTTTCTGATCTCCAACCCCCTTCGCCGCCTCAAGGATCCTGTAGTGCCGGAGATTGGCGCCGTGCAGCTATTGCGCCGAATTTACTTCGAGTGGCTGGCTGTACCACAAAGAACTTGGCGCGACCTTGTGGCGGAATTTCTCCATCGTCGTGAGCATTTCAGGGTGCTTCACCTTCCCGATCGTTTCTTCTGGGCCTATACACCTCTGTTTCCCATCCTCTTGGTTTGGCGCCGCATACTGCGTTACTGGAGAGAAATTTAGCCCAGTATTTTCTATAGTTCCGGCTTCTCATATTACTTTTCTGTAAACAAAACTCGGGGGCAGGCTTGGTATGCCAAGTCTGCCCCGTTTTAATATCGTATTTTGATTAAGCCATTAGATCATCAATTTGCGTTTGATCAATCCAGCCAATCCAGCCAGTCCGCTGCCCAGAAGCAATAAACTGCTCGGCTCAGGTGTTGCAAAGCCACCGAAGTCCGCTCCGAAAAACTGAATAGGAATACTGCCAGCGGCTGGAGCAACAGTGTTGTCATAAATCAAGTTGCCACCATTAAACTGATAATTGTAGCCGTCAATGGATATGGGCAAATAGGAGTTAAGTCCAAGGGTCTGATTGGTGTATTGGTCAGTTGTGCCGCTGACGCCCTCAAGCACGTAGTTGCTGCCTGCAAGCAGTTCAACTGGCGTGATTGAGTTGAATACGAAGTTAGTCGTCAAAATGGACGAACTACTGGTTATGTTTGTGGAAGCAATCAAGACACCTGACGAATTATACAAGCCAACAAGATGACCATTGGCATCTTTGATTCCGCCATTGTCGAAATATCCCAGGTAGTCCACCCAGATGTTCGCGGTCGGTGTAAACACTACCGCGACTGTAGCGTTATTGGGTGGAGTGGTGAGTGATGTGACGGTGCTGGTATACTCCCAGGCCACAGAATCCGCCTTAGCCGAGACGGGCAGCAAAAAAAAACCCGCGAGAACAAGCAAACCAAAAATTCTCTTGCTCATCGTCCTTACTCTCAATGTTAAGGCATACTGACAATGCAGACTGCAAGCTCAATCTCGGCCATGTTGTCTCATGGGCTGAACGATAATAAATACGTCCAACCTCAGTCCTCAAGCACACCGATTCCACCATGCCCTAGTGTTTCACTGCAGGTTCATTCGCAACAAGATTGCTAGCTGCCGGCGCCACCAATACCATCTGCACCGCTCCCGGTTGTAAACGCAGTGATCTGTTCGATATCGACCTTCTTCAGTTCGGGCGTTGACCATTCTGTTCTGGCATCTGGGGTAATTTCAATTACTTTTTCCATTTTCGATCTCCTTAATCGTAAAATACTTGGGAACTACTTGTGTGGATACTATAACAACTTGCGCCGTAGGAGCAATAATATTTTTTAATAATTATAGGGGGGTCAGAAACCAGTCAAAACTGTACAAAATATTAACAATTGTGGACAGCAAGTGCTTACTACCGTCCTTGCCTGTCTACTTGCCAAAGGGATGGATAAGTACAATAAACTCTTTAGAATGAATGTATAACCAGGTCATCATCCTTGCGAGATATGTTTCAATATTATTGCCTGCGGAAGCACATGATCAGAGAAACGGGGGAAAGACAAGAACGCCATGGTGTAGCACAAAAGAACCGATTTGGGTTTTCCACATCGGGGTCAAAACACTGACAATCGTCCATGGTTCTTAGCAGGGCCTAATAATGCTGGAATTTCGGACTACACATGGCATAGCAAAATGGCAAAATTCTCATCCTTGTGGTGGGAGATGCAATTATATAAACCCTTTATTCTATGGTGCCCGGAGGGGGACTTGAACCCCCATGGCCTTGCGGCCTGCGGATTTTAAGTCCGCTGCGTCTGCCAATTTCGCCATCCGGGCAAACGTTATCTATATTGTTACATTGATTATGCGATTTTATCTCCTCGACCTTTTGCGATCCTGCCTATGCCCCGGCGTAGTGAATCGGGAGTTGGAAATAGCGGTTAAAACGCGAGCAAGAAGTCTTTGCTTATAGGTAGAGGATTTTTGCGTGAAATGGGGTTATTTGGGAAGCGGAGAAGCAGTTCACAGTTCACAGTTCTCAGTTCACAGTTCACAGTTCTCAGTTCACAGTTCTCAGGGGTACAACGCACGGGGATGTTTCACGTGGAACATATTCATTCTGTTGAGTTTATTCGTCGGTTTACTACTTAATTATCAGCAAGGATTTCGAAATAAAAATAGCGAAACAGTGAAATAGTGAAAGAGTGAAGCTGGGGATAGGGGATAGGGAGTAGGAAGCCCGGTGCGGTGGGGAAGAAAAACCATTTTGTTTGTGCTCTGTCAAGATTGGTTTTGAACTGGCGACTTTCGAGGACCGATCCTGCCTCGGTGAGTGCATTGGCGATTTGGTGTCAACCAAGGTTCGAGTCCGGGCTGAAGTTGGTTGAGGTTCGTGCGTTCCCACCCTTCGCAAAATGCGCGAAGGATGGGAACGCCCGCTCCTCTTACCTACTCACGGCTGTCAGCGCCCCAAGTTTGTGACCCTTTGGCGCGGTTCATCGTGTTTGCCTCCAAGATGCCGTTGGCATTCAGCTCGCCGTTGACCTCAACATTGCGTCCGACAACCGGATCAACAAAGGTTCCTTCCTTCTTTGCCGGGGTCAGATCGACCTGTAGTAGTTCACCAGTCCGTAGCGCAATGGTGAGATGGTCCCCGTCTACACTCTTGATTGTGCCCCAAAAAACGCTTCCTGGGAGCTTGGGCAAGGACGGGGCCTCTTGAATAAGTTCTTCTTCTGTTGGAAGCGCAAGCCGTTGAGGCATTCTGGGCGACGGTCTTAATCCAAAGATGGCCAGTTCCTTGTAACTTGCGACATAAACTCTGCCGTTTGCAACCGTTGGAACAAGGTTTGCATTGCCATTCGTGTTGGGCCAGCTTCCCGCCGTTCCAGACCAAAGGCTTGGAAGCGATGCCCCGGATGCCGTTCCATTGAAGGCGTAGAGTGTGACTAGATTGCTTTTTCCAACTGGCCGGCCGACCGCCCAGATAATGGCCGAATCTGCCTTCAAGCCGTTGGAGGAGACGCTGGTGAAAAATCCTGGGTCATTCACTCCGTTCCAACTCACTAAACTCGCGGATGCCTCGGCTTGCAGCGCCGGGCTGGCGGATGTGTTGATCTTCCAGGTCTTCAGTCCGCCGTAATCTCCGCTGCTGACAACGCGCCCGATGCCATCCGACCCGGTGAAAAATGAAGGGCCGCACCAGCACCCACCGACATCCACGTTTTTCGGAATATCCGGATTGTGGAATCCGCCCATACTATCGCGGTTAAGGATGAACATGCGTCCATCTTTGCCGGCTGCAACCGCGATATGCGGCATTGGACCTGGCTGATCGGGCACCACCATGACTCCGCCTGAACCATAGTCTGTGTCGCCTTGATCCAACGGGAACACGTTCGAAGGGGTAAACAAATCCTCCACCTTGGAAAGATTCCCCGCCAACTTGACAACACTCTCCTGGATATTGGTCGTGCCGTTGTAGGTATCTCCGCCAGGGTCAGAGTTGCCGGTGGTAACGAAAAGATTTCCGCTGGTGTCGCCGGCCACTCCGTAGCCCGACATCCAGATTGACGATAGATAGAAAGGTGTCGGGGATGTAGACAGACGATTTGTCAGTTCGTCAACTCCCAGGGGAGCAAGCGTTCCCATATTCCATCCCAGAAGCCAGCCGCGCGATTGGTTCGCATTAAAGTCGCAGAAGCTTCCGAACCCTGCGTAAATATTCCCGTTGTCTTGCAGCAAAGCCGGTCTTTGGCGCTGAACAGTTGCATTGAAGTTGAACGTCGTGCCATTCGTCAGCGTATTCGATGCGGAGATGGTCTTTGGCGAGCCTGGCTTGTCGTTGAGAGTGCTCAAATCAAGAGCGTGCAGTTGATAGGCCGGGGTACCCCCTATCAGCGTGTATGCCACCACATAGAGAGTGTGCGTGGCAATATCGATGGTCGGGGTGCCGTTGATGCCCACATTGGGACCGTTGTTGCTGCAACCGAGGGGCATCGGCACCGGTGCGCCTAACTTCCTGCTAATCAATATAGCGCCAGACCACGAATCGATGGCGTAAACAGTATTGCCTTCCGTCGCAACGTATACAACTGTGTGAACACCCTGCCCTTGGATGTTCTGGTTTGTAACGACCAACGGCTGAGTATCGACCTGGTCATCCAGCGAGACCCGCACAATGAGGCCGAATGTCGCGGGAGTGACGTTTGCGGGAGAGAGTGTATTCTCGTGCGAATTCCAGCCCGTGCGCTGGTTGTCATTGTGATAGGTGGTGGAGCTCGTGCATCCGACGACCACCTTATCTGAGAGGACCGGCGGGCCGTTGCCGATGTACTCCGCGACCTGCACCGTATCGCCTTCTACAAAAGCGGCCGGTGGAGCGATGTCCAGCGGCACGTCTCCGGGCGCAGCGCCGCCGTAGCCCACAACAACGTTGTTCTCCAGGAGAACCAGCGTGGCGTTTATGGTTGAGTCACGAACAATCGCAGCCGCACTGCCCGCGCAGATGGGACCGACGAGCACCGGCGCCGGGATACTGGTCGTAGGTTTCTTAGGCTGCGTCAGGGCGCTGGAGGTGCAGAGTGTCTGTTTTGCGGAAATGACCGACGATGCCGCAATCGGTGGCGCAACGGACATCCAATTCGCAGGAGCAGTGGAGATGCCCGTACCAATCGATGTGGTATGGTCGAAAGCTTGTAGCACCGATCCGTTGTACAGTCCACTCGCTGTAATGGTGTCATTGCCGACGATGGGCGTATCGAGCGATGGCGGGTCAACCGGCGCAGGGTCGGCCTTCACCGGAACTTTTGCCGCATCGGGACTCGCAATACCAGTACAGGCGCTTTGTTTCGCGGTAATCTGATGCCCATTTACCAGAGCCGAAGTGCCCACGGGGTCCCAATCGCTGCCCCACAAGTTGGGTGTTGCGCCATTACCTATCACTGAGTTCAATGACAGATCCTGAACCTCGACCGTCACCCCAGATATCAAGTTGTGCACCGGAACCACCCGTCCGCAAGCGTAGATGTCTGGATCGATCGTCGGCGCCGGCAGCGACGAAGGCATTTTGCCCACCACCATGACCGCCGACTGCTTGCTGGTGACGCCGTTAACAGTCTGCGTTGCGGTGATTTTGTCGTTGATGTGGAGCACTTGCGTGAGCGGCACATCAGCGAAACCGAATTCGGAGTTGAGAGTCCCAATGACGATCGTTCCGCTCAGGAAGACGGTAATCTTGGCCTTGGGGACGAACGAATCAACATAAACGCTCTTGGCGCATTCATTCGTCGGTTCGACATGGGGCGGCGAAAGCGTGGAGCCATCCTTACCAGTAATTGGCCACCTGTCGTTGATGATCACTTTTTGCGCGGCAAGACCGGTGCAGAGACCCACCATGCAAGCAAGCGCGGCGATGCGAAAACAATTTGCGCGGAGACGATTTCCGCCTTCGGACAGACAGGCACTCATGGACAGAACATGTTTATAAGCAGGCATGTCAACCTCCTATTACCCATACCCCGGCTGTGTTTGAGGGCTTTTGGCCCACCTCATGGCATAGAGCCCCGCGCCTGTGGCGGGGTCTGCTGGGTACAATCACTCTTAGTGCTGCAATAGGATTGCAGACTGCTGGGGAAAGAGGAATGCACTCAAGCGAGTAGATTCGAGTAAGTCTCTTGCAGGGGCCGGTTTCGAAATATTAACCGGGCAAAATCTACGAGGAACAGCGTCCCATAAAGTCATAGCTGATGTCAAGATTAATTTTTGTTTTCGTTTTTTGAATGCGCCGGCGCCCCTCGACGTGTGGATCACCGCGATGATGCGACCACAAGCTCCGCCCTCCAATACAACAGCAATGGTACAGGCGGTCAATTTTTCGGCCTCGATGCTGACTAGATGGCGGGTGGATTATTGCTTAATCGGCAGTTGCGCTGTGGTCAAAACCCGCAGGGAACAGATATATCGGCGGGCCAGCATGGGTAGAGTTTGAGCCTCCCAATACCATAGAATCAACCATTTTCAGTCGAACATGCAGGATCAGTAACGAAAAACGCCCTGCGTTCACCGATTGAGTTAACCTTATGTTCTTGTCACTCGGGGAACCCGACAGGGGGCGAAGAACAGGGACTAGGTGTGACCTTTCAATAGGTTGTCCATTCGATCTGGACCGGAGA
>CAZFMB010000103.1:0-13979 GCA_964520005.1 uncultured Occallatibacter sp.
CATAGCATCGTGAAAAGAACGCCTTTTTTCCGCAAGCTGTTTAGTCGTGCCGTAAGCGTAACAAAAAAAGTGTTGAGCTTTAGCCCCTGAGGGAAGATATTTCCGGAGGGAGCAGGGGGCTTCAGCCCCCTGAAATCAGTGCAATCAATGAACGGCCTTTAGGCCCGAAAGTAGCGTCAAAATAGTTTGTCATTCTGAGCGAAGTCGAAGGACCTGCGGTTGTTCTTCAATGAACTTCTGACTCACCACACTAGGAGCTAACTCCCTGTCGATTTTGCCGGATTTTTTCCCGGAGCCTCGCTCCCTACCCCTTCCGAACCACTCCCTGAGCGGGAAGACGATTATGCATCAATCGAGAATCTGTTGTGGCGACATGGGCGATTTTCGTTATCGATCTGACTGCTATTCTTCTCAATGAATAGAGGAGGTGGACTTTGACAACGAATAATACTTCTCCGGCTCGATGGCCCTCATCCATAGCAAACCTCAGGGCATTCAAACCCGGTGCCATAGATGTGCCTATAGCAATCCCTGTTTTGGAGTTCCCGCTGTTCACGGATGCCCGCGTAATCGGGGAGGCGTATTTTGGCCCATACGCGTTCTTGAATACTGCGGCGTTCCGAGACGATGGTATAGTTCGGACCGCGATTGTTTTGCGATACGTTATCTACGATGACGAAGCCAGACCTGGACCGCTCACATACGACAAATCGCACACAGAGCTATATCATGGAGGCTATGCGCAAGATGAGCTTGCCGCGCTTGCATCTCTGATCCTTGGGATACGCCTAAGCGCTGGCCCTGTTAGCCGTGAGTTTCAAGTCCATGGTGACCCACTCGGGAGGCCTACAGAGCTTTGGAACCGAGATAAGCCGTATTTTCGTACTCCAAGAAACTATGTAATTCCGTCGACTGCAGCTGGACAACATAATCTCCTTGATTTCCAGAAAATTGAAAAACTTAAAGATGTATCACAAGAAAAGGCAATTGCTATCGTTAGATCCGCTCGAATGTATCAAGAGGCCCTCTGGGTTGCCGAATCCGAGCCATCGATGACTTGGCTACTATTGGTTTCCGCATTAGAAACGGCAGCCAATGAATGGCAGCGGTCACAGGGAGACCCTGTTGAGCGTCTCAAAGAGAGTAAGCCTAAACTCCACGCTTATTTGTCTAGCCTTTCAGACGAC
Source organism: uncultured Occallatibacter sp. (assembly GCA_964520005.1). Classification (GTDB taxonomy): domain Bacteria; phylum Acidobacteriota; class Terriglobia; order Terriglobales; family Acidobacteriaceae; genus Telmatobacter. The sequence continues at coordinate 1,188 of CAZFMB010000103.1, forward strand.
TCGATCCTGAAGAAGGTCGCTAAAGAAGTAGCTGACAGCTTAGGTATCACAAAGAAGTTCGTCAGTTTTGTGCAGGCATTTCTCCCCGACCCTCCCCTTCAAAGACCAACCGAGGGATTCCAATTTCCTTGGGATAATGAAAATTGGATAAAAGCGCTAAAAACAATTTATGGGTATAGATCAAAGGCTCTTCATGAAGGAATTCCATTCCCAGCGCCATTGTGTTCACCGCCAATTAGGTTACCTGACCTGGGTGTAAGTGGGGAGATTCCGACTGCTCTGGCACATCATGAGAAGGGAGCGACTTGGATAAGAGCGGACCTGCCTGTTCATCTTCATATCTTTGAATATGTGACACGTAATGTCCTGTTGAAATGGTGGTCTTCTGCGGCGAAATGATCGAAATCAACCATGCAAGTCCTGGTTCTCTTTGAGCACAATTACTTTGCCCTCAATTAACGAGTTAGTGGATAGGTACCAGAAAGTCGGCCAGGGTTCACTAATCTGTATGAGCATGAGCCTCAGTGATCGCGCCACCGCCGCCCTGTACGTCCACTGACAACTGAGAACTGTGAACTGAGAACTGTGAACTGTCCCTCACCTCACCCTGCTCCCCTCCTTCCGCATCACCCGCACCAGAGCTTTCCGTATCTGCTGCTTCCAGTACTTGACCTGTGGCTTCGGCTTGGAAATCAGTTTCCGAGCGCCCTCCGTCCGCCTCATCCGGCACTGTCTCCAATACTCCCGCCACTCCTCCTCAAGCCGTGCCTGTTCCTGTGCATACCATTTCTGTCGCGCCGCCTCCCGCCGCCGATCCCTGGCCTTTTCGAGCCTCCGCTCTCGCGCCTCCACGCGCTTCTGCGCCCGCGCTTCTGCCGTATCCGACGCAATCGCCACCAAAGTCTTATCCCGTGGAGCCAGCCCGTACACCAGATCGCACCCCAGCGCCTCCGCCGCCCGCCGCAGCTTCCGTAGCGTGATCCTTCCCCGGCTCTCCGCATACTCCATCCGGTAAACCTCGCTCCCGCCTACCCCCATGCGTCGCGCCATCTCCGCCACCGTAATCCCCACCGCGCGCCGCACCCTCCGCAGCCACACCTCCACCTTGCCTGCCTTCTCCAGCACCACCCGGAAGGCCAACCCCGCCTCGACCAGCTCCCGCAAGCGCACTTCCCGATCCGTCATCCGCATCCCATCTCCTTCTATTTCACCTTCTTGCCATCGAAACGCCCTTGAACGCACAAAGGCTGCCAGCAAGCCATCTTTGCTCGCTGGCAGCCTCTGTAAGCTGTTCCCTTATCTCTATTCCCTATTCCCTGCCGGGGTCCCCTACGAGCGATTTTTGCTCGCTGAGGTGTGGGGACAGGTCTTCGTCGCTGGGGTGATAAGTCGAAGGACCTGCTTTGTTCTTCACATCGCTCTGAGCACACGACCCCGCTCACCTGCGAACCCGCGAACTTGCTAACTCGCTAACCCCGCGAAGCGGGAGCTAACTTGCTTTCCTGACCCCCAATCTCAACCCTCCGCAGTTCGCGCAACAGCAGCAGCAGCGGAGCCATCTCTGCGCCGTTGCGGGCGGCATCGCCTACCTGCCGCGCCAGACCGGCAAAGCGGATTGCCTTGTCCGTCCGCTCCTGCTCCAATTGCCTCAGAGTCGCAGCTTCGTGTATGAGCGCAGCCGGATTCTCGCCCATCATGCTGTAGTCCGCTATGGCTCTGCCGAGTGTGGCCCACTTGCTCTCTCGGCTAATCTTGATTGTTTCTTCCGCATTCTTCATGGCTTCACCTGTGAAAAGGAGGGGTGGGGGTGTCAGTTGTCAGTAACACCCCGCAGCTTTGCTTCCTGTTCAGTCTTCCATTGTGCGCCGAAGAAGCGAAATTATCTGCAATAGGAAATCAGGGGTCAGAGATCAGTGGTCAGGCCTACGCTGGGTGCTCCACTCTCGCCGTGCCTTGTATCAGGGCAAGGCTTCAGCCGTGCCGTAATTGAAATACAAACACGGAGGGAGGCGGGGGGTTCAACCCCCGCAATAAACCATCCACAAGTTTTTAGAAATCAATCCACGCGACAAAGTCGCGATAAAACCTTGCCCTTACGTCCATGTCATGTATTTCACCGTAAGCGATTGGGTAAAGCATCGAAGATGACGACGCTCTCTCGCAAAGGTACAGATTTCGAATTCTTTTCATCTACATGCTGAACATGTTGAGGCGAGCTACGCAGGTATCGTAGCACTCCAATCTCTCTGAGATACCAACCAGATCGCTGACCAACTTCGGCCAAGATGAGGTCCACCGGTACTTCGATGCCGGCATAAGCGGATGTTGATACAACAAGCCAGAGACTGGCATTTTTCCGTGCTTTTGTCCGGAGAGAGCGTAACACTCCTTCCATATCTTCAAAATAAGCCTGAATCATAGTTGGTATTCGAGGATTCCAGAGATCGTGAATACGCTCACGAATTTCTGCGATGCAATTCGCGTAAAGGGCTCCAAATTGATCTTTCGTTGGATTTTTCCAGGAGGCTTGGATATGGGATCTGATCGTCCGAAGACGGACCCGCATTAAGGAATCTGTCGATTTGACAAACTGACCTAAGAAAAGCTCTGGCCTATAGACATCTGAATAATCGAACGAGTTGAGGTAAGGGGGTGATGTTATGCAAAGGCGAAACTTGTTTTCCATTTTAGGGATTAGCCGACGAGCGTCCCCCTCTTTCACCGCTGCCGCATACCGAGGCAAGGGCACCTTGGAGAGATCCTCCGCCATCATTGACACGCGATCTAAAAAGTTCGCCCGAAATCGTGCAGGCGTAGCCTCGTTTTCCGCCCATCCTTTCGGATACCGAAGACATTTTCCGTCTCTCGTAGCGTTGCAGCAATCCATTGCCGCACCTATCAGCGCAAGTTTCAACAACCCTCTGTGCCCTATAGGCGAATCAGCAGCAGCACGTTGACCGGCTTCAAAGGTCCGAAGAATAGGGGTTGGAAATAGCCAACGGCTCCAGCGGTTTCCAGAAGTAAATGTTGAATAGCCTTCCAGAGGCGACTTAATCGACTTTTCTAGAGCCCGATGCACTATCAGGCTCGATTTGCGGAACTCCACTCCTGAAGCATCTCGCAGCTTCGTTGAGGAGAGAAACCGTAGAAAGGGATTTACCTCAAATGCTTGAGTATTTAATCCGGCCAGCGCCCCAGTAAGTGCCACGGTCCCACTGCCAGAAAATGGATCTATCATAAATTCGCCGCGCTTGATATCCTCCGCCTCTATTGCGAGACGCACGAGATCAGGAGAAAATCCCTCCTTGACGAAATACCAGCGATGTCGAGGGAACGTCCCTATCCCCAACGCGTTCGACACCCCTAAGTCTCTAAACGGATACTCTGTGTTTACTTTCACTTTACTCCATCAGGGAGTGCAAATTGGCTTTGCAAACATGCGGTAGGGCGGATCGAAATCTCTGCGGACCTTGTCATGTTCCGGTTGAAAAGCAATTTCCCGATTCTCGAAGTGAAGCCCATCCGCAGGCGTAATACTAGTTGCACCTTCTTTGAGCTGAGCGCGACGAGCATCGATAATAACGTAATATCCCTGTATCACCCGGCTAGGGGCGAATCGAAGCTGGTCCTCCAAATACTGCGCAAGTTGATCGGCCCCTTCTTGTGCTCGCGGCTCGGCGGGCCTTGCTGTGATATGACCATCTTCAGCGGCAGACCAACCAAGCCATTTGATCTCAATCAGCATGAGACGGTTATTTGTAAGTCGTGGTTGTACACGAATGTCAACGGGGTGACTTTCATCCACATTCTGTTCAGGCCATATGTCGTGGTCACTTCCAATTCGATTGCGTAAAAACTGTTCCAAGGAATTGCGCATAATACTTTCTGGCCCTGCTTTCAGGAACAGGCGCTTTTCGTCAAACCATGCTTTTTTAAAGATACGGCATGTCGATTCGCGGACATTCTCGTGAGCGTAATGCTGGAGAGCTTCCCTGAGGGTAGAGAAGGTTGGCACAGCAAATTGGCTCATTGCCACCGTGTCCAGACGCATTACAGGTTTACGTCGGTTCCCAGCCAAGAATTCCTCTTGATTAGGCTGCCACAAATAGACGACTGCATCCTTCGCTAGGTCCTCCGGTGGTATCGACAAAGAAACATGGCGGTATGTTTTCGCGTCTGGATGAACCTCCAGAATTACATCAGAAACGTTTGAATTAGCAATGGATGCAAAGTCAACCACCGGTTTGTGTGGTTTCGGCGATGGCAAATCATCCCGGCCGACGACAATCTCAAAGATAATCACCCTTCCTGTCACTCGTTCCAAATCAACGTGTTTATATAGCGAAGTGGCCACTTCCATAATGCGAAATGCTGCGTCAATACCTGGCTGGCCAAAGGCAGCAGTTATCAATGGCCAATGCGTCTCCTTAACCACCTCCTTGATCTTGCCAGGGATATCGATCATGCAGACACCTCACGTGCTCTGTAAAGTGTTGTCAGCCAAGTGACAGCTGGCAGCCTGAGGTCTGTGTCCATCTCCTGGAGTGCATCACGGAGAGCATCGAATTGCAAGTGAAGTTGCGAAAGGGCCGCATCTTCAAGCAACTGTCTTGACATTGGGGTATTGGCAGCACGCCGCAAGTCTGGCTCTTGTGTAAGCGCATTACAAACCATACCTGCCGAAAATGCGGTCATGCTTGAACATGCGGCTATTAGACACTCTTCCCGGAATTGATTCATAATCAATCCGCTAAACACACGCAACTGATTGGCCGCCGCCTCCGTCGTCCGAAGGCGGTCGCCGGCCTTCAGGAAATACCCTCGTTCGACCAATATATCAATCGCGCCATCGATAGCTTGGCTGTAGGGTGCGCCCAATTCAGTTCCCACGAAAGGATACCCCCAATCCGAAACGGCTCTGCCTCGATAAAGCCAAAGCAGGCAAGCCAAGTAAGCAAACAGATGAAGCTCAGCCGTTGCAAAAGGACCTGGACCAAACTGCATGCGGTCCGCCATGAAAAGACAATCGTATGTTGCGTCGGGATTGAGTTCCATGATTGCGACCCTACGCCCCCATAGCCTTTTCGATTTCTCTGTATGCTTCTTCGAACAGGCCCTCTTCCTGCTGTTGCACTTCGGATAGCTCCGCCCAATCAGTCATACGGACCAACTGAATCCGATCCTTGCCACGCTCGTGCGCCAATGCGAGCAGCAGTTTTGAACTGTTTAGATTGGCCGTCATGATTATTTGATGGCCTTCAGATGCAAAGATGGCCAGCATATCTCCGGCCCGCTTCTCATAGGCAATATCGAGAGAGCCCTCGGGCGTATCGATGAACATGCCTCCCTTTGAGCTAGGATCCGACATGTGCTGAGTGAGTGCCATGCGCAAGGCGATATCGAGAAAGAACCTCTGGCTCTCAGATAGATTCTGCTGTTGCCGGCGCGTAGAACCTCGCACAGTGACAACGAGTTTCAGATTATCGAGAGTCTTTGCCTCCAACTGGACTGACATCGGCATCCCAAGAAAGTGCTGCGCCAGTGTTGCAAAGCTGGGGACGAACGTGCGTTCAACCTGTAGATATTGCTGTTCTAAATTGTTCTGAAGTGCGAGAAGTTTATTCTTGAGTTCCTCACGATGTTCATAGGCAGTCTTTTTCTCTTGCTCAACCGCCGTTAACTGATCGCGATAGTCTCTTAACGCAAGGTCACCGTCCCCTTGGTTCAACATCTGCCTCAGACTTTCAAGCGTCGCGCTATTTGCTCGGTCAAAGGAGTCTAATTTGCCCTTTGTCGCTTCCCATTTCGATCGCGCAGATTCTTCATCGGACCGTAAACGTTTCAGGCGAATATGCAGGTCACCTAACAACTTCCGCACATGGTTCAGTTCGCGGTCAATCTCAACCAGCCTGCTTGAGTCGGAAGGGCCCTCAGAATCCTTGACAAGTTGCGAATCGCAAAGAGGACAAGTTTCTCCACTCAATTTCTGTGCCATGTGAGCCTGTGCCTCATCTGTCGAATTTCCGCACAGGCCACAAATATGTCGGGCACGCGAATCCATGATAAGCGGATGCTGAGAGAGAGAACCCATCGAGCGAAACCGTTGCTCAAAAACCTTGGCGTAATCGGCACGAAGAGCGGACTCACGAGCGGAGTGTTCAGTCACCGCGAGAATTGCATCTTTGAGCTCATCTGTCAGATCTCGCAATACACGGCTTTCCTCTTCAAACTGTTTGCTTAACTCCTCATGATCGGCGCTAAGCGCATCGTACTTGTCCTGTGCACCCGACGCTGCCCGCGACCTAGCACGTATTTCATTAATTCTCTTACGCATTCGTGTCGCCTCCCACTGGCGGTTGCGAACACGTGAATCCTCTTTCTGTATATCTCGGCGGAGGGCGTCCGCTTGCTTGGCCATGTTTGGATCGAACCCGAATGCTCGGTAAAGGGCACGCTCCATGATACGCGGGTTCCAAAACAGCGTTATTCTTTGTTCGTCGAACGAAAAGACAAAGTGCTGCAAGAAGACAAATTCAACGAATGAAGCCAGCCCTATATCCTTGACAAGATGCTTGGCATAGGCTTCATGTCTCTCTCCCAATAGCATCTCATCAGTGCTCAAGATAGTGTCTTCACTCTCGCTGTCAAGGATCGTTAGGCCGCGCAATTCATTGGGTTCGAACAATCCACGCCGGACTTCGTAATTGTTCTGGCCTATGCTGAACCAGAGTGTAATTTCGGCTTCCTCCTCATCGCTACCTTCGATGCGTCCTCGAAAATAACTCGCCGAATACGCGCGAGTGAACTTGTAATACTCCTCCATCGATTCAAATACGCGATCAGGGTCAGAGACAATCCCCGTAAGGCAGAAGTTGATTGCTGACAGTAGTGTCGACTTGCCGATTCCGTTCGCACCCATCAGGCAAAGCACGCCCGGGCTGCAAGAGAACTCTGCGTCCGGATTTGCGGCAAATAGCGAAAAGCGCCGCAACTTGACCTTATGGAGCCTTGGGAGCTTTAGCTTTTGTGATTGTTCTGACATTGCGATCCGATCTTGATTGCACACGCAGCGAGAGCCTCCTCGCCGTTGGAATATGATCGTTACAGATTATACATAAGAATGGTTTGATTGATGATTTTCAGGTAGGCAACTCAGAATCGATATTGGCGCAGCTTTGCCGTGCCGGTTGACCCTTAAGAATGGATACGGGCTGACAGGTTTTACTCCAACCTGCCAGCCCGTATCCTTCAAACCCCTAATCCCTGACCCCTGATCCCTGTTCCCCGACCCCTGTTCCCAGCTTCACTCTTTCACTATTTCACTCTTTTTTTTCAAAACTTTGCTGATAATTATGGGTGGAACATAGAGGTAAACTAAACAGAATGAATAAGTTCCACGCGGAACATTTCCTAGTCCCTAGTCCCGATTCCCTAGTCCCGATTCCCTGACAACTGAGAACTGAGAACTGTGAACTGTGAACTGATCACTGTGAACTGTGAACTGAGAACTGATCACTGTGAACTGCTTCCCCGCTTCCCAAATAACCCCAATTTACACGAAAAACCTCTATTTATATGCAAAGGCTTTTTGCGCGGCCAATTCCAAGGAAAAACTGTGACTTATGGCTTGGTTCCCTTATAGGGGCACATCGCGCAGGTCTCGGCAAAGGATTCATCGGGCGAGGTTGCCGGCCAGCCGATCATCACCAGAAACACATCAAGGACAAAGAGCGCGATAGCGATGTCATTGAAGAGCGTTGCCTGGGGCAGCCGCGGCCAGAGTTGATTGGCGGCCCAAAAGAGAAAGGCGGTTGACAGCAGAATGGCCTTGACGGCTTCTTTCAGCGGAGGCCGGTGCGCGGCCTGATAGGCAAGGTAGGCAATGGCGATCATTGCCAGTGGTATTGCGCCGAGTAGGTCATGAGCATTGGCGGGAAAGAGCTGGGGAAATGCATCCCATGCGAAGAGAACCACGGTGCTCACAAGAGTGAGCGCGCCGAGAATTACGGGAAGGGCTCGATGTGCTCGGTCCAGGCGAATATACATAATCTATTTTCGCTCGGCTTTTCTAAAGGGGGCGTAAGGAAGCAGGTAGCACGCAGTTTGATTTGCGTGCTGGGCATCTTTCGGAGTGGCTATTCTTCAGCCCTTAACATTCCAGCCGGTATTACTGTTTTGATGATTTAATCGTATTTCCGTAGGCTATTGATTCAATTTTCCTCCAAAAAGCTGTAGACTTCCATCTACGGCACAGAACGGACTCAATGGCTCGAACCTCCTCAAAACAGAAGCTTTTCAACGGCCGCGACCACTCCTGGATGCAGTTCAACCGGCGTGTGCTTGAAGAGGCCGAAGACCCATCCAATCCTCTGCTGGAGCGGGTCAAGTTCCTGGCCATTACCGGCTCCAACCTCGACGAATACGTTGAAGTTCGCCAGGCCGGCCTCATGCAACGCATTGAGGATGGCTACCGCGAGCCGGGATACGATGGCCTGCGCCCTGATGAAAGTCTTGCTATTCTGACCGCCGAGATTCACAGCTTTGTGGATGCCCAGTACAAGTGCTGGAACGAACAGTTGCGGCCCGAGTTGAGCAAACAAGGCATTCGTTTGCTGGAGTGGCGTGAGCTGGACGAAGAGGCCCGCGCCTTTGCCCAGAGCTTCTTTCAGCGCGAGGTTGACCCCCTGCTGACCCCCATCAGCATCGACCCCGCCCACCCCTTTCCCCGCGTGCTCAACAAGGCTCTCTGTCTGGCCTTGCTGCTCCGGCGCAAGCGCAAAAGTTCCGGTCCGCAGGTCTTGGGAGTCGTCACAGTCCCCCGCGCCCTGCCCCGCTTTGTCCGCCTGCCCGGAGCCGAGGGCGCATACGATTACCTCCTCCTCCAGGACCTGATCGACCAAAACCTGGCCGGAATGTATCGCGGTTACGAGGTGCTCTCCCGCGCCGCTTTTCGCGTCACCCGAAACTCCAACCTCTACTTTGAAGAGGAGGAAGCCCGCTCGTTACTGGAAACCATCCGCGTCGAGCTCCACAACCGCCGCAAGGGCGACGCCGTACGCCTGGAGATCGAGACCGGCGCCGATGAAGAGATCGTCGAGCGCCTCCGGGTCAACTTCGAACTGGATCAGGATCAGGTCTTCCGCGACGACGGCCCGGTGAACCTCTCACGCCTGTTCTTCCTCTATTCCGACGTGCGTCGCGTTGACCTCAAGTTTCCACCCTTTACTCCCAAGCCATTCAAACTCAACCGAAAATCTGCAAACATCTTTGACGAGTTGCGCAGCCACGACGTACTGCTCCACCACCCATACGACTCCTATGACCCGGTAGTGGATTTCATTCAGCAAGGGGCTGAAGACCCGGTCGTGGTCAGCATGAAGCAGACCCTGTATCGCACCAGCGACGACTCGCCCATGTTCAAGGCGCTGATCGAGGCCTCCGCCAACAAAGAAACCACACTGGTTGTCGAGCTGATGGCGCGCTTCGACGAGGCCTCGAATATCCGTTGGGCGCGCAGCATGGAGGACGCCGGAGTGCAGGTCTTCCATGGCGTGGTCGGCTTGAAGACCCATTGCAAGCTAGCCATGCTGGTGCGCCGTGACGAAGACGGCGTAACCCGCCGCTACTGCCATCTGGGCACAGGCAATTACAACCCCGACACCGCCCGCTTCTATACCGACTTGAGCCTGTTGACCAGCAATCCGCTGTTCACCGAGCGGGTCCACATGGTCTTCAATTACCTGACCGCACATGCGGAGATCGACGATTATCGTCCTTTGCTGGTGGCCCCGCTGACCATGGCCGAAAGCTTCCTCGGTTTAATCCGCCGCGAGCAGGAGCATGCACAGGCCGGACGGCCCGCTCACATAGTCGCCAAGATGAACGCCCTGCTCGAACCATCGATCATCGAGGCACTTTATACGGCCTCGCAGGCGGGAGTCGAAATCGACCTGATCGTGCGCGGGCTCTCGATCCTGCGCCCCGGAGTGAAGGGTTTGTCGGAGAGAATCCGCGTTCGCTCCATCGTGGGCCGCTTCCTGGAGCACTCGCGCATCTTCCATTTTGCCAACGGAGGCAACGACGAAATATACCTTGGCTCGGCCGACTGGATGCCACGCAACCTCTTTGAGCGTTGCGAGGTGGTTTTTCCCGTCCGTGACCCGGCGGCCCTGGCGCGCATCCACGACGAGATTTTGCCCGCCTATCTGGCCGACTCCCTCAAGGCCCGCTTGCAGCAGCCCGATGGAAGCTATGTACGCGCCGGCAAATTGCTCAAGGACTCTAAGCCTTTCTCAGCACAGGAGTTCCTGATGCAGTTAGCCGAGGGTAAAGCAGAGCTGAGCGCCATCCCCAATCCCAGAGCTGCCCGGCCGACCGCCAAGACTGCCTCGAAACCAGCCTGATTTCTGGGATTCTCCGGTTAGTGAACGCCTCTCAATGCGTACGCGAACGTCTGAGTCTTTGCCGAGGAATCTTCGGCAATTCCGGCAGCAGGCTTGCAGGGAAGCAATGTCATCGTGATCGCCTTCCCCATAAGGAAAGAAGATGAGTGCATGCACAAACACACTTTTTAGAAGGTGAAAAGGGATGAAAAAGTGCACATAGAGCCTTTACTTCGAAGTAGAGGTTTTTAGCGCGAAATTGGGTTATTTGGGAAGCGGATTTTCGTTTTTTTGGAGGTTGTACTTGGGGACGAGAGAAAAAACGGCCCTATAGACTGCTTTCCGTGTTACGATAAGCGTTAAGCATGATTCGCTCGTTTGCCGACGAAGAGACCGGGCAGGTATTCCATCGCCGCCATAGCCGGCAGTATGCGGCGTTTGAGCGGGTGGCATTCCGCAAGTTGAGGCAGATTCATAGCGTTTCGCGTGTAGAAGAACTCTTTGAGCCACCGGGCAATCGGCTGGAGAGGCTGAAGGGCGATCGAGAAGGGCTTTGGAGTTTGCGCATCAACGATCGATGGCGAGTTTGTTTTGAATGGAGGGATGGTGATGCCTACGAGGTCCAGATTGTTGACTACCACTGAGCCAGCGCTAGAGGGCGCGGAAGTTGACGAGGGCGCGCGGATGGCTCCGCTGCATCCCGGCGAGATGCTGCGCGAGGAGTTCATGAAGCCGCTGGGACTATCGTCGAATGCGCTGGCCATGGAGTTACGCGTGCCGGTGACGCGGATTTCTGAGATAGTGCGGGAGCGGCGCGGGATTACGGCGGATACGGCGCTCAGGTTGGCGCGCTACTTCAACATGTCGGCTGAGTTCTGGATGCGCCTGCAGATGGATTACGATTTGGAGTGTGCTGCGGATATGGAGGAAAGTGCAATTCACGAAGGGATTCGCCCACGCGCTTCGCACTCCGTTCCCGCAGCCGAGGAACAACGGGTGGTTGCCTGAATGATGTTTCGTCAATTGGTAGACAAGTAGTAAGCGTAACAATGAAATGAGTCCAAACAGACTATGCCTACGACTACGAACAAGGATTATTACGGCACACTGGGAGTGAAGAAGACGGCGACTGCGGAGGAGATCAGGAAGGCCTTTCGCAAGGCGGCGCGGCGCTATCACCCGGACGTGAACCCCAATGACAAGCGGGCCGAGGAGAAGTTCAAAGAGATCTCCGAGGCCAACGACGTGCTGAGCGACGAAAAGAAGCGTAAGGTCTACGACCACCTGGGCTTCTACTCCGACCAGATCGACCCGGCGCAGGCCGAGGCTTATGCGCGGCAGAGCGCAGGGCACGGCGGCCCGGTGGACTTCGGCGGCTTCGACTTTACCGGCTTCCAGGGCGGACCGGGGCAGCATCGGGGCCAGCATGGGGGGGCGGGTTCGGCAGCAGATTCTGCTAGCTGGGGCAGCTTCAAGGACATTTTTTCCGGCATCTTCAGCGGGGCGCAGCAGCCTCAACACGCGCGCGGCCCACAGCCGGGAACGGATCTGGAATATCAGGCCACTGTGGACTTTTGGACGGCTATCCGCGGCGGACAGGCGAGGATGGAGGTGCATCGCCAGGAGGTTTGCCCCACCTGCCATGGGCAGTCTTCGGCGGGCGGGCCCATGCAGTGCCCGGAGTGTAACGGCTCCGGCCAGGTGACGCAGATGGGCGGGAGAATGAAGTTCAATATTCCCTGCCCCAAGTGCAACGGCACGGGGCGTATCTCTAATACTTGTTCTACCTGCCACGGCGAGGGCGTGGTCAGCCGCAGCGAGACTGTCGAGTTTCGCATCAAGGCGGGTACGCGCGACGGTCAGCGCATTCGCCTGCAGGGCAAGGGCAACGCTGGACTAAACGGCGGCGCTCCCGGCGATCTATATCTTATTGTGCGCACGGGAACGCACCCGGTTTTTAGCCGCGTGGGCGACGATATCCATTTGACTGTTCCGGTGACCGTGCCCGAGGCCTCGCTGGGCGCCAAGGTGGATGTGCCAACTATTGATGGACGCGCCCAGTTAAAGATTCCTCCCGGCACGCAGAGCGGGCAAAAGCTGCGCATGAGGGAGCGGGGCGTGGAGAACGCGCAGAATCCCGGCCAGCGCGGCGACCAGATTGTGACCGTCGAAGTGACGGTGCCTTCGCTCGGCGATGAGCGCAGCCGCGAGATCATGCGCGAGCTGGCCAAGCTGAACAATCAGGACCCGCGTGCGGCGCTGTTTGAAAAGCTGTAAAAAACAGGGAGTAGGGAATAGGCTCAGAGCTCGTGAATTAAATTAAGGTATGATGATTCGGTAATCACTATGGCCGCTAAACGCAAATCGAAGGGCGCGTACATGATCTCGGCGGTGGCCGAGATGTACGAGA
>CAZFMB010000104.1:0-13952 GCA_964520005.1 uncultured Occallatibacter sp.
ATACAACGACAGCTACTCGGAGACCGTCTTCAGCTTCGCCAACAACATCAACACCATAGACGGCGGCTCGCATCTCTCCGGTTTCCGCACCTCCCTCACCCGCACCATCAATGCCGTCGGCCAATCGCTCGGGCTCTTCAAGGATCTGAAGGAAAATCTGAGCGGCGACGATGTGCGCGAGGGACTGGTGGCCGTGGTAAGCGTCAAGCTATCGCAGCCGCAGTTCGAGGGCCAGACCAAGGGCAAGCTCAACTCCGACATCGCCGGCACCGTGCAGGCCTTTGTCAACGAGCGGCTGGGCGCGTATCTGGAGCAGAATCCGCCCATCGCCCGGAAAATCATCAACAAGGCCATCGAGGCCGCGCGCGCCCGCGAGGCCGCCCGCAAGGCCCGCGACCTGACCCGCCGCAAGGGCGCTATGGACGGCGCCGGCCTGCCCGGCAAGCTCGCTGACTGCTCCGAACGCAACCCCGAGCGCTGCGAATTGTATCTGGTCGAGGGCGAGAGCGCCGGAGGCACCGCCAAGCAGGGACGCGACCGCCGCTTCCAAGCCATCCTGCCCCTCAAGGGAAAAATTCTCAACGTCGAAAAAGCGCGCTACGACAAGATGCTGGGCCACGAGGAAATCCGCGCCATGATCACCGCACTGGGCTGCGGCATCGGCAAGGACGATTTCGACGCCTCCAAAATCCGCTACGGCAAAATCATCCTCATGACTGACGCCGACGTCGACGGCTCGCACATTCGCACCCTGCTGCTCACGTTTTTCTTCCGCCACATGCAAGCGTTGATCGAAAAAGACAACATTTATATCGCCCAGCCGCCGCTCTTCAAGATCAAAAAGGGCCGCTTCGAACAGTACATCAAGGACGAGCGGGAATTTGTGAAGGTGATGGTCAAACGCGCGTCGGAAGGAATGGTGGTGCTCCACGGCGAGTTGGCCAGTCGCATCGAGGGCGCTACCTTGACCCGCTTCATGGCAACGCTCAACGAGTACCTTGGCTTTGTAGAAAAGGTAGACAAGCGCATCCGCAATGAGAAATTAACAGAGCTGCTGGCCCGCGCCGAACTGACGCATCGCGCCGATTTCGCCTCCCAATCCGGGAGTGATGTTCCGCCCAAGCTGGCTGTGCTGCGCGATCAGTTGGCGGAGCTGGCCGAGGAGTTTGCAATCAAGGAGATTAAGCTGACCGAGGACGAGGAGCACCATACCTGGTCGATTAGTTTTGTCGATGCGCAGGGGCAGGAGCGGTACATCCACTGGACCCTGGCCTCCAGCCCCGAGTTCCGCCAGATGATGTCCAAGTACACGCTCATCAAAGAATTCCTCGAGCCGCCCTTCCTCATCGAGTACGCCGCCAAAGCCGCGGCTGCCGATGCTAAAGCTGAAACCGAGGACGAGGAAGAAGAAAGCGCCGAAGCGCAGGCCGAGGCCAAGCAGGCTCGCCGCACAGCGCGTATGTTGCGCGAACCGGTCGAGAAGCAAACCGCCCGCGAGCTCTTCGCTTACATCGTCGAGCAGGGTAAAAAGGACTACCAGGTGCAGCGCTACAAGGGCCTGGGCGAGATGACCAGCACGCAGCTCTGGGAGACCACCATGGACCCCGAGCGCCGCACGCTACTCCAGGTTAAGCTGGAAGACATCTTCGAAACCGACGCCATCTTCACCACCCTCATGGGCGAAGACGTCGAAGCCCGCCGCAAGTTCATCGAGGATAATGCGCTCGACGTGAAGAACCTCGACATTTAGTCCACCCACTTTCAACGGAACAGCGCTCGCCCAACGAAACTGACTAGATCACATCCTGTTACTCTATCCAGCCTCGATCTCCAGGCTATAATGTCGCATAGCCTTACACATCAAAGCGGCGGCGAAAGGTCATCGTTCACTGGCCTTCGAGTTGTTCGAGCATTGAGGTCGATCCCTGAATGAACAGTGAAGAGCTTATCCTTGTCACAGGCGCGACCGGCTTTCTCGGAGTGCAGTTGGTGCGCGAGCTTTTGGAACGTCAGCCGAACGCCAAACTGGCGCTGCTCATCCGTGACCGCGCCGGCCAATCGGGTCAGCAGCGCGCCGATTTGATTGTTCCTCCCGCCTGGCAATCTCGTGTTCAGGTCCACAGCGGAGATGTCGGCCAGCCCAACTGCGGTTTGGACTCGGCTGCTTACCAGCGCCTCTCCGCGGAGACCACGCGCGTGATTCACTCCGCAGCCACGGTGCGTTTCGATCACTCGCTGGAGGAGGCTCGCCGCATCAACGTCGAGGGAACCCGCCGCATCCTCGATTTCGCCGCCGGCATGCGCCAGCTTCGCAGCTTGGCTTACGTTGGCACGGCTTATGTAGCCGGCGAGCGCACGGACCTGGTGCGCGAAAGCGAACTGGCCATGGGCCAAAGCTATCGCAACACCTACGAACAGACCAAAGCAGAGGCGGAGGCTCTGGTTCACTCGCGCCTCGATTCCTTGCCGGGCGTTATTTTGCGGCCCAGCATCATCGTGGGCGATTCCCGCACCGGCATCACCTCCAGCTTCAAGATGATGTACTGGCCGCTGAAAATCTACGCACGCCGTCTATGGCGCACCGTCCCAGGCTATCCCGACGCCGTATTGGACATCGTTCCGGTGGATTTCGTCGCTGCCTCTGTAGCGCAACTGGTCTTTGACGAGGCCGCTCTGGGCAGCACCATCCACCTCTGCGCCGGACCACGCGGCAGCGCCACCATTCAGCAAATTGCCCAGCGCGCCATGGAGTTCTTCCACGCGCCTGAGCCGCGCTATGTCGATCCCAAGTTCTTCTTCGCCATGCTGCGGCCGCTCTTGTTTCTCTTCTTGTGGGGACGCAAGCGCCGCGTGTTGCGCGACGGCCGCGCCTACCGCGATTACTTCACCATGCGCATGCAGTTTGACACCAGCAACGCTGAGCGGCTGCTCGCGCCCGCTGGAGTCTGCCCGCCGCCGGTGCTTGACTACCTTGACCGCCTCTTCAATTACTGCGTTGCCAGCGATTGGGGGCGTAAGCAGGTTTCCGCCCCATGAACATCTTCCGCCGTTTTCAACTCGCGCGTGATCGCAAGGTCACGGTAGCTAATATTGCCGATGAGCTGCTTCTGCGCAAGGGCGATTGCGAAGTCTCCGTCGGCGACGATGGAGTATTTCATCTTGCCAAACTGCACTCCGATATCTGCCGCATCGACGCCTTTCTCCGTCGCGTGATCGCGCTCCGTCCAGGCCAGCCGGTTGCCATTTATCGCAGCAATGACCGGCATTGTTTTCATTGGTTCCTGGCCATCATCCGCGCCGGAGGAATCGCCGTCCCGCTGAACCCGCTCCTTACTCTCGCCGAAGTGCGCCGCATTCTGCACGATAGCGGAACGGAAATCCTGGTGACGGACAAGGCAGTTTTCGAGCGCCATCTCATCAACCGTGACGCGCTCAATCTGCGCACCTGGATTCAAGCCGATGACGAGGCGGATACGCTCGACGGATTTGTGCGCTTCCCCAGCAACATCGCTCTTACTGAGCCGGCCTTCCCGCCCACCAGCATTGATCCCTCCGCCATTGTTGCAATCTTCCATACCTCCGGTACCAGCGGCTTCCCCAAAGGAGCGGCGCTATCGAGCAACGCCCTGCTCGGAGCGCGCGCATCCACGGTGTTGGCTGGAATCATTCTGGGACCGCGCGACCTGGCGCTCATTGCCCTGCCCTGGTCGCACATTATGGCCGTCAGCGTTGCGCTCTACGGATTGATGACGGGCATACGCGGCTGCTTCCTCGATCACTTCGATGTCGCGGCTGCGCTCCATCAAATCGAGCGCCATCATGTCACATCCGTGGTTGGCGTGCCCGCTATCTTCGCACGGCTGGTCAACAGCAATCCTGATCCGGCTCGGCTCAGGAACGTGCGCCTATGGCTTTCGGCGAGCGATTACCTGCCCGTTGAAGTGCGCAAGCAGTTGCGCAACTATGGCGCGCTGCTGCGGCTGCCTGGAGGCCGCCGCATTCCTCCTGTGCTCCTCAATGGCTACGGCATGGTCGAGCTGGGCGGCCTCGCCATGATGGGCGTGGAGCTGTCGTTTCTTCCTGGCAGCGGAGATCTCTGCTTCCCCGTGCCGCCCTTTCACATTCGCGTGGCCGACGAAAACGGAGCGCGTGTTCCTGCGGGTGCAACCGGCGAGTGTCAAATCCGCCGCCACGGCCTTGCTCCGCGCTATTGGAAGGACAAGGGCGACAGCCAAGGCCTGCTCACCAGTGATGGCTGGCTGCGCACCGGCGACCTGGCCACGCGCAACCGCCTCGGCCTGATACGGCTGACCGGGCGCATGAAAGATGTAATCAAATCGGGAGGCTACTCGGTATACGTTCGCGAACTCGAAGAAGCTCTGATGGCTCATCCGGCGGTTGCGCGCGCCGCCGCCTTCGGACTGCCCCGTAACGACAAGGGCGAGATTCCAGTGGCCGCGGTCGAGCTGCGCACAAGCTCCCAAACCGGCGAAAGCGAGTTGCTGGACTGGTGCCGTCAGAATCTGGCAGCCTACAAAGCGCCGCGCCGCATCTGGATTCTCGAAGCGGACGGCCTGCCGCAGAATCAGAATGGCAAGATTTTTCGGCATGTTCTGCAACAGCGATTTGCGCAAGAGCTGGACGAGGTCGTCATCAATAAAACCTAGTCGTGCCGCAGCGCCTCCACCGGCGAAAGCCGTGCGCCTCGCCAGGCCGGAAGCGCCCCGGCGATCAACCCCGCCAGTACGGCGATGACCAGGGCTTCGGCCAAAAGCGGCAAAGAAAACGATGCCGTGACGATGCTGGCAGTCTGCGGCAGCGATGCCAGCAGGTGCAGCGCAAACCATCCAACTGCGATCCCGATAATACCGCCGCCCAAGCCAAGCACCGACGCCTCAAGTTGGATGAGTATCACCACTTGACCCCGATTCCAACCCATCGCGCGCAGAATGCCGATCTCCCGCGTGCGCTCAAAGACCGACATGGCCATGGTGTTGGCGATCCCCAGAACGCCGATGAGCAAGGCTATCAGTGACGTGCCGAACGCAGAGGCGTGAGCAAGACGGACAAATTGATTGTTCCCGGCGCGCTCGGCCGCCGGAACCGCGCGCAGACCCGGAAGAGCCGCCTCGATTTGCGCCTGTGCGCGCTTCAGATACTCTTCCTGTGATTCGCCACGCGGCGCAGGACGCAGCCGCACATGGATCGTTGACACTTTCCCTTGCAGGCTGCTTAACTGCTGCAACTGATCGAGGGGCATGATGACCGCGCCGGCCTCCAGCGCGGAGCCGCCGCGATAGATGGCGACCACCGTATACGGAGTCCCTTGAATCTCCAGCGTGTCGCCGGTATTCTTTGCCAGGTTACCGGCCAAAAGATCGCCCAGCATCACCTCCGGCCTCCCGTCCAGAAAAGGCCGTCCCGAAACCAACTGCAGCGATTGAAACTCAAAGGAATCTGCCTGCCAGCCAAAGACCAGCGCATTTACGTCTGTAGTCAGATCCATCACGTTGTAGATCATGGGCGTGGCCTGCGCTATGAAGGGAAGCGCCCGCAGCTTGGGCGTCGCTGACTCATCCACCGAGGTATTCAGAAAAGTTCCTTGAATGACGGCAATGTCGATGCCGCTGCTGGAGTAGAGGCGCAGCCATTCGTGTTCAAATGCGCGCGAGAAGCCCACCAGACCCACAAATGCGCCGATGGCCATGCCGATTCCGCATAGGGTCAGCAGCGTTCTGAGCCGTCGCCGCCATAAATTCTTCCAGACAAATCCAACGAATGACAGTTGAGCGGCCATAATCTCGGATCGATTCCTCGCATCTTCAGTTTGCAGAATGTAGTTTATCAGCAGCAAAAGCCGGGCCTCGGCGCGGGTCTCTCAGATCCCGCTTTTGGAACCTGGGAAACCGCTACATTTCGCCTCCGCTCTATGCGGAATATTTCACTCCTCCGGCGTCGAACGAATCAATCAATTGCCCCAAAGCTGGACAGACATGCGGATTCAATTACTTTCCCTCGGATCAAATTACTTTGGGTCATGGCGCTTCTCTCGTTTCTGTCGTAGAGTTACGCCATGCTACTCGACCTTCACGACGTTCGCAGAGCCTTCGAAGAAGATGAGTTCTTTCCTCTCTTCCAGCCTCTGGTGAATCTGAGCAGCGGACAATTGGCCGGCTTTGAAGCCCTGGCCCGATGGAACCACGCGCGGCTGGGCGCCATCTCGCCGGACGCCTTCATCCCCATCGTTCAGAAGAACGGATACATCAATACACTGACGCGCAAGTTATTAGAGAAAACCTTCGCGGCTGCCTCCCTGCTGTCGGCGGAGTTGCGCTTGTCCATCAACCTGTTTCCGTTGCAAATGATGGATGAGATGCTGCCCGGCCAGATTGCCGCATTGGCTACACAAAGCGGCTTTCCGCTCCACCGGCTGATTGTGGAGATGACCGAGGGCGCGCTGCTTAATCAGTTCTCCTGCGCTCAGGCCGTGGCCCGCGAATTAAAGGAACTGCATTGCAGCCTGTCGCTGGACAATTTCGGCACAGGCCAATCCAGCCTCATTCACCTGCATGTCCTGCCCTTCGATGAAGTGAAGATCGACAGGAGCTTGATCCACGCCATGACCAAATGCCGCGCTACCCGGAAGATTGTCGCTGCCGTTATCGCCCTGGGGCGGGACCTCGGGCTCGAGACCGTGGCGGAGGGAGTGGAGACCGCGGAAGAGGCCGGCCTGCTGCGCGAGATGAATTGTGACCTGGCCCAGGGCTGGTACTTCGGCAGGCCCGCCGCCACCGATGATATTCCCCGCATGCTCGCTGAAGCTCCCTGCAATTATGTCGGCGTTGACCTCGTTGAACAGGACGCAATGGCCACGGCGGTTTAGACTAATTGCGGGGAAACTCCAATGAGATTGAGCCTGGTTCGTATCGCAGGAACGATCGCCGTTCTGGCAATTTTGTTTGCTACACACTCACGGATTCACGCGCAGTTTGGCTGGAGCGCACCGTCTCCCGACAGCGCCTCATCTATTCCCGCCGCGCAACTGCTTCAACCTGATGAGTTGAACCGTCTGTTGCAGGCCCATGGCGCAAACATGCCGCTTGTGCTGCAAGTGGGCTCGCATATGCTCTTTGTGCAGGCGCATATCGCGGGCGCTGAATATGCCGGGGCCGGATCGCAGGCCGAGGGCCTCAACCAACTCCGAGCAAGGGTCACGCAGCTCCCCCGAAAAACCTTTATCGTGCTCTATTGCGGCTGCTGCCCATGGAGTCGCTGCCCCAACGTCGGTCCCGCCTTCAAGCTGCTGCGCGATCAGGGATTCACCAATGTGAAGGTTCTCTATATCGCCAACAACCTGGGAAGCGATTGGGTAGACAAGGGGTATCCGGTTGAACGCGGACAATAGGGCGCGGTCCACGCATCTCCGAGTACTACTGGGCGGCTTTCTTATGGCAGGCTGCTTCGTCGCCGGCGCACAAACCGAATCCCTCCTTGGCAAGAAGGCCCCAGAGTTTACGCGCAAAGATTTCAGCGGCGCCAATATCGATCTCGCCAACTTTCGCGGCAAAGTAGTGCTGCTCGACTTCTGGGCAACCTGGTGCGTCTCCTGCCAGGTGGAGATGCCAACCTTCGTCCAATGGCAGCGGCAATACGGCCAGCGGGGTTTACAGGTCGTCGGCATCTCCATGGACGACGACCCCCGCATCAGCGCGTAGGCTCTCGGCAAAGCTCAGGCTGAATTATCCCGTGGCCATGGGAGACGAAAAGCTCGGAGAACTCTACGGCGGTGTCCTCGGCTTGCCTTTGACCTACCTCATCGACAGGAGGGGAATCGTCCGCGCCAAGTTTCAAGGCGAAATCGATCTGAAGATTATCGAGAAGCAAGTGAAGGATCTGTTGACCGAGCCTTAAGCCGCCTCATCCGCATCAGGCTAACTCACCTTAGCCTTGTCCCCCAGCCGCGCCACGCTGAACTGCGCCCCGGCAAACAAAATTAGCCCGGAAACATAAGCCCAGAACAGCAGTCCAACCGAAACAAAAAACGGTCCGTAGAGCGCCTGTAGGTCCATGTGCGGCAGCACCAGCACAAAGATGTAGCGAGCCACCAGCCAGATAATTCCAGTGTAGATTGACGTGCTCAACACATGTCTCCAGGGAACCTTCCGGTTGGGCAGCAGCCAGTAGATGGAAAAGAAGAACAGGATCGACGCCACGCCGGTGGTGGTGGTCAACACCACAAACTCGGATCCACGAAGTGTAAAGTCGAGAACAAAATCGAGAATTTTTATATCTGTATGATGTTCAAAGAGAAGCTTCAGCATATCGCGCAAGCCCGCGTTGAGCAAGATGCTGCCCATGCCCAGCACCAGCATCAGGATCGCCAGACCAAAAGCGATGACCTGATTTTGTAGGTAGTTGCGGCTCTTGGTCACGCCCCAGGCCTGGTTCAGAGCCACTTCAAGGGGAAGAAAAATGCCCGTGCAGGCCACCAGAATCATGCATAGAGAGAAGATCTGTATTCCCTGATGTGCCGCAGTTGCATCGAGATGATTGGCCAGCCAGTCCTTGCTCGCCACCGAAGGCAGAAAATAGTTCACCATATCGTTCACAACATTCACCATCATCGTCGAGTGAAAGATCTTCTGAGAGAGCGCGTAGAGCAGCACGGTGAAGGGAATAAACGACAGAATCGCGTTAGCCGCCACGCTGAAGGCAAAGGTGTGCACCTCGCTGTCCAGCAGGTAGTACACCAGCGCCGTGCCGTCTTTGCGCCAGCGATACCACTTGGATTTCTTTGCCGGTTGCTCCACATCGGCGGCTCTGACAATTTCGACGGCTACTTCGGGTTGCTCTTTAAAAATAGAGAGTTCAGCCATTAGGTGAGTCCTTTCTGGAGATAAACTCTTCGCGCTCAAATTGCGCGAATCAAGACTGCCGGGGGGAGCTGCATTAAGAATAGACGCTAGGGGCTAAGCGCCGCGAAGCTTTTCCAGCGCCCAACGTGCGGCCATACATAAACCCTCGTCATTGGCTTCGGCCCATTTTTCGAGCCAGGGCGCAAACCGGCCCAGCCCGCTGTTGCCCATGGCGATGGCCACGTTGCGTTTGAGCCCCATAAAACCAGACCTGCGCACCGGCGAGCCGTTGAATTGCCTCTCAAACTCTGCTTCATCCATCTCTGCCAGCCACTCCAGCGCCGGGTTCACCAGCTCCGGGCGCGGTTCCAGCTCCGGGTCAACGCTTATCGGCGCCTTGCGGTTCCAGGGGCAAACGTCTTGGCAGATATCGCAACCAAAGATCTGCCGTCCCGTGCCCTCCATCAGTTCGGGCGCTATGGCTCCCCGATGTTCAATGGTCAAATACGAAATACATTGAGTCGCATCCATCTGGTAAGGAGCCGTCAGAGCGCCGGTCGGGCAGGCCTCCAGGCAGCGGCGGCAGCTTCCGCAGTGGTCGGCGACCAACTCCAAGGGCGCTTTTTCCTTTTCGATTTCGAGCGAAGTCAACAGCACCGCCAGAAACCCAAACGACCCCAATTTTGGATGAATCAAGCATGTGTTTTTGCCCGTCCAGCCAAGGCCGGCCGCCGTTGCCAGTGCCCGCTCGACCAGTGGCCCAGTGTCCACAAAGCAGCGCGCCTCAAACTCTCCGAACCGTTCGTGCAGGCGCAACTCCATTGCTTTCATGCGCTTGAGCAGCACTTTGTGATAGTCGCTAGGCCGCCTCGCGCCGTCTGCTGCTACCGTGCTCGACCACGCGTAGCGCGCAATCCATCCCGCCCCCGCGTCTGCCGGCTCCGTCGAGCGCGGATGAGGGCTGTTGTAATTCGCAAAGCAAACCACCGCCGACCGCGCCCACGGAAACGGAATCCGCGCCCGCAGCAGCCGTCCATCCTCGCCCCCCGGCCCCGATTCTGCCCGCTCCAGGTAGCGCATCGTTCCAACGCGCCCCGCCTGCACCCACTCCTCAAAGCGCGCCGCATCTCGCTGCTGGTTTGCGTAAGGAAGCGCAACCACCCCAGCCTCGGTGAATCCTGCCTCCAGCGCCATAGTACGCACCAGTTCCCTGCTCAGGCCAGGAGCGGTGTCAGGACTGTCTCCGAGTTTCAGCGGCAGTTGATCCACATATCAATCATCTATCAAAAGAATGGGCGCCCCTGTCTCAAAATCGAGACCTGAGGCACCCTATCGAATCAAAAGTTAAGGAGTCGCTGAGGTTTAGAGGAGGTCATTCCAGGCGAGCGGCTTTGCCAAGCACCCGTCCGCCTGCGTAAGCGTTACTCCACGTTGCTGACCTTCCCATTGAGGAAGGTCACCTTCATATCCTTGTAGTAGAAAATCTCCCTTGCTCCGATCTTCGCCGCTTTCACAGGCTGTCCGAAAGCAGCCGTTACTTGATCCTTGGTCTGCCCGACAGCGATTGTTGGCGGCGGCGCATCCGCCGGCGGAGGAGGCGGCGCTATATCTGGCATCGGCGCTTCTGGGGCTGTAGCCGGAGCCAAATCCCCAGCGGGCTGACCGCCCTGCCCGCCTTGATTATCCTGCGGCACCAAGGCCAGCACCTCGGCCACCAATTGCAAAGCCGCATCCGCGGACGGGACTTCCTTCTTGTTGGCATATGGAATCTTCAGATTCGCGTAATAACGAACGTCGTCAATCGGATCGCTGTAAAGCACAAAAAGCACGCCATCCTTTTGCGCTTGAACTCCCGTGACCCAGCACTTTTCTCCCACAGCGAAGGTGCGATGCGGATAATCGGCCGCGGTTCCGCCACCCGGCGTAGACATGCTGATCGCCAGGTCCTTGCCGAAACCGCCCCATCCTTGCCCAATCTTCCCGTTCTTGTAGGTGTTCGACGGCGGCATAGGCGAGGCCACGGCATACATCACCAGCCCCGGCTTCTGAATTTCTACGACATCGCCAGCCGTGACGATATCCGATCGATCTGCCGTAGTTGTGGTTAGCTTGTACTGCGCAGAAAGTTTTTGCTGAATTGCCGCTGTATCACCCTGCGCCGCCAACGTAAGACTAAGCATCATTGTGATTGCGGCCAATCCGAACACACGAAACCAACGAAGTTGAACCATGTAGCTTACCTTTCAAGTCTTCTGGGAATGAGATTTAGCAAGACAGGCCAAGTTAAATTGTCTCCTCTTCAATGTCAAGCCTGAATAATGTAAGCGCCGAGGCGGCTCAATCGTAACGAAAAATTCACAATTCTGGTGCGCCAGACACGGAACCAACACCACCCCTGTTTGCGTATTAACCTACAGCGCGTTCATTTGCGGACAGCAATGAGCGCAAATGAACACCCGAAACAGCGGCACGGAATTTGGAAATGCTTCTATCCCCTGTGATTTCAGCACATTCCTTGCCTGAAACTTTGGCCGCTTGCGTGCAGACCAAGAAAGCGCCGGCCAGGTATGGGAAATATGCAACCCAGGCCGCAAAACGGCGGTCTAAGCAACTAAGACCGCTTCCCCAAGGAGGTTTTTTATGACGAACATGATTTCTATCCCCATAGCTCCCGCGGTTTTCCCGGCCAGCGAACAGATCGATCGGAATGAAGTAGTTGATCTGACCGAGCTGGTTCGCGGCCGCGAAAAGGAGTTGTTGGCCTGGCTCTCGCCTGTGGTGCACCGGCAAAGCGTGACGCTCGATCTGAGCCGGGTCCGGCGCATCGACGCAGCAGGCGTCGCCGCCCTTCTCTCGCTCTACTCCAGCGCCCAAAAGGCCGGCCACCGCTTCAGCGTAGCCAATCTCTCGCCGCGCGTGGACGAAGTCCTGAGACTGGTGGGGTTGGAGCGGATTCTACGCACCCGCAGCGCCGGTTGCAAAAGCGATTCCAGCTCGCGCCTGGAGTGCACCGCTGCGTAAAAATGCTCGCCCCAGCCCCTTAATGCCCATTTCAGCACAGGTTTTCGCCACAACCAGCGATATATCCTGTGCTGGAATGGCGCATGGTTACCGCGATGCGCGCACCGATGTGACCTTCAGCACAGGCAACTGTATAATAGAGACGATATTCGTAGGTACGACGTATCAATCCCGCGAAGCGCTCTCCGAAGCTTGGATGATCCGCACGTGCTCAGCCTGAAAACCTCACTTCTCTTGAGCCTGAGCCTCCGTCCGGCCATCCTGTCCAGTAGACCGCCCTCGCGGAATCCTAAAGTAGGAGGCTTCAAACCATGACGCAGGGCGCTATGGATCAGGCGTCTGCTGGACAAGCAGGCAAGACTTCAACTCAACACGTGTTTTTCTTCGGTGGCGGCAGGGCCGAAGGCAATGGAAGCATGAAGGATGTGCTGGGCGGCAAGGGCGCCGGCCTGGCCGAGATGACCAACGCGGGTTTGCCGGTTCCCCCCGGATTCACTATCCAGACCGAGGCCTGTCGCGAGTACATGCGCGGCGCGCTCTCGCCCGCAGTCAACACCGAGATGTACGCCGCCCTGGAGCGGCTGGAAAAGCTGCAAGGCCAAAAGCTGGGCTCGGGCGATAATCCCCTGCTGGTCAGCGTTCGCTCCGGCGCAAAGTTCTCCATGCCCGGCATGATGGACACCATTCTCAACCTGGGCCTCAACGATCAGGCCGTCGAAGCGCTAGCCAAGCTCAGCAACAATCCCCGTTTTGCATACGATTCCTATCGCCGCCTGATCCAGATGTTCGGCGACGTGGTGCTGGATGTCCCCAAGAAGCTTTTCGAGCACATTTTTGATTCAGTAAAGAAGCGCGCCAAGGTCAAATTTGACTACGAGCTCAAGCCCGAAGCCCTCAAAGAGATCATCGGCGAATACAAGAAGCTGGTGAAGAAGGAGACCGGCAAGGAATTTCCCCAGGCTCCGCTCGATCAGCTGGTGCAGGCCCGCGACGCCGTCTTCAGGAGCTGGATGAACGAGCGCGCCAAGACCTATCGCCGCATTAACAGAATCGATGACTGGCTGGGCACAGCCGTCAACGTGCAAGCCATGGTCTTCGGTAATTTGGGCGAAACCTCCGGCACCGGCGTGGGATTCACGCGCAACCCGGCCACCGGCGAAAAAATGTTCTTCGGCGAATACCTGATGAACGCGCAGGGCGAAGACGTGGTCTCCGGCGTGCGCACGCCGCTGCCCATCAGCGAGCTCAAGCGCGTGATGCCGCATTGCTTTGAGCAACTGCGTGAGATCACCGGCAAGATGGAAAAGCACTATCGCGACATGCAGGACTTCGAGTTCACCATCCAGGATGGCAAGCTCTACATGCTGCAAACCCGCAACGGCAAGCGCACCGGCCTGGCCGCCGTTCGCGTGGCCATCGACATGGTCAAGGAAAAGCTCATCACCCAGGAAGAAGCCATTCACCGCGTTGAGCCCAACCAACTCTACGACTTCCTGGTTCCCCGCCTGGTGGAAAAGGGCGAGAAGATTGAAGTCCTCGCCACCGGCCTTCCCGCATCGCCGGGCGCGGCTGTCGGCCAAATCGTCTTCACCGCCGAGGACGCCGTCAAGCAACACCAGAGCGGCGCCTTCAAGACCATCATCCTGGTGCGCGGCGAAACCACCCCTGAGGACATCGCGGGCATGGAAGTGGCCGCCGGTATTCTCACCTCGCGTGGCGGCATGACCTCGCACGCCGCTGTCGTCACCCGCGGCATGGGCAAATGCTGCGTGGCCGGCGCGGGCGATTGCACCGTGGACGAAGCCAAGAAAGAACTGCGCGTGAAGGGCAAAACCTTCAAGCACGGCGACTGGATTTCGCTCGACGGCACCACCGGACGCGTCATCGCCGGCAAGCTCAAGACGCTCGACGCGCAGCCCGACGATCCCGATCTGGTTACCTTCATGAGCTGGGTCGATCCCGTTCGCCGCCTCCGCATTCGCGCCAACGCCGACATCCCGCGCGACGCCAAGAATGCTCGCATGTTTGGCGCGGAAGGCATCGGCCTCTGCCGCACCGAGCATATGTTCTTTGCCG
>CAZFMB010000105.1:0-13904 GCA_964520005.1 uncultured Occallatibacter sp.
CCGGAGGAAGATTGATTCCCTTTACCAAAGCTCACGCCTGCGGCAACGATTTTTTGATTGTGACCGAAGAGGCTGCGGCGAATCACGACCGGGTGAATCTGACGCGCTGTCTTTGCGCCCGCAACACCGGCATCGGCGCCGACGGCGTCGAATATTTTGCCTGGACCGGCCCCAAATCCGGCCGCATCCGACTGCACAACGCCGACGGCTCCATTGCCGAGATCAGCGGCAACGGCACACGATGTGTGGCCGCGTGGATGGCCTTGGAACACGGCCTTCATCAGGGTGATGAGCTGCACATCGAAACCGACGCTGGTGAGCGCGTCTGCCGCGTGAACGCGCTGAAGACGGACGGTGAGTTTACCGTGGAAGTAACCGCCGGCATGGGAGTTCCATCCTTCGCTCCTCGTACTGTGAATCTTGCCGATGGCATTGCGGTTACAGGTATGGAGATCTCCACGGGCAATCCGCACTTTGTCATTGTGGTGGAAAACAAGGAGTTCGTTGTTGCCGGATTGTCTTGGCAGGAGATCGGCGAGGCGATTTGCACCCACACCGATTTCCCCCAGCAGACCAACGTAGAATTTCTTCGTATAGTCAGTCCCACAGAGATCGAGATTCGCATCTTCGAGCGCGGCGTGGGGCCTACGACTTCATCGGGCACCGGCTCCTCGGCCGCAGCAACAGCGGCCATTGCGCTGGGACTGGTGAAGTCTCTACTCACCGTCGTTGCTCCCGGCGGCGCGCAGACTGTCGAATGGAATGGACCCGGCGCAGAGTTGCGCCTCACCGGACTGGCGGCGCTGATTGCTCGCGGAGAGGCTTGGCCGGCATGATCTTTTTTCTCATCTTCATGGCCACCATGGTCGTCACCGGAATTCCCACGGCGATTCTGTTTATTCCATGGTGCGCGATCACGGGCAATGTGCTGCCGCTCTACAAAGGCACGCGCTTCATGCTCTCCAGTAGTTGCTGGATGGCCGGTGTGCGCTTTCACGTCACCGGCCTGGAAAACATCCCCCGCGACCGCGCTTGCATCTTCATGTCCAACCACGTTTCCAACCTCGACCCTCCCGCGCTGATCTCGCTGATTCCTGGCCGCACCTCGGCATTCATGAAACGCTCGCTGATGAACCTGCCCATCCTGGGAACCGGCTTCCGCCAGGGCGACTTCATCGCCGTGGACCGTCGCGGCAGCCCTGTAGACGCGCAGCAAAGCGTAGAAGCCGCCAGCCGCGTACTGGCCAAAGGCGTGCACATGACCACCTTTGTGGAAGGCACTCGTTCGCCCGATGGCCGCATGTTGCCCTTCAAAAAAGGCCCGTTCTTTCTGGCCATGGGTTCCGGAGCGCCGTGCATTCCTGTTTCCATCTCTGGCACGGAGACCATCCAGCGCAAAGGCAGCCTGCGCATCCATCCCGGAACAGCGCACGTCATCTTTCATCCGCCTATCGATCCGGCCAACTTTTCCACGCGCGAGGATCTGATGCAGGCGGTTCGCGCGGCCATCGCCTCCGGCCTGCCGGAGTGGATGCGGACGTAGGGCGTATCGAAATCTCAGCTCTTTGACGGGACCCACATGATTGTGTCGCTGCTCGTAATCGTTGTCATTGTCGCTTTGAGCTTTCCTTCGGCGATAATCTTCATCCCGCTGGCTGTGGTCACCGGCGACATCGGTCCGCTCTACAAGGTGACTTGCCTGATCGTCAACGCCGGTTACTGTGTGGCCGGCATCCGTATAAAAGTTGCCGGGCGCGAGCAGGTGCCTGCCGGCCGCGCGTGCATCTTCATGGCTAACCACGTGTCGAACCTCGACGCACCAGCGCTGATCTCGAACATTCCGGGACACACCTCCGCCTTCACCAAGCGCTCTGTCTTTAAGCTTCCCCTCTTCGGCTACTGCCTCAAGCTGGCCGAGTATATTCCCGTGGACCGCACGGGAAACGCAACCAGCGCAAAAGCCAGCGTGAACACGGCCACTCGACTGCTGGCCAAGGGCCTCCACATTACCACCTTCGTTGAGGGCGCGCGCTCCGCCGACGGCCGCATGCAGCCCTTCAAGAAAGGCCCGTTCTATCTCGCCATGCAAAGCGGCGCGCCGTGTATTCCCGTCTCCATCTACGGCACGGAAGCGATGATGGCCAAGGGCAGCTTCGCCATTAAGCCAGGAACGGCGCACATCATCTTCCACGCGCCTCTGTATCCGCGCGACTATGCCACACGCGAGGAATTGTCAGCAGCCGTGAGGGCAGTTATCGCCTCAAGCCTGCCGAAGTGGATGCGCAACTGATGATTTTTCATCGTTACAGGAATCTGGAGTCTACCAATCTCATGGCGCGTAAGCGCCGTATGCCTGGACGGCTAGTCCTTACGGCTGCACGACCGCGTTATAGCCGTCGTAGATCAGCTTTTTGCGCATGGCCTCGGCGGTGCTGCGGTTGCTGAATGGGCCGATCTGCACGTGCAGCTTGTTGTCGGTGGCGTCGCGGCTCACGGTAGTTGTATAGCCGCGTTTGCTGAGTGCGCCCACCAGCACATTTGCGTCTTCCTGGCTGGAGACGATGGCAATCTGAATCATCAGCGCACTCGCCGTACCGGGCAACGCGGGCTTGACGAGCGGCTGGGTAGAGTCGGCGCTGGCGTTGGAAGAAGCCGCGGGCAGATCCCTCCCGACACTCTGCGCATCGTGCGATTTTTGCGCAACGGCGGAAGGCTTGGCATGGGAACCAGCGGCCTGCGAAGCGGTTACAGCGCCGGGTTGCTGGCCTGTGGGCGGGGAATTGTGAGCGCTGCGGCTGCCCATCGAGTAACCCACTCCGAAGCACAGGCCGCAGAGCAGCAGCAAAACAAAAAAAAGCCCCAGCAACATCATCGGACTCAGCGTTAGCTCGGTGTCGGGCTGGTAAAACGCTGGCCGAAATTCTTCCGGGTTAAAGTCATCGTCCATTTCCGGCCTCTGGAAGACGAACGTATTGTCCATTCGGACCAAAATGAGCGAGTCCGGATGTGGTTCGCTGATACACCACCCTTGGCGTAAAAACAGGTACGCGCCAAGGATGGGGCACTGAGATTTCTGAGGCGCTCGCTGTTCCGCATTACAGCCGGAACGGCGGGTAAGCCTGGACGGCAAGTCCCTATTTCTTATCCGCCGCGGCCATGGTTGTTGCGCCCAGCTTGTTGAAGAGCGTCATCATCTCCAGCGGCAGCGGGAAAACGATAGTGGTGTTCTTCTCCACGCCGATCTCGGTCAGCGTTTGCAGGTAGCGCAGTTGCAAGGTCATGGGCTCGGTGGCCAACAGCGCGGCCGCATCCACCAGCTTCTGCGCGGCATTGAACTCGCCCTCGGCGTGAATGATCTTCGACCGCTTTTCGCGTTCCGCCTCAGCCTGCTTGGCCATGGCTCTGAGCATCTGCTCTGGCAGATCAACTTGCTTGACCTCGACGGAAATTACCTTCACGCCAAACGGCTCCGTCCGCTGGTCGATAATTGTTTGAATTTTAAGATTCAGCTTGTCGCGATGACTGAGCAGCTCGTCCAGCTCCACCTCGCCCAGCACCGAGCGCAGCGTGGTCTGCGCAAACTGCGAAGTTTGGTAGACGTAGTTGGCCACCTTGATGGCCGCGTCGTTGGGGTTGACCACGTAGAGCGTGACCACCGCGTTCACCTTGAGGGTGACGTTGTCGCGAGTAATCACGTCCTGGGGCGGAACCTCCAGCACGTCCTGGCGCAGCGAGATGCGCACCATCTGATCGAAGGGCCGGAAGACCAGGATGATGCCGGGGCCTTTGGGCGTAGGTAGCGCGCGGCCCAGCCGGAAGATCACTCCGCGCTCATACTCGCGCAAAATCTTGATGGAGTTGAGGATGTAGAGGACGACGATGGCTAAGAAGATCAGAATTGCTGTACTCGCATCAGGCATTGGAATTCCCTCTCTTACGACGGATTGTACTACTTATGCTGGGCGCTGCGGTGGACTTTGCGGCTCAGCCGGTTCCACGTGCAGCAGGTATTTCTCCAGGCCCACCACGCGCAGCGGCGCGCCGACCGGCACAGGCGTAGAGGAAACGGCGCTCCAGATTTCGCCCTCCACCAGAACGTGCCCTTCTGGGGTCAGCGGCTCCATGGCCCGTGCGCCGCATCCCACCAGTGCCGATGGACCCAGTTGGGATTTCATGCGCCGCGCGCGCACCGCGAGTCGAACCAGGAAGACGGTAATGGCTCCGAAGGCGGCGCTGACCGCCAGGGCGACCCAGGGACTGACGGCCATCTCCTGCACCGGCGCGGCAATCAATGTCAGCATCCCGAAGGTGAGGCAGATAATTCCCGCGATGGCCAGCGCGCCGTGGCCGCCGAACTTGGCCTCCAGTATTAGCAGAACCAGCGCCGCCACCAATAACAAAACTGAAGTAAATCGGATTGGCAAAAAACCCAGCGCAAAGATGGCCAGCAGCACCATCAGCGTGCCCAGTGCGCCAGGAACAATGGTGCCTGGTACATTGAATTCGAGATAGATCAGCAGCGCTCCGCCCACCAGAAACAGCAGGGCGATGTTGGGATTGACCAGCCAGCCTAGCAAATCCTCGCGCAGCGTGGACTTCAATGTCTCAATCCGCGCCCCGGTCAGATGCAGCGTGACTTTGCTGCCGTCCATACGAGTAATCTCGCGCCCATCGAGGGCCTTGAGCAGTTCCCACTCGTTCGGCGAGACGAGGTCGATCAGGTGCTGATCCAGCGCCTCCTGCGCGGTGTAGGAGTGCGATGTGTGAACGGCGGCCTCGGCGGCTTCGGCGTTGCGGTTGCGTTTTGTCACGTAGGAGCGAAGAAAGGCCTCGGCGTCATTCTCAATCTTTTGGTTCATGGTAGCATCGGGCTGGGGACCGAACTCCATCACCGGGTGGGCCGCTCCGGCATTGGTGCCGGGAGCCATGGCGGCGATGTCCGCCGATTCCAACAGGAAAAATCCAGCCGAGCCGGCGCGTGCGCCCGCCGGAGCTACATAAACAATAATCGGAACCTTCGAGCCGAGAATCGCCCCGGCCATGGTGCGGGTCGAGTCGAGCAGTCCGCCCGGAGTGTCCAGCTCGATCAGCAAAGCGCTGGCTCCGTCGGAGTTGGCCCTGGCAATGGCGCGGTCGAGCTCGCCTTGCGTGACCGGCTGAATAGTGTCGGCGAGGACAAATTTATCGACTAGTGGCTGCTGGCTACAGGTCGGCGCACTCAGCCCCAATGCCTCAATCAAACCCATCACTACTGCCAACCCGCATACGCGCTGAATCATGGTGTGCTCCTCCAGTGCATAGTTGCAAGGCCCTACCTCTTCAGCCCGCCCTTGACAGCAATCTGCCGCTGCAATTCCGGCGCAGTCTTGTTGTTAGGATCGATTCTCAGGGCTGCCTCAACATTTTGTTTCGCCTCGTACAGGTGGTTGGCCTCGATGTCCAGCCGCACTACCACCAGATACGCATCCACCGAGGGCAGTAGTTCCAGCGATGTAACCGCCTCCTTGCGGGCGGCCTGGGCGTCGCCGGTGCGTTCGCGAATCTCCGCCAGGCCGGCGTGGGCCGCCGCCAGCTTGGGATCAGCAGCCACGGAAGCCTGATACAGCCTCTCAGCCTCAAGCAGCAAACCGTGGTCCAGATACTCATGAGCCTGCGTGGAGAGCAATTGCGCGCGTTCTCGCGGCGGCAGCGCGCTCAACCGGGCGCTGTTGATCTGATCCAGCATGAGAGCTGCCTGGCGGAAGGCGACTTCGTCGAAGGAGCGCTGAATGCGCTCAAGCGGATCGGTCTTGGTCTCGGCTTCCTCCTCCAAATCAGTGCCCGGCTGCGTTACAGGCGGCTTCACCACTCCGCTCTTCTCAGACTTTGTCCAGGCCTTCTCGACCGCCAGCGCCTCGCTGTCGTTGGGACGCAGCCGCAGACACTGTGCCAGCTCCGTCAAGGCTTCAGCATCATAGCCGCCATGACGCTTTAGGCTGACGGCCAGGCTGAAATGATAATCGGCCCCACTGGGGTCGGCAGCCACTGCCTGGCGAAAGAGCGGAGTACCATTCTTGCCCTGCCGCGCCAGCGCAACGCCTTGGTTGTTCAGCACCTCCGCCAGCGGCAATACGCGGGCCACTCTGGCAAAGGCCTCCTCGGCATGGGCATAGTCTCCGGAGAATAGCAGCGAAAGGCCGCGATAAAAACTGGCCTCTAGGGCCTCGTCAGTGTTGACGCCCTCTCCCCCTGCCTTGGCAAAAGCCTCTGCCGCCTGCTCGTACTTCTGGTCGGCGTACTCTTCGCGCCCCAGCGCCATCCAGGCCGGGCTGAACTTCGGGCTGAGCAAGACGGATTGATTCAGATGCCGCAGGCGCTCTTGTTGGTCGGGCTCGGTGATGCCGCGTATGTATTGCTCAAACGCGTCCAGGCGCAGCCCCGAACCGGCGGCCACAAATGTTTCTTCGGATACATTGAAGCTGGGATCGATCTGCCGTGTCAGTTGCCAGGCCAGTGAGTCGAAGACCGTGATCATCTCTCGCATATCGCCGCGAACGGTAATTGGCTTGCTCATGCGCAAATGTGGTACGTCTACCAGCTGCGCTTCGGCCACGATATTGGCGCCGTCCGTCACATAACTACCCACGACGATCGAATCAGCGTCCAGCGTTTCGGCCAGCTTGATCGAACTGGCCCGCGAGGGGTGAAAGCCATGTGGCAGCCCCAGGTGATCCAGCGCGTAGATGCGCTCCGTGCGGCCCATGGGTGCGAAACCCGCCGAAGCCAGGCGGCTGCTGAGAATCTCCGCTGCGGCTTCGCGAATCCATTCTAGGCTGGGCTGCCCGGTGCGGTTGTCAAAGGGCAGAACCAACAGTATGCGGCCACCTGAGGCGGGGCGGCTGTCAGCTTCCGTCTGCGCAACCGTGCAAATCGCAAAAGAGAGAGCCAGCACAAGGCCTACCCACGCTAGCTGCACGGCCCTGAAGAAACGAGATGAAAGAAAAATTTGCACAACAGGCTGATTATAGCGTTGCGGACAGCGTATGAGAGTAGATGCCCCTGCAAAAGAGGCAAATCAAAGCAGAAAACTCCAAAGGCTCGTCGGATGGTTCGCTGTCTTGTCTACTTCTTCTTCCCCGGCAGCATGGCCTTGAGCTTGTCCATCAGGCTTGGCTTAGCCGTCGGCTTACTCGATGCGGGTTTGGCCGGTAGAGCGGCGATGGACGGAGAAGTGGCAGGGGACGTAGCCGGAGAAGCAGGTTTGACAGCGGGCTGCGTGTTCGGTGGCTTAGAGCCGTTCTCAGCCGGAGTGGGCGTCTTCGCGTCTCCCGGCAACGGCGTTGATCCATTCACCACGCCAGCCGCCGAGAACTCCGGCACCTTTTCATCGTCATTTTTAACCAGAATCGAGATGCGCCGGTTGGAAGGGTCGGTGGGATTGCTTTTCACGCGCAGCATCTGGTCGGCGTAACCGCGCACTTGGGTTACCTGGTCGGTGCGTACACCATCCTGCTGCAAGAGCCGCCGCGCCGAGTTGGCGCGGTCTGCCGAAAGATCCCAGTTGCTGTAACTGTTGTCGCTGGAGTAGGGCGTCGCGTCGGTGTGGCCTTCGATAAGCAGCGAGTTGGGCAGAGTCTTCAATTCCTTTCCCAGCAGCGCCAGCAGTTCCTGGCCACTTTCACTCAGCTTTGCGCTGCCGCTCTGGTAGAAGGTGCCGTTCTTGCCCTCGATCAGTTCAATGCGCAGCCCCTCGGGCGTGATGGTGATCTCAATCTGCTTGGAGAGCTTTTCCAGCTCCTTGCGCGCCTTGATCTCCTCTTCAAGTTTTTCTTTCAGCTTTTGCAGTTCGTTGGTGGACACCTGCGACATGGTTACGCCGTTGCCGGTACCGGTGCCACTCATCAGTGTGCCCATCAGCTTGCCGGTCCCCTTGGGATCGTTGAAGTAGCCGGACACGGCCTTCTTAATCTTCTCACTGGAGTTCATCAGCCAAAGCACGATGAACAGCGACATCATGGCGGTGACAAAGTCCGCATAGGCCACCTTCCACGCGCCGCCGTGATGGCCGCCGCCGTGGCCGCCCTTCTTCTTGATAACGATGATCGGTTGCGACTTGGATGGTGCCATGATTCCTTGTTTCTCCCCAGCGGGGTTTGCAAACCCTAGGCCGCGGCAGCTGCCGCAGGTTCAGCGGCAGCTGCGTGGCTCTTACAATTCTTTTCCATCTCGTCGAAAGTGGGACGCACATGCGCAGGAATTGCCCGACGCCCCATCTCGATGGCGATCATCGGAGCCGAGCCCTTTAGAAATGACAGGATCAGCACCCGAAGCACATGCAGATATTCGTTTTGCGAGTCAGCTGTCTTAGACATGTTCGAGGCCAAAGGGCCTACTGCGCCATAGCACAGCAGAATGCCAAGGAATGTTCCCACCAGCGCCGCCGCGACTTTTTCGCCGATCTCCTCCGGTGGGCCGCCCAGCGATCCCATAGTGATCACCACGCCCAGCACCGCCGCCACAATGCCCAGTCCCGGCAGCGAGTCCGCTACCGTGGTTAAAGAACTCACCGGCAGCGTTGCTCCGTGGTGATGCACCTCCATATCCAACTCCATCATCTGGTCCATGTCGAACGGCTCCACGCCCCCGGTGATAGCCATGCGCAGCGTGTCGCACACAAAGTCTCGGGCATGATGATCGGCGAGAAAGTCAGGATAGTTTTTAAAGATCGTGCTTTCCGTGGGTTTCTCCACGTCCATCTCCACGCTGAGCAATCCCTCTTTGCGCACCTTGTTCAGAAACTGGTACATCATCTTGAGCGTATCCAGATAACGAGCCTTGGTGAATGGAGAGCCTTTCAGTACTCCCTTCAATCCGGCGAGGATCGCTTTGATTACGTGGGTCGGATTGGCCACCAGTAGCGTCCCCGCGGCCGCTCCCGCAATGATGAGAAGCTCGGCCGGTTGAAGAAGGACCATGATATGACCCTTCTCCATCAGAAAACCTGCAAGAATCGATCCAAACACAATAACAATGCCTATGATGGCGAACATACTTGCCTCCCAGGCGCGGACGTGATCTGGTTTCCGCCCGCGTGAAAGCTGTTTAGCATTGCGGTTTTAGCCCTTTCCAGCAGATCAGCTAAACTACCCTCTTGTTCAGCCTGCGCTGCGCCGATGCTTACCGTCAGCGACGCTCGGTCGCCCCACCAGCGAAAGTCCGCCGTCCGGGCCAACCCGGCCAACACCTGCGCATGGTTCGCCAGCATCTCCGGTGTGCGCTCGTGCGACAGGATCAGAAACTCATCGTCGCCCCAGCGTCCCATCTCCTCGGACGGACGCAGCCCGTTGACCATCACCCGTTCCACCTTCTCCAGCATTGCCTCGCAGGCTCCTGCGCCGTGCGTCTTGCGAAGCTCCGCAGCCTGATCGACGGAAATCCACAGCACGCCGAACGACTGGCCGCCGCGTGAGTAATCTCCAAACATCGTCGCCAGCCGGTCCTCAACGACTGCCTGGCTTGCCTTCACGTCTTCACTTTGGCCACATACTCCGTGCGGCAGAGCATCCAGGCTGTCGGCGGGATGAAAAAGGACCGCCATGCCCAGGCGTCCGCCCATCCCATCGCGCAACACGTAATAGCGTGCCATCACCGGCACGTCGTGGCCCAACTTGTGCTGCGCATGAACCAGCGTCCTGTGACCCAGCTGCCCGCCGGCGTCCGGCTCAATATTCACCAGCCGCGCGCCAGCCAAAAGCAGCGGCTCCAGCGGCTCAGGGGATTGGCGCGACAACAGGTCTGCGCTCGCGTAACCGGTGATCGCTTCCGCCGACCGGTTCCAGAGCATAATCTGGTCCTCGTCGCCAAGCAGCGCTACGCCCTCTGGAATACTATCCAGCGCGATTTCAAGAAGTTCCGTGCGATCAGCCATTCATACCTCTACATCTCCTACATCGGCACGCAGCACATCAACTTCATTGCCTTGCGGTGTGGATAAATAGGTTGAGTATTTCTAAGGGAAGAGAACTCCTGCGTGAGCGCGGAACATGGTCGAAACAGAACCCTCCTCACTCCCGCTCCACTCCGCGAGCCTCATCATTTAACATATGCATAATTGCTGATCGCATTTGTTTGTGACGCTGTTCTTCAAGAAACTGTAAACTCAATCGTAGGAAAACACCGAAGCGCGACGAGGTTTTATTCCAGGTGGATCACTAAGGGAATTTGATCCGCTGCTTTTTGTTGCAGATTGATGCAGTTCAAGGCTTTTCCGGGAATCTGCCGATAATGTTGCAAAGAGAAGAGGCATCACCTGATCCCGAACCCGATTTTTCCAGCTTGGCGGAATCCGCGGGCCAGGCGGGCTTCAACTCGGGATTTCGGGGTATACAGCGGATGAGGCGCGCATCATGAACAAGATCATTCTTGCCGATTCGCAGGCTATTTTTCGGGCAGGCACAGCCAAAGTGCTGGCTATGGACGAAGACGTGCGTATTATTGCCCAATGCACTGACCTGGACCGTATGCAGCACGCTATCACTACCTTTCCAGGTTCCATCGTTCTTTTTGCCGCCTCCCTGCGGCCGGATATGGATCGGCTGCACGCGCTGCTGGAAACTACAGGCAGCCGCGGCATCGTGATTGCCGAAAACACAGACAGCGCGGGCGCCTACATACACCAGGGCTTTCGTGGAGTCGTCTTCCGCAGCGTAACCGGGCCGGCTCTGGTCGAGTGTGTGCGTGTGGTGGCCGCCGGCGGAACATGGCTGCCTCCACAGGTCATGGTGGCCGAATCGCCTGAGGAAGATATGGTGGGCACGCGCGTCCGCGACCGCCTCACCCCCAAGGAAATGCGCATCGTTGCGCTCATCGTCCAGGGATGCAAGAACCGCGAGATAGCCACTCGACTCCATACCACTGAGCAGGTCATTAAAAACTACCTGCGCTCCGTCTACGACAAAACCGGCGTCAGCGACCGCCTCGAACTGGCGCTCTTCACCATCCATCACCGCGTGCTGGCCGCCGCCGCCGCCGACGTGGGCAGCAAGCTCGAAGCAGAAGAAGCCGCCCAGCCCCGCGTGATGATGTAATGAACGGAATGTAGCGTCGGCCTCCTGGCCGGATGTAGCGCGGGTGTCTTCGCCTGCGCTTGTCCACAACTAATTGCCGGGTGGCCTCACCCTCGACGCGCGCCTTATCGTAGGTGATACCAGACCCACAACGGATGCGAGTCGCAAGGCCATTCTCAAAGCCATCGTTCGCGTCCACCGCAGGTACGAGCAGATCACCACAGGCCCGGCCATTAGCATCGAACAGTTGGAAGGCATGTATGGTGTCTCTCTCCGCTTTATCCATATGCACATGAAACTGGTCCCGATCCGCACGCGGTCGGTCGATAGCTATAGGTAACGCCGGTTCAGGCCGATTTATGCAATCACAGAAGAGTCGAGTTGCTCCAGTTCCATTCCACTTCGAATGGGAGCTGCCGAAATTGCCTTCAGAGAAGAACGCCGAAATCGCCATGGATCGGCGTAGACGGAGAACGCTCTCCATTTCCACTAGGATATGGAATCTCGCAGAATTGCCGAAGAATTCGCCGGATTTTACTGACTTACATCGAGCAAGCTGTTGATTAAAGTTTATGGCTTATGCCCGTGTATCTCTTGCTCAATTATCAAACGGAACAGGGTATTATTACACCAGTATCAGGAAATTGCATTTCTCTGATACTGGGATTTGAATCCCTATCTAACATCCGAATGCGAGCTGATTAGGAATCCCTGGTTCAGAGTGATTAAACCGGCCTGTAGGCAACAGCTGAAAACATTTCTGTCGGCAAATAGATGAACGCTAGCCGGCATTTGAAGACTAATTCACTGAAGGATACCTCAAGTTTGAGAATTCAGGAGCGTTGCCAGTCTCATAAAAGGGATTCGACGCTTCTGGGCATTTAAATAGAGAGATCGACATCGTATTGTGGAACGGCGGTTGCTGCGATTGATGAATGTGGTCGTCAGTTACCCCCCCAACTTGCCGGCTATTGAATGAGATCTTATCTGGGAAATGTCCTCTATTGCTTTATTGCTGAATGTAAGAGGACTGCCTCAGCGGTTCTTCATGTTCAAAATGAGGCTTTTTGTACGCACGGTGGCACACAACATCAGAAAACCTTTTAATCTTTCATGCGGCCATTCATTGATATATCTAAGATGGGTGCCAGGGAAAGACGCCAGAGGAGGCATCGCGTGAGGGTGGCGATATTGGCGCGGCAGTTAGCAGCAGAGCGGGAGATCAGATAGGAGATGTATTGCCGCCAGAGAGGACTGTCGCTGGACTGGAAAACCCCGTTGCTGCGCATTTGAACGTAGGGAGAGTCGATGGATGCGACGCGTGACGGAATCAAGGTCCGCTTGAGCATCTTCCATTTTTCCCTTCGTGAGGAGACATAGCTGAGCTGCAACCACAGGGAGTCCTTGTTCTTCTCAAACATTACTTCGAGAGCAGAGCCGGCAAAATATTGGAGCCAACTCCGGCGAGTTTCCGGAAGCCTGTCGATCTCATGTGCGGCCAGCGGATGTAGACGGCAATCGAACCAGGCGCGGGCATAGTAAAAAGCGATTGCCTCGAAGGATCGAAGCGACGGGGAGTGGATCTCGTTCCAGGTCTGCCAAAAGCTCTCTTTGTCTGCGCTGGAATGAAGGAAGACGGCAAGTTCGCGAACGTGATGAACGATCCAGTTCCCAAGCAAGAGATTGCGCAGGATATGAAGCGTAAGATAACCGAGGTGATCGACGGGACTCAGGCAAGAAAACGAGAGTCCATCGACCGCTCGCATCGCGCGCCGCTCCCAAAAGAGATCTGTGTCCGGGACACGGATGTACGAGACGCGCTCGTTCCATAGGCAGTAGTGCAGCTCAATGCTGAGCGGCATTTCAGGATCGAAGGGATTGCCTTTCCACTGCCAGTCACCAAGCCGAACCAGAGATGCGATATGGTCGGTCCGCGCATAACTGACTTTTGCGTCAGATGGTTTATAGCCAATGGCCCTCAGGGCGCTGTTAGCGGCATCGAGGCTTGCGGGCGGGCAGAAGATGTCGATATCAGACTGCGCCCGGAGTCGCGGGTCCGCGACATAATCGGGCGCCTGCGTGAATCCCTTGATAACGATGTGCTCTACTCCAGCACGCTTGAGCGCCTCTGCAGCTTGCCGGTAGGTAGCCTTGACGCGCTCGAAGCGGAGAGCATTGTCAGCAAGATTTGTTTTGAGCCGCTCGATAACCCAGTGCGGAAATCCCATCATGGGGAGCTGCGCAATCTGTAGAGTGAGGTTAGCGTGGTTGCTTAAGGCGAGCAGGCTGGTCCACTCTTTCTCGGATAACTTCTGTAGGAATGTAGTGTCCGGCTTGCTCAACTGAAGTGCGGAGAGCAGCGCCCTGAACTCAGGCGTAATTCGCAGCGCGGTCTTTCCTGATCCGAGTATGGATGTGTACATCGAAGGCCTGGCTCCCTGTACAGGCAGAGTATCGAGCCGTTCGATGGACCCAGTCAAGATCGGTATAACGAAGTTCAAGATCGGAACCTCAATCGGATGTTGAATGAAGACGCCGCAGGTACGTATACTCGGTCGTCGATGAATCGCAGAAGACGATGAGGACAGTCTCGCTTAACAGCAATGCATCGCGTTAGTGGGTGTACATCTCCGGTTCGCCCAGGCTGCCTGCCGGCGGCAAGTGGCGCAAGTAAAGCACAATCGACCAGATTTCGTCGTCGCTCAATGTTTTCTTCGAGCCTGGCATGCCGGAGGGCCAGATCCCGTAGTCGATGATCCACTTCAATTGCCCGTCGGTATAGGACTGAATGTCCTTTCCAGCCAGCGACGGCACCGGCGGCGACATACGATCGGCGAATGGTACGCCGGTGTTCTGCCC
>CAZFMB010000106.1:0-13676 GCA_964520005.1 uncultured Occallatibacter sp.
GCTTTGCCTGGATCTATGACCTGGATGGGAATAAGATTGAGCTCTGGCAGCCGCTACCCGCTAAGCCCTAAGGGCCTTCCACTACGTTTACGCAATCGGTTTACCGCAACTACGGTCCTGTAGTCGTAGAATGCCCGGAAATGCTTGTCGCCTGATCATTTCAATATCCGCCGGCCACCCCACCCTCGCCGTGTTTTTTGTTGTTGCGGCTTTGGGATCCCCGGCGAGCGATTTATGCTCGCCGAGGTGATCTAAGGGTTGGATACTACATCTCACACTCTTACACCTTGATCGTCGCTTCGCCCTTGTGCCAGCCGCACGGAGTCAGTCCGCCATTCTGCAGTGCGTCCAGCACGCGCAGAACCTCCTGAGGTTCGCGGCCCACCGACAAGTCCGTCACGTAGACAAAGCGAATCACGTTCTCCGGGTCCACGATGAAGGTGGCGCGCTGGCTCACACCGGCCTTGGGGTCCAGAATGCCCAGCGCCGCCGACAGCTCCCGCTTGATGTCGCTGAGCATGGGGAAGGGCAGATTCTTCAGCGAGGGCTGCTCGTTACGCCAAGCCCAGTGCACGAACTCCGAATCTATGCTCGCGCCCAGCACCTGCGCGCCCCTCGCGGCGAACTCCTTGTTCAGCTCGCCAAAGGCGGCAATCTCCGTCGGGCAGACAAAAGTAAAGTCCTTGGGCCAGAAAAAATAGACCTTCCACTTGCCGGCAAAGCTCTTGTCGGTGATGGGTTGGAAGGCCTTCTTGAGGTCGAGATCGACCACGGCGGTCAATTCAAAGCTTGGAAAAATTGCGCCTACAGATAGCATGATTGATTTCCTCCGGGAAACGTTGTTAGGTTGGTAATGTTAATGAGTTGGTTGAGTTAAACGTAACAGAGGGAAAACCACACTACGCCTGTGTGCCCGAAACGGGCAGTAGAACATCTGCAAAGCTGTTTTCTCTCTTATAAGAATGGATGAGTCAAAGGGCGATCAGGATTCTCTTCAAGAAAGATATTCCATAAGAAATTCCAGAAATAGTCCTATTCCTATTTGAGGCGTTGATATACTTAATATTCGTAACACAAGTTCTGATCAATCATAATCATAGAACTCAACTTCTTGCATTTCCGTGATCGAACCGTCCGGGTGCTTGTAGAAACCATGTAATGCAACGTGTTTTATTATTGGGATCCACATACAAAGGAATCCTTGCACGACGATTTTAAGCTTTCTATCATCACAATTTTCAACAATCACAGATAGTGTGCCTTTGTGTCCGTCCACTATCACCGCTTCGGCTGGGAGAGTTGCCAATGCAGCAAGCTCAGAAAAAGGGAGCTTCCGAAGTTGGCGTCCTCGATCTTGCACCATCTGTCTAAAACTCTGGACTCTGTTCATCTCCGAACCGATCCCTAGTAGACGCTATAGTCTATCCGATGCGTGTGACAAGTAGATCAACACCCTAATTCGGCCGGTTGCCCGACGCCGAGCGCCTGTGGAAGCGTTCATCCACCGGCTGGCGATCTTTGAAGCCGGAGTCCACAGGGTGCCAGTGCTCGATGGCCGGCTCGCCCATCCGCCAGCAGAGCAGCACCACCTGGTCGTCCAGCCTGCAAGGAAAATCCAGCAACCCGGCATCCAGGTCTTTCACCTGCACTCCAATGGCGTCGATCTCCGCGATGCTTTCGCGAACCCTGCGCACGTGCCCCTCCATATCCGTGCGCATTTTAGCCACCTTGTCCGCATCCACCCTCATGCCGCCGGAGAGATAGATGCGCCGGGACAACTCGGAAAGGCCGGACTCCGCTTCCACAGCCGACTGCTTATCTTCGATGGCGCGCTTCAGCAGCGACTCCAGCACCGGCAGCAGAGATTGCGCTTCTTCGAGAGTGAAGGTCTTCATGGGGATAGCTCTCAGCTAACAGCTAACAGCTTACAGCCTACAGTTACACTTACAGTTTACTACTTATCGTTTCCATTGTCCGCTCTTTCCTGTTAGCTGTCAGCGGACAACTGTTTCCAGCATCCGATCCAGCGCCACCTTCGCCCAATGCTTCACGCTTGGCTTCACCTGGATGCGATTGACCATGCGGCCCTCCACAAGATTCTCCAGAACCCAGGCCAGGTGCTGCGGGCTGATGCGATACATGGTCGTGCACAGGCATCCGGTATCGTCCAGGGTGATGACCTTTTTGCCCTGCTCCGCAAATCTGCGCGCCATGCGGTTGACCAAATGAATCTCCGTCCCCACGGCAAACATTTGCCCCGCGGGCGCCTGCTCCACCAGCGCAATCAGCCGCTCGGTCGAACCCTGCGCGTCGGCCTTCTGGCAGACTTCGAAGCGGCACTCCGGATGCACAATCACCTTGATGCCGGGATATTTTGCGCGTACCGCATCCACATGGCTGGGCAAAAAGCGCTGATGCACGGCACAATGGCCCTTCCACAGCAGCACACGGCTCGCCGCCAGCTTCTCCTTGGTCTGACCGCCCTGCAATCCCCACGGATCCCACACCGCCATCTCCTCCAGCGGAATGCCCATGGAATATCCCGTATTGCGACCCAGATGCTGATCGGGCAAAAACAAAATTCGCTTGCCACGCGCGAAGGCCCACTCCATGGCGGCCCGCGCACTGGACGAGGTGCAGACCAGCCCGCCTCGCTCGCCGCAGAAGGCTTTAATCGCGGCAGACGAGTTGATATAAGTGATTGGCACAAACTCGCCAGCCAGCCCCAGCCGCTCCAATACCTCCCAGCAAGCCTCAACCTGCGATATCTCCGCCATATCGGCCATCGAGCAGCCCGCATTCAGGTCGGGCAAAATCACCTGCTGCCCCTCGTGGCCCAGCACGTCGGCGCTTTCGGCCATGAAGTGCACGCCGCAAAAAACAATGTATTTGGCTTGCGCCTCGGCGGCGATGCGCGAGAGTTTGTAGCTGTCGCCCGTGGCGTCGGCGAAGCGAATCACCTCGTCGCGTTGGTAATGGTGGCCGAGAATCAGCGTGGTCGTCCCCAGCCGCGCGCGCGCCTGCGCAATGCTGCCGTCCATGGTGTGGTCAGGGAGCGCCAGATAGTTTTCCAGGCTACATGCACTGCCGGCCTCCGGCGAGGCCGCCGTCAAATCATCGAGTACCAGGTTCACCGTATTCCGCCTTCAGTCCGCTCACTCCTTATCGGAGCAGCAGACGGGGATGTTGAAAGCAATTACACGGCTTGCAGTGGATGCACTGGCTCAACTGAAGATCTGCCGGTTCATGCGCCCGGCCGCTTTTGAAGCGCCCCCATCCACGGGGTTGTTGCAAGCCTTTAACAGTTAGACGCGGCCCACAGCCGAAGGATTCCGAAGAGAAATCCGGCCCGGCTAAAGCCACTTCCACTGCCTATTAGTGTAACAAAAATGTGAATAAAAAATCTAAATCGTTGAAATGCAAAGATTAATATCTTCGCATCCTTCCCGCCGCGCTCCCCTGGCAGGCATTACCGGAACGCGCTTCCCGGCTTCACTCCAAAATGCTTGAACACCATCGCCATAGGGCAAAAACCCGTGAACGCGGACTGAAACATCATGAAGCCAACCCAGGCCGTAAGCAGCAGCCAGTAAGGTGAAAAGAAATGAGCCAGCGTTACGCTGATCAGAATCATTGATCCCGCAAAGACAAATACAGCTCGATCGATATTCATTCGGGTCTCCTTTGGTTTTCGAGTGCTACTAACATCGTGCTCCAGGCCAGTGTGGCGCATTTCAA
This sequence comes from uncultured Occallatibacter sp., assembly GCA_964520005.1. GTDB lineage: Bacteria > Acidobacteriota > Terriglobia > Terriglobales > Acidobacteriaceae > Telmatobacter. Next base: position 3,739 of record CAZFMB010000106.1, read on the forward strand.
CCGCACCGGGTATTCGCGCACGCCTGCGAGCAGGGCGAGCCGTTGCCCTTCAGCCTTCATTCCATCCAGCGGTGTTTCTTCAGTGCCGGTAGCCTGGGCGTGAAAGCGGTCAAAGAGGCATTTCGCCTGGGCTGAAGTTTTTCCCACCAGCACTTCCGTCATCAGCGAGGCCGACGCCGTCGCAACCGCGCAACTATGCCCATCAAATGCGGCGTCGCGGATCACGCCCCCATCATCGATCTTGAGGTATACAACCACCTCATCGCCGCAGGACGGGTTTTCGTTGCGGGCCTGATGACTGCAATTGTCCATCGCGCGGCGGTTGCGCGGCCGCCGGCCGTGATCGAGAATCGCTTCCTGATAGAGATCGCTCATCGCACGAACAGAGCCTCCACACTTTCCAGCGCCTCCGCCAATGCGTCCACCTCGGCTCTCGTGTTGTAAAGCCCGAAGGAGGCTCGCACGGTTGCCGGAAGGCCGAAGCGTGCCATCACCGGCTGAGCGCAGTGGTGTCCGGCGCGAACCGCCACGCCCCGGCTGTCGAGCACCTGCGCAATGTCGTGCGGATGAACCCCGTCCATGATGAACGAGAGAACGGAAGCCTTATTCGCCGCCGTGCCAATAATGGCCAGCGGCTCAATCGCGGAGAGCCGGTCCGTGGCATACTCCAGCAGGCTTGCCTCGTGCGCGCTTATACGGTCGAGCCCGAGATCGGTCACGTAGTCAATCGCCGCGCCCAGCGCCACTGCTTGAGCAATGGCCGGCGTTCCTGCCTCGAATTTGGCCGGCAGCGGTGCGTAGGTCGTCTTCTCAAAGCTAACGCTTGAGATCATGTCTCCGCCGCCCTGATAGGGTGGCATAGCGTCGAGCAGCGCTTCCTTGCCGTAAAGCACTCCAATGCCCGTTGGCCCGTAAAGTTTGTGGCCGGAGAAGGCAAGGAAATCGCAATCCAGCGCCTGCACATCGGCTCCCATATGCACCACCGATTGCGCGCCGTCGATCAGCACCTTGACCCCAGCCGCGTGCGCCGCGCGAATCATCGCGGCCACCGGCAGCACGGTGCCCAGCGCATTCGACACCTGGGTGATGGCCGCGAAACGCGTCCGCGGACCTAGAAGCCTGGTGAACTCCTCCAGCGGAACTTCGCCGGTGTCGTTGACCGCGGCAACCCTCAGCACAATGCCCTTCTTCTGGCGTAGAAACTGCCATGGCACAATATTGGAGTGGTGTTCGAGGCCGGTGATGAGCACCTCGTCGCCTTCCTTCAGAAAAGCCTCTCCGAAGCTCGAGGCCACCAGGTTAATCGCCTCGGTGGCGCCGCGCGTGAAGATGATTTCGTGCTCGTGCCGGGCGTTAAGGAATCTCTGAACTTTGCGCCGCGCCTCATCGTAGCGTTCGGTTGCTCTCTGGCTCAGATAGTAAAGTCCGCGATGGATGTTGGCGTAATCCTCCGCATAGAACGACCGTTCGGCCTCGATCACCAGGATGGGTTTTTGCGCCGAGGCGGCAGTGTCCAGATAGACCAGCGGACGGCCGCGCACTGGCCGGTGCAGAATCGGAAAATCCGCGCGAACGGCCTCAACGTCATAGTGCAAGCCGTCCTCTTCGGACATACCCAAGCCAGTATCGCTTGGATCAGGCCGTTCAACGTCCTCGATTAGGTGGATGTCGTGCAGCTCGGTTCTGTTATAGACGGCTTCCATAGGCATTTTCCTGTCGTGCTTTCCCGGCCCCGGCCTGTCATCGCAAACTTAGGCTGATTTGCTACCGCGCCAGCGATGGCTGCTTGAAGACTTTGGTTGTGAAGAACTCAATCATCAACCCGAAGAGCCCATTGACAAAGAAATTGACCAGCGGAATAATTCCCAATCCCCCATTCATGAAAAGGGAATATGAAAAAATCGATCCGACCGCTATCCCCAAGATAATGCCGTTCCAGGCCCAATGCACTTTCAGCCCGGAGATGCCAATCGCAAAACCCATCACTGCCCTGTTCAGCAAGACCCAAACCAAAGCGATGACCGAGAACTTCATAATGCCTGCAGAGAATCCCCCATATGCGCAAAGCACGCCAGCAACCAGGCCAAAAAAAATCGCAATCGCAATCCGCTTCATTGCTTCCTCATTCCGAGCAGAGCAGAACCGCGCTCCCGCTCTGATTAGAGGTACGGCGCGGCTCTATCTTTAGTTCCGCAATTATTTGCATGTTTTGTAAGCGCTTGTTCCGGCAGCGCGGATGATGTGGCTCTGCCTCCATTTGTTCGCCCCATGCGCGGGCAGGTATCATAAATCTTCATGGTGATGCCGCCCACAATTCAAGTAGCCAGCCTGGGATTCGAAAACTCTATCATCCTCATGGTGCTGGCGCTGGTGGTCTTCGGCCCCCGCAAGCTGCCGGAGATAGGCCGCCGCATCGGCAAAATCATGTACGAGGTCCGCAAGGCCTCCAACGACTTCAAATTCCAGATGGAAGAGGAGTTGCGCACCGCTGAGGAGGCCGAACGGCGCAAAAAGGAAGCCGAGCGGCTGAGCGCGCTGCCCGCCTCCGAGCCGGCTGCCGCGCTTTCCCCCAATTTGACGACTGCCTCAGCCACGCCCATCGAAAGCCCCTACCCAAACGGGACCGCATACCCCGCCACAACCACGGCCTCTCCCGAAGCTACGCCGGAACCCTACCCGCGCATCCTCCCACCCTCCACCGGCGAGCCGGTTCCGGCGGCCCGGCCAGGCAAGCGGCCAGCACAAGCCAAGACTCCTGCGGCAAAAAAATCCGCCGGCGCGTCTAAAAGCAAACCATCCGCAACCAAGGCGCCAGCCAAGACTAAAAAGACCAGCAAGACAACCGGGAGGCGCGCATGATCGATCCCGCGGAAGCCATCGGCAAAGCGCGTGAGGCCGTGACCGAACGCGCCGAACTGCCCGGCATGAGCCTGATGGAGCATCTCGACGAGTTGCGCAAGCGCATCATCCGCTCCTTCATCTACCTGGTCCTGGGCTTCGCCGTCGCCGGAATCTTCTATAAGCAACTAGTCGCTTTCATCCAGGCCCCGCTTAACAACCTCGGCAAATCGCTGGTCTTCACTCACCCCATGGACCCCTTGAACCTGGACATTCAGGTTTCGCTTATCGGCGGTGCGATTCTGGCCTCGCCCTTCATTCTCTACCAGGTCTGGCTCTTCATTGCGCCGGGGCTCTACCAAAATGAGCGCCGCTTTGTGATTCCCTTCATGACCGCCACCGTGGGACTGTTTCTCGCTGGCGCCGCCTTCGGCTACTACTACGTGCTACCCCTCGCTCTGCAAGTACTCATCGTGAACTTCGGACACAACTTCACTTCCATGGTCACCATCGAGGAGTACTCCAGCTTCTTTCTCTCCATCATCCTCGGCCTGGGAATCAGCTTTGAGCTGCCGGTTCTCATCTTTTTCCTGGCCCTCTTCGGCATCGTCACCCCGCGCTTTCTGTGGCGGAATATGCGCTATGCGGTTCTGGCCGTCTTTCTGGTGGCGGCCATCATCTGCCCCAGCCCCGACCCATGGACCGTGTGCATCTACGCCATTCCCATGATGGGCCTGTATCTGTTTGGCATCGGCATCGCCTGGTGGGTACATCCCGCGCGCCGCAAAGCCAAAGAAGCCAAGGAGGCCGTGAAGTGATCTTCTCCTCGTTTTCGAAAATGTTTTTGGCAGATCTTCCTGTGAAAATGCGGGGGCCCCTGATCCCTCGCATTTGGGGACCAGGGATTCAACAACTCTGGACAGGATTTGTCCTCGCCATTTTTCTTCTCACCCCCCTCTCCACCCCCGCCCAGCCGCACTTCAACGGCGCCAAAGCCCTCGAATACGCTCGCCAATTTGTCGCCATCGGTTCGCGCTGGCCCACCAGCCCCGGCCACCTCAAGGCTGAAGCCTTCCTGCGCTCCCAATTCCAGCACGACCAGCTCGAAGAAGACACCTTCACCGCCTCCACACCCATCGGCCCTGTCCCCATGCGCAACTTCATCGTGCGCTTTCCCGGCAAAAAGGACGGCGTAATCGTCCTCGCCACGCACTACGAGACCAACTACTGGCTCAAGGACATTAACTTCGTCGGCGCCAACGACGGCGGCTCCACCACCGGCCTTCTGCTGGCCATCGCCGATCAATTGCGCGCGGATACCGCCCACGGCAAAAAGCTCGATGGCTACTCCGTCTGGCTGCTCTTCGACGATGGTGAAGAATCGATTAAATCCGCCTGGACGGACTCCGACTCTCTTTACGGTACACGCCACCTGGCCGCCAAATGGGCGCGTGACGGAACCCTGCCTAAAATCAAAGCCTTCATCCTGGCCGACATGATCGGCGACAAGGATCTCGACATTCTCCGCGAAACCAAATCCACCGGCTGGCTGGTTGCCCTCGTAAGCAAGGCAGCCAAAAAGTTCGGCTACGAGAAAGACTTCTTCAAGACCGATGGTGATATTGCCGACGACCACGTACCCTTTGTCCAGCGCGGCGTCCCCTCCATCGACATCATCGACATGACCTACGGCCCCAACAACAGTTATCACCACACCGACAAAGACACCATGGACAAAATCAGCGCCCAAAGCCTCACCATCGACGGCGATGTCTTCATGGAAACTATCCGGCTGATCAATCTGCGCTAAAGCAAAGGGGAAATCAATGATAGCCATACCCGCTGACGTGCCCTCGCTATTTTTAGAGCAATCCCGCCACATACTCATCGAGCAATGCTGGACACGGCTCAAGAGTTGCGTCGAGCCGCTCACCGACGAGCAACTCTGGTGGCGTCCCAACGAAGCCTGCAACAGCATTGGTAATCTGCTTTTGCACCTAGACGGAAATGTGCGGGAGTGGCTGGTCACCGCGTTCAACCATTTGGAAGACAACCGCAACCGTCCCGCGGAATTCAACCAGCGAGAATCGATTTCAGCTTCCGTGCTCCTCAGTCAACTCGGCGCAACCATCCAGCAGGTGTCAGAAGTCCTGGCGCGGCTTACCCGCGATGATTTGGTTGCCCAGTACGAAATTCAGGGTTACAAAGTCAGCGGTCTGGAAGCTGTTTACCATGTAGTGGAGCACTTCTCCATGCATTACGGGCAGATTCTCTACATCGTCAAAACTCTCCAAGGCGTCGATCTGGGTTTTTACAGCTACCTGAACAAGACCGGCCGGGCTTCCTGAGGTTGGCCATAAAATGTTAGCGGGCGTTTCCTGGACATGGTGGATTGGATTTCACGCGGTAGTGGCGGCACTGCTGCTGATCGATGCATTTCTCCCTGGCCGTGATAACAAATCGCGCCGCACTCAAACTTTCGCTTGGCTCCGGACCGTTCTGCTCGTCGCCGTCGCAACCGCTTTCGCCGCCTGGATCGCCATCGCCAAAGGCCGCCAGCCTGCCCTCGAATTCGTTGCCGGCTATGCCATTGAAGCATCGCTAAGCGTCGATAATCTCTTTGTCTTCCTGGTTCTATTCCAGGGCTTCCGCATCTCGCCGCGCCGTCAGCACACCGCTCTACTCTGGGGAGTTGCCGGAGCCGTCCTTCTGCGCGCGCTCTTCATCGCCGCCGGCATCACTCTGCTGCGCCGCTTCGAATGGATTACCTGGCTCTTCGGCCTGATTCTTCTCTATGCGGCATGGAGGCTGGTCCGCGGAGGCTCAGCTCATTCCGCAGTTCCTGAAGCGCCTGCAGCCATTCGTGGATTGCTTCGCAAGCTACAACCCTCCAAAGGTACACTTCTCCCCGTCATTCTCGCCGTCGAACTCACCGACCTGCTCTTCGCTGTCGATTCCATCCCCGCCGTGCTGGCCGTCTCTCACAACCCCTTCGTGGTCTACACCTCGAACATCGCCGCCATCCTCGGCCTGCGCTCGCTATACTTTGCCCTGGCCGCGCTGCTCAATCGCTTCCGTTATATCCACTACGGCCTGGCCGCGCTGCTGGCCTTCGTTGCGTTCAAAATGCTCGCCGCCCGCTGGGTCGACGTGTCCATCACCATTTCGCTTGCCGTCATGGGAGCCATCCTGGCAGTCTGCGCAATAGTCTCTTGGATTGCAGGAAACAGAGACTCGGCTCCTGACTCTTAACTCGATTTGCCCTCGATTGTTACTAGTGAGCTTAAGCTAACAGCTAAAAGCTAGAAGCTGCTTTTAGGTAATTCCTTTAGCTTTCATATGCATCGTGTATTTTCTATCGATCACAAAGATGTGATCCGTCAACCAGTCGTACATGAACTGCATGATTTCTGAGGCGTGCTTTGGATCCCGGCTTCCGCGGAAGTGCTGGGCCATCTCCGTAACCGTCGCAAAAAACATCTGGTGCTCCTGTTTGTGCTCCACCAGACCGGGATAGCCGGTCTTTGCCATCGTCTCTTCTTCCCGAAGGCAATGGGTCGTAAAGTAATTCTCCAACCGGTGAAGAGCAATTTCAATCTCCTCCTCGCCGATCTTGCCTTGAGCATCCACGTCCTCAATGGCGCCATGCAGCTCATTGATCATGCGGATCAGCCGCTTATGGTCGTCGTCAAAAGTCTTGACTCCAACGCTCAGATTTTCCGTCCACATCAACAGCATGAGCAGCTTCCCCTTGGCGAGAGTATTCTCCACACGCACTGCTGCACGTCTGCTCCTGCGCATGACGGGCAGGGCAAATCTGCACACCCGCGAGCAGACGCGGAAATCCTCTCTCATATTTAATCGGCGCATAAGTATGGAAAGATGAGACGAGATAGGCAACCGTGGACCAAAACGGAACTTAAGGCCAGTTGACTATGCGCATTCCGACGCTCAAATATCGTGCTGCTAATTGCTGACTATGGCCTCTTTACGGCTTCTTTTGCAAGGCGTCAGCCGGAACCAGCGCCGTAGCATCCTCGCCGTCCAGCGTCACCATACCTTGCTCAAAGGTCTGAAGCGCGGCATCGTCGGCAGCCAAGGTCATCCAGCAGACAACGCCTTTCTTGAGAACGCTGCAAACTGTCTCCATGGTTCTCTTGATCTCCGGATGGCCGGCCAGCGAGCCGGAGGCGCGTTCAATCCACATGCCGTGCGTGCCCAGCGTATAGGTGTTATCGACCGGATTGTCGATCTCAACGTTCTTCTTCATGCTATCGGTAACGTTGGAAGCAACGGACGGGATATCCGCGGTGGTGTAAGAATGTCCTACGCAGTCAAACGACAGTCCCACGACCGCAATGGCTGAAGCCGGATTGCCGTGGTGGGCCGTCAGCGGAAGTTGGACACATGCAGCCATCTTCGCGGTCTCGTTGCCATATTCCCTGGCCGCTTTCTGCAACATAGCCGGCAGCATCGGCGGTGTATCCATAATCTCCCAGTCCTGCGGCAGACTGTAGCTGAAGCCGAGATCGCTCGCGTGCGACTGTGCGGCTGGAGTAGACGGCTGCGAAATTGGAGCGGAAGCAGCGTCCGAAGGAGGAGGCGGAGGAGGAATTGGAGCCATTGCGGGAGCGGCGTCAGGTGTGGCGGGCGCTTGCGCCGCAAGCGGTACGGCGCAAAGGACAAGAAGCGCGACAAACAAAAGGTTTTTCATACGGCAACCAGTCTACCACTATTTCTGAGTCTGTAAAACCGCGCGCCGCCCCATCAATTACTTCAGCAGAACCCCCATCACCGCCGCCACAATCCCCACAACTGAAAATCCCATTCCTACAAACCAATACATCCGTTTGTGGGTCAGCAGCGTGATGGAGGTAATCACCAAACCTATCTCCAGCAACACCTCGCCGAGATCGAAGCGGTCGGCGCGGGCCTCGGCTGCTTCCACTTTCTCCTCGTATTCATTTACTTTCTTTTCCTTTTCATGGGCCCTGTCTTCGCTTTCTTTGATCTCCGTGGTCCAATGCTGCTGATGGTCGGCGTAGCCCTTGGTCTTCTTCTTTGCATCATCCTTGTTGGCAATTGTCACCACGCCCATCAGGTCGGTGGTCAAATCCGTGTCGTTCGAACGGATCTTGTGCGCCTGGTAGAAGGCCCACTCGTCCGACACCAGATTTTGCTCCACCGCGGCCCTGGTCTGGTTCAGAATCGCTTCGGTGTGCGTGCGATGCCCCAGCACCGTGACCACCGCCACCAGCACCGCCAAGATAGTCATGGTCAGCGCCGCCGGCCGCAGCATCCGATCATGCTCCCCGTGCTCTGCGTGTTCCTGCAACTCCTGCACTTCATTCGCTTCCATCTTTGATCTCCTATGTCTGAATGTTGTTGGAAATTACTTCCGCTTCCACCTTACCCCATCCTTCGAATCCTCAATCACTACGCCCTTATCCGCCAGTTCCTTGCGAATCTCATCGGCCCGCGCAAAGTTCCGCTGCTTCTTCGCCAAACTCCGCTCCGCCACCAGCGTCTCAATTGCCGCATCCGTCAACCCCTGCCGCGCCACGAGCTCCGGAGCGACCTCGCTCATCCGGCCTTCCTTCTCCGCCCATTCCAGCGCCCGCCGCGTAGCCTCGCCGTCGCCGTCCTCCAACACATCGAAGACCGCGTCAAAATCCTTCAGCACCTCCAGAATCGCATCCCGGTCTCCGGCCTTCAGCTCTCCCTGGTCCATCGCCGTATTCGCCGCCCGCAGCAGCTCGAAGATCGGTGCCCGCGCTTCGGCGGTATTCAAATCGTTAGCCAGTGCGGACAAATATTCCGCGTGCGCATTTTTGGCGGCCGCTTGCAATAAAGAACTTTCGCCGTCCGCGAAAGACCCAGATGCCAGCCGCTCACGAAACGTCCGCAGACGCTCCACCGCACTGGTCGCCTCCGCCAGCCCTTCAAATGTAAAGTTGTACTGATGCCTATAAGGCACCGAAATCAGCGCCAGTCGTATCGCCGACGCCTTGTATCCCTTCAGCAGAAGATCCCGCAGCGTATAAAAATTCCCTTCGCTCTTCGACATCTTCCGCCCGTCCACCAGCAGAAACCGCACATGCATCCAGTGCCGCGCAAATCTCTTATGTGTCACGCTCTCGCTCTGCGCAATCTCATTCTCGTGGTGCGGAAAAATCAAATCCTCGCCGCCCGCGTGCAGGTCGAAGCTCTCCCCCAAATACTCCATCGCCATCGCCGAGCACTCCAGGTGCCATCCCGGCCGCCCCCGCCCAATCGCCGTATCCCACGAAGCCTCGCCGGGCTTCGCCGCCTTCCACAGCGCGAAGTCCCGCGCCGAGTCCTTCTCGTACTCGTCCAGGTCCACCCGCGCCCCGTCTTCCATTCCCGACAAATCTTTTTTGCTCAGCTTGCCATACTCCGGAAACGCCGCGAGGCGAAAGTACCAACTCCCGTCCTCCGCCTGATAAGCCGCGCCCGCCTTGGCCAGCTTCTGCACCAACTCCACCATTCGCGGAATGTGCTCCGTGGCCCGCGCAATCACCTCCGGCGTCTCCACTCTGAGCGCTTTCATATCTTCAAAGAACGCCTGCTCAAACCGCCCCGAATATTCGCCAATAGAGATGCCCGCCGCCGCCGCGTTGTTCAAGATACGGTCGTCCACGTCGGTAATGTTCATCACGTGGCGAAGCTTCATCCCCGTCAGCTTCAAAAACCGCCGCAGCACATCCACCTGCAAAAACGTCCTGAAGTTGCCGATGTGCCCGTAGTCGTAGACCGTCGGTCCGCAGGCGTACATCCGCAGCGTCTCGCCATCGGCGGGCGTCACCGGGTCCATCTCTCCCGTCAGCGTATTAAAAAGCCGCAGCGTCATCGGTCTTGCCTCTTGCACATTTGCACTAATAATTCAGTTGAAATTTTCTGATTTTCGGTCTTTTTGATTGTATCAGCGCGCGATTCGCAGTTTTGAAAGGGCTCGGCTGATAGGCCGGCGCTTTACAGCTTGCGGAAATATTCATTTGGAGTTGCGAGAAGCGTCAGGGCACGACTTTACAGCTTGCGGAAAAAAGGCGTTCTTTTCACGATGCTATGCCCTGGCGTTG
>CAZFMB010000107.1:0-13588 GCA_964520005.1 uncultured Occallatibacter sp.
CATACCTGAAAGGGTATCGGGGGTTCGAATCCCTCGCTCTCCGCCATAGAGTCTTAGTTATTTATTTTCTTTAACTTACACTCATAATGATCCTCCCTTTTAGTGCCGTTTCTACGAATATCTTTCACCAGAGAACTTCTCTCAATGTAGCTAATCTCCTTTTGAGTCAGCTATACGGACAAAGTAATTCATGCTCCAAGCACTTTTCTGCAATCCGCACACATCAATACAAAAGAATGACAAATCGATAACAAAACGCAGCGTCGATATTAATATGCTCAGTTTCAATGCTATACAAATCCTCGAAAGAGACATTTGAAGGATAACTATATGAAAGGCGATTTATTGCGACACGAGGCCGCTGTATGGGCGATGCTCTTGCTCGTTCTGATTGGGAAAGCCTTGGGGCAGACACCTGGAACGGGCGCCATCTCCGGCGTGGTGTATGACCCTTCCAATCGAGTGATTGCCAATGCCGAAATCCTGTCGGTGAATGAGGCGACCAATATGTCGCGCTCTGCAACCACCACGTCGGAGGGCGTTTTTCGCGTGCCGCTGCTACCCCCTGGGAGCTACACGGTAACGGTGAAGGCAACGGGCTTTGCCGAGCACACTTCGCAATCGATTCTGGTGACAGCGAGTGAGACAAGCAATTTGAATGTGACGCTGGCAGTTGCAGGGGTGAACGCCAGTGTGCAGGTAGCAAGCGATGCGGAGATGGCCCAAACGGAAAGCTCGACATTGGGACGCGCCGTGGAGCAAGAATCGATCCAGGCACTCCCCTTGTCCAGCCGCAACTTTACGCAGATTCTCGCGCTATCGCCGGGAGTGATTGTAGCGCTTCCGGATGTTAGGACTCTAGGAAGAAACTCGCAGAATGTTATGTCGAATGGCGCCAAAACAACCTCGAATAACGTCCAGTTCAACGGCATCGACGCCAACAACCTCTCGCAGAACTCCGCCAAGAATGCTGGAGAAGAAGTGGGCACGGCTATTCCCGCGCCGGACGCTATTGAGGAGTTCAAGGTGCAGACTGCCAATTATGACGCCTCCTATGGAAGGGGCTCCGGGGCAAATGTTGATCTGGTAAGCAAGAGCGGCACAAATAACTTTCACGGAAGCGCGTGGGAGTTTGTGCGCAATACCATCTTTAACGCAAACGACTTCTTTTCAAAGTTGGACAACAATCAGCCGCGCCCCACTCTGAAGAAGAATATCTTCGGAGCATCCCTCGGCGGTCCAATCCGGAAGGACAGGAGCTTCCTTTTCGTCGAGTATCAGGGAATTAGAGAGGTCAATGGCGGGGCGGCGGGATCCGAATCAACTACCGATTTGCCGCAGCTTACCTCTGACCGCTCCGCGGCAACGCTGGGAGCGCAGTTTTGCCCCGCCAACTACGCGAACGCGCCTGGCTATCTGACCAATGCGCTTGGAACGCAGGTGGCATGTGACGGTTCCAACATCAATCCAGTCGCGCTGGCCCTGCTCAACTTCAAACTGAGTAATGGTCAGTATGCAATTCCGAATCCCCAGATCGATCTGCCTACGGCTCCGGGAGAACTACCGATCGGTCAATCTACCTTCTCCATCCCCGCTCATTACACTGAGGACCAATTCAGCGTGAATATCGACCAGGCCATGACGGCGAAGAACACGCTCGCGGGAAGGTTCTTTTATATGCGCGCCCCAACCCTCTATCCCTTTTCGCAGAGTGCCGCCAATCTTCCCGGCTGGGGCACCGATGAACTCGACCAGAACACGATGTTCGTTCTAGCGGATACACACGTCTTCAACGCCAACCTCATCAATCTTGCGCGTTTCGGCTATATGCGATTCAGTGGTCTCGCCTCTATCGCGAACCCGATACAGGCTTCGGATTTGGGAATGAGCACGCCTACGGGCATGGCAGGTGTGGCTCCGGGCGTAAGCATCAACGGCCTGTTTACTACTGGAGACGCCGGAACGCCAGCGCAGTGGCAGAACACCAACAGCTTCATCTGGCAAGATACCGTCTCGCGTACGCGCAACCGCCAGGAAATGCGCTTCGGCGTCGAGGTGAAGCGTCATGAAGTAGACGTAAACGCGCCATACAGCACCGATGGACTTCTGCAATTCAACACATTCGAGGACTTTCTGCTGGGGCAAAGCGCAATACAAAACGGCAGCCCCATCGGCGTGAGCAATGTGACATCCAGTACGGGCAGCTCCGGACTATTCCGCAAGAACGAGCGCTATACCGACTTGGCGGCTTTCATTCAGGACGACATCCGACTGACGCGGCGGCTGACCTTGAACGCAGGCCTGCGCTATGAGATCTTCGGCCCGCCTGTAGAAATCCACGGCCAACTTCCAAGCTTTGATCCTGCGATTGCAACAGGTCAGGTTCCGCCTGCGGGATCGCTCAGCGGCTATACTTTGACGGCGAACTACCCAGGGCCGGTTCCCGCCGGCGTGATCAAAACCTCGACCGCGGGTCTGTGGGCGACCGACTATCATGATCTCTCGCCACGGCTTGGCTTCGCACTGCAGTTGCTGCAAAAGCCGGTCATCGTGCTGCGCGGCGGCTATGGCATCTATTATGATCGCCCCTCGGGTGGTTTCGTCGAATCCCTGTCGGCACAGCAGCCGTTTTCACTGCAGCAGATCTCTTACGGCGCGCAGAATGCCGGAGCAACGCTCGAAAATCCCTTCGATCCATTGTTGCCGCCGATTACCAGCTTCCCCATTTATCAACCGCGCATCGCCGGTGGGGGCGCATATACCGCGGGTGTTTCGCCGCTCATCATCGACCCATACACCCAGGAGTACAACCTTAACCTCCAGTACGCCATTGCAGGGGACTACCTGGTGGAAGTAGGCTACGTGGGCGCGCACACCACTCATTCGCCGGGAAGTCTCGAGTTCAACCAAGCCTTGCTGGCGAGTTCGCAGAACCCGGTCAACGGCGCCAACATGAATACCGCGGCCAATGTCATCCAACGACTGCCCTTTGCTGGCATCGCTACAGGATCCCTCTTTTCTAACACAGAGTTCGAAGCAAACTATAACGCGCTGCAGAGCAGCCTCACTAAGCGGTTAGGTCATGGACTACAGTTTCTCGTCAGTTACACATGGTCGAAGTCTCTGGACGAGACCAGCGGTTCGGGCGGAGTCGATTTCTATGAGTTATCGCTGCTGACCAATAACCAGAACAATCCTCGGCAGGCATACGGGCTGTCGGACTTCGACCGTGCACAGAGGGCAGTCGTGAACTTCACCTGGACTTCGCCTACGCTCAAGATGGCATCGATGCTGGCCCGGCGTGCGCTCTCCGGCTGGGAGTTCTCCGGCATCGCGGTGATTCAATCAGGCAGCCCCATCACGGTGCTCGACGGCAACGCCGGCGCGGTCTACGGAAATTTTCTAAATAGAGCACAGAGCACGGGATTGAACCCCTCCACGCCGGGTTCGCTCTATTCACGAGTGCTCAACGGGTATCTCAACCAGAACGCGTTCACTATCGCGCCGGAGGCTCCGAACGGAAGCGGGCCCGGAGATACGGACTTCGGCAACAGCGGCGTCGGCATAGTGCGAGGCCCAGGGCAGCACAATATCGACATGGCCGTCGAGCGCATCTTCCCGGTAACCGAATCGAACAGCTTTCGTTTCAGGGCTGAGTTTTTCAACCTGATGAATACGCCGCAATTCGCCAATCCAAATAACAGTGTAAATTTCATCATGAGTCCCACCGGTCCCGCCAACCAGAATCCTTCGTTCGGCCTGATCAACTCGACCGCGGCCAATCCCCGCATTATTCAATTTGCGCTGAAGTATCTGTTTTGATGAACCAAGCCGCGGTGTCCGTTAACCGCCAGAAAGGTAACCTAGCGATGACGATTCTAGAGATGGAGTTCGCGTGTGATGCAGGAATGCCGCTCGACTTTCCCAGGAACCCGTTTGAGGTTCCTGAAGCCTTGCATCGGGAGATGTTTTATCCTCTCGGGTTTCCGATGGAGTTGAGAACGAATTCACCTGAGATCCTGTCGCAAGCCCGCAACCTGTGGTCCATTTTCGAAAAGCAATTCGACACGGAAGCTATCCGCGTGGACGTGCATGTTATGGAAGGTGATTCGGTGGAGTGTCCTCCTGCCCCAATCCTCCGCATTATGTTACCGATGCTGGTCGTCATTGCCGATTCTGAAAATTACAGCATTGCCAATCTGGATACGGGCACGACGCAGATAGTTCTTTCGCGCGCAATTTTGAGACACCGCAGTTACTTGAATTATTTTTTGCTAGGCTCCGCGCCGCTTTGCCACATTGCGACCCGATACGCAACATCTGTCCATGCAGGATGTGTTACGTTCCAGGGCAGGGGAATACTGCTGTGCGGCGAGTCAGGCGCAGGCAAGACTTCTTTGTCGTACGCCTGCGCGCGCGCTGGGTGGACTTATGTCTCGGACGATGCGAGTTCTCTTCTCAACGAAGGTCATGACCGCCTGATTTCCGGTAACTGCCACAAGGTGCGTTTTCGTCCTTCGGCGGCGGAGCTATTCCCTGAGCTAAAAGGGCTGGAGATTATGCCGCGCGCGGCTGGGAAGCCATCCATCGAGCTTCCGACTGCGAAAATGCCTGGGATGACTTGTGCTCCAACAGCGCAGGTGGACTTTCTGGTATTCCTCAACAGGCGCGTCCCCGGCCCTCCGGAATTGGTTCCCTATCGCAAAGACGTGGCGCGGTATTTTCTGCGGCAAGGATTGTTCGGGTCGGCTGAGTCGCTGACCGCGCAATACGCTGCATTGGAGCGATTGCTGACCGCGGAAGTTTTTGAAATGCGGTATAGCGACTTGGGCTGGGCGGTGAGCCGGCTGGAAATTCTGGCACGAGAGGGGCACTAGTGGAGCAGTTGTTTGAGGCTGAGCCAAGTGGGACTGGCTGCGAGAACGTCATATCTGTATGGCGGAGGCCGACTGCGTGGCTGACGGAGAAAAGGCTGAGCCGAGAGTTCTGGGTATTCTTTACCGTCGCCTTCTTTTTCGACTTCGGGTTCTCGATCTACTATTTCCTGTTCAACCTGTACCTGCTGGACTTTCACTTCAACGAGCGAACCATCGGTCTGGTCGGCGGCGCACTGACATTCGGGTCTGTTATCGGAACCCTGCCGGCCGGTTGGCTTGCACGCATGACCGGGTTGCGCCCGCTGATGATGTTTTGCATGATTGCCGCGCCGATCCTGGGGGCTGTGCGCACGCTTGCGATGTGGGAGTGGGCGCAGATAGGACTGGCGTTTCTGGCTGGGCTGGCAATGTGTATCTGGGGAGTCTGCTTCTTGCCAATGTTGGCAAGACTTACGACGGAGCAGAACCGCGCATCTGCATTCAGTCTCATTTTCTCGGTGGGCATCGGCTCCAGCGCGTTAGGCAGCATGGTATGCGGTTACTTACCCCAATGGCTGAGTATGGCTGGGTATACGATGCAAGCCGCGGATGTTAAGCGGCTGATTCTGATAGTCGCGTCCGCTATTGCGGCGATGGGCCTGATTCCTTTGATGCGCCTGCGACTACCGTTGCCGGAGAACGAGCCTCAGACCCAGGAAAAGACCGGGAAACAGCCTTGGAAGATGAATCCCTTCCTGTTGCGGTTCTTACCGTCGATGGCGCTATGGACCGCTGCCTTGGCCTCGTTTACGCCATTTGCCACTGTTTACCTGTCGAAGGATCTCCATATTTCGCTCTCCCGGCTAGGAGTGATCTTTTCCGCGTCGCTGGTGATTCAGTTGATTGCGGGCCTGCTGACGCCTTTGGTTTTTCGCCGGTTGGGCCTTGTGAACGGCATCGTTGCAACACAGGTTGCCACAGCAGCGACCATTGCTTGCCTGGCCGGAACCCACGGCCGCAGGCTGGCCGTAGCACTCTACCTGGGCTTTTCCGCGGCGCAATGGATGAGTTCCCCAGGGCTGTACAACCTGCTGATGAGCAAGGTTCCAGACGAGGAGCGCAGTTCCGCGGCGGCGATGACCATGTTCTGCAATGCACTGCTCCAGTCTTGTGCTACGGCGGGTGCGGGGATATTGTTGGCGCGGTTTGGGTACCCGCACGTGCTAGTGGGGATTGCCGCGCTGGCGCTGATAGCGGCGCTTCTTTTCGGGACTTTTGTTTCGCCATCAGGCCGTCGCGCACCGGCGCAACCATAGTCGGGCGCCGAGTGCGGACTAACCTAATTACTGCATGAAAAAATATACGAAGTTACCGGGAGTTTCATCGGGGTTACAATCTTGTCAGGCGATTGTCACCAGATTGTTATTTTCTACGTCCTTCCGTTTCAGCAAGATAGCAATGGGGTGACAATGAATATATGTTGCAAAGCGAGAAGGCTGTGATGGATTTCGGTGTAACGGATGCGCAATCTCACCCTGAGCGGGCGCATATTCTGGTCATCGAAGACGACCCGCATATGCAAAAGGTTCTCCACAGAACCTTCCACGAGCAGGGCTATGGCGTGACTGTGTGCGGCGATGGCCAGGCGGGGCTGGACGCCTTTCGCTCGGGCAGGCCGTCAGCGGTGATACTGGATCTGCTGCTTCCAAATATAGTTGGACGCGACCTTTGCAAGATCATGAAGGCCGAGCAACCAGGTGTGCAGGTCATCGTGGTAAGCGCTATCAGCGAGGTTGCAGACAAGGTGCTGTTGCTGGAACTCGGCGCGGACGATTATGTGACCAAGCCGTTCAGTCCGCGCGAGCTGCTGGCAAGAGTCCAGTCGGCCCTGCGCAGGCCGCAGAAGCAAGTAGCCGCCGCTGCCACATACAGTTTTGGCGAGTGCGAGATCGATTTTGCCAAGATGAGTGCGCGGCGTGCCGGCAAATCGATAACCCTCACAGCGCACGAGTTCAAACTGCTGAAGTATTTTGTCGAAAACCCGGAGCGCGTCCTGAGCCGTGAGGAACTGCTGAACGAGGTGTGGGGATATAACTCCTATCCGACGACGCGCACGGTCGATAACCAGATACTGAAGCTGCGGCAGAAGCTGGAGCCGGACTTGGCCGCTCCGCGCTATTTGCTGACTATTTATGGCGCGGGATACAAATTTGTCCCTTAAGAGGAATGATTCTGTGTCAATCGAGAAACACGGGCCAGGAATCCGGACACGCGTATTGCTGTTGACCTCTCTGGTGCTTATCATCGCCGGCACGACCGCTGCCAGCCTGTACATCATTCGCAGCCGGTTGCGCCAGCAGGTGCATTCGAACCTCGAGGCGGACCTGGTGCATTCCGTGGAAACTTTCCAGGATCTGGAGGCGGCGCGTTTAGCTGCGCTTGATCGCGAAAACGCGCTCATGGCCGCATTGCCTAGCCTGAAGGCGCTGATGACGACCAATGATCCGCGAACCATTGCGGATGTTGCCGTAGATTTTTGGAAGACCAGCGGCAACGACCTGTTCGCACTGGCAGACGGAGATCACAGAGTGCAGGCTGCGTATGCGCAAGGCGCGGCGAACACCGATGCTCTGAAGCGCGACCTTCAAACGGTGGTCGTGGACCCATCCAAGCACTATCTGTTGAGCGATGGGCGGCTTTTTGAATATTCGGTGCGGCCGCTTTATTTCGGCAGCCCGAAAAACGGAGTACTGTTGGGATATGTTATTAGCGGTTATACAATCGACCGAGGATTTCTTCGCGAGGTAGGGCGCGGCGCGGGTGCTGAAGCGACCTTTTTTTCAGGTGATGCTGTCGCCGTGAGCACACTGTCGAGTGAAAAGCAGTACACTCTTCGTGACATGGCGCGTTCGCTGCAAACGAATGACAGCTCGACCATTGCCCTGGTCGGCCAAGAGCGATATCTGACGGCAAGCAAAGATCTGACTAGCGGAGCGGGGACGCCTCTGCGGCTGGTGGTCATGAAGTCCTTCGATGCCGCGGATCGCGCGGAGCGTGAGATCAACCGGTTGGTCTTTTGGGTGGGCCTGTTGGCGATGGCTGCCGGCTCAATGTTGATGTTGTTGCTGGCGCGGATGGTGACACGGCCTTTGGAACAGTTGACGGCAGGCGTGAGGGCTTTCGGCGAAGGCGACCGGCAGCATACGCTACCCGCGGATGGCACACAGGAGGTGCGATACCTTAGCCGCGTATTCGCGCAGATGCGCGATGAGATTCAGAAGACGAATCGTGCCTTGCTGGAGTCTGAACGGCTGGCGACAATTGGACGTATGGCGAGCTCGGTTTCGCATGATCTGCGGCATTATCTGGCTGCCGTCTATGCGAACGCGGAGTTTCTGGCATCGCCGGCGCTTCCGGCAAAAGAGCGGGCAGAACTGTTTGAGGAGATCCGGCTTGCGGTCAATGGGACAACAGACATGCTGGACTCCTTGCTGATATTCAGCCGCACGGGAGCTGCATTGCAGCGCGTCCCGACTGCGATGTCCTCGCTGGTGGACCGAGCGGTGGCACTGGTTAAAACACATCCGGATACAGAGCGAGTAACGGTGCTGTTTGAAAGGATCGACGCCGACACCACGGCAGTTGTGGACACCAAGCAGGTGGAGCGCGCCGTCTACAACCTGTTGCTCAATGCCTGCCAGTCTGCCAGAGAGAGTACGGGGCTGCGCGAGGTGAAAATCTTCCTGGATACCAGGATCGAGACCGTAGGCGTAACCATTGTTGACAGTGGGCCCGGCGTGGCTGAAGGGATTCGCGAGAGCCTGTTTGATCCGTTTGTTAGCCAGGGGAAGCAAAAAGGAACAGGTTTGGGGCTGACGCTGGCTTGGAGCGTGGCGCGCGAACATGACGGCGACGTAAAGCTGGTAAGCAGCCGGGCGGGCGAGACAATCTTTTGCCTCACCGTAGCACGGCATTTAACGGAAGCAACGAGGAATGTCAATCCTCCACTAAGCACGGTGCTGACGTCATGAGAATCAATCCAAAACACGCTCAGGAAACTTTCATCTTCGCAAACTTTATGCTGGGAGCGCGATTGGTGTTTGTCCTGGTGTTCCTGCCTTTCTGTAGTCTGAGCAGCCTGGCGTGGGCGCAAAGTGTGGCCGGCCAAACTACCGCAACGGAAACGACAGAGCAGAAAATCGAGCATCTTACAGCTGCCGTTGCGCAGGCTCAAGCACAGATGGAAGCTTACCAGAAGGAACTGCTCGAACTGCGCCAGCAACTCGCAGCGCTACAGCAGCAGATGGCGGCAGAAAAAGCTGCACATCTGCCCGCAACCCAGCCGGCAACCACCAATGTCGGCGCCGCTGAGGCTTCCGACGTCAATACAGCATCGCTTGAGGAGATTCGAGAACGGCAGGCGGTTGACGAGTCACAGATCGCAACGCTCGACTTGACCAAAGTGGAGACCGAGTCGAAGTATCCGCTGCGGGTGACTGGATTGCTTCTGTTCAATGCTTTCGTGAACACCAGGCAGGTAGACATCTCCGCGTCACCGGCCTATGCATATCCAGGCTCGGGCAGTACAGGGCTTTCATTGCGGCAAACCGTGCTTGGCTTGGATGCACGCGGACCGCATTTGTTTAACGCGAGCAGTCGAGCCGATCTTCGCGTGGATTTCTTTGCCAACGGAACGCAATCGAACTATGCAGCCAGCGGTCTGCTGCGGCTGCGCACTGCGCATGCGACATTGGATTGGCGGGACACTGAAGCTTTTGTTGAGTTGGACCGAAGCATTCTTGAGCCCAACCAACCATCTTCTCTGGTCGCCATCGCGCAACCGGAGTTATCGTGGGCAGGCAACCTTTGGAACTGGAATCCGCAGATCGGCGTATCTCATTGGTTTGCGCTTTCGGGTTCTTCGCGTATCAAGGCGCAGGCGGCGCTGATTGATACCTCCGATCCGCAGTTGCCGGGATATACTTCAAGTGCCTCGCCTGTGACGCAAACAGAGCGCAGCCGCTGGCCGGGAACGGAGGCGCGAATCGCATTTCTGCATGGTGAGAGCGGCAATGGGCAGGAGATTGGAGTAGGAGGCTACTTCAGCCCACACCAGACGGCCTACGGAGATCGCTACGACGCGTGGGCTGGAGCGATGGACCTGCGATTGCCTTTGACCAAATATTTTGAGATGACCGCCAACGCTTATCGCGGGCAGGCGCTGGCCGGACTTGGCGGTGGTGGATATGTTAACTATATATATCAATATGCCGGTTCGAATGAGATTATACGTGCGCTGGATGATGTTGGCGGTTGGGCACAACTGAAGGCAAAGGCGGGTCATCGAGTGGAGATGAACGCAGGCTACGGCACCGACAACCCGTTTGCCAAAGAGATTCAGGCAGCCATCTCATACTCGGGAACGACGTACTATGCGGGGCTGGCTCGAAACCGTTCCTTCTTCTCGAACGTGATCTATAGCCCGAGTGCATACTTGCTATTCTCGCTTGAATACAAGCGGCTTTGGACCAACTACGGCACTGGTCTCCCAGCTTACAGCGATGTAGTCGGAATTGGAGCGGGGTACAAATTCTGATGTCGAGCGCAAGATGCGGGCGAATGCTTTGGCTGGCGTTCCTGGCGGGATACGCCACGCTGTTGGGCGCACAGGAGCCGGCTGCAACAGTGCATCACGCCCAGGTGACGGTCCGGCTGACGCCGTCGCGGTACGAAGCGGCACACAATTCATCAGAGTTTCCACCGGCAGTGATCTGGTTGAATCCCTTGCCTGCCGCCGCTGCACGGCCCATAACACCGGGCAGCTTCACACTGCTTCAGAAAAACAAGATGTTCACGCCACACTTGCTGGTTGTTCCTGTGGGCAGTAGTGTCGCATTTCCAAATGCCGATCCGTTTTTTCACAACGTATTTTCGCTCTTCGATGGAAGGCGTTTCGATCTTGGGCTGTATGAGGCGGGATCGACGCGCAGCGTGATTTTTTCGCGCGAAGGTGTCTCCTACATTTTTTGTAACATCCATTCTGAGATGAGCGCTGTGGTGATCGCTCTGGCGACGCCCTATTACGGCATCCTCGACCAAAAAGGCGTGTTTCATGTGAAGGATGTTCCCTACGGCGACTACGACATGCATGTGTGGATAGAAGGACAGAGGAAGAGTTCGCTGGACAGGCTCACGCGGCGCGTCCATATTGCCGGGGCCATTGCCGATCTTGGCGATATACACGCCGATCACCCGGAACAGCCGGAGCATCTGAACAAGTTTGGCCGGCCGTACGAACCCGATACTCACCCCATCTACTGACATAACGATTTCCTCTATCCATTCGCGCTGTTGGCAAACATCGCATCCGCTCTAGATTGCGGCGCTATGGATTGAAAAAGCGCAGCAGTTGTTCCTCATCATGTTGACTGAGCGAGGCGCGAACGCGCATGTGGCGCACGATGGTGCCGGATATGCGCGGAGAAAAGCCTTCAGGTGCATTGTGGCAGCGTGCGCAGTTCTGCTGAAAGATGCGCTCTCCCTCATCCTGCGGTTGAGCAGCCTGCTTTAGCGCGGCGGAGTGCTTGGTTGGCTGAGTTGCCGGCGTGCTGCTCTGCTGTGCGGCAAGCGCCAGTGCGGAAACCGCCGCCAGGACAAGGGATACATATAAGAAATGCCTCGAGTTCATGGATGTTTTCCTTTCCATGCCGGGGAGAGGAAGCGATACACAATCCCTGTCTCCCAGACATTGCGATTGCCACTTGCGGAAAATTGCCGCGCGTAACTGGTGATAATCCTGGTGTTGTGCGGCAGGTTGTAATCGAGGCCGAAGTCAGCCCGTTGTGTATTCACTGACGGCAGGCCATCGCTGGCAATGGTATCGAGGCGGAACGTCTGCTGCATGCGGAAGACAGGCTCGATACGGCCAATCGCGCTTTCTAGACCGCGGAAGGCCTTGGTGCGATAGTCGGCCTCGACCCAGTAGCCCTCGGCATGTTGACCGCGAGCGAACTCGGAACGCAGGCGAAATGCAGTGTCCTTGGGTTCCCACCAGACATGGGTGCCATAGAAGTTCTCATGTGTCCCTTGCAGAAGGCGGTAGTAGGAGAGTCCCACTTCAAGGCGCTGCTCGGGCAAGTAGAGACTCGTGCGCCCTCCAGAACCCCGAGACGCGCTGAACTGTTCGTTAGCGCTACGGGCGGAATAGTAATAGTTGTAGTCTATGGAGTATTTACTGCGTTGCATGGCGTTGCCGCGAATCATGCCACCGAGGCCGCTGCCGCTTGAAGAAAAGTTGAGATTGGCGATTATTGGGCCGTCCTGAAAGTTGCCAATCCAGATAGGTGAGAGACGTTCGAGGTAGGTGTTGAAGGGAATTAGATAGTCGCCAGCCACGATAGTGAAGTGACGCGAGGCAACATAATCGCCCTGCAGGTATGTGAGGCCAATGAAGTGGCTGTGGTCGTAGCCGGACTGGTTGCCGCCTTTAGGCGAGACGAACTCCAGCAGGGCGGCACGCGACTCGACGAGAACATGCTGGCCGAGAGGAGCGGCAAGCAGAGGCTCAAAGATGGGAATATACGAGGTGTTGCCGGCATTGGTGCTATTGAAGAAGCCGACGCCTCCAGAGATGAGAGGCGTATCTTGCGCGGCGCCGCGATGTGCACTCGCGAGGACGGCCAGCGCAAATAAGAAGAGACGGATTATGTGTGCCGATGCGCGAATTTTAAAGCCTAGAGTCATACGCAACATAAAGACAACCCTAGCGGATTGCGCGAGGACATGTGTCGCCCGATCGTCTATTAATTGTCAACTGATCGTCATTTTGTCCAGGATGGCCCAAAATGAGTTCTGTCGCGCTGCAAATTGATGGCCTCAAAGAATGTTTCAACATTTCCGTGACAGCTTTTCGACAAACGGACACTGCAACAATGCGGTGACATTCGGCTTACAGCCACTTGACAACCCGTTATAGAGGCCTGCATAAAGTTAGTACAGCTTATTGTCCTGCATTAGCGTGCCACAGGCGGGGTGAGACGATAATCTTCCACCCACATTCTTGTCAAGGATCTCCGCATGAAGTTGAAGTTATCGCCGCCATCCATCTTTGCTGCAATTCTCGTAGCGGCACTGCTGTTGATTCAAAACTCTCCCGGCCAGCATTCTCCTCGCAGAATTGCGGTAATCGCCAAGCGATTTCAATTTGAGCCTGCCGCAATCACGCTGAAGAAGGGTGAGCCGGTTGTGCTGGTGCTGACGAGCGTCGATGTGCCGCACGGCATCCGCTTCAGGGAACTCGGAGTCGAGGGCAAAGTGGGAAAAGGCGGGACCACCGAGATAGCTATCACTCCTGACAGAACCGGTACCTTTGTCGGCCACTGCTCTGTGTTTTGCGGATCTGGCCACGGCGAGATGACACTTACACTGCACGTTGTGGAGTAAGAACATGTTGCGTACCTTTTATTTCATCGTCGGCGCGTTACTGATCGCCATCCTGCTCGTGGGCTGCAAGGCCGCTCCGCCGGGCAAGGGTGAGACCGCTGTCATGAGCTGGGCAAAGCACAAAGTATTTGTGGGTAACAAGGCGCAAAAGAACCCGCTCAAAGACGACGCTGCGGGAGTTGCCGGCGGCAAGGAGGCATTCACGCACTACTGCGTTGCATGTCATGGGCTGGATGGGCAGAACACCGGCGTACCATTCGCCGATCGTATGTCGCCGCCGGTGCCGTCGC
>CAZFMB010000108.1:0-13450 GCA_964520005.1 uncultured Occallatibacter sp.
GCTCGACCCCACGCGACAAACCGGCGGCATCCGCAACAAATATGATTCCGAACTACTCGAAGATGTTTTCACCATGAACGACTTCGGCTTTCCGCTCCGCCCGCCCAATCATCCTCTCTATCTCAACACCGAATTCAACGGCCACATGTATCCCACCAAAACCATCGACAACATCGAGCGCCTGCGCGAACAAACCATCCGCCACGCGCGCGAACACGACCAGTTGGCCTCCAATCCGCAATACGCCGGCGGCATCGCCTGGTGCGCCTTCGACTACAACACCCACGGCAATTTCGGCTCCGGCGACCGCATCTGCTATCACGGCGTCACCGACATCTTTCGCGAGCCCAAGCCAGCCGCCGGTTTCTATCGCTCGCAATGCGACCCCGATGAGGAGATTGTTCTCGTGCCCGCCTTTCACTGGGCGCGTGGCGATGAGAACGAGGGCTTCACCAATGCCCTGGTCTGCTCCAACTGCGATCACCTCAAGTTCTACGTCGGAGGCCGCCTGGTGGCCGAGGCCGATCCCGACCGCCAGCAGTTCCCGCACCTCAAGTACCCGCCCTTTACCGCCGATCTGAGACACAAATTCAACCCCTGGGGCGATCTGCGCATCGATGGATTCATTCAGGGCAAGCAGGTAATCTCGCGCAGCTTCTCCGGCAAGGGAATCGATCAAAAATTCACTCTGCTGCCCGATGACACCACGCTCACCGCCGACGGCTCCGATGCCACCCGCGTCGTCCTGCGCGTCACCGACGAATTCGACGCCATCCGCCCCTTCGCCAACGACGCCATCCGCTTAGAGCTCACCGGCCCCGCCCAACTCATCGGCGACAATCCCTTTGCGCTCATCGGAGGCACAGGCGCGGTCTGGATTCGCGCCGCCGAACAACCCGGCAAGGTCCGCCTTACCGCCCATCACCCCAACCTCGGCGTCCAGCACGTCGACATCGAGATTGTGGCTGCGCCACTCGAAACCGCCTGACGGACAGCAATTCGCAAACGCCGCTTTGAAACATCCTGCCAGGGTCTCCATGCAATCGCATCGAGACCCAGGCAGGTTCCATGGGCTGGCTTTCGACTCTAACTTGGTTTGTTTTCTTGAGCTTGCACAAATCTCTTGCTGAACTGGACAAAACTGGAGTAAACTAGTTTGAAAACTAGTTGGCTTGTCCGGCAGTTGGATGGAGGAGACAATGGCAACGATTGGAATCTTCGAGGCTAAGACGCGGCTCTCCGAAATTGTTCGGCAAGTTGAAGCAGGAGAGCGTTTTACGATCACAGTCCATGGCGAGGCCAAGGCCCAGGTGGTTCCCATCCCGCCTCAAACCCCCGTCCATTCTCCCGAAGAGATCGAAGCGGCCTATCAGCGGCTCAGGAACCCGCGCATCAAGGGAGTCTCTCACGAAACGATTCGGGCATGGATTGAGGAAGGTCGTCAGTGATTCTGATCCTTGATGCCTCAATGGCGCTAGCTTGGCTTCTGGACCGGAAAGACCCGGGTGAAGCGGCTCTGGCGGGTGAAGCGTTGGATATCGTGTGTGCTGAGGGGGCGATGGTTCCAGCCCTGTGGTTCTCGGAAGTAGCCAACGCACTCGTGCTGGCTGAGCGCCAACGAGTGATCACTGCTCAGGACTCGTCAAGTTATCTTTCCGGCCTGTCGATCTGGGAAATTGTTCAGGACCCCGTTCTACCTGCATTGAGCCAAGCGCAGGTCATTCAACTCAGCCGGATCTACAAGCTCACCGCCTACGACGCCACCTACCTGGAACTGGCCATGCGCCGCACCGCCACATTGGCCACCTTCGACCGCCAGCTCGCCGACGCCGCAAGAGCCGCCGGCGTACGCGTCTTCGGCGACCCGGCGTAGGATTCTAAAATTTAATTACAATACTGGTTTGGAAGGAGGAATGTTAACAAATGCGCTCCCGAAATCTGATTCTCTTGTTCATGCTCATGACAGCTTTCAGGGGAATTGCCCAGTCTCCAGACGATGGCAATGTGGTGGGAAAATCCTATGTGAACTCTTACTTTCATTTCTCTTATTCATGGCCTACATTTCTTAATCCGTACGATACAAGGTCTCTTAATCTTCCCCCACACTCTCCTTACGCAAATGAGTTTTTACTTTTCTCTGCGAGGCAAGAAAACGAACCATATGGCATAGTCGTACTTGCAGAAAGATTGAACGCGGTTACTCCACACTCAAGAGGTATCCGTGACGGGGCTGACTTTATTGATCGAGTGACAAGATTTAATCCAGAACAACATGCGGTGATCTTATCGAGGAAGCATTTCACGAATGCGGCTGACCTTGTATACGATCAACTTGATTACACAGAAAATGGAGCACCTTCATCGGCGATTGCAGTGCAGATTGGAAAGTTTTTGATCATATTCAAATGCAATGCGAAATCCGCTGCTGATCTTGCGGAGATAAATAAATCTGTTATTGCGTTACGCATAGTCAAGTAAGTCGGCGCGCGTTCACACGTCTACTCCTCAATGCATCCCCGTCGGCAGCGGTCCATGTTTCTCTGGCTTCTTAAACAACCACGCCGCCGCTGCGCAGAAGAACGCCAGCAGCGCCGTCCAGCGAAAGACATCTACATACGCCATCAATGCCGATTGCTGCTCCATCAGCCCGTAGATCAGGCCCATGGAGCCGGGACCGGCGCTGGGTGGTCCGAGATGATGACCCAAATATATTCCGATCAGCCTCGATTTTTCCTGTAAGACAGCGTTGGACGAGCCCAGATGCGCGCCTAACTCGTTCTGGTGCAACGCCGCGCGGCGAATCAGCGCCGTCGTGGCCATCGAAATCCCAATCGAGCCGCCGATGTTGCGCAGCATATTCGACAAACCGGTGGCGTTGCCCATTTCGTTATTGGGAATAGTGGCCATCGCCATGGTGGCCATGGGAACAAACACAAAGCTCAGTGCAAATCCGGTCAGCGTAATGGGAATTAGTAGCGTATAGGGCCCGATGTCCAGGTTGACCGTGCCAAACATGAGCGCGCAGACGCCAAAGCCCAGAAATCCCGCACAAAGAAGCTTGCGGTTGTCAATGCGCGAGCCGAGAATTCCGATGATCGGCGACCCAATAAAGGAACCAACGCCACGCGGGAATACCACCAAGCCGGCCGTAAATGCCGTATAACCAAGCACTTCCTGATAGTAGAGGGGCAGAATGGCGATGGTGATATAGATGCACATCCCCAGCATGGCAATCAGAAAACATCCGGTGCGGAAGTTGCGGTCCTTGAATACGTGCAGATCGACAAGGCCTTTGGGATGGGTCCAGGAGTGCCAGATCCAGAGTACAAATGACGCCGCCAGCGCAGCCACCGTCCAGCGCACCCAGGCAGCGCCGAACCAGTCGTCCTCCTGGCCCTTGTCCAGAACAATCTGCAAGGAGCCGGTCCAGATCATCAGCAGGCCAAAACCGATGTTGTCAAAGGGGCCGACCTTGGCGTTCTTGATGTAAGGCGGGTCGTAGACGAAGCGGCTGATGAGGATAAAGGCCAGGATCCCCACCGGAATATTGATATAGAAGGCGTATCGCCAACTGAAGGTATCGGTGAGCCAGCCGCCCAGTGTGGGACCGATCACTGGGGCCAGCACGATCCCTAACCCGTATGCTGCCATAGACATGGAGCGCTTCTGGATGGGAAAGCTCTCCAGCAGAATGGCCTGCGAGAGGGGTTGCAGAGCCCCTCCGCCAGCCCCCTGCATAACCCTCGCCAGCAGAATCACCCCCAGCGAGGGCGCCGCGCCGCAGAAGAACGAGGCCACGGTAAAGATGGTTACGCATATGAGCAGAAAGCGCTTACGGCCCCAGCGGCGCGCAAACCAGTTTGAAGCAGGCAAAATCACCGCGTTGGCCACCAGATAGCTGGTCAAAACCCATGTTGCTTCGGAGTTTGAGGCCGATAAGCTCCCTGCGATGTAGGGCAGGGCTACAGAGGCAATAGCCGTGTCCAGCACCTCCATAAAGGTGGGCAGCATCACGGAAACCGTTACCAGCCATGGGTTTACGCCTTGGGTTAAGGGGTATCGGGCTTGGGCGGCGGCGTTGGTCATGGGAGACGGCAGTAAAGGAAAGATTACAGGATAGGGCGTCTAACGGCCAATTCGGGGGCGTGGGCGGTCTGTGGGACATTCGCGGGACACGTAAGACACCCCTGTGTGCTGTAGGACATTTGTGGGACATCCCACCTAGGCCGCGCCTTACGCGGCTACGGCGGGATGTCGAGCGAAAATGTGGCCTTCGGGGTGTACTTTTTTGCGAAAATAAGGGCATTTGAGAGGGTGAAAAGGTGTGCATCCATGTACACCTCTATCTGCCCAAATCGGGTACATATGCGCAGAGAAACAGAATATTCGGGGTTGAATCTCCCGGAAACTATTGAAAATCAAGCGGATATGCCGCGTAAGGGCGATTTTCATGCAGGATTGGGGGGTGAGATTCGACGTTTATTCGCTTTGTCGGAAAGATGGATATCCCGGCTAGCTGAGGAACACTGGGGGCGGTTGGCAGAACTAATCCTGAACAATCATAATAACCTTGAATAATCGATTTAATTCAAATAAAGTGTCATTGGCCAAGATGTAGATATTTTTACCACATGAAGCGGAGCTGTTTACCCAGCAGGTGAATTATGGCTGTATTAATAGTTCAGATAAGCGATATCCATTTTGCCGGAGCGAGTGACCGAACGGCTGATCGAGCTCACGCCCTTAAGCAGGCAATCGTAGCCAAAGTACCAATGGCCGATGCCTGCTTTCTTGTCCTTACAGGTGATATTGCCAACTCAGGCGCGCCTGAGGAATATGACGTTGCCTCGCATTTTATTAATGATCTGAGAGCAGGACTCATTGAGTCTGGCATTGGCGTTGTCGAAGTCGTCGCTGTACCCGGAAATCATGATCTAAACCTTCGAGCCGAGACAGACACGCGACAATCGGTACTTGAGTCGCCTGAAGCCTATCTTAATAGGGGCGTGAATCTCGATGGGCTTAACTTTGAAGCCATCATAGAAGTCCAAGACGATTTCTTTCGGTTCGAAGCATCGATTTCAGGCCAGGCCCCGCTGAAAAAGTCAGAAAGACTATATTACCGCCGGACTTATCAAGTAGGAAACTTATCTTTTTTATTCCATTGCTTTAACACAGCATGGCTCTCAAGACAACATGAAATCCAGGCAAAACTTTTCCTTCCCCCTCAGATTTTGACTGGTGATACACCTCCTGAAACGACAATGAGCGTGGCATTATTTCATCATCCTTATAACTGGTTAAATACTAACAATCACCATCTTCTCAAAAGTTTTGTGGAATCCCTAGCAGATGTTGTCCTAATGGGACACGAACACGAAGCAGGAGCCGATAGATATCTCAGTATGAAGGGGCAAGGACTCGATTACCTTGCAGCTCCCGCTTTCAATGATCAAAACATCCAAAGTAACGGCTTCCAGATGCTAGTTGTGAACTTTGAACTAGAAGAACAGCATATATTCTTATTCGAATGGGATGGCATTCGTTTCACGGAAACAAATTCAACAACTTGGACACTTCACAGAAATTCTTCTCGTCAGGCGAATCCGTTCAATCTCCGGCCTGAGTTTTTTAAAGTGTTGCATGATATGGGAACCGGATTCCGTCACCCCCGCTGTGTTCCACCTCAATGCGAACTGCGACTCCGAGATCTATACGTCTATCCTGATATCATGCACCACAGACTTGACAAAGTCGGTGATAGGAATTCCAGCCCTGCTGAGAGAATTCCCGCAAATAATCTTCCGGAATTCTTAGAAAAGCATCCAAGAATTCTCGTTTTCGGAGCAGATGACTGCGGCAAAACTGCTCTCGCACACATTCTATATGAAGACCTAACGAACAAAGGGATACACCCAGTGCTCATTATGGGTGAGAAACTTAGAGGAATAGTGTTAGATTCTACACTCGTAAAGGTAATCTCAAGCGCGGTTATTGAACAATATGCAACTTCATCAAGCGAGGCCTACCTCCAAGCAGAAACAGATAGAACGGCCATTCTGATTGACGGATTCGAAAACGCAAAACTTTCTCGAGAAGCACAGGGTAAGCTCTTAGTACTACTCCAGAGGAGATTTCATACAATATTCGTCTTAGCCTCAGATCTATTCCAAGTCCAAGATATAGCGGCTTCAACAGAGAATAATCCGTTTAAGGGGTTCGAAAGATGCACGATTAGGGAATTTGGACGCTTTCACCGCCAAAAACTAATTAGGATGTGGCTCTCATTGGGCCTGGAGTCTTCTGAAGAGATTGACCATATAGAAAAGAGAGTTTTACAAACAGATAAGACTATTTCAACCCTCCTTGGAAAAAATGTACTGCCGCACTTTCCAGTCACAATACTTACTCTACTCCAGATATTAGATAGCAAAGAGTCAACAAACACTGCCAATGGCGCTTATGGATATATGTACGAGGTTCTCCTAAAATCAGCTCTTGCATCGGTCAATCCCAAAGATGTAGATGAGAAGATTACTTATATATCCTTCATCGGTTATTCGATGTTCAGTGCAAGGCAACCAGCACTGAGCGAGGAAGATATTCGAAAGGTACATGATAATTATTGCACACGCTATGATATGAATAGGGACTTTTTAAAAATGGTCTCAGACCTAGTCAATGCTGAGGTTCTCGTTGAATCGAAAGGAGTCTTTCGCTTCAAATACCCATATGAGTATTATTACTCGACCGCTAAGTATTTTCAAGATCACTCAGCATCTATGCGAGGTGAACTGTTCGCTATAGCAGACCACATTTACGGCGAAGCAAACGCTAACGTATTGATCTTCTATGTATATTTGACAAAGGACGAGGATCTCATACGCCATATAATAGAGAATGCGAAACATATTTATAGTCGCTACAAGCCATGCGATATGGAAAAGGATGTGGAATTTATAAATAAAATAATCAAGACGACACCACCACCTCTTGTTCTTGAATACGGCTCGGCCAGTGAACACCGTGACGAGCTCAATAGAAAGCAAGATGAAGTCGGGCAGGATATTTTCCCTTTCGTTGGAGACGATATCGAGATCAGTTATGACGACCGACTGCAAGATATTGTAAAGATCGCAATCGGCTTTAAAACTCTTCAGACTCTTGGACAGGTATTGCGAAATTTTACGGGATCGATCGAGGGACCCCTTAAGTTCGAAATAACGATGGAATGCTATTCACTAGGCCGACGATTACTTACGGCTGTTCTTACAATCGCATCTTTTGATATAGACGCAATGCGCCAATATCTTGGAGGCCTAATCTCTGAGAGAAGTGGCATTACAGATTCAAAAGAGCTTGCGGTTAAGACTGATGAGGCAATCGTTTGGTTAGGAGTGGCAGCTGCATTTGGCTCAGTAAAGCGCATTTCTTACGCTGTTGGCCATAGTGACCTTACAAACACATACAATCGCGTGCTTGAGAAGGCCACGGATCTTGCTACTCGGATAATTGATACTGTGATTAAGCTCGATCACTTTGATCATCCACCAGAAAAGGAATTGAACGATCTCGCGCCAAGACTCAAGAAAAATCCATTTGCCTATAATGTTATGAGAGATATTGTCGCTGATTATTTGTATTTATATAATGTTGAATATCAGACGATGCAGAGACTTGGACAGAAGTGGGAAATTGCGATCTCCCCACCAAAATATCTTCTCAACAGATCCAAGAAGTGATGCGATTATCTTGTTTGTAAGGATTAGCAATGAAATTTGACGAGTTAATGCTGGCGCGGAAGAGTGTGAGGAAGTATCAGGCGAAGGCGGTGGAACCAGAAATGCTGCGGGCGCTGATTGAGGCGGTGCGCATGGCTCCTTCGGCCAGCAATACGCAACCATGGAAGCTAATCCTGGTGGACAATCCAGCGATCAAGGAACAGGTGGCCAGGGCGACATTCAGCAAGACTTTCTCGTTTAATCAGTTCACGATGGACGCGCCGGTGATTGCCGTGCTGGCCGTGGAAAAACATTCGGTACTGGCGCAGGTGGTGGGCTGGCTTGCGAAGCGGCCGTTTTATCTCGTGGATATCGGGATTGCCGCCGCGCAGTTTTGTTTGCAGGCAACTGACCTGGGCCTGGGTACGTGTATGCTGGGTTGGTTTGACGAGGCTGAGGTGAAGAAGATTTTGAAGATTCCGCGGGCGGTGCGCGTGGCGCTGTTGATTACGCTGGGCTACGCGGCGGAGAATCTCCCTGAGCATGTCAAGGCGCGAAAGGCGGCGGAAGTGATGAGCAGTTGGAATAAGTACTAGTTCTCAGTTCACAGTTCACAGTTCTCAGTTCTCAGTTCACAGTTCTCAGTTCTCAGACGTCAGCCGGCAACGCGCTACTGATCTTCGGCGCTGACTTTCTGCTGTTCCGCGCGGATTGCCCTCACAATAGAGGTCATAAGATC
This sequence comes from uncultured Occallatibacter sp., assembly GCA_964520005.1. Classification (GTDB taxonomy): domain Bacteria; phylum Acidobacteriota; class Terriglobia; order Terriglobales; family Acidobacteriaceae; genus Telmatobacter. Next base: position 8,461 of record CAZFMB010000108.1, read on the forward strand.
GTCAAGTGTGCGGCCCGGCGCCAGGGTGCAGCCGCTGAAGGTGTCGGTATCGATCTGCTGTTTGGCGCAGGTCAATAGCAGGCCTTTCGCATCGGCCACCGTGAAGTTCACCGCGGTGTTGGAGGGAGCGGCAACGGCGACGGGAGCCGGTTTAAGATTGCCAGCCGGAGCAGCCTTGTGGGGCGGCGTTGTAGCGGTGGATGCGGCCATCTGCCTGGCAGAGAAGGCAAGGATGATGGCGAGGGCCAGAAGCGTTGCGGCTCTATTCATAATCACCTTTCTGCTAGCGCCGGGATTCCGGTGGTATTTGCTGTATCGGCTGATGGAGCAAAGTATTCACCGGGAGCTGGCATGTGCAAGAGGACCGCCCTTGAGTTCGCTCCGGATGAGCGGCTAGTGAGCAAAATGGAACGTGAGCTAATTTATACACACAATGGCATCATGATCTGCAATATGCAATTGAAAATGAATGAGATATAGCTAATGTAAGAGAGTGGGATTTGGGGAAATACAATTTATAGAGATTGCATCATATAAACTTGACAATAACCCACTCAATCTGGCATCCTAAAAGAGTCGGAAATTCTCTCAAAACAGGCAGGTAAACCATGGCAAAGATTATCGGCATCGATCTGGGCACCACCAACTCGTGCGTCGCGGTCCTGGAGGGCGGAGACCCCAAAGTTATCCCCAATGAGGAGGGGTCACGCACTACTCCCTCCGTGGTCGGCTTCTCGAAGACCGGGGAGCGGCTGGTGGGGCAGGTGGCCAAACGGCAGGCCATCACCAACCCGGAGAACACCGTCTTCTCCATCAAGCGCTTCATGGGCCGGCGCTACAACGAGGTCAGCGACGAGCTGAAGATGGTGCCCTTCAAGGTGATTCAGCAGGGCGACCATGTGGGCGTGATGGCGCAGGGCAAGGAGTACACCCCGCCGGAGATTTCGGCGATGATTTTGCAAAAGCTGAAGGCCTCCGCCGAAGCCTACCTGGGCGAGAAGGTCACGGAGGCGGTGATCACCGTGCCGGCGTACTTCAACGACGCGCAGCGGCAGGCCACCAAGGATGCGGGCAAGATTGCCGGGCTGGACGTGAAGCGCATCGTGAACGAGCCGACGGCGGCGGCGCTGGCTTACGGGCTGGACAAAAAGAAGGACGAGACCATTGCCGTCTACGACTTTGGCGGCGGCACCTTTGACATTTCGATTCTGGAGGTGGGCGAGGGAGTTATTGAAGTCAAGTCCACCAACGGTGACACGCACCTGGGAGGCGACAACCTCGACCAGCGGATTGTGGATTGGCTGATCGCCGAGTTCAAGCAGGAGCAGGGGCTGGACCTCTCCTCCAAGGGCAACGAGATGGCGTTGCAGCGGCTCCGCGACGCCGCGGAGAAGGCCAAGATCGAGCTGTCGACGACGATTGAGACGGAGATTAACCTGCCGTTTGTGACAGCCGACGCAAGCGGGCCGAAGCACTTGGTGCGCAAGCTGACGCGGGCCAAGCTGGAGCAGTTGGTCGAGGACTTGATCGAGCGCTCCGTGGAGCCTTGCAAGAAGGCCATCGCGGATGCCGGCGTCACCATCGACAAAATCGACGAGGTGGTGCTGGTGGGCGGGCAGACGCGCATGCCGCGGATTCAGGAGATTGTCAAAAAACTTTTTGGCCGCGAGCCGCATCGTGGCGTCAATCCCGATGAGGTCGTCGCCATCGGCGCGGCGGTGCAGGCGGGCGTGCTGGCCGGCGAGGTCAAGGACCTGCTGCTGCTGGACGTAACGCCACTGACGCTGGCGATTGAAACGCTGGGCGGCGTGGCTACGCCGATGATTCCGCGCAACACCACGATTCCCACCAAGAAGACGGAGACGTTTTCCACGGCTGCCGATTCGCAGACCGAGGTCGAGGTGCATGTCTTGCAGGGCGAGCGGCCCCTGGCGGCGCAGAACCGCACGCTGGGCAAGTTCAAGCTGGGCGGGCTTCCACCGGCGCCGCGCGGCATTCCGCAGATCGAGGTGACCTTTGACATTGACGCCAACGGCATCCTCAACGTGACCGCCAAGGACATGGCCACCGGCAAAGACACGCGCATCGCCATCACCTCCAGCTCCGGTTTGAGCAAGGAAGAGGTGGAGAAGATGGCCAAAGAGGCCGAGGCCCACGCCAGTGAAGATAAAGAAAAGCGCGAGGAGATCGACTCCCGCAACTCGCTCGACGGGCTGGTCTATAACATCGAGAAGATGCTGAAGGACTCCGGCGACAAGATGCAGGGCGCGGATGCGGCTCCGGTGAAGGCCGAGGTCGAGACGGTTCTGGCCGATTCGAAGAAGCTGCTGGAAGGCACGCCCTCCGTGAAGGAGCTGAAGGACCAGCACGAGAAGCTCACCCACGCCAGCCACAAGCTCGCCGAGATTCTTTACAAGGCCAATGCGGCAAGCGCGGCGGCTGGAGCAGCTCCCGGCGGCGAACCCACCGCCGAACCTCACGCCGAGACCAAGAAAGACGAAGGCGTAATCGACGCGGAGTATGTGGACGTGGACGAGAAGAAGTAGCATTTGCCATGCAGGCAGCCCCGCCTTCGGCGGAAAAACATCGGGGTGGGCGACGGTTGTCGCCCACCCCGATGTTTTTTCAGGGCCAAGTACGATTCTTGTTGAAATGCGATAAGCTTTATGACCAATATACTTCAGGGGGTATCAAAGATGAAGGAGAAATTCTATTGCGATTGCGGCAGCCGTAGGAGAATAGTGCCTGCACTGAGGACTAACTACATGGTGACGGACAAAATTCCCGAATGCCCGGAGTGTCATGTAAGGATGAACGTAATAGAATTGAACGTTTCAACCCTATGCGGAAAATCTGTTGTCAGAAAACCATCCAATAGGCTAAAAACGAAACGCCGATTTGATCGATTGCGAAAGTCTGACAGATCGTAACAGGGAGAGAAGTCGCGGGCCTTGAAAAAACAAATCAAGCAAAATTAAGAGTGAGAGTCCCCCATCCTAAACGCAGACTTTGCTTTTGGGTGGAATAGTATGATGTTGGGGGTGTTCGATGTACAAGTGCTTTTGGGACAGCTTGACCCCTCAGTCGGGCGCTCTAGCCGCTTGGATTGCAGCCATTGCAACGATTGCCTTAGTATTTGGCTTATGGCAAACATGGCTCACCATGAAGAAGTCTGCACGATCCGAAGCCTTTAAGCTAATGTATGAGCGATTTAATGCTCCCGATATGCTGTATGCGCGCTCTATCCTTGCAAGGGCTTATCTCAACAATAAGGATGGAGATTTCTGGAAAAACAACGTCCCTCCTGAATGGAGGCTTGTACATTTCCTGAATCAAGTCGGGCATTTGGTGGTGGGTAAAAGAATTGATTTTGACGATGTCGTCCTTGCGTATGCAGACCATATAACTCGTATAGGCAGTCGGTGGGGATCTGAGCTTGGATCTGATTATCGAGAGAATCGGTACGCCCCGTTCCTCAGATTGCACAAGAGGGTTCAGGCATCAAAAACTCCACGAATGTTCATGACGGAGCTTGACGAGCATTACGACGAGGAATTCTGGAAATGTGAGGCAAGTCTCAGTACATACCCAAAGATTGAGAGGTAAATCGATTGAAAATCGAACGAATACGTCTCGGATTGCTTGTCTTCCTGGCTGTTATTGCGTTCAACATCAGCACATATTGGACATTGGCACAGGACGCTGCACAATCAAAAGAGCCGATTGCTGTGCTGCTGGCTAAAGCCAACGCTGGAGACGCTGAGTCCCAATTGCTTGTAGCATACGCTTACGAATCCGGCCAGGGCGTGCCGCAGGACTATGCGCAAGCAGCGGTCTGGTATCGCAAGGCGGCAGAGCAAGGAATCCTTGAAGCGCAAGCTAGACTTGGCTCTCTTTATTTTATTGGCAAGGGTGTTCCGAAGGACTATTCACTGGCCGCAGATTGGCTAGGGAAGGCAGCCGAGAAAGGCGATGCTAAGTCGCAATGGAATCTCGGTTACCTTTACGAGCACGGCAAAGGCGTCGCAGAGGACTATTCAAAGGCAGCAACGTGGTATCAAAATGCTGCCGAACAGGGTGATGTAGCCGGACAACTTTGCCTTGCTTTTCTGTATAGTAATGGGCGGGGTGTTCCACAGGACTGGGCAAGAGCGGCAGTATGGTTTCGTCGTGCCGCAGAACAAGGGGATTCCGATGCACAGTTCAACCTCGCGGGGCTGTACGACCAAGGCCTTGGTGTCACGAAGGACTATGCACAAGAAGCGGCGTGGCTTCGCAAAGCTGCTGAGCAGAATCATGCCGAAGCGCAATACCTCCTTGGCTTGTCATATATGACGGGCAGAGGCGTCACGCGAGACTTTGCGGAAGCTTATTTCTGGCTGGATCTTGCCGCATCGAGCAAGACGCATAGACCCGATGAGGTGGCTAAGGATCGAGACGATGCAGCTTCTCATCTGAGCAGTGCACGCTTGTTACAAACTCAGGAACGCGCACGCAAATGGTTTGAGGAGCACTCTACGAAATAAGCATCCGGGCCTATACTAAACACATTGCGGTAAACGTCGGAGAACCCAGGTGGACTACTCTCAGATCATCACCATTGAACCCGGCAAGCGCAGCGGCAAGCCCTGTATCCGAGGGCTGCGCATCACCGTCTCCGACGTGTTGGATTATTTGGCCGGTGGAATGACCGACCAGGAGATTCTGTCGGATTTCCCGGACTTGACGGAAACAGACATCCGCGCCTGCCTGGCTTTCGCGGCGGATACAAAAGGTGGAGGTTCAGCATCATGAGCAAAGTTGGCGAGGGCATCATCCGGGGGCTTAAACAAGCGCTTGCCATTGTCGATGGAACGGCCAAAGAAGGCACCTATGTCGTCCACACTCCGGCGGAGATCGAGGCCTCTGATCCGGCCCCAAAGAAATGCAACACTCCCTCCCACCCATTCCGCAAAAAGCGCGGAATGGATGGGGCACAGCGTTTCAAAAC
>CAZFMB010000109.1:0-13360 GCA_964520005.1 uncultured Occallatibacter sp.
GGCATAGCATCGTGAAAAGAACGCCTTTTTTCCGCAAGCTGTGAAGTCGTGCCCTTTCAAAACCGGTTTAAGAGAGGCTTCTAATCGCTAACCCCAGATCCCTGGATTACTGCAGGAACTCGCGGACGAAGGGGTTTTGGCTTTTGACTAGTTCGTGGAGGGAGCCGTCGAAGATCAGGCGGCCATTTTCTAGCATTAGGAATGTGGTGTCGTGGTCGGTTTCTCCTTTGGGGTAGGGGACCATGCAACCTTGCTCAGGGTCGAAGCGGTTGTTGCACAGGAGGAAGGCGTCCTGGATGCGGTGGGTGACCATGATCGAAGGGGTGTGGTAGACGTCGCGCTCCTTGACGATCAGTTCGATGATGGTGGTGGAGGTTAGGGGGTCAAGTCCGCCGGTGGGCGAATCATAGAGCAGCAGTTCAGGCTTGCGGATGAGGGCGCGGGCGATGGCCACGCGGCGGCGCATTCCGCCGGAGAGGCTGGCGGGAAAGAGGTCGAAGGTGTCGTCAAGCTGGACGAAGCGCAGGGCATTGCGGACGCGGAGGTCGATTTCTGCGTCGGGAACCTTCTCCTGAATGAGCTGGTAGGCGACGTTGTCGCGGACGGAGAGCGAATCGAAGAGGGCGCCCTCTTGAAAGACCATGCCGGTGCGCGATCGCAAGGGGAAGAGCTGCTCCTCGGGCATATGGGAGATTTCTTCGCCGAAGAGGAGGATATTTCCCTCATCGGGGCGCATGAGGCCGTTGGCGAGCTTGAGCAAAACGCTTTTGCCCACGCCAGCGGGGCCGAGCAGGATGCGAGTCTCTCCGGGGGCAACGGAGAAGCTGACGTCGTCGAGCACAGGAGGTCCGTCAAAGGCGATAGAGACGTTGCGAAAGACAACAACGGGGCCGGCATCTGTAGCCGATTGTTGGCCGAACGGATGGGGGCGGGACTGGGCGGAGGCGAGGGAAGCGGTCATAGCGGCGGGAAAAGCTTGAGCAGTACCTGGGTGAGAAGGAAGTCAACGAAGATGATAAACACCGAGGCCCAGACGACGGCCTGAATGGTGGAGCGGCCCACGCCCTGGGTTCCACCCGTGGTTCTCAAGCCGTAGAAGCAGCCGATGGAGCTGAGGATGTAGCCGAAGAAAAGGGGCTTGACGAGGCCCTGGACGATGTCAGGATAGCGGAGGTGCTCCCAGGCCATGTTCAGGTATTGGGTGCCGTTCTGGTGGTTCATGAAAACGGTGACGAGGCCTCCGCCGGCGATGCCGCAGGCGTCGGAAACGATAGTGAGGAAGAAGAGCATGCAAATGGTGGCTGCGATGCGCGGGGTGACCAACTTTCGGTAGGGATCCACTCCCAGGGCGCGCATGGCGTCGATCTGTTCGGTAACGACCATGGAGCCCAATTCGCTGGCCATGGAGCTGGCATTGCGGCCGGAGACCATGACTCCGGTGAGAATCGGACCCAGTTCGCGGATCATGGTGACGCTGACAAACTCTCCGGTGACGGCGGTTGCGCCGAAGGCCGCCAGGGTGGCCGAGGATTGCAGGGCGAGCACGCCGCCGGTGGAGAGGCCGGTGAGAATCACGATGGAGAGGGAGCCGAAGCCGATGATGTCGGCTTGTACGAGGAATTCGGGCCAGTAAATTGGGGGGCGATAGAGATTAGTGAAAGCGCGCACGGCAAAGAGGGTGTAGTCCTGCACAGTGAGGACGAGGTTCTTAGCGGTTTTTTCGATAGCATCTATCGGCATGGCGCTTGCAGGCCTGGAGGATAAGGTGAAGAGCTGACTCCACGACAGGATAGCGCATTACGGGGTAGATGCAGGGGGAAAAAAATGGGCGGCAAGGGTGATGCCCCTGCCGCCGCCCGTCCCTGGGTTTTCTTGAAGGTGATGCAATTAGAACTAAACCTTTACTGCAAGAGCTTGGTTACTTCCTGTTCCACACTATTAGCTTGCGCTAAAGCGGCGATGCCGGTCTGGCTGAGGATCTCGAACTTGGACATGTTAGAGGTCGCGGAGGCATAATCGGTGGCCTGAATGGCGTTTTGCGCCGAGACCACGTTCTCCTGCTGGGTGCTCATCACCTGACTGATGGAGTTGAGGGTATTGATCTGGGCGCCGATGTATCCGTCCTGGGCGGCAGCGTCGGTGATGGCCACGTTTAGATCGTTGAGTGCGGCCTGTGCGTCGGCCTGATTTAACAGGTCGGTGCTGCTGAGCGACTGGCCTGCGCCATCCGTGTAACTGATGGTGGCGATACCGCTTGACCCAGTGGTGTTGGCAACAAAAGTCGCCGCGGACTGTCCGGTGGTTGAATCGTAGAGAATCGCCGTCGAAGCGGAGTTGGACACCCCGGTGTTATAGGGGTCTGAGGCGGTATAGCTAAGCGGAGCGGTGGCCGTGGTGTCGATGACGGAAGTGACCTGGGAGGCAATCTGCCCAAGGCTGCCCTCGGCGTTGGAGGTCAGTTTCACGTTTCCGTAGCCGTTGCTGCCGGCCACCCAACTGGCGGTGACGCCGTAGGGGTAAGTGGATGTTGTGACTCCGGCGACGGTGGTGGTGCCGTTGATCTGGTCGATCATCTGCGAAACCGTTTCGCCAGCGTTCAGGGTGATTGTCTCCAGAGCCGGGGTGATGGTGCCTATCGTGAAGTTGATAGTTCCGGAAACGGTATCGTTCTCGCTGGCAAAGGAACCCAGGGTCATGCTTGAATAGGTTCCCTGGCTGGTGTCGGCCAGCGAGGTGGAGTTCACGCCAATGGCGGTACCTTCCGGCGCGGATGAGGTCAAGGCCAAGCCAGTGGTATTTGCCAGGGCACTAAGACCCAATGTTGCCGACTGAGCTGAAATGAGCGAGGCAAGACCAGCAAGGGTGCTGCCGTAGTCGTGCGCCGCGCCGGGAAGGCCCACGCCCGGCGTTGCGTTGGTGTTGTTGGTGTAGTAGACGCCGGTGTCAGCGCCGAACGAATCCGCGCCGGTTCCCATGTTAAAGGTATCTGTGACGGCGCCGTTGGTGATGGAAATGGCTCCGGTGAGAGTATCGCTAGTATTCAGGCCGCCGGCGGCCACGCCGACCGTGACCGATGAATCGGTACCCGCCACTGCCGTTACGCCAGGTACTGTAGAACTGACAGGCATAGCGACCGCGCTAGCCAGCGTATTGACACCCACAGCGCCTGGTGTGGTGATGGTGGTGCCTACGGTTTGGGACTGGAGGTAGATGCCGCCAGTACCTGGATTTCCCGTCAAACCTGGAGCGATGGCAGTTATGCCCAGAGCTGCATCGCCATTGATGGCGTTCACCAGACTGAGTACAGTGTTGGCGCCGGTGTAGAAGGTGCCGGCAGGGGGCGGACCACCTGGATTAGCACCCATGATGAAGGTTTGCGTTGCGCCGGCGCCATTTTTGATTTGGATTTGGCCGGTGAGATCGACACCTACATCATCGCCAAGAGTGCCGATAGCCCCCGTGGAGAGTTGCAAGACAGCGGTGCCATAGGTGCCGAGCGAACCGGCGGTACCGGGCGCGTCTAATGCAGCTCCTGCGTCACTTTGAATGACCTTGTTGCCGTTGGTTTTGTCAGTTAGCGTGTCTGTGCCTACGGTGATGGTATTGACGCCAGCGACCCTGGAAGTCAGCACCAGGCCGCCATTGCCCGCGCCGCCGGCGTTGGCATTCCAGACAGCATCGACTCCGAGGGTGCTGTTGGAAATTTGCAGCGCGAGATCGGCAAAGGTCTGGCCTGCCGCGGCGGTAAAGGTCGTGGTGCCGAGCGCATTCGTTAGTTGAAGTTGGGTTCCAGTGGTAAGAACATCGTCCTGGCTGAGTGCTCCTCCGCCAGTATCGTCGAGCACGGTCACAGTAGCCGTACCTGTGGTGGGTGCACCGCCATCAGTGGGATTATAGAGGCCAATGGAGGCATTAGCGTTGGTGATGGGGGCAGCGCCCATGACGGCGCTGAGGTTTTCAGTGTTGAGCGCGTTCTTGGCGGTTATGGTGATGCCGGTACCCGCTCCGTTGACAGCGGCGTGGGCGTCGAGAGCGACGTTTTGCGCATCTATCAACTGCGCCAGACCAGTGAGTGTATTGGCGTATTGAGTTCCGCCGCCAGTGTTCTCGGTATAGAAGGTGTTGCCTGCATCCAACCCCGAGCCGACGATGAAGGTCAGAGAAGCGGCGGCGGAGTTCGTAACGGTGACGCTTCCGCCGACGGAGAGCGCATCAGAACCCAAGTTGCCTGTTCCCGCTACGCCGAAGGTGACGGAGCTTTGCGTCGGGGGAGTCACGGCGACTCCGGTAACAGGCGCCGGGGTGGCGAGGGCGACGAGATTCGGAGCGTCCAAAGCGGTAGAAGGAGTGCTGAGGACAGGAGCCAATGCGCCCGCGCCTGCAGCCGTGGTCACGCTCAACGCACCTTCTCCGGCGATGGCAGCAAGCGAGAGGCTCTGCGATCCGTCGCCATTGGTGACGACGGTAGCGGTGACCGGCGCGCCGCTAAAGCCCGTAACTCCAGCGCCTGTGCCGGTGTTGATCGCATTGGCCAACTCTTGCAGCGTGTTGATGGAAGGCGAAATCAAAACTGTTCCGACCGTAACGCCGGCCAGCTTAACGGTAACGGTCTGCCCCTGGGTAAGCAGTTGGCTGGCGGGAATGCCGTTTGGATCTATTGTTCCACTAGTGCTCACCGAACTGGGATCAATACCTGCCGAGATCAGGCCGCCAGTAATCTGAATACCTGTCTGAGTTCCGCCGCCGGTTACTCCGGAGCCGGCTTGGGTGGTAAAGCTAGCCGTCATGCCGAGGCCAGCATTGTTGATGGCGCTGATCAAGCCGTTAGCAGTGTTGGCGTAGTTGGTGTTGGCGCCAACGGTGATGGTGGTGCTTGCCGTGCTTCCCGTTCCATCAGCGCCCTTGACCAGGTAGTTGACATCAATAGTGGTGATGCCGTTGGAGTTCAGTGTGTCGGTGGCTTTAGCATTCTGGGTGGCGGTAGACAGGTTGACGAAGACGCTGTTAGCGCCGCTGCTGTAAGACATCTTGCCGTCGGTGTCGCCCACGCTGGACTCAGAGAGCGAGCGAATGTAGAGGATATCGCCCGAGGAGCCGGCCTGCGAGGAGTCTCCCGTGTAGATCGCAGTCTCTGTGCCGTTGAATACTTGCTCCTGATTGTAGGTGGTAGTCTGCCCGATGTTGTTAACCTCGGAGAGGATCGATTGGTACTCCTGGTTGGCAGCACTGTCCTGATTGGAGTTGAGGGTGCCGTTGGAGGCCTCCGTAGCCAGCGTAATGGCGCGATCCAGCAGACTGGTCACTTGGGAGAGTGCGCCATCCGCAACCTGGAGCAGGCCTACGCCTTCCGTGGCGTTGGTTTCCGACTGGGTCAGGGCAGCCGAGTTGGCGCCCAGGCCATTCACCAGTGAAAGACCGGCCGCGTCGTCGGCACCGGAGTTGATCCTCGAACCTGATGACAACTGCTGCAACACTTTCTGCAAGCTGTTGTTGGTATTGTTCAGGTTATTTTCTGCGTAGATCGCTGAAAGATTGTTCAAAACACCGAGGGCCATGGAAGGTAGCTCCTTTTTGATGCCCTGAATCGCGCCACGCCCGGCAACACATCTTTCAAACTGCCAGGCCTTCCGCTGTTTCCGGCTGGGCGTTCCTGCATCTGCCCCCTTCATCGGTCCATGTGGAAATAACTTTAGTCATAAATATAAGAATTGCTATTGCACCCAGATGTCGCAGGCTGAATCAGGGTGTCCAGCTTCGGTTCAAAGCCTGCCCTAAAGCGATTCAACCGGTGTATCGTTGCGCTGCATGGGATTGTCCTGGTTCGCGACAGGAGAGTGTGTTTCAGAGCCCAGGCAAGCTCTTCCACGGCGTTTTATAGATGATTTAGCCGCAGTAGACAAACCCTGGCGGTAAAAAAACGGCGGCAAGAGGATTGTCTCCTGCCGCCAACGGTATTAGCTACAACCGCATTTGCTCTCTGCCTGAAACTTGTATTGGAAAAAACCTATTTACAATTCAAACTCGGATTGAGGAGCCGGGGGCTCAGCCGTTCCCGCATCTGGTGGAGGCGGCTGCGCAGGAGTCGCCTGGCGGTTGAATTGGCCGCCCTGCCGCCAGCCACCCTGTCCCTGCCTACCCTGTCCTCCGCCGATGCCCTCGCGCATACGGTTGGCGCGTTCGGCGCGTTCGGCCTGCAATTGCGTCCACTGCTCGGCGGTCAACTTGCCGCGGATGGCGAGGAGAAAGGCGGCATTGGCTTTTTCGAGCTCGGCACGCGCCTGCGCCACCTTGTCAATCTGGGCGAGAATTTTAGTTTCATTGGGCTGCGCGTCGCGCACCAGCGGTTCCAGGGCAAGTTCAGCTTTCTGGAGGCTGGCGCGCAGGTCGATCAGATGCTCCCGGTGCTCGAGAAAAATGTCGTCAAACTCCTTGCGCTGCACATCGGTCAGCTTCAAGCGCTCGACGATGCGGGGATTGTTCCACCAGCGTCCCTGCGCGCCGAGAGGCCCCAAGGCTTTTTCCATGGGAGAACGATGCATCCCAAAACCCTGTCCCATACCACCACCGGGCGCCATGCCGCCGCCGGGCCCCTGCGCCAGCATGGCGCCTGCCAGCAACACTGCGGCAATTGCGACAGCCATTCTCGTTATTCTCATAGCCTTCATTGTATTCACCTTTTCCATTTTGGTAAGTTCTGCTTTTGATTCCCGATTATGCACTTATGGAGTTTCATCCTCAACCATCAGTTGAGCCAAAGGCTCCATGGCCAGCGGAACTTCCCGCGAAACGTCGCTATCCACCTTGGCCAGCAAATCTTCACTCTCTTGATCCACTTGCCTAGCTTGTCGTTCCCGCATATCCCTCTGCTGTGCAACCAGCCTCTGCTGCTCGGCCAGGCGGATCGCTGCCCTTTTCATCTCCTGCTGGTGACGTTCCCAGAGCCCCGCGGAGGCGCTAGCGGCAACCAGAACGCAGCCTAGCGCCAAGCTAAGCGCGAGCCGCCAGACCGGTCTGGGCGCAACGGCCGCAATTGCAGTCCGCGGACGGTTGAAGGCAGCGTCGCTCCAGGCATGAATGCTCGAGCGGAAGTCGGTGAGCGCCTGGTCTAACTCTGAATTCTGTACGTCGAGAGTCCGCAATTGCCGGGGTTGCGTTTTATTGCCCTTGAATTTGTCCATAGAAATCACCGTTTACCTCCTAATTCCGCTCGCACTCTAGCAACCGCGCGCGAGAGGTGCGCCTTCACCGTGCCCTCGCTTAGTCCAGTGGCCCGCGCAATTTCACTTAACTCAGCCTCTTCCACGTAGCGCATCAGAAAGACTGTACGCTGTCGTTCGCTGAGCCCCTCAACCGCCTTGCTTACCTGCCTCACCCTTTCTTTGGCCATCAACTGCTGCTCCACGGATCGTTCACCGCTGGGCAGCCACTCGCTGGCTTCGTCTAATGGCACTGCGTTGCTCTGCGTATGCCTCCAGAACTGCATACGGCGATTGCGCCAGTGGTCCTTTTGCAGGTTGATAGCAATGCGCATCAACCAAGTCATGGCGCTTGACTCGCCGCGAAAGCTGGACCAGTTGCGATGCGCCTTGAGGAAACAGTCCTGTGTCAGCGTCTCTGCCAGATCCACGTCGCGCGTGGAGGAGAGCAGAAAGCGGAAGATCCGCGGACGGTGCCTTGCGACGACAGCCGAAAACTCCTCGGCGTTGTTGTCCTCTGCCTGGGCCATGATCATCGGTACCAATGTAGCGCAGGCTGCCATCACTAAGGTAGACGCCGGCTCTGGGTGCAAGTTTACAGCGAGAAGGTCATAATAAAAATAGCAATGGGGACGGATAGCGCCGTCCCCATTGCCGCCAGTATGGAATGCGATTTATCGGGGCGCGCTGGATTCAGATCCCGCCTGCTGAGGAAACACCGGCAGATCCTTGCCATGCTCCGGATCATACTCGTGCTTCACCATCCACTGCTTGAACTTTACCGCCGACTCTTCGTTCAACGAGCCATTCCGTCTGACGTAGACGACATTCGGTTTCACATCAACGTGCAAATCGCATTTCCCGCCGCCCGCAGGCATCAGAATCTGCAACTCGACACCCGGCTTCTTCCACTTCGCCATGTATGTCTCATAACCGGCGGAGTTCATGATCCGGCTATCGCAGTTGTAGCGGAAGTCCATGCCTTTAGGCTCACCGTTTTCGTAGAGATTCGCGCGGCCCTCCCCGTCCACTTCATTCAGAGTACGGATACCGCCTGGGCCCCAGTAGTGCGAATACGAATTGTGCGAAAAGATGTGTACTCGCAATGGATAATCGGCTGGATTATGACTACCTGCCAGCACCACTGTTGAAAGCAGCGCGCTAATAGAAAAGACGGACAAACCGCACAACAAGATCCGGCGCATTAGAAACCCTCCATCTGATTATGAATTCTGATTATGAATTCTGAATCCAGATTTTAAACCAAAATTCGGAGTGATACATGAATAATGTGTTGAGCGGCACTCCCTACACATAAAAACCGGCAAAGCGATAGCATTTCCGGCCGGATTGGCTTCAATAGTGATCGAGAGGAGGAATGCAGTGCTAAAAAGAGGCTGGCCAACGAGGTTGAACAGAGCGATCATCTTGAAATCTCGAAATTACAGGTTTCAATAGGCCAATTCCGTTTTTCATAAGGGGCCTGCTATTTATTGTATTCTTGGAAGAGGATGGGTTGGAATCCGGTTGACATTTCATTGAACCAAACGTCCCTATCTTGCGTATTCTCAATCGATTGGCCATCCTTTTCAGATCTTCCACGCGTTATTTACCCTTGGCGACTGACGTGCAACAAATCAGAAGGATATAGGACGCTTCCCTGATGGAGACGAATCTCTTCAACCGCTTACAGGCGACTGTGCTGGCTCTAGGCACGGCTGGGCTGGTGCTGCTTGCGGTGTTGAATTTTCTCCAGGAGCGCCACGCCCAGCAACCGGACGACGGCGTCTGGTGGCGCGAGGCGGCTGATGGCAAAGGTCTGGTGGCGGACAAAGTGTTGCCCGACAGTCCTGGATGGCGCGCTGGCATCCACGCGGGAGACCGGCTGACGGGAGTGAATATTCTGCCGGTCGGAACGGTAGGAACAGGGCTACCCAGGGTTCTCCGGCCGCATGAGCCGCTATCGGCCGTGAATGTTCTGCCAGAGGAAGCCGATCAGCGCACCAGCAACGAGCCGCTCCCCATGGCCGCCGGGGTCAAGTTTATCCCTGTGGTGCGATCGGCGGACCTGGAACGCGCGCTCTACCGCACGGGCAGCTACTTCCAGATCTACTACCGGATCACACGGGCCAATATTTCGACGGGCAAGTCAGCGGAGTTGAATTTTGAGGTGATTCCGGAGCCGGCGGACCGGAATCTGGCAATGGGGCTGCGATTGATCGGCCTGGTTTATCTTGCCATCGGCATCTACGTGCTGTTTCGCCGCTGGACGGCTCCGCGTGCTACCCACTTCTACCTCTTCTGCCTAGTGTCGTTTGCTCTTTACGCGCTTAAGTACACGGGCGCGCTGGATGCCACAGGCCACTGGGACAAGCTAGACCAGGCAGTTTTCTGGTTCAATGTGTTGGCGGAATCGTTACAGCCAGCACTGTTTTTACATTTTGCCCTCAGTTTCCCCGAAGAGCGTTTTAAAAAGCTGCGCCGCCACTGGCTGCTTCCGCTGGTCTACGCACCCGGCGCGGGATTGCTCGGTCTATGGCTTTATGCGATTAACTTCTGGCAGGCTACAGCTCTGCTCAAGCACTCGCTGGATAAGGTCAGCACGGCCTACGATGCTCTCTTCTACCTCTTTGCGGCCGGCCTCTTTGTCCGCAGTTACTCGCTCGCCAACACCCCCTTGCAGCGCCAGCAGTTGAAGTGGCTCTATCGCGGCGCGCTGCTGGCGGTAGTTCCATTCACCCTGTTTTACGCGATTCCCTTTCTCTGCGACATTCCGGTTCCCAGCCTGTACACCAATCTTGCGGGTCTCTCCATCGTTTTTTTGCCGCTGACCTTCAGTTGGGCCATCATCCGCTACCGGTTGATGGATACCGACCTGATATTCAAGCGCGGTGTGGCTTACACGCTGGCCACCAGCCTGATCCTGGGAGGCTACTTCGGAGTTATCGCGCTGGTCACCCTGATGGTCCATACCCGTCTGCCCGATAGCGTGCGCGAATGGGGTCTGGTGCTATCCATTCTGGTAGTGGCCGCTATCTTCGACCCTCTCAAGCGCAGGATCCAGAGTTGGGTGGACCGGGTCTTCGACCGCCATCGCTACGATTACCGCAAGGCGCTGGTGGAGTTTGGCCGGGGTTTGAGTTCAGAGACTGATCTCCATACGCTGCTGGAGTCAATCGTGGAGCAGTTGCCGAATACATTGCTGGTAGCGCGCGTGGCAGTATTCCTGGCCCAGAACTCAGAGGAACCAGGCCGCCTATATCTGGCCGCCTCCCACGGACTACCCGCCGAGGCGCTCAACGCGCAGATCGGCATGGATCTGGGCTTCCTGAATTTTGACCGTGCTACGGACCACTCGCACATCTTTTTGGAGAACGCGCAGCAGGCCGTGTATCTGCCTGCCGACCAGCAACGTACCGCCGCCCTGCTGGACCTGAACTACTATCTTCCCTGCCGTGTTGCCGCGGGCCAGATGCAGGTTAGCGAAGCCAGCCCCAATGGGTCAGACACCACACGCACCATCGCCGTTATCGGCCTGGGCCGCACCATGGGCGGCGACTTTCTCTCCAGCGAGGACGTGGAACTGCTGGAATCGCTAGCCAGCTACATCGGCATCGCCTTGCAGAACGCCAGCCTCTATGCGCGGCTGGAAGAAAAAATCGGCGAGTTCGAGCGGCTCAAGGAATTCAACGAAAACATTGTTGAATCGATCAACGTGGGCATCCTGGCGCTGGATCTGGACGACCGCATCGAAAGCTGGAACGCGCAGATGGAAGCCATGTACGCCCTGAGCCGCGCGGAGGCCATCGGCCAGGAGCTGAGCGCTGTCTTCCCCGCGGAGTTTATCGAGGCGCTGGAAGGATACCGCAAAGAGCAGGGCGTCCATCATCTCTACAAGTTCCCGCTCACCACGCGCGCCGGCGAGCAACGCATGGCCAACATCGCCATTGCGCCGTTGTTGTCGCGTAATTTTGTATCTGTGGGCCGGATCATTCTGGTGGATGACATCACGGATCGCGTCACGCTGGAAACGCAATTGGCGCAGGCCGACAAACTTAGCTCTATTGGATTACTGGCCGCGGGAGTGGCCCATGAGATCAATACGCCGCTGGCGGTAATCTCCTCGTATGCGCAGATGCTCGCCAAACAGTTAAAGGGCGACACGCGCCTTGGCCCGGTGCTGGACAAGATTACGCAACAAAGCTTCCGCGCGGCTGAAATTGCCAACGGGCTGCTGAATTTTTCACGCACGTCGACCACCGAGTTCCGCGACACCAACCTGAACCAGGTAATTCGCGATACACTCTCGCTGCTGGAGCATCAGTTCAAGACCGCGCAGATTTTGCTTGATCTGGAGTTGGCAGAGGAGCTTCCCCCTATTCATGGCAACCCCGGCAAGCTGCAACAGGTATTTCTCAATCTGTTGTTGAACGCCAAGGACGCCATGCCCGGAGGCGGCCGCTTGCGCGTGTCTACGCGGCTCAACCGGAGAGATAATTACGTTGCGGCATTGGTGAACGACTCGGGCAGCGGCATCGCTCCCGAGAACCTGAAGCGCATCTACGATCCGTTTTTCACGACCAAGAACGTGCCTCGTGCGGGCGACCGCCGTGGAACCGGCCTGGGGCTATCGGTCTCCTACGGAATTATCCAGGAGCACGCCGGCAAGATACGCGTGGAGAGCGCCGTCGGCGCCGGCACAACCTTCCATCTTGAATTTCCCCTGTTGAGGACAAGCGTACATGCCTGAGGTTGAAACACCATTGAATTCGCCCGCATCCGGAGTTGCCGGTGACACCGGAGTCGCCGACAGCTTAGCCCGCATTCTGGTCATCGACGACGAGGCTGCCATCCGCGAATCGCTTGAAGTGCTGCTCAAGCTGGAGGGATACACCACAAAAATGGCCGGCGACGGCCTGGAAGGACTGCGGATTCTCGATCAGGATAGTTTCGATCTGGTGCTGCTGGACCTGGCTCTTCCTGGCCAGAGCGGCCTTGAGCTGCTGCCGCAGATCAAGGAGCGCAATCCCGAACTTCCGATTATCATGATTACCGCCTATGGCACGGTGGACAACGTGGTCGAAGCCATACGCGCTGGGGCGGAGAACTTCATTCAGAAGCCCTGGGACAATGAAAAACTGCTGGCTGACATACGCTCCGCCGTCGCCCGCCACAGGGCCGAAGAAGAGAACGTGCAGCTCAAGCGCACGCTCAAGCAGCGCTACAACTTCAGCAACATTGTGGGCAAGAGTGAGATCATGCTGAAGGTTTTCGACCTAGTGTCGCAGGTGGCGCCCAGCCGGTCCACGATTCTGATTCAGGGCGAAAGCGGCACGGGCAAGGAGATGATCGCCAAGGCCATCCACGCCAACTCGCCGCGCAAAGACAAGCCTTTCGTTCCCATCAACACCGGCGCCATGCCCAGCGAGTTGCTGGAGTCAACGCTTTTCGGACATGTCAAGGGTGCCTTCACCTCGGCCATCGCCACCAAGAAAGGCCTCTTCGAAGTGGCCAACGGCGGCACGCTGTTTATGGATGAGATCGCCACCATGGGCATGGACACGCAGGCCAAGATTCTGCGCGTGCTGCAAGACCGGCGCTTCATGCACCTGGGCGGCATTCAGGAGATCCAGGTGGATGTGCGCATCATCGCCGCCACCAACGTCGACCTGCACAAGGAAGTGCGCGAGGGGCGCTTCCGCGAAGACCTCTTCTATCGCCTCAACGTCATTTGCGTCGACCTGCCGCCGCTACGCGCGCGCCGCGAAGACATTCCCTTGCTGGCGCAGCACTTTCTCGATTTTTACTCGAACGAAAACAGCCTCTCACCGCGCACACTCTCCGCCGACGCGCTGCGCGCCCTGGTGGATTACGAATGGCCGGGGAACGTGCGGGAACTTGAAAATGCCATCGAACGCAGCGTAGTGCTCTCCTCTGGTTCGGTCATCGGCTCCGAACTGCTGCCGGGCCACATCAACGGCCGCAGCTTTCAGGACGCTCTGCTGGAGCACAATCCCAACTCTACGCTGTTTGAGATTCTGGAAGACATTGAGCGGCGCATCATCACAGAAAAACTGGAACGCTCGAACTGGAACCAGACCGAAGCCGCAGAGCAGTTCCACATTCCGCTCTCCACGCTGAACCAGAAAATCAAGCGCCTGAAC
>CAZFMB010000110.1:0-13166 GCA_964520005.1 uncultured Occallatibacter sp.
CCAACTGGGTGCGGACGTTGTTGGTGGCCAGATCGTTCAACTGCTGCTCGTTGAGCCCCTGCCCGGAGACGCCCAGCATCAGGATGGGCACGCTGGAGGCGTTGTACTGGATGATGAAGGGCGGTACAGTGCCGGGCGGCAGGGAGCGTAACTGCACTTGGCTGATGGCTGTAACCTCAGCTACCGCTTCGCCGATGTTGACATGCGGCTGAAAGAATATCTTGATAAGACCAACGCCATTGAGCGATTGCGACTCGATGTGCTCGATGTCGTTGACCGTGGTGGTCATGCCCCGCTCGCTGTTGGTCACGATGCGGTTGGCTATCTCCTGCGCCGACAGGCCGGTGAAGTTCCATACCACGGTGACGACAGGGATATCGATGTTGGGGAAAATGTCCGTGGGCATCGTTTCGATGCTGAAGACGCCGAGGATTAAGATTAAAAGCGCAAATACGACGAAGGTATAAGGCCGCCGCAGCGCTAGCCGGACAATCCACATAAGGCAGGTACTCGCTCCTGAGCCGGGTCATCAGTGACCAGGCCATTCCAGAAATGCTTGACGTATATCTGGTCCGGGCCTGATTTGGTTAGGGCTGGTTCGCCGGATACCGGGACAGATGGCTCTCGGCCCCCGATCCACTCCAACAACCTGTTGAAATTACTATGGTAGACGAAGCAGCGCGATCATGGCGCATAAGCTGCAACAGGGAACGTCCCCATACCTATTTAGGACGTTCAATTAGGCAGAAAAGACGCTCTGTTCAAGCGATGATATTCCTAAGCCGTTCTATTCGCTTACAATAGTTCCGTCTTGCTTCCATGGGGAATCTGTTGCCGGGTTGTGAGGAGACGAGTTTCCGCATGGGATGCGCCGGGACGCGCGAAACCTTTGAGGCAAGTCAAACGTCCCTAGAAATGAGCACGGGCAGAGTGTCTTCCGCCCGAAACGGCAGTCTTTATGCCCATTTAGCGGGCATTCACTCAAGAGAAACGACGGGAATCGACACCATGTCCATTGAAGACGCTTCGGAGACCTCTATGGCCGCTGACGGCATCAGGCAACATCCCTCCGCCCCCAGGAACTCCTGGGTGCGCATCGTCATTTATCTGGTGCTGGTAATCGCTGCAGGTCTGGTTGTGTGGAAGATTATTCAGGGCCAGAAACAAACTGCGGCAAGCACCGCCAGTCAGGCGGCAGCGTTACAGAGCCGGCCGGTCCCAGTGCAAGTCGCAGCTACCGAACAGAAGCCTATGCCCATCTTTCTGACCGCGCTGGGTACGGTGATGCCCTACATGAGCGTTACGGTGAAAGCGCGTGTGAGCGGAGAACTGGAGCCGGTCAAGTTCACCGAAGGCCAGCAGGTGAGGCAGGGTCAGACCATCATGGTGATCGACCCCCGTCCCTACCAGGCAGCGCTGGACCAGGCCAAAGGCACGCTGGCGCACGATGAGGCGCTGCTCAAGAATGCCCAGGCGGAGTTTGCGCGCTACAAGGCACTCTATGACGCCGGCGTAACCTCCAAAGAAGTCATGCAAACCGATGAAGCGGCGCAGGGCCAATACCTGGGCGCCATCGAGGCTGACAAGGCCGCCGTAGAGACCGCCCAGTTGCAACTCGAATGGTGCACTATCAAGTCTCCCATCGACGGGAAAATCGGCCTGCGCCTGGTGGATCCCGGCAACATCATCGCTGCTGGCACTACTAACTTGGTCGTCATCAACCAGATGCAGCCAATCGCCGTCTACTTTACACTGCCCGAGGACGAACTTCCCCAGGTGCTGCGCAAACTTGCAGCGGAAAAGCGCCTGGCCGTGGACGCCTACGATCAGAACGACACGCAGAAGCTGGCTACGGGCTACCTGCTCACCGCTGACAACCAGATCGACACCACTACAGGAACCGACAAGCTGAAGGCCGTTTTCGACAACAAAGACCAGGCGTTGTTTCCCAACCAGTTCGTCAACATCCATCTGGTGATGGAAGAGCGGACCAACGCGCTTGTGATACCCTCGGCGGCTATCCAGACCGGCACACAGGGTTCGTATGTGTGGGTGGTCGATCATGCCGATGCGCAGGGAAACGGAAGCGCCAGAATTCAACCGGTGAAGGTGGCTTTGGCTGAGGGGCAGATAACCATTTTGGACGGGGGCCTGCAACCCGGCCAGAACGTGGTGGTGGACGGCGCCGACCGGCTGAAGCCCGGACAGGCAGTTACCTCCAGCGTAGCTAAACAACGTGGCGGTCAGGGCGCGAAGGGGCAAGTATCAGGCCAGAGTGGGGGCAGCCCATTCACCGCACCAGCTGCGGCATCCGGTCCCGGCTCACCAGCAGGCAACGGCAAACAAGATAAGAGGAACAAGCAGTGAGCCTAAGCCCTTCCCGGCCATTTATTCTGCGCCCGGTAGCGACCTCGCTGCTGATGGCGGCCATCCTGCTGGCAGGCGCGGTGGGCTACTTGCAGTTGCCGGTATCCGCCCTGCCCGAGGTGGATTACCCCATTATCCAGGTGCTCACCTTCTATCCCGGCGGAGGGCCGGAGGTGATGGCCTCGTCGGTCACCGCGCCCCTGGAGCGTCAGTTTGGCCAGATGCCGGGATTGAAACAGATGACCTCGGTCAGCTCGGGCGGCGGCTCGGTTATTACTCTGGAGTTCAATTTAGACGAGAATATCGACGTGGCCGAGCAGGAAGTTCAGGCGGCCATCAACGCGGCCAACAGCTTTTTGCCCACCGACCTGCCCAACCCGCCTATCTACAGCAAGGTGAACCCCGCCGACGCGCCCATCATGACGCTGGCGCTCACCTCTGACTCGCTGCCGCTGGACAAGATCGAGGACGCAGCCGACACCAATCTGGCTCAAAAAATCTCTCAAGTCACCGGCGTTGGACTGGTTTCCATCGCCGGCGGACAGAAGCCCTCGGTGCGCATTCAGGCCAACCCGGCGCAACTGGCCGCCTACAACCTGAGCCTGGAAGACCTGCGCACTGCTTTGGCAGCGGCTAACGTTGATCAGGCCAAAGGCACGCTGAACGGTAATCGCCAGTCGTACACCATCGGCGCTAATGATCAGTTGCTTTCCAGCGGCGATTACAAGCCTGTCATTGTGGCCTATCGCAACGGGGCCGCGGTGCGCGCCTCCGACGTGGCGTTGATCGTCGATGCAGCGGAAAACTCCCAGCAGGCCGCATGGATGGATCGCCAGCCGGCGGTAATCGTCAACATCCAGCGCCAGCCGGGCGCCAACATCATCGCCGTAGTGGACCGCATCAAACTGCTGCTGCCGCAATTGCAGACCAGCCTGCCGGCCACTGTTCAAGTGAAGATACTCACCGACCGCACCACCACCATTCGCGCCTCGGTCAAGGATGTGGAATTCGAGTTGATGCTCACCGTCGCACTGGTGGTGATGGTCATCTTCCTCTTCCTGCGCAATCTGGCTGCCACCATCATCCCCTCGGTTGCCGTGCCGCTGTCGATTGTGGGCACCTTTGGCGTGATGTACCTGCTGGGCTACTCGCTCAACAACCTCACCCTGATGGCGCTGACCATTTCAACAGGATTTGTTGTGGACGACGCCATCGTGATGATCGAGAACATCTCGCGCTTCATCGAGGAAGGCTTGAGCCCGATGAAGGCGGCGCTTAAGGGCAGCGAGCAGATCGGCTTCACCATCATGTCGCTGACCGTCTCGCTGATCGCGGTTCTCATCCCGCTGCTGTTCATGAGCGACGTGGTGGGGAAGCTCTTCCGCGAGTTCGCCATCACCCTGGCGGTTACCATCCTGGTCTCCGCCGTGGTCTCGCTGACGCTGACGCCCATGATGTGTTCGCGCATTCTTCAGGACAAGGCCACCGCCAAGCAAACGCGATTCTACTATTGGTCGGAGAAGGTCTTCAACTCCATCATTGCCGCTTACGGGCGCACACTTCAGGTCGTTCTGCGCTATCGCTTCATCACGCTGATGGTCACCATTGGCACGCTGGTGGCCACCCTGCTGCTCTATGTCGTGGTTCCCAAGGGCTTTTTTCCGGTGCAGGATACGGGCGTGATTCTGGGCATCAGCGAGGCGCCGCAGACGGTCAGCTTCACCTCCATGGCCGAGCGCCAGCAAAAGCTTGTGGAGCTGCTGTTGCAAGACCCCGCCGTCGATAACATCTCTTCGTTTATAGGTGTGGACGGAACCAACACCACGCTGAATTCGGGGCGCATTCAGATTACGCTGAAGCCGTTGGAAGATCGCAAAATCTCCGCTACCGAAGTGATTCGCCGCCTACAGCCCAAGCTCGCGAGCGTTGAAGGCATCCAGCTCTTTTTGCAGCCGCTCCAGGATCTGACCGTCGAAGACCGCGTCAGCCGCACGGAATTCCAATACTCGCTGGAAGATCCCGATCCGGTGGAGTTGGCCAAGTACACCCGGCAGATGGTGGCTAAGCTGGGCGAGGAAGCCGTGGTCACCGACGTGGCCAGCGATCTGCAGGATCAAGGCCTGGGCGCAAAGCTGGTGATTGACCGCGACACCGCCGCGCGGCTGGGCATCGCCATGGCCGATGTGGACAACACTCTCTACGACGCCTTCGGGCAACGCCAGGTCTCCACCATCTTCACCCAACTCAATCAATACCACGTGGTGATGGAGGTGGGGCAAAACTTCCAGACCGACCCCACGGTGCTGAACGATCTCTATGTCAAGTCGGGCAACGGGACGCAGGTTCCGCTCAGCCAAGTGGCCCATTGGGAGCAAACCACCGCGCAACTATCCATAGGCCACCAGGGGCAGTTCCCTTCCACCGTGGTCAGCTTCAACCTTGCGCCGGGCAAGGCGCTGGGCGACGCCGTCAAAGCTGTTAATGCCATCGAGAAGAATATCCAGATGCCGGCCAGTATCAATGCCAGCTTCCAGGGAACTGCGGCCGCCTTCCAGACTTCGCTGGCCAACGAGCCGCTGCTGATTCTGGCCGCGCTGATCACTGTTTACATTGTGCTGGGTGTGCTCTACGAGAGCTACATCCACCCCATCACCATCATCTCCTCGCTGCCCTCGGCGGGCGTGGGCGCTCTGCTTGCGCTGCTGATAACGCACACCGAGTTCAGCGTGATTGCGTTGATCGGCATCATACTGCTGATCGGCATCGTGCAGAAGAATGCCATCATGATGATCGACTTTGCCTTGCAGGCCGAGAGGCTCGAAGGCAAGACCGCCGAGGCCGCCATCTTCCAGGCCTGCCAGTTGCGTTTCAGGCCCATCATCATGACTACCATGGCAGCCATGCTGGGCGGCTTGCCGCTATGGCTGGGCGGAGGCGTAGGCGCCGAGTTGCGCCAGCCGCTGGGCATCACCATCGTCGGCGGACTAATTTTTTCGCAGATGCTCACCCTCTACACCGTGCCGGTCATCTATCTCTACTTTGACAAACTGGCGCAGCGTATGAGGCCGCGCGAGCTTTCCACTCACGAACAGCAACCGGCCAACGCCGACTGAGGAGAAGGATCAATGCATCTTTCCGCACCCTTCATTCAGCGGCCGGTAGCCACCTCGCTGCTAAGCCTGGCTCTATTATTGGCCGGCTCTGTGGCTTACTCGCTGCTGCCCGTGGCCTCGCTGCCCAACGTCGATTACCCGGTCATCGGAGTGGGCGCGGGCCTGCCCGGTGGCAGTCCGGAGACCATGGCTTCGTCGGTGGCCACCCCTCTGGAGCGCCAGTTCGGGCGCATCGCCGGCGTCAATCAGATGACCTCGTCCAGTTCGCTGGGCTCGGCCTCGGTCACCATGCAGTTCGATCTTAATCGCAACATCGACGCTGCAGCCCGCGATGTGCAGGCCTCGATTAATGCCGCGCGCAGTCAGTTGCCCGCGTACTTGCCGCAGAATCCCAGCTACCGCAAGGTCAACCCTGCAGAATCGCCGATTCTCATCCTCACCATGACCTCCGACGTGGTGACCAAGCGGCAGATGTACGATATGGCCGACTCCATTCTGTCACAGAAGATCTCCCAGATTGACGGCGTGGGCCAAGTCTTCGTGGGCGGCAGCTCCAGCCCTGCGGTGCGCGTCGAGCTGAACCCTATGCAACTGGGCGCAAACGGAGTGGGATTGGATGCGGTGCGCACAGCATTGGCCAACGCCAACGCCAACCGCCCCAAAGGCGCTCTGCAAGACCCTGACCATCGTTGGCAGATCAGCGACAACGACCAGATCTTCCACGCCAGTGAATATGCACCCATCATCGCCGGATATAACCGGCAGACCGGCGCGCCGGTGCGCGTCTCAGATCTGGGCACCGTTACAGACAGCGTCGCCAACATCCTCACCGCTGGAGTTTCGGGCATCAATACCGATGGTCAGCACGGCCAGTTGAAGGATGCCATACTCATCGTCATCTTCAAGATTCCCGGCGCCAACGTCATATCCACCGTGGACAATGTGATGGCCGAGATGCCACACCTCAAGGCCGCTATTCCGCCTACTATCCAGATCAATGTAGCGGTCGACCGCACCACCACCATCCGCTCCAGCGTACGCGACGTGGAGCTATCGCTCTGCATCAGCGTGCTGCTGGTGGTGCTGGTGGTCTTTCTTTTCCTTCGCGAGGTTTGGGCAACAATCATACCGTCAATCGCCGTCCCGCTCTCGCTGGTCGGCACCTTTGGCGTAATGTGGCTGCTGGGCTACACCATTGACAACCTCTCGCTGATGGCGCTTACCATCGCCACGGGCTTCGTGGTGGATGACGCCATCGTGGTGATCGAGAACATCACCCGTTACCTCGAGATGGGCGAAAAGCCATTCGAAGCTGCCATGAAGGGTTCCCGCGAGATCGGTTTCACGGTGCTGTCGATGAGCACCTCGCTGATTGCCGTTTTCATTCCGATCCTGCTCATGGGCGGCATTGTGGGCAAGCTCTTCCGCGAGTTCGCCGTCACCCTTTCTGTGGCCATCGCGGTCTCCATGCTGGTATCGCTGACCACTACTCCCATGCTCTGCGCCAGGTTTCTAAAGTCGCATGACGAGAGCCGCCATGGCCGCGTCTATCGCACCAGTGAGAGCGCCTTCCAGTGGATGCACAACGAATATGCCAGCGGCCTGCGCTGGGTGCTGCGCCACCAGTGGCTGATCCTGGGCATAATCATCGGCACCGTTGCCCTCAACGTCTACCTCTTCACCATCGCGCCCTTTGGTTTTTTCCCGCAGCAGGACACCGGACGCCTCACCGGACGCACCATGGCAGCACAGGACATCAGCTTCCCCGCCATGCGCGACAAGCAGCGCGAACTGGCACAGATGGTGCTGGACGACTCCGCCATCGCCACCGTCACCGCATTTGCGGGCGGCAGCGGTCCGGGCGGTGGCAGCAACAATACGGGCTTCATGTTTATTGCCCTCAAGCCGCTCAACGAGCGACCGGGACATGTTTCCGCAGACGCCGTGGTCAATCGCCTGCGCAGAAAGCTCACCAGCGTCCCAGGAGCTGTCCTCATCCTTCAGGTTCAGCAAGAACTCTCGACTGGCGCGCGCGGCAGTGCCGCGCAATATCAGTACACGCTCTCCGACGAAAACCTGGATGAACTGAATTCATGGGCGCCGCAACTGCTGGCCCGCACAAGAACTATGCCCGAATTGCGTGACGTGAACAGCGACCAGCAGAATCAAGGCCTGGCCGCTAACCTGGTGATCGACCGCGACGCCGCCTCACGCCTCGGCATTACCGCCTCGGCCGTCGACCAGGTGCTCTACGACGCCTTCGGTCAGCGCGAAGTCTCCACCATGTACACCGCGCTGAATCAGTATTTCGTGGTGATGGAGGTCGATCCCAAATACCAGCTAAGCCCGGATGCGCTCAACGGCATCTTTATAAAATCTTCAACCGGCGCCATGGTTCCGCTCTCCGCCATTGCCAAATTCGCGCAGCAGCGCACCGCCCTGCAGGTAAACCATCAGGGGCAATATCCGGCTGTGACGCTCAGCTTTAATCTTGCGCCCAACGTGGCTCTGGGCGACGCTGTCACCGCCCTGGAAAATGTCCAGCGCGAAATGGGAATGCCCTCGACGATTCATCCCACCTTCCAGGGAACCGCACAGGATTTTCAGACCGCGAAGAAGAATATGCCGTGGCTTATCCTGGCGGCAGTAGTGGCCGTCTACATCGTCCTCGGCATTCTCTACGAGAGCCTGATCCATCCGCTGACCATTCTCTCCACCATTCCCCCGGCCGGCGTAGGCGCCCTGCTGGCATTGAGGCTGTTTAATACCGACCTGAGCATCATCGCGCTGATCGGCATCATCCTGCTCATCGGCATTGTCAAAAAGAACGCCATCATGATGATAGACTTTGCCCTGCAAGCTGAGCGCGACCAGGGATTGCCGCCGGTTGAGGCCATTTATCAGGCCTGTTTGCTGCGCTTCCGCCCCATTATGATGACCACCATGGCCGCACTCTTCGGCGGATTGCCGCTGGCCATCGGTATGGGCGTGGGCTCCGAGTTGCGCAAGCCGCTGGGCATCGCTATCGTCGGCGGCCTCATCGTCTCGCAAATGCTCACTCTGTTTACGACGCCTGTTGTTTATTTATTCTTCGACCGCCTGCAATGGCGCGTGATGAAGCTGCACAAGATTGGCGAGGAGCTGGAAGGGGCGGCGGCGGACTAAAGAGCAGCGATTAGCTGTTAGCTCTTAGTTTCTAGCTCTGGTCCTACCTGATCACGGCGCATTTCTATTCTCAGTGCTATATTTCCGCTGGGAGTTTAGTTATGGAAAAACTCGATCTGAAGAAACATTGGAAGCCTCTTTACGAAGGAAAAGTTGGCGCAATTGTTGCCGTGGAGGTTCCTCCGCTGACGTATCTGATGGTGGACGGCGAGGGCGACCCCAACACATCTAAGGCATTTTCTGAGGCTATTGAAGCGCTCTACTCGCTCTCCTATACGCTCAAGTTCGCGATCAAGAAGAGTCTGCGGGACATCGACTACGGCGTGATGCCGCTGGAGGGGTTATGGTGGGCCGACGATCCGCGGGATTTTGGGTGGGCGGGCCACCAGGCCAACAAGTCGAAGTGGAAGTGGACGGCGATGATCGTGCAGCCGGAGTTCATCACCAAGGTGCAGGTGGAGGCGGCGATGGAAGAAGTGCGGAAGAAGAAGAACCCGGCGGCGCTGGACAAGGTTCGTTTTGAGACGCTTACCGAGGGTCCATCAGCACAGGTTTTCTACGTAGGGCCATTTGCCAACGAGGGGCCAACGATCCAGAGGATGCACGACTTTATTCACGCGGCAGGAAACGAACTCCGCGGCAAGCATCATGAGATCTATTTGAACGACCCGCGGCGAACCGCACCGGAAAAGCTGAAAACAATTTTGCGCCAGCCGATGGGGTAGGAAGAGCGTTTGCCTGCCTCAGTCCGCAAAAGTTTCTTCCCGCACTTTGGCCTTATCGATCATTTTCGCCGGGTAATAGGCGTTGCGGATGTACTGCCTTACCATACGATCGGTGTTGAAGAAGGAGCCGTTGAAGGCCAGCGTGGTGCGCATCAAGCGAGCCCATTTCTCCGGCGCATCCAGATAGAGCGGAACAATCGCGGTTTCGAGTTTATGGTAGAGCGAGTTGGCCTCAGCGGCATCATCGGCGCCGTCTTCGATGGCCCAACCGGTCACGCCCTCGATGCAGCCCTCGATCCACCAGCCATCCAAAATCGACAGGCTGGGAACGCCGTTCAGCGCGGCCTTCATGCCGCTGGTGCCTGAGGCTTCATAAGGCCGGCGCGGCGTATTGACCCACACATCCACGCCCGCGGTGAGCATTGCGCCCAGCTTCCAGTCGTAGTTTTCCAGGTAAACGACGTGCAGAACGTCGTTGGACAGCCTGATGGCGTCCGCGACGACCTGCTGAATCAGCGCTTTGCCGGGATCATCTTGAGGATGGGCCTTGCCGGCGTAAATAATCTGCAAGCCGCCGGCTTTGGCGGCAATCTCCAGTAGCCGCTGGGGGTCGGGGAATAAAAGAGTAGCTCGCTTGTAGGTAGCGGCCCGCCGCGCAAAGCTCAGGGTAAGCACTTTGGGATTGAAGACCAGACCGGTGCGCGCGGCTACCTCGGCGAACAATGCAGCCTTGTTGTGGGCGTGAGCGGCGAGAATCTCCTCTTCGGGCAGATCGATAGCATTGCGAAGATAGAGATTGTCGCGTTGCCACGCGGGGATGTATTTGTCCAGCATCGCCCGGAACGGCTCGGAGACCCAGGTGCGCGCGTGCACGCCATTGGTGATGGAACTGATTTGAAAATCCGGAAACATCGCACGGGAGACCTTGGCGTGTTTCATGGCCACGCCGTTGGCATAGCGCGAGAAGCGCAGCGCCAGCAGAGTCATGTTCAACATTCCATCTTGAAAGCAGCCCATCCGATTCAGACATGCGGTGCGATCGCTGCCCAGGATGCGGTTGGCCTGTTCGGTATAAAAGCGGTCGTGCCCGGCGGAAACCGGAGTATGCGTAGTGAAGACGCACATATTCCGCACCTGCTCGATGTCTGCTTCTGTTACCGCGCCCAGCGATCCGCCGCCTACCTCGCTCTCCAACAGCGCCAACGTCAGCAACGCCGCATGGCCTTCGTTCATGTGGCAGACATTGACCTGACATCCCAGCGCATGCGCCATGCGCACGCCGCCCATGCCCAGCACAATCTCCTGCTGCAAGCGATAATTGGTGTCTCCGCCATAGAGGTGATCGGTCAGAACGCGATCGTCTGCCGAGTTTTCGTCCAGGTCTGTGTCCAGCAGATAAATTGGCACCACGTGCCCGTAGCGGCCCACCAAGTCGTAGCGCCAGCAGCGCACCGTCACAATGCGGTTATCAATGGAAACCGTAACCCGCGCCTTCTCCTCGGTGCAGAAATCCGCCGGATTCCATGGTTGAACGTCCTCGCTCTGCTTGCCGTTCTTGTCCAGTAGCTGCTTGAAGTATCCCTTGTGATATACCAGCGAAAAGGCCACCAAGGGAACACCGAGGTCGGCCATGGAGCGCAGCGTGTCTCCAGCTAGAACGCCAAGGCCACCAGCGTATGTGGGAATGTCGGGCATGATCGCGATCTCCATCGAGAAGTACGCGACCAGGCCAGTGCTGGGATAAGTATCACAGGACAATGGCTCGGATGATGTTGGTTGCATATCTTTAGTTTCTCCACGCCGCTCCAAACCTGAGAAGCGACGCACGGGGAATACGAATTATTGCACGAGTGGCCGGGCGTGAGTGATCTTACCTGACCATTATCGAGGCTGACTTCTATTTATATTAGCAAGGATCGCTTCTTAGAACCGCCAGATTACCGTTGTTTGTACCCGGTGGTCCATACCGAATGGGTGTTACCGATGGGTCAATTCGAAGATGCGCACGAGATTCTCCACTGCAGCGTGAATCAATTGCGATAATCTCCCATCACTTCCGCACAGCTTGTGGTCAGCCGCTCCCAAATGCGGTCCAGCCATGCCTCATGCTCAGGTTTCATCATCACCGAGCGCAGGCAAGTCACCAGCCTGGCGCCGTTTGACGCGTTGCTTTGCTGCTTTGATTCATCCGTGTGCTCAAACCATGCTGACGGCAATTGCACCAGAGCCAGATGCAGATCCCGCGCGGCACAGGCGAAAAAAACCTTTTGCGCCAGCTCTGAAGCCCGCTCCGGCGATTCGGCGTTCATCTTCCACACCACAATATCAAGTTCCGGCGCTCCGGCTGCAAGCGGTTGAAAACGTCTTGACTTATCCTGACGCAACCGCCGGTCGAGTTCGAGCGCCGCCGCCCTGCTGCTGGCGAGGCCTTGGGCAAACTCGCCCCCCGGTACAAGCGGTAAAAGCCGCTGCGTAGCCCACAACGCCACCGCCGATGCTCCGGCCCGTGAACACTCCAGGCTGATCTCGCCGAGGTGCAACTGCTTTGATGTGAAGTAAGTGTAGGGAGAGTCGTGCTTGTAGAAGCGCCCAACCGCAGGGTCGCGGAAGAGCACACATCCGCAGCCATAAGGTTGCAAGCCGTGCTTGTGTGGGTCGATCACGATGGAATCGGCCTGGCTGATGGCCTCGTAGGCTTGTCGTGCAGGGGCATTTAGAGCATTAGAGATCAGCCGAAAGTAGCCGCCGTAAGCCGCGTCCACGTGGATGCGAAAGTTATATTTCTCGCGGAGCGTCAACACTTCATCTAGCGGATCTACCGCGCCGATGGCCGTTGTGCCCAGCGTCACGACTACCGTGCCTACATCGCCTTTACGCAGTTCGGTCTCCAGCGCCTCCAAACTTATCCGTCCGCTGCTGTCGGCGGCGATGGGCGCGTAGTCGAGCTTGAGCACGGCGGAGATGCGCTGGTGAGTGTAGTGCGCCTGCTCGGAACCTACAATGCGCTTTCCTGGAGCGAGTTGCCCTGCCACCCACAACGCCTCCAGGTTGGCGATAGTGCCGCTGGAGGTCAGGTGGCCCAGGAATTCCGTCCAACCAAAGATTCCGGCAATCTCCTGGACGGCCTCAATCTCCATCTCCGAGCTGGCCCGGCCACCATCGCGCGCGTGGTTGTTGGGGTTGATGGTCATGGCCAGCGCATAGGCGGCCCGCGCCACCGGATGCGGCGGCTTGAGCATCTGCCCGGCATAGAGCGGATGATAGTAGGGGTAGTTGTCGCCCATGCGTTGCGCCACATCCTCCAGCACCCGTGCCATCGCCTCCGGGTCGGTCGCGGACTCAAAGGCGGGTAATGCCGCGAAGTGCTTTTCAAGCATTTCGGTGGCGTGGGACAACAGTCCGGGGACGGGATCCTGGGGCATAGTAACCTCTCTCAGTAACATAGCAAGATTACGACGTTAAGGCTTTCCAATTCAACAAGTTCCAAACATTATAACGGGAAAAATGTAGCGGAACGATACATTTTTCGCACATTTTTATGAATAGGGATGCTACACTGCTCTCAGCGTTAGGCCGAAGCGGGCGTGAGCAGCACTCGCCCTACCAGCAAGATTCTGCCAGTGGTCGCTCCGATTCATCCAGCGCAATTCAATACAGGAAATACGAGCAATATGGAACAAGGCACCGTGAAGTGGTTCAACGACGCGAAGGGCTTCGGCTTTATCTCGCGTCAGAACGGCGAGGACGTATTCGTGCACTACTCTGCAATCACCTCCAGTGGTTTCAAGAGCCTGCA
>CAZFMB010000111.1:0-12993 GCA_964520005.1 uncultured Occallatibacter sp.
CGTTAGTCCTTTTGCCTTGCACTGAAAAATCAGAATCTTGCCATCGTGCAGCACAACCACATCTGAAAATTCATTCCCATCGGGATATTCGGGATTCAGGAATATCATGTCTTGGGGGAAAATCCTGGACACATACTCGAATACCTTACGTTCAACAAAGTCTCCCCTGGTCTTTTCAAATGCGGGCTTGTACTGCTTGTCATCCATTAGATCGAAGAAAAAGGTATAAAACAGTACGGATGCAATCATGGGATTGGTGAAAAACCAATAGCAATCTCCGTGTTGCAGAAATGGTCGTTCTTCAACTGTGTTGTAATCCCACGGTGCCTTTTTCGCATCTGTGAAGCTGTTGGGAAATTTCGGATTGTGATAACCAAAAGGTTGACTCATACGTTTAAGAAACGCCTTACAGGTCTCAAGCTCGACGCCTGATACCTCACATATCTCTTCAACCGAAAAGCACAGTAAGCTCTTGGCTGCCCCATAGTGGAGATGAATAGCCACTCTCTGCTCTAATTCGTCTCTTGTAATTTGCGCCATCTGTGCTTCGGCCCAATATTTCTCGGCCTCTATCGGAGCATTCTGGCGAGCGTTATCCGCCGATTCATTCACTCGCCTGTTTAACTCTTCTCGAATCGCTCTCACAATTTGCAGCGCGTCTTTGATAGTAAAGCCCAACTTAGATTGGAACCATTGATCGTGTGGACTGTACAACTCCGATGCGAAGCCGAAAAATTGATGGGGATAAGCATCGCCTCGAACCCATAGTGAGTAAATCTGTGCGGATCGAAGAACGCTTGCAGCCGGAGTACGCTCTCGGGCATCAATGTCGCCATAGACCAGCTCTACAAGAAACGAGTCAAAGTACTGTGTAACTAACTTTTCAAACTCTTCGATACAAGAACCATCAAAAGTCTGAGTCGGCTGCAATTGGATGGGTTGGGACGCCAAGTATCCCGCCGTGAATTCGACAAAACGCGCGTATCGGGTCTCGACATCGGATTCGCTCACAAAGTGTTTTTGAGTGAAAAGCCAAGTGAGGGTTAATTGACTGAGTAGTTCTAGTGGATCGAATTGAGCAACGAAAGTCTTGAATGCGTCGAAAGCCGCACCTGGCAGTAAAGGAGTGGGTACGCTATCACCGTCAGGATCATTCACCTTGTACCTCCGAGGGGCAGGTGGACGATTGGCCCCAGCCTCATACCGCGCATTATCAACTTGAGGGTGCCCCCGGCTTCTGAAGGCGAGGGACCGGGGGCACCCTCCGCAATCAGGCCAGTTGAAAGCCGTGCAGCCGTTTTGCGGCATCTTCATCAAAGGTCAAGGTTGCCGAACAACCTCTCCACGCACCGAGGGCGCCGATCAAGGCGTCTTCAAATGTTCCGATTCCCTTGCGGAGCGCTAGAACGGCGTAATAGACCTCTTGCTCATTCTGAACCTCGAGTGTATCCGCCGCCAACAGCATTTCGATATCGTTCGCAATCTGTTGCCGGGAACGCTTGAAAAGGCTTTTGAGAACCCATACAACTTCAAGGATACTCACCAGGCTTACGAAGCCCGGCTCTTGTTCGGTCAAGCGCCGTTCGATGATCTCCGTTGCGCGAGGGGAGTGCGCTGGATCGTCTTGCGCGAAGTAGCGCAGCAGAATGTTCGTATCGAGGCCGATCATTTTCTTCGCCGAAATCTTTCGGTTGCGCCTTTCGCAATCGCCCGATCGATTTCTTCACGAGATACCGGTTGGGCCGGCTTTGGAATCATGCCCTTGAGCCGAGCAGTCGGAATCTTGGGCAGAATGATCACGCCGTCAGGGTGGAAGAAGAACTTGAACCGGTCCCCCGACTTTATTTGCAGGCGATCGCGAACGGCTTTGGGGATCGTTGCCTGCCCTTTACTGCTGAGCGTAGCTTCCATGAGACAAAACTCTCCTCTCTTTACATTTTACCAGAAGTAAAGATTAGGAAGAAAATCTAGCGCGACTTGTCGAATTCCGGTCTGGACAGTTCGACTATAGGACAACAGAACTATGCGCTACGGTTTCTGAGTGAACAGGAAACGAGTCCTCGGAAACAAGCCAACCAACCAACAACCCTCGAACTGACAACCAAAGGAGGTTTCACAATGCGATTCATGGTTATCGTCAAATCAACCCCAGAGGCAGAAGAAGAATGCTCCCTCCCAACAGGACTCCTGATGTATTGCTAACCCCACCCCACGCTTAAGCGCGGGGCTAACAATCATTGCGCCTACAGCGCGGAAGTTCGCAGCTTTCATTCGCGACTTCGTCGCGTGGATTGATTTATAAATAACGGTGGATGGGGTTTATGCGGGGTTGAAACCCCCGCCTCCCTCCGTTTTTTATCTATTGCGGCACGGTTAAAACCGTGCCCTGATACAGAGCTGATACCTGGAACTCGTGGTATCCTACCCATCTTAGTCGCAAATCTGCGTACTGGCATCGACGATTCAGCCCGTATTCCTGAGCCCCGCCGCGATACCGCTAATGGTAGCGGCGATGGCGCGGTTGACCTCCGGCGTGTCTTCACCGGCTCGTTTGCGGCGCAGCAGATCGACTTGAATGAGGTGCATGGGATCGACGTAGGGGTTGCGCAGGCGGATGGAGCGGGCTAAGACCGGATTGGATTCGAGCAGTTCCTTCTGACCGGTGATGGCGAGCAGGGCGCGCACCGCGCGATGGAATTCTGCTTCCATCATGGAGAAAATGCGCTGGCGCAGCGCGGCGTCCTCCACCAGCGAAGAGTAAAGCCGCGCCGTGGCCAGATCCACCTTGCCCAGCGCCAGTTCCACATTGCGCAGCAGATCGATGAAGAGGGGGAGCTCGCGGGCCATGATTTGCAGCAATTCAAGCGAGCCAGGACGCTCGAGAAATTCGCCCAGCGCAAAGCCCACGCCAAACCAGGCCGGCATGAGCAGCCGCGACTGCGTCCATCCGAAGACCCAAGGGATGGCGCGCAGATCGGAGAGATTGTTTGACTCATTGCGCCGCGAGGGCCTGGAGCCGATCTTGGCCTGCTCCAACTCTGCTACCGGAGTGGATTGCTCGAAGTAAGCGACCACGCCGGGATCGTGGAGAATGCGATCGCGGTAATATTGCAATGCGATGCTGGAGAGTTCGTTAAGCGCTGCCTCCCACTCCGGCTGGAGCAGGCCGGTGAAATGGCCTTGGGGATCGCGCGCGTTGGGCCGTGCCAGCGCGTCGAGCGAGGCGGCGATCATCAACTCCAGGTTGCGCTCTGCCAACACCTCGTCGGAGTACTTGAAGTTGAGCACCTCGCCCTGTTCAGTGATGCGCAACTGACCTTCAAACGAGTTGAATGGCTGGGCGAAGATGGCGCGGTGCGTGGGCCCTCCACCTCGGCCCACGGTGCCGCCGCGACCGTGAAAGATGCGCAGCTTGACGCCGGCTTCGCGGGCCACGGCGTGCAGGTCGCGATGCGCGCGGAATATCTCCCATGTGCCGGTCAACATGCCGCCGTCTTTGTTGGAATCGGAGTAGCCAAGCATGACCTCCTGCCAGTTGTCCCAGGTGACCATCAGTTTGCGATAGTCGTGCCGGCTCCACAACTGACGGCAGACGGCGGGAGCGTTGCGCAGGTCATCGATGGATTCAAAGAGCGGCACAGGCATCAGGCCGGGGTCGCGCTCAGAGCCTTCGACACGCACGCCTGCCAGCCTCGCCAATCGCACCACGGTGAGCACGTCTTCGACGGAGGATGCGCCGCTGATTACATATTGGCGAATGGCCTCGGGCGAGCAGCCGCTTTTTATCTCGGCCACCACGCGGAAGGTCTCAAGCACGCTGGAAGTTTCATCGGAGAGCTTACCGGGCAGCGTTACCTCGGCAGTATCGGCAATGGCTTCGCGCAATGCAGCGGCATGAACCTTGGCATGTTGGCGAATGTCGATGGTGTGCAGGTGGAGTCCGAAGGCGCGCACCTGCAAAATCAGCGGGTCGAGGAGCGCGCGCGCAATGCGCAGCCCGCGATTGGCAGCCAGCGACGCACGCATCGTTTCCAGATCGTCGATGAAATCGAGCACGTTACAGTAGGCCGGCAGGGCCTGGGCCAGCTTGCCGAGGCGGCGGCGATTGAGAGAGAGCGTATAAGGCATGACGGGCAGATTTGCGCCCGATGACAGCTCGTCTGCCGCTTCCAGGGTTCGCTGCAAACGCGCCTTGAGACAAATCGCGAAGCGCCGGTAGTATTCAAACTCGTATTGCTCGCCAAAGACTTGCGCCTGCGGCGTATGCACAAGCGCAATGTAAGCTTGAAGCCGCTGGAGCAGCGCGTCGCTGACGGCAATCTGCTGGGTGCTGGATGTAACCAGGTCGATGATCACATCCAATTGCTGCTGGTAGTAGAGCAGCAGATGACCGCGCGCAAGCTGAATGGCGTCGCGCGTGATGGCCGGGGTGACATAGGGATTGCCATCGCGGTCGCCGCCAATCCACGAGCCGAAGTTGAGCACCAGCGGCAGTTCGTGCGCCTCGATCTCCAGGCCATAGGTGGCGCGCAAAGCCTCGGCTATCTCGCGATAAAGGCCAGGCAGCGTGGCGAATATCGAGACGTCGTAGTAGTCCAAGCCCATCTTGATTTCGTCGTAAACTGTGGGCCGGCGCGAGCGCACCTCGTCGGTCTGCCAGAGACTGGCGATCTCGGCGCGGATGGCGTCTTCAAGACGCGCCATCTCCTCGGCGTGAAGAGGAATGCGGTCAAGCGCGGCCAGAAGCTCGCCGATGCGCCGCCGTTTGAAGAGTACCGACCGGCGCGCCACTTCAGTTGGATGCGCGGTGAAGACGGGCACGATGAGCACGCGCCTGAGCGTCTCTAAAGCTTCCTGAGCGCTAATGCCCACGCGCCGCATCTTGCTCAGCGTGCCCATGAGCGAGCCGCGCTGCCGGTCAGCTTCGCCGCTCAAATGCAGGGCTGTACGCCGGCGCTTGCGGTGGTTGGTCTCCGCCAGATTAATGAGTTCGAAGTAAAACGCGAAGGCGCGAGTGAGCAGAATCGACTGCTCGAGCGGCAGCGAATGCACCAACTGGAGCGCGGTGGCAGCCTGATGCGCGGCCTCTTCGCCACGCCCCGCGGCTTCGGAGTCGCGCCTGCGAATGGTGCCTTGACGCAAGGCTTCTACCTGGGAAAAAAGCTCGTCTCCAGCCTGCTCGCGCAGTACCTCACCAAGCAGCGTGCCCAGCGATCGTACATCGCGGCGCAGCGGAGCCTCCTTTAGCTCACCGGATTGCGCCTCAAGTTCAGCGAGACGTCCGCTCCAACTTCCAGGACTCCATAAAAGTGCCATCGTCTATTTAGGATGCGCGAATGCATTGAAGGATTCCCTTCGGATCATGGGCTCGCGAGGTTGTGCTGTCAGGCGCGAGCAACGCGCTGGCTGCTATGCCAGGGAGTGAGCAGTCTGCCCAGCCAGGCGGCCAGCTCGCGAAAGCGGGAACGAAGAGGCGGCGCGGCGGCCGCGGAGTTTGCCTGGGTGGTGACCGCGCGCAACTTGGCCATGGTGTCCTTGACCATGGCGCGCAGGGACTCGGCCTCAAAAGTGCAGGAGCGCAGATAAGCCGAGACGGTCAGGCCTGCCTCGGCGGCGCGGCGATGCAGTTGCGCACATTCCGCTTTGCTCATGCGGATGGTAATGCTGGCTTCCTTCAGGTTCCGCTCGAAGGGCGCGGTGCGAAGAAAGCCAGCCCCTGAAGTGAAATCTGGGACCGGAGTTGACGCTGGCTCCAGAGATGGGATGGCCCTTACATTTGCTGTGCGCTGGGCAACCGGTTGCTGTGCTGACAAGGAGAGATCCGACGAGGCTTCCTCGTAACAATATGGCTCCGCGGTGGCAGGCTGGGTGAGCGACCGATCTGAAATTTGGGAGGGGCGGTAGCGCGCGTGGGCCTTCAGCGCACTTTCGTAGCTGAGGATTGCCACATCGTCTGCGAGATCGTCATCGCTCCAGGAGGAGGCGGGTTTCTGCTTCGACGATAAAGACTCGTTAGCGGGGATGGCGACGGGTTGCGCGGGCTCTGTAAGCGCGGCCAGCAGTCCCGCAAAGCTGGGGGAGGCGGGGGAGGGTGCGGGTTCCCGCTCCTGGGACGAAGAGCTGTCTCCCCAGTCCAAGGAGGAAAAATCGCTCGATGGGGAGCCTGGATCGTTGGGGGTCCGGGATTTGGTTGGTTGTTGCATGAGAGGAGGATAGCGCGCTGTAAGACAACGGGCGTGAGGAATTTCCCATGCGAAGAGGAGACATGTCCCGGAATAGTACGAGCCGATTGCCTGTCCTGAAATGAAACACGCGGGAGGATGGCTATGCGCGATGTCCAGAGCCGCTACAGGGCACACAGAGATTGGGCAGCGATCACACGCAAGCTTCTTCGGGGATCTCGGAGTCGGGAAGCACGCGGCCGGGTAGCCGCAAAAGTTGTGTGACAGCTTCGGCGGTCAATGGCCGGGCAAAGAGATAACCCTGGCCATAGCGGCAGCCCATCTCGCGCAACAGGCGGTATTGCTCTCGGGTTTCAATTCCCTCGGCCACCACATCCATGCCCATCACGCGTGCCAGCTCGACGATGGTGCGCACGATCTGTAGCGGTTGTTCGCCCTCGGTCATGCGGCTGGTGAACGAGCGGTCGATCTTGAGCACGTCGAAGGGAAACGAATGCAGGTAACTGAGAGAACTGTATCCGGTGCCGAAGTCGTCCATCAGCAGGGAAACGCCCAACCTGCGCAGGCTGCCGAGAACTTCGAGCGCGGTGCCTATATCGGGGATGATGCTGGACTCGGTCATCTCGAGGCCGAGCTGGCGGCTGGAGATGCCGGCTTGGACCAGGAGAGCCTCGACATGGTCGGCCAGTCCCTCGCGTGAAAACTGGCGCGCGGAGAGGTTGACGCCAACTCGCAGAGAGACGTGGCGTGGATCCTCAATGCACCACTTCTGAATTTGGTTGCATGCCTCGGCGAGTCCCCAATCACCAATAGGCATGATCAGCCCGCTTTCCTCCGCCAGCGGAATAAAATCCATGGGCGGGATCAACCCCCGCTCCGGATGCTCCCAGCGGATGAGAGCTTCCAGCCCGACAATTCTTCGCGTGGCGAGTTCGATCTCCGGCTGGTAATAGAGTACAAACTGTTTTTGCTCCAGAGCTAGGCGCAGATCGGTTTTGCATGGCCAGCTTTGGCCGGCGATTTCGGCAGCGTGGTAAGCGCGCCGCGGACCTTTCCTGCTCTCGCTGAGGGCCTTACGCAGTCTGCGCAGTTCCAACTGGCTGGATACCATCTCGGCCAAGCTTTCCAGAGTTCGGATCGCGTCCGACGGCATGTCAGTGTTGGACTCGCGGTAGAAGATGATCAGTATGCCTAGGATCTTTCCCTCGGAGCAGCGCACTGGAACGCCGGCAAAAGAAGCCATGCCGAGATGATTGAGTCTCGGCGAGAGCATCTCGCATTGGGGGTGGCTGGAGATGTCGGAGACGATTACGGGGCCGTCTTCGGCGAGCATCAATTCAAAGATGGAGTTCTTACGGGGCAGTTCGCGAACCATTTGGCGCCAGCAGGACTTCATCCAGACGCGGCTCTCGTCGACAAAAGCGATAGCGGCGGAATCTGCCTGGAAGTACTCGGCAGCCAAGCGGGTAATGGCATCGTAGGCGAGTTCGGGCGGAGTGTCGAGAATTCCGGTTGCATACAAAGCCGCCAACCGCGCATCTTCCTGCTGCTGGTCCGCAACCTGCTGCTGATCCGCAACCCCAAACTCAATCGCTACCTGTGGCATTCTGACTCCTGGCCTCGTGATCTGACGACGACCTGACTCCAATTGGAGACTGCAACTTCTGTAGGCCAATTTGCTGCCCAAACAGTTAATGACTGCCCGTCTTATCTCCTCGTTGAGTTGCAAATACAACGTTGAACGGCCCTAAACCAGCCTTTCGCACAGGCGCCGTGTCTTCCTTATCGGAGCGGATTACGAAGGGCATGAGGTTACGGTTGAGAGGTTTAGGTGAGTACCGGGCTCTCTCAGCATGTGCAATTAGAGGGCAGCAAGTTGTTCGGTTTCCGTCCAAAGGCCGGTGAGTGATCCGCGAAAAGTACGCCGGCGAGACGCAATTAAAAAAGGAGGTTCTGTTTGTCGAGTGAAATTGGCGGCAACGCGGGTTTTGCGTATCGAAAGTAGACAGCCCCGGTAAAATCAACAGCAGTGGAAGAACGGCCTTCAACCCAACCCATTGTGCCGGCGCCGTCCCGATGGACGCGCGGCCTGAGGCTGCTGCGCCCCACGCACGCGCACACGGTCTTCACGGCGACGCTGGTGCTGATGGCCTCGGCGTTTCTGTCGCACATCATCGGCCTGGTGCGCCTCAAATATATCGCCTGGCTCTTTGGCAGCGGCATGGAGGCCGACGCCTTTAACGCCGCGTTTGTGCTGCCGGACATGATTTCATATTTTCTGGTGGGCGGCGCGGCCTCCATCACCTTTGTCACCATCCTCACACGCTATCGCGAAACCGGGCGCGAAGAGGAGGGGCAGCGATCACTCTCGGTGATTTTGACCACCATGTTCCTGGTGCTGGGCACGGCCATTGTGCTGGCTGAAATCTTCGCTCCTTGGTATGTTCACTGGTGGTTCAACGGCTTTGACCCGGTGAAAGCGGCGGTGTGCACGCGGCTGACGCGCATCGTGCTTCCCGCGCAGTTGTTCTTCTTCGCCGGCGGAGTCTTTGGCGCGGTACTGCTGGTGCGTAAGCAATTCAGCGTGCAGGCTGTCACGCCGCTGATCTACAACCTGGGCACTATTTTGGGCGGCTTGTTTCTGGTTCATCTGCTAGGCGTCGATTCGCTGGCCATCGGCACGCTAACCGGCGCGTTTCTGGGGCCGTTTCTATTGAATGCGATCTTCGCACGGAGGGCGGGCACGCACTACCGGCCCATTCTTGACTGGCGCGACGAGGGATTGCGCGAGTGGGTGCGGCTATCGCTTCCGCTCATAGTTGGGGTTTCACTGGTGAGCGCCGACAATTGGATCATCGCCCACTTTGCCTCGAATGTTATGGGAGCGGTCTCTCTGATGACCTATGCCAAACAACTTTTTACCGCGCCCATGACCATATTGGCTCAGGCGGCCGGAGCGGCCTCCATGCCATTTTTCGCCAGCCTGTGGAGCAAAGAGCGTCATTATGAATTTGCCATCGGAGTTGCAGACTCCGTCTCGCGCGTCGCATCGCTAGGGTTGCTGGCGTCTTCGGCCATGGTGGCGCTGGCCGTGCCGCTGGTGGAACTTCTGTTTACGGGCGGACGTTTTTCCCTGGACGACGCACGCGTGTGCGCCATCTATTTCGCCATTTTCTCCATCAGCTTATTTTTGTGGTCGGCGCAGGCGATTTATGCGCGAGCCTTTTATGCCGCGGGCAACACCTTCGTTCCCATGGCCGCCGGAACCGTGGTGACGCTGGTTTCTCTGCCCATTTATTACTCGCTTTACCACGGGTATGGAGCCATCGGTCTGGCCGTCGCCTCAGACCTGGGCATTGCCTTGCAGACCGTGTCCCTGGCCGTGCTGCTGCATCGGCGGCGCATGGTCTCACTGGCCAGCCTGGACTTCGCGGAGATGGGCCGCTGCCTACTGGCTGCTTTGTTGTGCGGCGGCGGGGTGGGGATTCTGTTTTGGTGGCTGGGCGGCGTGGCCCACAAAGCAATGCCGGGGCACATTCGATGGATTGACCTTGCGGTGCTTCTGGCTGGGACGGCGCTTTGGGTGGTCGTCGCCAAATGGGTGCTGGAGAAAACCGGATCGGCGTTGCCCAGAGTGGCAATGAAGCGGCTGGGGATGGGGTAGGGAAATCCTCTGTCGTTTACGGTTCATATTTTGCTATCTACTTTATTATATGTGATTTACAAGACGCTAACTTCAGTTCATTTCCACTTCATTTCTCGATTTTCTCCTCTCAAAACCAGTCGTTTGCCGCTAGGATGGACTGGCAATGCACACTCTCAGACAGACACCCGCGCCAATGCATCGGCAGAGGCGCGGGCGTTCATGCTGAATTAGCGCCGCAACTACAACTGGGCCGGCTTGGACGACTCGGACGCGGTAGAAGCCAGGGCTAGTGGCTTGGCATCGGATGACGGCTTGATGTCGACTGATGGCTTGGCGTCGGCCTTCTTGATATCGATGCCTCCCTTGAAGTAGGCGCCGTCTTCAATGCTAATGCGCGCCGCAGTCACATCTCCGGTCAGGGCTCCCTCGGCGCGGATGTCGACCCGGTCGGTGGCGGTGATATTGCCGCGCACTTTGCCCAGAATGACGATTTCGCGCGCGGCAATGCTGGAGGCCACCTGGCCGTTGCGGCCAATAGTGACGCGGTTGCCGGGAAGGGCGATGGTGCCTTCGACTTTGCCGTCAATAAACAGCGACTCGGTGCCGGTGATCTCACCCTTGATAATCAGGCCCTTTCCGATGGAGGCCTGGTCGCCGGCAGTAACAGGGGCCCGGTTAGCAGGTTCAGAGGACAGAGCGGGCGTAGCGGGGCGTGAGGGTTCAGGATTAAAGCTGGGGGTAGGTGTTCCGGATTGGTTGGGTTTCCACATAGCGCTCACAATGTTCCTTTTCTG
The DNA here is from genome assembly GCA_964520005.1 of uncultured Occallatibacter sp. Classification (GTDB taxonomy): domain Bacteria; phylum Acidobacteriota; class Terriglobia; order Terriglobales; family Acidobacteriaceae; genus Telmatobacter. Next base: position 10,623 of record CAZFMB010000111.1, read on the forward strand.
TCCTGGCAAGGACGGGCATTCAAAAGCTGGGGCTGTTGCCGCGAGTCCATAATCTTGGCGGACAGCCTGATTTTACGCCTGGAGGCAATCCGCGCGCGACCACAACTAGGATGTTATCTCTTCCCGGCTGTTTGGAGTATTACGTTGCGATTATTTTATGACAAGGCGCTGTACTCTTGAGCTATGACCGATCGGGAACTGATAGCGCGGATTGCCCGCTCTGCCGGCGGCAAGGCCGGATATAAGCAGTTGGTGCGCGAACTTAGCCTTGGCGGCGGACGGGAGCGGCGGCTGCTACTTGAACAACTTGCGCGGCTGACGGCGCGAGGCACTCTGGCCAAGCTGGATAAGGAGCACTGGAGTATTCCCCGGCCGCTGGGTACGCGCGACAATCTGGCCGCTGGGCGGCTGGACCTGCATCGCGACGGCTACGGATTTGTCAGGCCCAACACGCGCCAGGCTTCTGGGCAAGAAGATATCTTCATTCCTCCCAACGAGATCAACAGCGCCATGCAGGGCGACCAGGTACTGGTAGAAGTGGAGCCTCCCAAGGCCGATGGCCGCCGCATGGGCCGCATTGTGCGCGTGCTGGAGAGGCGCAACCCCACGGTGGTCGGCGTTTTCCACTATGCGCGATCGAATAGAGAAGCCGGAAACAAAGTCGTTCCCTTCGATGAGCGCATGACGCAGCCGGTTCTCATTCCCGAGGGGCAGGAGATTCCCGCCGAGAGTGCGACGCCGCATCGGGTGTTGGGCGAGGAGGCTGCGGCGGCCACAGTTCACGAAGATCTGGAAGGCCTGGTGGTAGATGTGGAGATCACCAGTTGGCCTACGCCGACCAGGCCGCCAATGGGCCGGGTAATCGAAGTGCTGGGAGACCCCGATGATTTTGGTGTTGATGTGGAGATGATGATCCGCAAGCATCAGTTGCCGCGGATCTTCCCGGACAATGTGCTGGCCGAGGCGCGCGCCGTGGCTCACCTCGATCCGGATGAAGCGGCCAGCCGGCGCGATTTTCGCGATCTGCCTATCGTCACCATCGACGGCGAGACAGCGCGGGATTTCGACGACGCGGTGCTGGTTACCGAGCGAGGAGACGGCGGTTATGAACTGCAAGTTCACATTGCCGACGTGGCGGAGTACGTGCGCGCGGGTACGGACCTAGACCTTGAGGCGCGGCTGCGTGGAACCAGCGTTTACTTTCCCGATCGCGCCATTCCCATGCTGCCGCAGGAGCTTTCCACCGGCATTTGCAGCCTGCGCCCCGGCGAAGACCGTCTGGTCCTGAGCTGCCTGATGCAACTCGACTCCACTGGCCGCATTGAGAGCTACGAGATTGTCGAGGGGGTGATTCGCTCGACGGCACGGATGACCTATGCGGAGGTCCACGCGATATTGGAGGGTGATACGGAGACCCGCGCCCACTACGCGGCACTCGTTCCGGATTTCGAGCGGATGAAGAAGCTGGCTGTGCTGATGAATACGCGGCGCGAGCAGCGGGGCAGCATTGATTTTGATTTGCCCGAGCCGGTGATCGAGTTTGACGAGTTGGGGCAGATGCGCGGCGTTACCAAGTCGGAGCGCACCTGGGCCAATCGGCTGATCGAGGAGTTTATGCTGGCGGCAAACGAGTGCGTAGCTACCTGGCTGGAAGACATGGGTGTGCCCTCGCTTTATCGCATTCACGAGAAGCCGGAGGCGCGCCGCGTGGTTCAATTCGAGGATCTGGCCGCGAGCTTCGGCTATACGCTGGGGCTGGGCGCGTTGCCGGTAAAGCGCATGCAAATGAAAAGTGACCGTCGCGACGCCCGCCGCACCGGACGCAATGTCCGCACCCACGAGGTGCCTGAAGATATTCCGGTGACGCCGCAGATGTATCAAAAGCTGGCGGCGCGCATCGAGGGCAAGCCGGAGGAGCGGATTCTCAGTTATTTAATGTTGCGCTCGCTCAAGCAGGCACGCTATTCGGAGATCAATGAAGGCCACTTTGCGCTTGCCGCGCCCACCTATACGCACTTTACCTCGCCTATCCGCCGCTATCCCGATTTAATAGTGCATCGCATTGTGAAGGCGCTGCTCAGCGAGGGCGTACGCGGCGAGGGAGTGGTGGCCGCGGGCCGGCATAGTTCGCCGTGGACGTACCCGAATGAAGGAAGAGGGCATGGGTTCGCGGTTTCCCTGGTCTCAAAATCGAGACCAGGGGCACCCAGTATTCATGAATCATCCGGCATCGCCCCGCCGATTCCCGAGGCCGAGCTGGCGCAGATTGCCGAGGAATGCAGCCAGACCGAGCGCCGCGCCGCCGAGGCCGAGCGAGAGTTGGTGGAGTGGAAGAAGGTGCGCTTCATGCAGGATCGCGTGGGCGAGGAGT
>CAZFMB010000112.1:0-12621 GCA_964520005.1 uncultured Occallatibacter sp.
GCTGGCGGATGATGACCCCGTCGCCGATGGAGAGGTTGTAGCCGTAGGTCAGGTCGACGCCGTGGTAGATTTTGACTCCCGTGCCCATGTGGGCAAAGAGATGGCGGCCCAACATGCAGCGGAATCTCAGGCCCAGCCAGTGGTTGATGCCGAGGGGCGAGCGGTCGAACATCTGCCAGAACCAGAGCAGGGGCTGGCGCTCGTTAAAGCGCTCGCGGTCGGCGTCGGCAAAGTGCTGCGCCTCGAGGGTCACGTTTTCCGGGTCGAGCGAGAGGCTGACGACGTTGCCGGGCAGTTCGGAGGTCAGCGTGAGGTTGAGCTTGCCCCCGTGCGGGCGGCCCAGGTAGAGCTGGTAAAGCTGGTCGCGCACAATCTCGGCGCGGCGCTCCGGGGAGTGGTGCCGGGTGAATTCATCGTCCAGAAACTGGATCCAGCGGCGGTAGACTTCTTCTGCCTCGGGTGCGGGATGCGGGGCGTTGCTCTGAGTTTCCATACGGATTGGACGATACACCCTGGGGGTGGGGTGTTTCGAGTGGGGCGCGATGGGGGAGCTCGCTCGATGAAGAAAAAGGCCGGTCAGTGCAAGGGATTTGTGGGGAAGAAAGAGTAAGCCCGGTCTGTGCGAGAGCGTTTTCGATTCAAGTGTTAACAAAAGGTTGGGTGCCCGACACTAGGGCGCGTTGATTCTACGTAAGTTGTTGATTCTTCAATAGGCTAAAGCGGCAACAAAGGCAACAAAGGCGAATCGTTAGCACAAATTAGCACAGTTTCCGCAGGTGGTAAGAATATCATCGGGAGCGGAGGGCCGAGCTTATGCCAACGAAAGAAGAGATGCTTGCGATTCAAACGCACAAAGAAGACGGCTTAGATGTGGGGAGACGTGTTTTCTACACGCTCACGGAAGACCGCAACAATAGCCGCGAAATGTTGCAGGTTCAACGCAACAGCAAAGCCATTGCCATGCTCTTCAAAACGCTTCTTGAGGCTGGGACCCTAACGGAAGACCAGTTTGATGAGATTCTGCTTGAGGTCGTGACGTAACGCGGGGCAGTCGTGGGGCCACCCCGCGCCGGGCCTTATTTGAGGCGTTGCCGCCCGTCATTCCATTTTCGGGTATGAGTTGTGCATGAAAGCGGATATGCTGTCCAGCTCTTTCAGGCTGACCGGGCGGTCAAAGGTCAAAGTTGGCGTGCGCCCCAATTTGACCTCAGCTACCTGCCTGGACTTTACCAAGACGGCCCAACGGGACCTCCCCGTGGGCACAAAGTGCGTATAGAGCATGAGAGTGTCCTTTCATCCCTAACGCAGAGGAGGGCGAAATGGTGTTTCGTCAAGTTCGGCTCTCACGGCCTATTTGAACGGTTGCCATTGTGGAGCAACTCAGATTAAAAGTCAATAAGTATTTTAGAATAAATAATATACGTCCATTTAGCGCGCCACTTTAGCGGGTCCATTTAGCAAGTCCATTTAACTCTGCCCTTTCGGCTTTCTCTTCTTGCGCTGCCTGCACGCATCGCTGCAAGTAGTGGCATCAGCCCGCCGTCCGCCTGGACCCCTCTGGAAGAATTTGCCGCACGCATCGCAAGGGTACAGCTCAAATTCTCCGGCCACGGCCTGAGCGAATTGCAGCCACATTGCCCCAAGAAGATTAGGCGGCGTGAAGATGAGCCGCTGGTGATAGCCGCCAGATGTTTCCTTCGTGTCGGGCGTCCACGCTAAACGCGGGACTGTTGGTTGCTCAGCAATTCGTTTATTGATTTCCGTTTGAAGAGCACATTTTGCAGGGAGTAAAACGTCCTTCGGGCTGAAACGGCTAAACCCACTTCCGGGAATATCGGCATGGGCGAGCGTCACATTCACTCTGTGTTTCGGTGTTTCGATCACATAGCCCACGTCTTTGGCCGTCCACTTGACTATCTTCTTCAGAGAAGCAATCTGCCGGTGCTGAATCTGTTCCCATAGCTCCACCAAGACACGCATGTCTCCGATTTCCTGAGTCCAGGTGCCCAAAGACGTGCCGTGTGCCTCCGTGCCATCAGCGCGCCCCGCGCCTTGCTCCAGCGCATAGCGGTTGAAAAGGTCCCCGTACTGTCCTGCGAAACCTTGTATGGCGTCCCTTGTGGGTGCAAGTCTGACAAATTCACGAAACACCCCTGGATGCGGCTCGCAGGTGCGGAAACCAACGCCAGCCACACGGCGCGGGACAAGGCGCGGCTTGCCGTCCACGCCCTTCAACCACTCATACCCGGCTTCGCTCACAGTTTCACGAATGATGAAGGGGTCGGTCTTGACGGGTATTATCATGCGTTCTCCGATGTCACGGATATTACCATATAACCGTATTGAACGCAATTAGCTGTATTGCTAGAGTGGATTTCATAACGGGATGCCTTATCCGTTAACGGCAAAGGGAGTCAGTATGAGGACGCTCCAAATCGCAACGGAAGACCGGCTGCACAGCGCTGAATCCGCCGCCGTGTTGCTCGGCGTCCGGCCCTCCACAATCCGTTGGTGGTGGACGCTTGGCAAATTGCACCGCGTCAAAATCGGACGCCTTACACGGGTCCGTGAATCCGAACTGCTAGCCCTCATCAGCCCCGACACAGACGGGAAAGGACTATAGCGCGATGTACGACCCACAAGAGCAACTCGTATTCAACAGCGAAATTGCAGTAGCCGTCCTTGGAAGGGCCGGTGAATTTGTACTCATTCACCTGGACGATGCGATTGAAGACGCCATGGCGGCAGCCATTGCCAAGGGGTACGGATATTGCGGCACGCTGGCCGTGGTGAAAGGTCAGGCTGCCGCTAAGTGCGAGCCGGACCCGGACAGTGTGTACACGATGATGCACGCGGCCCTTGCCTTCGTTCAGCAAGTCGCTGACAGGCTCAAGCAACCGCCAGAGGGTGACGCTGTGCAATTCCTGGAGCACCTTTATGCGCTGGAAGATCCGCGCCGTGAGTAAACGCCCCATGTGTGCGTGGGCGGTGTAAGCGTCCGGCACCGCTCAAAAGGTTAAGTGCTGCCCGGCTAAAAAGGGCCGGGTCCTTCGCGTTAGCTGCCCCAATTCGGGGACTGTCAGACGTGAGTTGCTGTAAACCCGCAACGCCATGACGCGGGGAGGTGTGATGGCGTGCGGCAACTCAAAAACGGAGACATCGAAATGAATTTGTTTGAACTCAAGAAGCAAAGGCAGCACGCGCTTGACAAGGCAGACAGCATCATCCAGGCCGCCGAAAACGCGGGCCGCGAACTGACAGCAGCGGAGAATCTCGACGTGGAAACGGCGTTGACCGCTGCCAAGGCGCTCAATCCGCAGATTGCGGCGATTGAAAAAAAGAACACAATCTTAACCCATGTCAGCAACGGCATGTTGATTCCGGCGGGAGCGGGTGCGGGCGAGAACGGCGCACGTGGATTCGCCAAGCCGGAAACCGTCCATCTGTCACCCGAATACGCTGACGCTTTCTATGCGTATATCGCGTCAGCCGGAAAGCAGATGGACGCCGCGCTATATGAGGGCGCGAATGGTGCGGGCGGCTACGCGGTGCCTGTTGTCGTGGCTGACCAGATTGTGCCCTTGGCACCGTCTGAAATGGCTGTACGCCGTTTGGCAAACGTCATCCCCACGGTGATGGACATCAAGGTCCCGCAGAAGGGCAGCTTTGGAACGGCCTCCGCAAAAGCCGAAAACGCGGCGTTTGTCGAGTCCGACCCTGCCATTGGGCAGTTCACGCTATCCGCGTTTATGAACGGTATCCAGGAAACGATCTCGTGGGAACTGGCACAGGACGTTCCCGCTTTCCAGTCCTTCGCCGTCACTGACATGCTTCTTGCCTGTCAGATGCGTGAAGAGGGCCTGTACGTCAGCGGCTCCGGCAACGGGCAGGCACAGGGCCTCATCGGCAACGTGGGCGCGGGCATCACGGAAGAACCGGATGCCAACGGGAACCTTGTCACGATCAACGGGACTTTGGACCTGACCGGAACGCTGAATGCCGTCTATCACCCCAATGCAAGTTGGCTGATGGCCCGGACCACTTCAATCATTATCCGCAAGGCGCAAGCACAGGCCAATTTGTTTGAGCCGGTGTGGACCCGCGTTGGCAAGCAGGACTTCTTGCACGGGTATCCCGTGGAATACAGCTCCAGTATGCCAACAGCGGCACGCGGCGCGGCTCCGGCGCTCTTCGGGGACTTCAAGCAAGGGTACGTTATTGGTGACCGTGGCGGCTCGGGTATCAACGTCAAGGTTCTTGACCAGCCCTTGGCCCAACAGGGACAGATTGTGCTCTTGGCCTATCGCAGAACGGACGGGCGTGTCCGGCGCTCGGAGGCCATTCAGCAGTACAACGTAGCCGCTTCTTAACCCTTTTGCGGGGAGCATTGTATAACCCCGCTTACAGCCCGCAAAGGCGTGTTCGCGCTCGCCTAATTCAACTGTGAGCGGCCATTCGGTAACGCCCGGCTCCCGCCTGTTTAGGGGAGAAGCAGAATGGAGCCGGGCGACTTTTTGAAAGAGGCGAAGGATGCAACCTGTTTGGGTTTTGTCGGTAGACCTCCAGACCAAAACGGCCACCTTTCAGTCCGGCCTTGGGGATGCGGCCCGGTCCGCCCGTGGCGCGTTCACGGAGATAAAGGGCGGCGCGGGCGAGATGGGCCGGAGCGTGGGCGGCTCCATGACTGAAGCCCGGCACGGCGTCATGCTCTTGGGTGAAGAGTTTGGTGTCCATCTGCCGCGTGCTTTGACCAGCTTCATTGCCAGCATTGGGCCGGTGGGCGCGGCCATGGAAGCGGCCTTCCCGTTCTTGGCTATCGCGGTTGGGGCAACGCTGCTCATTGAGCATCTGGTCAAGATGAAAGAGGCCGGGGAGAAGCTCACAGAGGATCAAGTCAAGTTTGGGACCGCCGTTCAAAATGCCTTCAATCAGCTTGACACCAGACTCATCCAGGCTCAAATACGGGCGGATGAGCTACGCAATGACCACCTTGGTGCCCTCAAAGGCCAGCTTGAGCTAATTGACCGGCAGAGCATGGAAGAGCTGGTCCATTCCTTTGAACTAGTGGCGAAGGCGGCGGACGTTGTCTTCAAGGAACTCAAGTCAAGCTGGTATGAATTCAACATCGGGTCAGCCGGGGCCAAGCACGCTCTGGACGATTTCCAGACCAAGTATGAAGCCCTGCTTGCAAAGCACCAGGACAAGGAAGCCTCGGACCTCTTGAGGGGAACCCGTGATAGCGCCCAACACATCTTGGCAATGCAAAACACGCTGAAGTCCGGGAATTGGGGACCAGCGGACAAAGGCGGTGTGGCGGCAACGGACAACCCCGCGTATCAGAAGGCAATCAATGACCTCAAGGCTGCCGGGGTTGGCTACACGGATAAAGAGATTCAAGCACAGCAAGAGTTGGTGGACGCGCTGACAGCGCAAGAGCGAATTGAGCAAAAGGTTGCTGACCTCAAGAAGCTGGAGAGCGCCAATGCCTCCAAGTCTGCCGGGAATGAAGCGGCAGGCCAGCAGGCGGCGGCACAGCGGCAGGCGGCGGAGAGCATGGCCCGGATGGGTGAGCAGGCCATAGCCGCTGACCGCGCCGTATCCCAAGAGCAGCTCTCTGTGAAGCGAGCCTCCGCCGAAGAGCGGCTCCGGGTTGACTTGGACTTCGCGGACCGGGAATACCAGCTCCACTTGGCCGCCAATCAGCAAGAGATTGCCGCCTTGGACAAGTCCGGGAAGGACTACCAAAACCAGCTCAAGGCCCTCCAGGCTAAGGAGCTGGAGCTGTCCCAACAGCATGAGACGCAAGTCACGGAGCTGAAGAGCAAAGCGGCCACGGAAGCCGCCGCCAAAGAGTTGCGGGACCTGGAGCAAGGCGAGCGCGAAAAGATCGACGCCACGCAAAAGGCGTCTGCCGCCCGGCTCGCTGTCATTGACGCGGCCATCAAGGAAGAGGAAAGCCGGAACCTTCAGGACACCAGCTTTTACCGGGAGCTGTTGACACAACGCATTGAAACCGCCCGGCAGATGGCTGAGGAAGAAGCGAAGCTGAAGGCAGAGGCCGGGCAAGAGGCGGCAGAGCAAGAGCAGAAAATGGGCGAGTTGGCCCTAACCGCTGAGAAGCAGCACCAGCAATTGCTTGACAGCGCACGGCGCGTCTCGGACCAGCGGCGGGCCGCCGAAGAGAAGGCTTTCGCGGATGAGGAATACAACCTCAAGCTCAAGGCCCTCCAGCGGGAGGAAGCTGCCCTTGACAAGTCCGGGAAGGACTACGCCAACAAGCTGAAGGCGATACAGGACAAGGAAAAGCAGCTCACCCAACAGCATGAGAACGAGATAACAGCCATTAAGCAGAAGGCGGAGGAAGAGCGCAACGCCCGGATCTTGTCAGCGGAAGAGCGCTTCAATGATGAGATTTCACGCGGCTTGACCTCCGTCTTGATGCGTCACCAAAGTTTTGCCGCCATGGTCACAAGCCTTGGGGACCAAGTGGTCAGCGGCATGATGCAGAACGCTATCAAGTCCGTTCTGATGGATGACTTTTCCAAAGAGCGGGACGCCGCCGCCGCCGCCCGCAAAGCCTACCTTGCCGGTATGCAGTTCCCCTTCCCTGCCAACATCGTGATGGGTCCCACGCTCGGGGCTATGGCCTTCGCTTCCGTCATGGCCTTCCAGGGCGGCACGGACGCGGTGCCCGGCGTGGGCCGTGGGGACATCGTCCCGGCCATGCTGGAGCCGGGTGAGGGCGTTGTCCCCAAGGGCGTCATGGAAGGGCTGAATAATCTAGCCCGCTCGGGCGGCCTCAACGGCGGCGGCAATAACACCGTTGTCCATGTGCGGCCCGTTTACCACGTGCAAACGATTGACGGCGACGGGATGCAAGCGGCCCTGGAGAAGCACACGGACGTGCTCCAGCGGCAATTTGAGAACACATTGAGGAAGATGAATCGCTAAGGGGAGTGTATGCGGCGGGTCACGATTGCGTTACCGGACAGTCTGTACGCGGAGTTGCGGGAAGTATCGGCGGCTGCCGGTGAGCCGGGCTATGGTCCGGCAAGGTGGGCCGGTGAAATTGTGGCGAGTGAACTAGCGGCTAGGCGCTTGCCCCGAATGGTGCAAGGGCGCAACGGTGCCCGCATCACGGCGGACAAGCCCACTGAGCCAGTGACGTACCACGTGCGATTACCCGAAATCGAGGGGATGGACTAGCGGTCATGGGCAGCAAAAGGACCATGTTCTGGAAGGACTGGCGCGGCAACAAAATAACCCGAAACGTGAATCAGGTTCTCGATGTGCGAGACTTTGCTGGCACGCCGGGATACGCGCTGCTGCTCATTGCGGCCAACACGAATCTTTCTGTCAGCGACATTGACCGCTTTCTAACGACTGAGGGTGTCGAACGTAGCCGAAACTGGATTCAGCGCAGGCGTTGGCTGTTTCAACAACCCGGCACCGCTAACCCAACGTCACCGGCAAACGCGGACGGTAAAGAGGAACGAGCGGCCAAAATCATGCGCTTGAACCCACGGCTGTCCATTCGCGATTTAGTGAAGCTACTGAAAGAAAACGGAGTGGTCCGTAGCCGTGAATGGGTTCGGATGCACCGATGCGACTGACAACTCGTTCGCCATAGAAAAGGACAAGGACAATGAACAACACATCAACCCATCACCCCGTCACCACCGCTTTCCCCTGCGGGGGCGGTGTTGGCCGGGTTCGTGTTTTGGGCGCAGAAGAAGAAAATCAGGGTTTTGACGTTGTACGCGAACAGGCCAATGTGAACGCGCTGAAGATCCGGGTGATAGACGTTCCTGCCAACGTGACAGCGGAGCAAGCCGAGCGGATTCTTAATGAGCCGTATGAGGCAGGCTACTACCTGGACAAGACATTCCTAGGGATGGACGGGGCGGGAATACGAGCGGTCTACCGGCAAAGACGTGAGAAGGCAGCGCCGGATGATGAAGCGGCCAAGGCGATTATCCAGGCGAACCCAAACCAGACCGTGCGGGCTATTCAGCGTGCTTTGGCAGATGCGGGCATTGTGCGGAGTACCGGGTGGATTGCGGACGCAAGGGTGGGCCTCATGGCACGGACGGCGCGGTCTGCGCGTGCCAAGCTGAAGGGCTGACCGGACGCTCGCATGGTCCTATTGAGCGCTCCAGAAAATCTACTCTCACAACGCCTCAAGCAGCGTGATGCCTAAGACGTTAAGAGTGCCTGTAAGTGCAACAAAATGAATAGGATGGGGGCGGGGTCAAATCTTAACAGGGTCGCTTGGGAGAGCACACAGTGGGACTATTTTGGACACAAACAAAAATAAATCCCATTTTTGGTAGATTCCTATGCTTTTCCATAGGTTTTTGAGCTGAAGGGAGCGAATTTATGCCGCGTACCGTGCGGAAAGACAAGAACTTAGCGCCGGGCCAACCGGCGAAGCCCGCCAATTTGTCCGCGCGGGCCGCGCAAGAGTGGGACCGGATTGTGGGCGAGCTGGCCGCTTCGGCAGGAAGACCCGAGCAACTAGATTGCTGAGCCGGATTTTCCCCCTCGCCTCAAGTCATATAATGGCCGCGAAAGGTGAACATCATGCCACAAAAGCCTCAAGACTTTATTCACAATCGAATCATGCAGGAATTGACCGAAACGGTCCAGCAGCACCCCGGTGTCCAGATGCCCAAGAAAGACAAGATCCTAGAATGGACGCTCTACAACATTTACGAGCAGTTGCAGGGAATAAACATTGGGATCAATGCCATCGCTGCCGAGCTTCGGATAAAGCTCCACTAGGTCTGCCGTCAGCGCCCATCAAGCGTGGTAGGCCCCGTAATCGCGCTGACAGCCCCGCAGAGCGGCCCGCACGAAGCGCGAGTAGGGTTCCACCATTTAAGCGGCCCACGCCCCGGTGACAAGGGCGTCCAAGCGGTCCTGTCTGCCCTTGACCCATTTTGCATAGTGCTTTTCCGTGGTCCTGATTGACTCGTGCCCCAAGAGCTTGCTGACTTCCTCTATGGGGACGCCCTTTACCAAGAGGTCTACCGCAAAGGTGTCCCGGAGCCGGTGGGACTTCATGTGACATACGTCCGGGATGCCCGCCTTTTCAAGGACCGGAGCCACCTTGTCCGTCCCCCATGCGGCTGTGAAGGATTCCTCATCCCCGCTGCCGGACCAAAAGAAGTATTTCGGGTTAGAGTTGGGAACAGCGAGCAACTCGGCAGCAATGGCCGGAGGAATCGGAACGGAAACGGGTACTCCCGTTTTCTGACGGGCTGTGACAATGCGGTAAACGCCATCGTGTATAAGCTCCGCACGCTCCAGCGTGACAGCGTCACGGATGGCAAGGCCACTCCAGCGCATGAGCTGAATCAAGGCGCGGGCGCGTTGGGCCTCCGTGGGGTCTGTGATGGCCTCCGGCACGGCCTTGAGAAGCCGGGTGTATTCGTCAGCGGTCAGCGGCATAGTGGGCGGGCTATCCACGGGGTCAACTGTGATGCGGGGCAGCTTTGGCTTCCGGTCCAGCCACCGGGACTCAAAGCAGAATGTCAGAAAGCCGGACAGCCTTTCCTTGACCTTGAGCCGCGTGTAGCTGGACGGATAGGTGACCATCCACGTGTCACAAAAGCCAATGAGCGTTTCACGGGTCACGCCCTGGACGGTGAAGGTGCCCTCTCGCTCACAGTACGCTTGGAGCCGCCCCAATTCCCGCTTATAGGTTCGGATGAGGTGGGCACCCACGTTTTCAACCGTCTTGTTTTGGACAAAGAGCAAGATGGCTTCTTCCAAGCTCTTGGGCGCTTCTGTCTTCACCACGGCTTTGCCGGAAAGCTGGTCTTCAATATCCCGCTTGGCTTGCTCAGCCTCAGCCCAAGAGCGGGTCCCGGTAGCGCGGCGGTACTGGACGCCGTTGTGGGTCCAGCGGAGATGCTTCCGGCATTGACAGCGGCGGGAGAACTCGTCCCCCTTGTACTTGCAGTCTGCCGCGTGCCGGACAAAGACTGTGATAATAGGAGCTGTGCTCATTCGGTGCGCCTCCGTAACGCTTCCTAATCGCGAAAACACGGTAGCACAAAATTAGCACAAAACGCCGGAAGAAATTTGTATGATGTTGATTTTTAAGCGCATTTTGTACGGATATAAGGTTGGGTGCCCCATCCTTTCCCGCGTTTTTTGCGGGAAAGGGTGGGATGGAATGTCACTCTTTTCTTGTCGGATCGAAGGTGGGGGGTTGCAGGATGCCGGCCTGCACGAAGGCAGCTATTTCACGTACGTCATGGCGAGCCGCACGTTGTTCGCCGATGTGACCGGGAACCTGCGGAAGCGAACCTTCGAACACATAGACTGGTACGACTGCGAGCCCGCCGACTACCACAGAGCGCTGGACCGAATGGACGCCTGAAAAGCAATTGCAGATCCTTCCGCTGCGCGTCAGGATGACAACGGTTGCGAAGGCGCGGCCGGAGGAGCCAGATCAGCGGTTTCGGGCGAATCGTCGCCAACCCGGAAATTACCATAGAGTCACCCCTCGCAAAGAAGGCCGGAGTCGATGACAGCAGCGGGGTTCAGCTCTTGCCCAAAAACTCTTCGCCTTGCCCCAAAAGGCGGAGTTTTTAGGCAAAGCCCCTCAGGGGCTAGAGCATTTTCAAGGTTAGTGTAAGCTCTGGGTGCCCCATCCTTGCGGCGTACTTGTCTTTGCCGCAAGGGTGGGATCGCACGACGCCTACATTACAGCAACAGTGAAAATGCTCTAAACAGGCTGCGGAAAAACTCGGTCCGGAGGGAGGCGGGGGTTTCAACCCCCGCATAAAGCCTGCAGAATCAAATTGAAGAACCCGGGTGCATGCCCAGTGGCTTTTCTCAAGAAAGAAGCCACCTTCGCGAGTCTTACCTAGGGCGCGGTTACTCTGGCTCCGCTCTCGGCGCACGCGTCGGTTTGCCGCGCGCGCAGGCTCCTGTTATAAAGGTGCGGCAAAGCCGGGCTGCTTTTGCGGCGCGGCGAAGGAATTCCATGACAATCGATCGAACCGTAAATATGGGCCGGCTGATGCTGGCCTGCGTGGCGCTCGTTCTAGGCATCCAACCCTCCCCGGCGCAGCAGGCGCAAGCACCCCTGCCGGTTCGCCACGCGCTAGACATGACAGTGACCCGGCCCGAGGCTGTGGGCTTTTCATCCCAGCGTCTGGAGCGCCTTCACGCGCTGATGCAGCAGACGGTGGACCAGAAGCAGCTTGCCGGCGTTGTCACCCTCCTGGTGCGCCACGGCAAAGTCGTGGACTACCGTGCTTACGGCCAGCGCGACATGGCCAGCGGCGCGCCGATGACCAAAGACGTCATTTTCCGCGACTACTCGATGACCAAGCCGGTGACCGGAGTGGCGATGATGATTCTCTACGAGCAGGGCAAGTGGCTGCCGTCGGACCCCATCTCAAAATTCATTCCGGAGTTTGCGCACCTGAAAGTTTTCAAAGGCGTGGATGCGGACGGAAAGATGATTCTTGTGGACCCGGACCACGCGCCCACCATGCAGGAATTGATGACGCACACGGCCGGCTTCAGTTACGGCAGCGGCAAAACGCCGGCGGACGCCATGTACGGCGAGTTGAAGGTGCGGCAATCGAAAAATCTCCAGGAAATGATCGACCGGCTGGCGAAAATTCCTCTGCTCTATCAGCCGGGCAAAGCGTGGGTCTACAGCATGTCGATGGATATTGAGGGCTACATCGTCGAAAAGCTCTCGGGCCAGCCGCTGCCGGACTTTATGCGCGACCAGATTTTCAAACCGCTGGGCATGAAAGACGCTGGTTTCTACGTGGCCGGCGAAAAGCGTAAGCGCCTTGCCACGCTGTACCAGAACGACGGACACGGCGGGCTGAAACTCGACACGACCAACGGCAGCGGGATGGGCGATTTTTCGGCGCAGCCCACCATGCCCTCGGGCGGCGGAGGTATGGTCTCAACCGCGGAGGATTACTGCCGCTTTGCCCAAATGCTGGCCAACGGCGGCGAACTGAACGGCGAGCGCATTCTGGCCCCGGCCACGGTCAGGTTAATGGCCTCGAACCATGTGCCAGCCAGCCTGCTGACGGGTGAGTTTGGCATTGGTTTGCAGGTTCTGCGCCCGGGCCTCGGCTACGGCTATAACGGCGCAGTCCTCTACGATCCGCCTGAGGCAAACATGATCGATGGCAAGGGGTCCTATTTCTGGGATGGAGCGGCCGGCACCTGGTTCTGGGTCGATCCCGCCAATGACATCGTTTTTGTCGGAATGATCCAGCGCATGAGCGGCGGCACTCCCAACGTTGCGTACCTGAGCCGCTCGCTGGTCTATCAGGCCCTGGTCGATCCGGCCAAATAAGCAGACTCGGCGGAACAGGCTGGGGGAAAAGTCCCAATTCCGAGCGAAAAGGATGGAAAGCGTCCCTCCGGGCCTGAAGGCCCGATTGATTCTGCGAGCTTTCTGCGGGGGTTGAAACCCCCGCCTCCCTCCGGACCGACTTTTTCCGCAGCCTTGGAAGCCGCTTGCACGGCCGACTTCATTGGGCGGACTCTGTATGGGGCGGCCATGGACGAAAAGGAGGGGAAGAGCGCAAGGCTCTTCCCCTTCTTTCGTCCGCAGTCCGGAAAGCGACC
>CAZFMB010000113.1:0-12604 GCA_964520005.1 uncultured Occallatibacter sp.
GATCGTTCTTCTTTGCCTGACGGCAATTCTTGCAACGTTTTGGGGTCGAATAACCACGTTCCTGAAAGAACGTCTGATCAGCAGCGGTGAAGGTGAAGTCCTGCCCGCAATCGCTGCACGTAAGTTGCATATCTCCGGCCATGGGTCTCCTCGTGGAAATTGTACCGCTCTTATGGCCATTTCGCACAAGGAATCTTTTGAATCTAAAAAACTTGTGCCGGACGGGATACGCTGCCCCGGTAACGCCAGGGGGACCAAGCCAGGCCATGATCGTTTAATCAATCCTGCCGGAAAGGCCCGCGCCAGCTAGATTTCCCACCAATCCATGAGTGAAAGACGCGGATAATACAGGCCGACGACTACGGATGCATCCCAGCCGTGCAGGTTGCGCAGGAGGCCGGCATAGGCCTCGAGCTGAGGGGCGAAGAGCTCACGGAGCTCCGGCAGGGCCTGGGCGGGGTCCAAATTATCGGCGTGAGCAGTTTTGTAGTCAATAATCCACCAGGAATCTTCTCCTTTGGCGCCGGGCGTAGGACCCGCCCTGAAGACGCGGTCCACGCGGACAGATCGCAGGTCGCCGACGACCACCCCGGCCCAGGCGGCCTCACTGGCTGCGCTGGCGTGGGGCGATAGAATCCACGAACCAATGGGGTCACGGGAGGCTTTGAGCGCCAGTTGAAGAGCCTCAGCGGCGATTTGTGAGGCCTGAGTCTGGTCCACGCCGACGGCGCGCACTTGGGCGGCAACGCGCGGCTCGAAGCCGGCCAGGGACGAGCGAGCAGCCTCCCAGTCAAGCTTGGTGCGCAGGCGGGCCAGCTCTTCAAGCAGTGTGTGGACGGCTGATCCCAGGGCTCGGGAACGCACTCCGCCCTCGTGACGGGAATAGAGTTGGGCGGGTCCTGTTCCTATTCCCAGAACAGAGGGTTCACCGGCGGTATGTGAGGAGGCTTCGGTTGGCGCGGCCTGGTAATCCGGTGGCAAACGGCGCAATAGCGTGGGCCGAATAGGAGAAGGCATTACGGCCAGATTGCTCTCGCCGGACGCGGCAAGGGACTCAATCTCCACTTCCTCACGGGTATTAAGAGCAGTTCTGGCGGCTTTCCACTTATCAAAGCGAGCGCGAACCTCTTCTTCCAGCGCTGGCCAGGCAGTGGCCAGCAAGCTGTTGACTGGTTCCACCAGGGTCAACTCCCCGTCTTTTTCCTTGCAGGAGGAACGGGCGAAAAAGTGTAGTTCCTCGCGGGCGCGGGTGGCGGCGACATAAAGTAGGCGTCGAGTCTCCTGCCTCTCTCGCTCGCGATAGACGCGATCAACCCACTCCTTGGCTTGACCTCTGTCGGTGCGCTTGCGTTGCAGGGGAGCGATGAGAAACTCGGTAATCTCGCCTGATTCATCGGGTTCGGCGAGTCCGCGTTCCATCCAGGTCAGCATTCTCGTCTTGCCGCGTCCCTCTCTAGCCTGCATCTCAGGCACTATGACCACCTCGAACTCCAGGCCCTTGGACTTATGGATGGTCATCAACTGTACCCCGCAATCACCGCTGGCCTCCGGGTTCGGCAGGGCAGTAAGTTTGTCGAGAGCTGCATTGAGGCCGGGGCCAAGCAGCTCCGGTTCGCCTCCCTGAAGGCTGTCCAAACAGCTCCAGAGAAGGTCAATATTGGCGCGGGCGGTCGCGTCTACGCAAGCCGCTCCGCCCAACCGTAGCCAAATTTGTTCCAGCCATGTTCCCAGTGAGGCCGTTGGATTTGCGGCGCGAAGGGCAGGTGCTGATGCAATTATGTCCAGTACGCGCGCGGCTGCCAGACGGCCCTCTTCGCTCAGCTGCGTAAGCCGCTCGGCAATCAGCTCCGGGATGGGCCGGAGACGCGCCTCAGAATCGTCGCTTCCGGCAATGCGATGCAGGTCTTCGAGCGAGAGGCCGCACCAGGGTGCGCGTAAAACGCCCAGCCAAGCCACGCGGTCTTGTGGATTGAGCAGCGCGCGGACCAGGGCCAGCGCATCGAGAACTTCGGGGCGGGCGGCGAGTTGTTCCAGTTCGACAGCGCGAAAGGGAATTCCCGCATCGCGCAGAGCCGCGGCGATGGGGACCAAATGTTTTTTGGCGCGGCCTAGAACGGCAATGCGAAATTTTGCATCTTCGCCTCGCTCACAAGCCAGCCGGGCCTGCTCCACAGAGCCTAGATGGCTGCGAATCAGCTCGACGATCTCCTCGATCTGTGTTGCGCGGGCAGTTTCGATTTCATTACCTGTATCGGAAGATTTACCGCGCCCGGCCTGGGGAACGAAGTCGAGATGTAACGCAAATGCCGGGCCGGTGCTGGACTTCATTTCCCGCGCCGGCTGCGCGGCGGCAAACGTGATGCCGCTGCCATCGTCAGCCGCGAAAATCTGCTCGAAGGCCCGGTTGAGCCGCTCAACCAGACCCGGCGCGGTGCGGAAGTTAGCCGTAAGGGCGACAGAGTCGAAGAGCAGCGGCTGGTCGTGCAGAATCTCAAGTCCAATGGCCTTTACGCGTGGAAAAAGTTCGGCGTCTGCCTCGCGGAAGAAGTAGATAGACTGCATGGGGTCGCCGACCACGAAGCAGGTGCGGCCGGGCCTCTCGGGCCATGCGGCAATCAGGCTCGTGAGCAACTGATGCTGTCGGCGGCTGGTGTCCTGAAACTCATCCACCAGCAGGTGGCGAATGTTACCCGAAACAGCCAGCGCGGCGTCAGTCGGCAGGTCATCTTCGCCTCGGAGTACGCGCAAGGCGATCTGCGCAACCTCGGTATAGTCCACGGCGCCAGCCTCTGCAAAAGCAATTTGCAGCTCGCCCGCGGCCTGTCGCAACAGCGTAAAGCAGGCCTTCACAATCTTCCACTCGTCTTCGGTGTAGTGAACGGATGGCATGTTGCGAACGGAGGCGAGGGCGGCATCGAGACCGGGAACAGTTGCGAGAGCATTGATTAACGCTAGTATGCGGTCTTTTTCACGCTTGCGATCGGCGGGAAAGCCCAGACGCTTATCGACCTGTTTGCGGAAGGCGCCATCGCCGGTAAGCAACAGTGTGGCAAGATTCACGTGTGCCTGCCGAGCCTCTTCAAAATCATTGCTGCCAGTGAATGGAGCACAGGGGAACTCGACCAATTCGGCTAGTTCCCGATGAATTTCGCCGCCGCTTTGCGCGCAGGCAAAGCGCGCCAATATGAGTGCCTCTTCCCGCGCGCCGGGAACCTGGTCGAGAAGCACACTCAACGAAATGAGTGTCTCGCGCACGGCATGAGCAAAAGGCAGTTCCAGCCGCTCGCGGAGCTTCTCCCAATCCTGGGCGCTCTCAAGAACGAAGCCTTGCATCCAGCGGTCACGGCCTTTGAGCATCTCCACCAGCAGGTTTTCCATCTCCTGCCAGCCGTTATCGCGCCAGAGCAGCAGTTCTTCAATAGCCGTGCCCAGTATCGAGCCGGTCTGGTCAACTTTTCTCAGAGCTTCGCGGGCCGCGCGGCGATAGAGTTCCTCAGGCTGCTCGGCGATGTCGATGCCGCCGCCCAGGCCGGAGAGTAGCGGCTGCTGCAAGGCCAGCTCACGGCAGAATGAATCAATCGTCGAGATGCGCAACTGTGCAGGCAGGTCGAGCAGCTTCCAGCCGAGTGTCTGGGAGTGCAACAGGGCGCGACGAGCGAGTGCGTCCATTGAAAACTCATCAGGATCGCGAGCTGTGTTGGTAGCGGCTTTTCTCAGCTCATCGAGAATCCGATTGCGCATCTCGGCGGCGGCTGCATTCGTGAAGGTAATGGCGACGATCTGGCCAGGTTCATCCACTGCACACAGCAGGCGCAAAAAGCGGCGCGTAAGCAGATCGGTCTTGCCCGAGCCGGCAGGAGCCTGCACCAGAATGGATCGTTCGGAATCGAGGGCGCGTTGGCGCTCAAGCTGATCGGGAGGTGCAGGGCGGGCAGGCTTACTCATCGCCGTCCTCCTGGTCGTCGGTGTCGTCTTCGAGTTGCGCCTCGCGCTCTTGAATGCGGCAGAGTGTTTGCATGCCGCAGCGTTCGCAGGTCTTGGGAGGATCGCGCGGGTCCACATCGGCGCGGCCCGCGACAAAATCCTTGGCGAGCTGTTCGATGCACTCGCGCCATCCGATTAGCTGATCGAGAGTGAGCTTATTCTTAGCCAGTGAGCTTCTTGTGCTGAGGTCGGCAGAGAGCGTGACGACAGGATCGAAGACACGCCCTGCAAATTCCAAATCTCCAGTGCGCACCTTGGCAAATACCAGTCCGCCCAGGCGTTCCTGTTCGCGGTCCAGGGCAAACCCGGCATAGAGTGGCAATTGCACGTCTTCGGGTCGAGGCAATTCCCACGCATTGGGCGAAACGTTGCCGGATTTGTAATCGATCACCAGCAGGGAACCGTCCTTCAGTCGATCAACGCGGTCCAGGCGAAGATCGAGAGTGAGTCCTGCTAGGTGTACGGTACGCTTCACCTCGGTGTCGGCGACCTTGAATTCAACGCGCGCGGCCTCGTACTCCAGCCATTCGCTGACCAGCCTATTCAGCCGCTGCTCTTCGAGTTCGAGATAGCGGCGCGGCATCAATTCACGATGATGGGGTTTCAACTGCTGCGTGAGTACGCGCCGCACATGTCCCGCAACAAAAGCCTCGATGTCTGTCAGACTCTGGAGTTCGGCGTGTGTTCGAATGCCTTCCGGCGGCCCAGCCCAGACAGAGTGCATCACGGCATGGAGCAGATTGCCGCGCTGTGCGGCGGTGAGACCGGCTTCAGCGGGCTTCCAGCCTTCGGCAGCAAGGCGCGCGGTGGCGAAGGCCTTGAAGGGACACTGCGACTGCGCAGTGAGAACATCCGCGCCGCCCTTGACCTTGCCCGGAGGGAAGGGAATGAGGCTGCGGTCGTTGAATGCAACTGTGAGCGGAGGCGGCGCGATCGATTCTGTCAGTTCCGCCGAAAGCTTCCGCGCCTCCCCGGCAAGCTGGACAATCAGGCGCGACGGTCGGGCCTCCACAGCCTCGCTCTGCTTTGCATAGCTGAAGTGGACCTCCCGCGCCGAAGCCAGAATGCGCCGAGTGATAGCTTCGGCCAACTCCCAATCGAGCTGCGGCGCGGCGTGTGGCATTTTGCTCTCGCGCTGAATCTCGATGGGCAACAGCGGATGTGTCGAGCCGTTCGCAGGCCAGGCATCTTCGTCAACTCCCAAAAACCAGACAGCGTCAGCAGTGAGCCCGGCCGACTCAGCCGGGCCGGCGATCTGTATCGGCGCATTGCGCGACTCGGGAGCGAACAGCGTCTCGTCCAGCGCGCGGCCCAATTTAGAGAGAAAATCCTTCCACCCGATCTTGCGGCCATCGAAGCCCAGCGAGCCGCAATTCTCCACGGTCTGTTGCCAGCGGCAAAAGGCCTGATATTCGGCGCTCTGGAGCGTCAGGACAGTGGCAAAGCGAAGCTCGTCCAGCAACCGCGGAACCAGCTCCGCCCAGTCGAGTGGAGTTTGCGGTCGTTGCGCGAATCCGGCTAAGAGGTGTTGAGCCGAGCTGATGCGCTCCACCCAGCCGGTCGGAAGCAACTTAGAGGCGTGCTTCTCGCCGAGGAAGGCGGCCAGCGTCCACTGCGTTCGTTCCAGACCGTAGCGGCGCAGGGATCGCATAGATGCTTGCAGCGCAATGGACTCCTGCGCGTTGACGGCGGCATAGCCCGTGGAAAGCAGCCAGTCAAGTTCCTGCTCGTCAATTGGCCCATCAAGCCAGCGCAGCATAAGGTATGCAGCTCGCGCCAGTGCAACCTGGCCGAGCGGGACTCCCAGTGAAAACTCGTAGGCCGCTCCAACGTGTCGAAGTAAGGCGCGTTCGATCTCTCCACGGCGCGTGCCCGCAGCCTGCGTAACGACCAGTAGATGGGTGTCCGATTTAACGGCGAGGAGGCGGTTACACCAAATCGCACAGGCCGCAAGCTCGACCTGCCCATCAGCGGCGGCGTGGAATTGAACCTTATCAGCCGACCCGTCTTTGTCAGCCTCGCGCCACTCACCCCATGCGTCGAAGAAGCTGCGCTGTACGGGCAAAATGCGGTCAAATCCAACCAGAAGCAGCGGCGGCCGCTTTGCCGGATCGGCTTTCAGCAGCGAAATCAGCTCGTGCGTCAGGCGGCAGGGGCTAATCAAATTTTCAGCCTGGCACGCTTCGTCGAAAGCCGCCAGCCAACCGCTGAAGGCCGCCGCGTCCTGCTGCCATGCTATACGGGTCGATGTACGCAACAACTGCGGCGCATATGAGCAAAGCAGCTCGTGGGCCTCCATGGCCAGAGCCGCCAGGCGATGACGCGGGCTTTCAAGCAGTGTGGCCAATGAGCGATCCTGGCCGGCGATCTCCACCCAGAGCGCCTCTTCCTGCGCTGGATTCAGTAGCAGGCGTGCGTCTGAGTTGCGCTCCAGCCACTCTGCGCGGACAAAGCTCTTCCAATCCTTGATATTCGGCGCGGGCCAGGCAGCCAGTCCCTCGGCCAAGCGGGCGCGATGAAATGCGGCGGCAAGTGCGCGAGCGGCGCGGTCGCTGGCCGTGACCACCTGGCCGCCCTCGCGCAGCCACGCATCGATCTCTACTGCCGACAAGACCCCCATTCCAGCGTTATACGCTGCTGGGCCGGTGGTGTGCCATCGGACGTGCGCAAAATTGTGCCGGAGATTTTCCAGATTGGCCGAACTACGCTGTTGCCGAAGTTGAGTCCATGATGAAGCAGGTTCGGCAGTGTGCGCGTTAGCTGCGGAGGCAGCCTTTAACGCCGATAATCGAATCTGTGGAATCCGCACGCAATCTATCGTTGCTGAAGGACTACCAGGCGTATCTGCGCGTGGAAAAGGGCCTTCGTCCCCTGAGTTGCGAGGCTTACGACGGCGACCTGAAGACCTTTGCCGAGTTCATCGAAGGGCGCAGCGGCGTGCTGTTGACGGCGGCGCAGCAGGATGTGGCGGCTTTTCTGGAGCATCTGCGCGCCCACGGCATCGACCAGCGTTCAGCGGCGCGCAAGCTGAGCTGCTTGAGAGGCTTTTACAAGTGGCTACTGCTCGACCGGCGCATCCATCACGATCCTACCGTAAACATCGAGTCGCCCAAAGCATGGAAGGTGCTGCCCAAATCTCTGGCCGAGCCGGAAGTAACGGAGATGCTTGACCGGGCGCGCCTCAGCGCCGGGCATCCGCAGGCGCGGGCTACAATCTTGCGTGACCGGGCAATTCTGGAGCTGCTCTACGCGGGCGGCTTGCGCGTTTCGGAGGTCACGGCGCTCTCCACTGGCGATCTGGCGCTGGACCTGGGCCGCGTGCAGGTGCGCGGCAAAGGAGACAAGGAGCGCATTGTGCCGCTGGGACGGACTGCCATTGAGGCTTTGGAGGAGTATCTGCAGCAGGGACGGCCGCACCTGGCTCGAATCAGCTCACACGGCAAATCTAATTCCATGCGCCAGGACGCCACCAGGTTGTTCCTCTCGCTGCGCGGAATGCCGCTGACGCGCCAATGGGTCTGGCATGTGGTGAAGATGGCCAACTCCGACGCCAGCCCCCACAGTTTGCGTCACAGTTGCGCCACGCACATGGTGGAGCACGGCGCCGACCTGCGCAGCGTACAGTTGATGCTGGGCCACGCCGACATCTCCACAACACAGATATACACTCACCTGGCGCTGGGCCGGCTGAAGGAAGTGCATCGAATGCACCATCCCCGCTCCACGCGGCAGCGCACGCAGGATGTGAAGATTTTGGTTCCTCGTAAAGGGTTGCATCTGGTTTCGAGCGCTAAGCCAAGCGAGGAGACCGCATGAGTGCCCCCGTATCTCTGGGTGGCCCAGGTCTCGATGTTGAGACCTGGGAAAATAAGTCCATCCAAGCGTCTTCACTCAGCTCACTCGTCGCCGATTATCTGCGCGTGCTGGCCAATGAGCGCGGAGCATCGGCGCACACCCTGCGTGCCTACGAGCGCGAACTGCGCGGTTTCATTGCTTATATCGCCGAGCATTACGGAGACGAGAACGGCCCAAAGGGCATCGAGCACACGCACATCCGCGCCTACCTGGGCACGCTTTATGATCGCGGCTTATCAAAAGCCTCCGCAGCGAGGGCACTAGCGGCGATTCGCAGTTGGTTCCGGTGGCTGGCGCGCTCGGGGCGCTTGGAGCAGAATGCGGCCTCGCTGGTGGCCACGCCAAAACTGCCCAGGCATCTGCCGCGCGTGCCTTCCATCGAGCAGATGAACCGAGTAGTTGATTCGGTCGCCGACGATGCTGCCAGTTGGCCCACGCGCGACGCGGCGATTCTGGAACTGCTCTACGGCTGCGGCATCCGCAACGCCGAGCTGACAGGGCTGAACCTCGAAGACATTCACTGGGCAAACGAAGCCATTCTGATTCGCGGCAAGGGGCAAAAGCAGCGCTACGTTCCTCTGGGCGACGCGGCGGCGCAAGCCTTGCGTGCCTATCTCGCCGAGCGCGCAGCTCGTCTGGCCGCGGCGGACGATACAAAAGGCTACGCAACGCCTGCCTTGTTTCTCAACCTGCAACTGCGCGGACTTGCCAAGCCCGGCGGCGAAGCCAGGCTCACCACGCGCAGCATCGGCCGCATCGTCAAGCGCATCGCCACCATGCGCGGACTCTCCGCCGACGTGCATCCGCATACATTGCGCCACGCCTTCGGGACTCATTTGTTAGAGGAAGGCGCCGACCTGCGCGCCATTCAGGAGCTATTGGGTCACGAGCGCCTCTCCACCACCCAGCGCTACACGCAACTGACCACCGCGCAGTTGACCGTGGTCTACGACCGCACGCACCCAAGAGCAAGGTAGATAAGCTCAGAATGCGTCAATGTGATAGTACCCGAATTGCCGAACATACTGGAGTTAAGCAAATTTCCTCTGCTAGCTGCCTTCGATTGCGCGATAATGAATGTGTGAAAAAGTGTCTCTACTGTCCCGCTGAAGCTAACTCTCTGGAGCATGTGCTCCCTGTTGCATTCGGCGAGTTCAAAGATGCACCGAATCTTGATGGCTATATCTGTAAGAAGTGCAATGAACAACGTTTGGGTCTTCTCGATCAACAAATTGCTCGGTGCGGTCCAGAAGGATTGCTTCGCAAATTCTATGCTGTGGAGGGTCGAGCAGAGCATAAGAAGGTCAATCCCTTTGTGAGGGGTAGCGCTGGAGGACGGCGTTTGGAGTTTTCTACTTTTGACGCCAATATCGGTGCGGAGGTAAATCTTGAGATTCGGAATGGCAAAGTAACGCAGATGTGCGAAATGATTTTCGTGGAAACTGAGTCTGGTAAAACGCATCATCTTCCGCTTTTTGAAGAAATGTCGGCCGGACAGTTGTTAGAGGCGATGGTCCGCCTCGGAGTTGTTGAGCCCTATGAGACGCGCTTGTCATACTATCCCCATGAGAGGGAGTGGGTTCAAAAGCTCATTAAAGAAGCTTGTCCTGCGGTTACGTTCTCAGAGGGAAGGCCTTTGAGCAACATAATCGAAAGGCCCGCCGTGAGGTTTGAGTTGGGTGAGCGGTACTTCCGGGCTATTGCTAAAATTGGGTTCCATTATTTTCTTTCACAGTTTCGCAACTATACCGGACACGAAGAGATTTTCTCGCGCATCCGTCAGTTCATTTACGAAGACACCAACAAACCGATTCAGCACGTCAACGATTTCATGAGTGTGCGTCAAGGATCTCTTTTCCAAGGAGTGTCGGACCCAAACGCGAGGGCGGAGGGTTGGCGGGCACATTTTCTCGCCGCAGATACAAGAGACAGCGTTTGTGCCGCCTACGTTCAACTCTTCTTGACAGAGGACTATGCGGGACAAATCAACGAGATCGTTTTAGCGCGTGACCCGGCGGTGAATGGGCGCGCCTCATTCGGTCATAAATATCGCTACTATCCAGACGGGAAACGAGGGAAATTCTCCGGGGAAGCTAAGCTGCTTGCAACGATTATTTCCGCCAGAACCTTCCCTTCGTCTAAGCCAGCCGTGCCTTAGAATTCAGTTGTAAATTACGAGGACCACCTTTCGTGATAACATTGTTATTACACGGAGGACGCAATGCTAACGACGATTCGGCGTCTGGGCAACTCGCAGGGAATTCTGATTCCCAAGCCGCTACTGCAACAAGTGGGGCTGGAGGACCAGGCGGAGATGCGCGTGGAGGGCGATGCGCTGGTCCTGCGCCGTCCCAAGTCAGCCCCGCGCACCGGCTGGGCCGAAGCGAGCAGGAAGCTGGCGGCCGCAGACGACGATGCGCTCGTGATACCCGAGTTCGCCAATGAGGCCGATAAGGAGCTGAAGTGGTGAAGCGCGGGGAAATCTGGCTGGTGAACCTCGACCCCACCATCGGCAGTGAGATTAAGAAGACCCGTCCCTGCGTTGTGATCTCTCCACCCGAGATGCACGATTATCTACGCACAGTGATGGTCGCGCCCATGACTACTGGCAGCCATCCGTCGCCCTTTCGCATTTCCGTACGCCATGGCGGCAAGCAGGGTCTCATCCTGCTCGATCAGATTCGCGCTGTTGACAAGACCCGCCTGGTAAAGCGCACCGGAGCCATTGTCCCAGCAACCCTGAAAGCAACACTTACTGCTCTCGCTGAAATCTTCGCAGAGTAGCGAGACGCGGGCGCAATACCGGCATCCAATTCCGAGATTTCAGCATCTCATCAGAGTGACACGGGAGGAGCATCCTATCGTGACTCAAGCTGAACCTCTGATCCGCAATATCTCAGACACGGCGCTTCTGGCGGCGGTCTATCGGGCGCGAGAGACTGAACGCCATGACGCGCTCTTTCGCGATCCCTTGGCTCGCCGACTGGCAGGCAAACGCGGCGATCAGATCGCCGAATCCATGCCCTTCAGCGACCGCAACACCTGGGCCTGGGTGGTGCGCACCTATTTGTTTGATCAGTTCATCGAGGAACAATGCCAGCAGGGCGTGGATATGGTTGTCAATCTTGCCGCGGGCCTCGATACCCGACCCTATCGCATGACCCTGCCGGCAACGCTCCAATGGGTTGAAGTCGATCTCCCCGGCATCCTTTCCTACAAAGAAGAAATTCTGGCCAATGAAAAACCAGTCTGCGCTCTGGAACGCGTTCGCCTCGATTTGTCTGATGTTACTGCCCGCCGCGAAGTCTTCGCCCAACTCGGACGCAGGGCCGCCAAAATTTTGCTTTTCACCGAAGGGTTCATCATCTATTTCAGCGCCGATCAGGTCCGCGCGCTTGCAGAGGACCTTGCGGCTCCTCGAACATTTCAACGCTGGATATTGGATCTTGCATCACCGGGTTTGCTGCGGCTGCTCCAGAAAAACATGAATATCTCCCTCAGCGAAGGTGTCTCCTCGTTGCAATTTGGTCCTGAGGAAGGTCCGGAGTTCTTCGTTCCCTGCGGCTGGAAGCCAATTGATGTGCGCTCGCTACTCAAAACGGCGGCGCGTCTCAAGCGTCTCTCATTTGGCATGAAGCTTCTGTCTATGTTGCCGGCGTCGAATGGCCGCCAAGGCTCGCGACCCTGGTCCGGTGTTTGCCTCTTCGCTAAACCATGAGCTCAACGCTGCGCTTGGTGTAATCATCGCCGAGTAGCGGGATCGCTGCGTCAAGCCTCCCTAGAAGCTGATCTTGCGTCCCGGGAACCAGGTAAGTTGGATGGTGGTGGTGGTCACGGTCTGTTGGCCGGGGAGATAGATCGGAGCCTTCCAACGCTCATAGGCGAAGTTGCCGTTGACCTCAAAGTCCTTGCCGATGCGCTTGACCACCTGGAAGTTGATGTCGTTCAAGGTGGTGCCGCCGGGCGGCAGGCAAGTGGAAGTGCCAGGGTCAGCGCTGGGACATCCGGGACTCCCGACTGGGACGGTCGAGTTCGTCGAGCCGGGAATGAAATAGCCGGTGGCCTTTTGATTGCGTACACCTACCTGCAGCCATTCGTTGCCGCTCAGATGCCATGTGATCCAGGCCTGGCCGCCCTTGTCTTCGCGACCGATCCAGTCGCCGAAGAGCTGTCCCTGATTGGTGTAGCCCTGCTTCTGGATTCCTTCGTAGTACATGAACTGGCCGTAGTGGCTGGAGTATGAGTTCTGGGCTGGATGATCCGAAGCGGAGGGGTCGGTGGATGCGGCTTCGACGCGCAGGTCGAGTTTGGGAAGGCCGGGCACATGAGAGAGATAAATGCCGGGCCGGTAAGCGGCGCGGCGAGGAGCGTCGACGGGAGAGACGTCGTCGTGCACCTCGGAGTCCGTGTAGAGCGTGAGCCAGTTGCGGACAAAGGGCAGCCGGTAAGAGAAGTCGAAGGCGGCAAAGCGCGCGCCGGGATCGTCGCGGCCGTCCTTGGTGTTGCCGCCGGGCGACGATATGCTGATGAAGCTCTTCGCAAAAGTGCGAAAAGTGATGGGCGCATGTCCCTTGCCGCCCCAGATCACGGTGCGCTCAAATCCGAACTCTAGGTTTTCCGTGGGCCGGAAGCTGATCTTCTCGATGTGCACCCAGGGGTCGCCGGGGTTGATCACGTTGATAAGATTTGGATCTGTGCCGCCGGGATTCGCCGGGTTGGGCATATAGGTGTGTCCGCGCAGCTTGCCCACCAGAAAATCGTAGCG
>CAZFMB010000114.1:0-12214 GCA_964520005.1 uncultured Occallatibacter sp.
GCAGTGCCTTGGGCTGGTAGGCCACGCCGATGCGAGGCTCCCAGTAATTGTAGTCGCTGTTCATCAGGGTATTGGGCACACCGGGGTCGCCGGGGAAGTTGAGTCCCGCGGGAGCGTTGGTATACACAGTGCTTTGCTGGCCGGGTACGCTATTCGCAAAACCGGCAAGGCTATTCGTGCCGGGTATCCAGGCCGCGCCGCGTCCGCCTTGGGAGACGGGAGGTGTGTTCGGATCCCAGCGTAAACCGAGGTTGATGGTCAGATTGGGAAGAATCTTCCAGTCATCCTGGATGAAGGGTCCAATCTGCCAGCCGGCCACATCGGCAATCTCGCCGGCGCCCTGCATGTAACCCGATGCGGCGCCCACCATATAATCGGCCAGGTATCCGCCCCATGGGGAACAGTCGGTTTGGGGACCAGTGCTGGGACAAGAAATGCCGGTATAGGAATTCCCGCCTGAGCCTGTTCCACTTCTTCCAAACCCGATCAACGGCTGAGTCGGATATGCTGTATTCTCGACTGCGTGCTGATGCATCAGATCGATGCCGGCGGTTAGAGAGTGCTTGCCCATCTGCTTGTTCAGCGTATCGACCAGGCCTAGGGAGGTGCGGAGTTCCTGCGAGGGCTCATCCCAGCCGCTCTCAAAGCCGTAGTTCGAGTTGATGCGCAGAGCGCCCATATAGCAACTGCCAGCGGGCTCGTTGACTCCAATACCCGCAAAATTTGTATCCCCGCTATTGTTGGAGAAGCATAGCGCCTTGCCGTCGCTACCCAGCTCCTGGGCGGCGCTGTGCGCGCTCATCTGGGTCATGAAGACCGAGATGGTGTTGACCGTCTTCGGATTGATTGTCCAGGTGTGCTGCACTAGGTTGTTAAAGTAGTACATCTGCTGCCAGAAGCTGGCAGTCCATGGCTTGTAGACGCTTTCCATGTTGCCCGCAACGTCAGTCGACGGAGCACCAAAGGCGTTGCTATACGAGCGCAGGGTGAGCCTCTGGGAGGGCGTGACGTTGTAGTCTACCTTGAGCGTGCCCTCTTCGTAGCTGTTGTGGACGGTGGGATAGACGTACATCATATCGCCGTTTGCCCTTTGCTCTCCGAGCGTCAGAGCCGAAGCGTTGGACACGATATTGGCGCTTCTGATCATGCCATATTTCGCAAAATAATTCGCGGCCGGCGATATGTGCTGAATGCTGGTATCGAGTTGGTTGGGCTTGCCCGCGATAGTCTTGAAGGGGCCATTCAGGTCTGTCGTGCCAGCGGCCAAATCGACCGCCGAGGCCAGGCCGCTGAAGTCGCCCGCCAGCATGGCGGCGGTCGGCGTGGAGGTCTTCGTGTCCGTCGAGTTCCAAATGATCTTGGTGCCCTGGTAGTTGCCAAAGATGAAGAGCTTATCCTTCTTGATCGGCCCTCCGGCATAAATCCCGAACTGATTGCGCCGCAGCGTATCGGTCTGGTGGCTGAACCAGTCGGTGGCGTTCAGGGCGTTGTTGCGGATGTACCAGAAGGCGCCGCCGTGGAACTGGTTGGTGCCGCTCTTGGTGGCGATGGAGACCACCGCTCCGGGCGCAAAGCCGAACTGCGCGCCGTAGTTGCTGGTGATGACCTTGAACTCCTGAGTGGCGTCGGCGTTCGGGAAGGGCGAGGTCAGCAGGTCGTAGTTGTCCATGTTGGTGACGCCGTCAAGCATATAGAACGTGCTGCCCTGGCGGCCGCCGGCGGCGCTGGCGCCGGTCTCGGTCGGGAAGGAGAAGCCGGTCTGGATGCCTTCGCCGCCGTGATTCAACACATTGACGATGCCGGGAGCCAGCAAAACCAGGCTCGATGGATCGCGTCCGTTGAGCGGCAGCTCGGAGATGGCGGCTTCATTGACCGTCGATCCTAGTTCGGCCGAGGAGGTATTGATCAGCTCAGCATCGGCCGTGACAGAGATTGTCTCCGCCTTGCCTGCGCCTACCTTCAGGCGCACATCCTGCGTCGCGGCCAGATTGACCGTCAGGACGATGCCCTTCTGCATATAGCGGGCAAAGCCGGCGGCCTCGATGGTTAGCGTGTAATTGCCGATCGGCAAGGGCCGGATCAGGTACGTTCCTGCACTGTCCGTTTTGGCGGACTGCGTCAAATTTGTGTCGATATTGGTGACGGTTACCGTCGCTCCGGCCACTGCCGCTCCGGATGGATCGGTGACGTTACCCGTCAAGCTGGCGCTGGTGCCTTGTCCATATGCGAAACCGGCAAGGCCAACGAGGATGACGAGCAGCAGTGTGCACAGATGCTTTGCATAAATGAATCTCACAACAGCCTCCTGAGTGTAAGTTACTGGCGTTGCATAGAGTGAGTAGCAGCGATTGTAAGCTCTCTGCTATACCTTTGATACCGTCTACAACCCCTCGCCCGCTCTACCCAGCCGTGAATGTTCAGAACTCTCCATTCCCCTCCCTTTGGCCATTGCCAAGTCGGTTGAAATGAAGATTTGTGAATCGAGGGAATCCTACGCTCGTGCGATATCAATATGAATCAGCCAAAAGTAGGATTGGTAGTTTTTTTGTTTAATCAGATGTTTTGCTAGTAATGTAGCCTTTTCAATAACTTCGTCCTGATGTGCAGCATGACCAGATGATGAATATTCGCGGTACGAAATCCCACTGTGTCTGATTACTTGTGGATAGGCCGTGTTTCCTGCGCATGGTGAGTTCTAAGCGTCTAATAATTTCAATAACTTGTTTAGAATCAGTGCGCATCGGTAGCTGGAATCTCTTTTCATTCGCCATGTAAGTCGTCATTTATCAATAACTTGCATTCATATTCAGTTTGACTTCATCCGTATTACGCTATTGTCAGCGCTCTTAGTCAGTCAGATGCAACCAATACCACAACTCTTCTGAATTTACTGCTGGGCAGGGCTCGTCCCCGGTGGGTACATTGGATTTGAGGTGTCTTATGAAGCAACCAGACAGCTGCATCGGCAATGTCACGATAAATTCAGGGCTCGTCGAAATGGCAATGGCATATTCCCGCAGCCGTGTGCTTTGCGCAGCGGCGCGTCTCGGCGTTGCCGATGCACTTGGAGACGAGGTGCGTAGCGTCAACTTCCTGGCCGAAAAGTGTCACGCAGATGCCAATGCTCTGTTCCGCCTGCTGCGCGCTCTCGCTAGCATCGGCGTCACGGAAGAGACGACGCCAGAACACTTTCGCCTGACTTCCTTAGGCAATCCCCTGCGCAGGGATGTGCCTCAGTCCGCCTGGCCAGCCGTCATCTTTTGGGCGGATCTGCTTGCTGACGACTGGTCTCTGCTTACAGAATGTATTCGCACCGGTAAGCCGGCCTCTCAGATCCGCGATCCGAAGATACCTTCCCGCTGGTCGCAGGATCCTGAAGCTGACTCAATCTTTCGAGCCGTCATGGGTACGGTGCCGGCAGAAGATTACGCGCCTATCGCTCACGCGTGGGATTTTTCCCGCGCCAAGGTGGTCGCCGATCTCGGCGGCGGCGGTGGATCGCTCATTCTTGCAGTATTAGGGCTCAACCCGCATCTGCGTGGCATGCTTGTGGACCTGGAACCCAGCGTGGATGCGGCCAAATCTCGCTTCGCGCAGGAAGATCCTTCCTCCCGTTGCCAACTGATCGTCGCAGATCTGACGCAATCGGTCCCGGCGGGCGCTGATGTATACATGCTCAAACATGTATTGCACGGAGATCAGGACGAGGATGCCATTCCTATTCTCAAGAACTGCCGCGCAGTCATCCCTCAGACCGGCAGTTTGTTGATCATCGAATTCATCCTTCCTCCGCTCGTCTCGCACGCAGACCCACAACTGGAAAGCCATCTGATGAGCGACCTCAACATGCTTGCGGTCACCGGCGGCAGAGAGCGCAGCGAGCGCGAATGGAAAACGCTTCTTGAGGCAGCGGGCTTCTCACTGAGCGGAGTATACCCGGTCGGAGGCGACAATCTGATGGTGGGCAACGTCGGCATACTCGAAGCAAAGCCGGCTTAGGAACATTCACGATCAGCGCATCCTACTGAGCAAGGCTTTGGGCCGGCGCAGGCCAAACACAATGAAGAAAGACCTTATCTAAAAAACGCGTCTTTGCCGCACGCGAAGAGGGTGCGGACATGTTTATCCTTCTACCGCACAATGTCAGCATCATTTGCCACTTGATTCACTACTTGCTGTATCGAGCCTTGGGTAATCCGGGTTAGCAGGCGCCCAGTCCTATGGACTGGACGCCTGTAACGGTTGAGGGAGGCTCCGCTCAACCTCGCTCGCCATGGGCTCAGAAGACGAGCTTAAGCGAGAATTGCGCGATGCGTGGATCGTTCGTTGTGTACGTGCCGGACCAGTTTTGAGGGTTCGTGCTTGTGATTTTGCCCAATGACCCGCCAACTGTAGTGCCGGGATCGCCAAGGTTGGTGTGGTTCATCAGGTTGAAGTACTCGGCTTTGAATTGCAAGTTAGCCCGATCCCTATAGACTGGGAACTTGCGCACAATACTCGCGTCCCAATCGACATAGCGCGGGCCTACAAAAGAACCCTTCTTCACGGATCCATAGGAGCTGGCAACCATAGAACCGGCATAAGTCGGATTCACAAAGCTACTCTGATTCAGCCACGACTTGCATTTTGTGGAAGCGCCGCAAGCTGTACTGGCATAGGGAGCTCCCGTTTGCACCGCGCGATCACGATCTTGTTCCGATCCGGAGACGTTGTTATTGCTTGACCAAATGGTCAGCGGATCGCCACTGCGGAACTGGAAGAGTCCTGAGGTTTCCCAGTTATTCACTAAGTAGCGCACCGCATATGGAGCATCGTTCAGAACCTTCGGTTCCTGGTACACGTACGACACAGCGCTTACAATCTTATGGTTGAAATCCGACGGCCCGTAGTCCAGGCTCTTGAAGTTCGGCATGTAATACGGGAAGACGTAAGAGTTGTTGTTGCCAATCGAGGTAGACGCTTGATTCCACGGCTGATTATCGAGCGACTTTGACCACGTTAAATTGGCTAGCAGCGTCAAGCCATAGCGCACCCGTTGCTCGGCCGAAAGCTGCAACGAGTTGTAGTTCATGTTGCCGCCGGTGTTAGCCGCCGTGATCGTCCCCGGGTAGCAACTTTTGCCAGTCGAGTCTACTACGCTGCTGCTTGAGCAGCCCGTTTGATAGTAAAGGCGCGTATTGGCGATGGCGGGATTCAGCTCGAATGGCACCCACTGGTGGCTGCCATGCG
This sequence comes from uncultured Occallatibacter sp., assembly GCA_964520005.1. Taxonomy (GTDB): domain Bacteria; phylum Acidobacteriota; class Terriglobia; order Terriglobales; family Acidobacteriaceae; genus Telmatobacter. Next base: position 5,230 of record CAZFMB010000114.1, read on the forward strand.
TGGCCACATAGGCGGCACGCGCGGACAGGCTCCTGGTCACCTGCTGTTCTAACGCCAGGTTCCAGGCGTACGTAAGCGGGTCCTGGAAACCATGGAACGGGTCGTAGGTCAGCCACGATTGGTTGTTGGAGATTGGTGCGGATGGCCCAGGAGGCGGTGAGTTTATCGGTAAGGTCGCCGGGAAGGGATCAGCAGCCCCGAAGCTGGTGTACGGATTCGTGAAATTCATACACACTCCACCCGTGACCGTGCAACTCGTTGTGGTAGGTGTACCCGGATTCACATTCTGAAAACTTACGCTAGTGATAAATGGAGCTAGGTTGGAGTAAATATTGAACAAAGTGCTGTTGATGCGGCTGTCGAAGAACATGCCGCCGCCGCCGCGCAGGCTGGTCTTACCGTTGCCGAAAACATCCCATGCAAATCCGGCTCTGGGCATGAAGTGCAGATATGAAGATGCTATCCCGTTCTTATTGAACCCCGGGTCTCCGGCAAACTCCATTCCCGCGGGCGCATTGGGATACATGGTGGACTTTGTATTACTCGCCCAAAGCGATGGGAAGAAGCTTCCCATCCGCCCCTGTATCTCATGCCAGGGAACAAACGGCTCATAGCGGACGCCAAAGTTCAGCGTCAGATTGCGAGAAGCCTTCCAACTGTCCTGAGCATATGCGCCCTGGAACTTGCCTCGTGGGTTGAAAAACTGCCCCGACGCCTGCACAAATTGTGCGACATACCCAAACAACAGGCTGGCGTTGTCGTCGCCGGTGTAGTTGGAATTGAAGGTGTACTGTCCCGGCTGTTCGTAGAGATTGTTGATGTCGATCTTGGACACCTCGCCGTGGTAGCCCAGGTCGATGTTATGCCTTCCCTGCAGGTAATGCAGATCGTCGGTCAGCGTATAGTTGCCCCTGACAAAGAACGCCTGCGGATTGGCGCCGATATTAAAGCTGCCGGCCCCACCTGTTACCTTGATTTGATTGATCTGATGGAACGCCGGCTGCGGGATGGTGGCGCCCAGGTCATCCACGGAGATGGCACTCGAACTCGGCCCGCGCGAATCTCTATCCCATTGATTGCTGAGGATAAAGTTGTTGACGATGTGATCGTTGAAGGTGTGCGTCTCAGAGAGCAGTGAGTTGTAGTAGTGGTTCGCTGCTCCGTCGGCATAGGTGAGCAAATCCGTTGGTTGGTACACGCCCGTGAGAATGTATGCATCGGAGAAGAAGCGCAGCGTCATCTTGTCCTTGGGCGTCAGCTCGGTATCGCCGCGAGCCGTGATCTCAGCCTGGGTATAGATGTTCGGCAGCTGGATGGTAACAGCACCTGATGCGGTTAACGCCGGAAGGTGTTGCAGCAGGTTTGCTGTCACCGGATCCAGTGCGGCGGGTTTCCAATGATCCGAATACCCCGTCGCGCAAGTGAGCACCGAAGTATCAATAGCCGTCGGATTCAGCCAATCTGTGACGCACGTCGGAAACACCAGGTCGTTTGTGCCTGCCGATGTGCCTGACGTGTTCGCGCCTGCCTCGGCAATGGTGGGCAAAATGTTACTAGAGCCTCCGGCTGCGCCATGATTGATCGTCCTTTGATATCCAAAGAAGAAGAATGTCTTATTGCCTTTGAGGACGTGTGGGATTTCCAGCGGCCCACCGATCGTGCCGCCAAACTGGTTCCGCTTGAGCGGGTCTACAGAGGTGGCAAAGTAATTCGCGGCATTGAAGTAGCGGTTGCGGACATATTCAAGCAGCTTGCCGTGATACTGGCTGGTTCCGCTCTTGGTGATGATATTCACTACGCCGCCGGCGTTCTGGCCGTATTGGGCGTTATAATTGCTGGTCTCGATGCTGAACTCCTGCACCGAATCGGGCATCGGAAATGGCATGTTGACGTTGGTGTATTCGTCCACGTTGTTGCCGCCGTCAAGCATGTAATTCGTTTGTCCGACTCTGGTGCCGTTGGCCGAAATGGTAAAGACCATGGGAAATGACTTGGTATTCCCTTGGTCCGCCTGGGCTGAAGGCGCCTGCACGATGCCGGCCACTTCCGCCGTTAGGGCGGCAGCATTGCGGCCGTTCAGGGGCAGTTCGTTGATCGACGCTCCTCCAATCACCTCCGAGAGCGTTCCGGTGGTTACGTCAACCTGGGCCGTTTCGGCGGTCACAGTAATGGACTCGGTCGCGGCGCCTGTCTTGAGAGTGATATTGGTCGTCACCGCCGCATCCGCGCGGACTTGGACGCCTTGCTGGGTGTACGTTGCAAAGCCGGCGTGACTAACGGATATGTTATAGTCCGATGGCGCTAATGTCGGAAAGACGTAAAGCCCTTCCCCGCCGGTGGTTGTTTTAATCGTCAGACCAGTGCCGGCTTGTGTTGCCGTTACCGAAGCCCCTGAGACCACGGCGCCGGTCGAGTCGGTCACCGTTCCTCGTATGCTGCCGTATCCTTGTGCCCATGCTCCGTTGCAAGCGCAAATCATTGCCGCACAAACAACGAATAGGCTTCCTGTCAGTTTTAGAAAGGTTCTCATTGTAGCCTCCTGATGTATTTTGCTTGTGGACCTGAACGACTTCCCTCGGTTGGCACACGAATAGCCGGGGATAGTTAGTCCACGTGTTTTTGTTTGCCACACGAATTTGTACGTGGCTCGACACGAGGCAGAAAAGACAGATACCGTCCATGACCGTCAGGAATCGTTCTATTGTATTTATTTTGAACAATATGCAATCCGAGCCCAGAGCAGAAATAAGCCGTTTCGCAAGGCGGCTTTTATTCCTGGGATACGGCCAGAACCATGGGAGGGCCTGGGGTTCCGTCGGTAACCGTAGTGCCTATTACGATCTGTAGATTCTGGTTGCCGGAGCCCATCCGCGATGTACTGCCAAGGGCTTGCATTAACTGGGCATCGGTCAAGAACTCTCCAGCGGATTGGGTTCCGTAAGTATACAGACCCCCTATCACAACCAGAACATGCCCGGTCTCGGAATTCCGAATACGAGAGATCAGCGCATAATCGTGCAGAACCGGGCCGCCCCGTCCTCCCACGAGATTGGTCGGCTGATTGGTCCCCCAGCTCCATGCCCGGGAGGTGGGATTTTTCACATCCTTAATATAGATGAGGTGATTTACGGCATCCAGCGCGAGAGTGAAGCGCAACTGGTGAGTAAGACGCAGGCTCCACTCGTTGTTGAAAGCCCCGATAAGAACGACCGGGCCTTCACGTAGATCCGAAAAGGAACTGGCGGTCTCCTGGCGGATCAGAACCTTCTTGCCATGGGATTCCAGAACCCCCACGACCCTGGCAATCGTGACCGTATCGGCAAATGGGACAGATCGCGTCGAATCGGACTGGGGGATTGCCGAAGGTAAATTCTGGCTCTCTTCGGCCGTCACCGGCACAGGCGGCCCATGTGGAACGTCGCCCACCGCCAGTAGCACAGGCCCCGGAGTATCGAGCACCGGTTTCCAGAACATGTATTCCGGGGTCTCCGAATGAAGCCAAAACCACCAGCACATCCCGGCAACCAGTACCGCCGCAAACAGCAGAGATGCCGCCATCCAGTTTCTTCGCCGATGTGTCTGGCTAATGGACGCGAGGTCGTATTCTGTGTGGAGATTGGCCGACAACCCGTCTTCCGGCGCCTCCTGAGCGACCTGATGAGCATGCATGAATCTTGGGATATAGGAGCCGGGTAAAAGACTGATCCTCAATTCGGCGCGATGCTTTTCGTCCCCGTAATAGATTGCCAGTCTTTTGCGTAATTCAGTCGCGGCTGTGCGGACAACGTGGTCTAGATTCGTGTCATAGGACGAAGACCGGCCATACACCTCCATGCCGATCGTGCGTTCCTTGATCTGGTCCTCGGAGCCCTTCAGTGTCTCCTCAACTACAAACCTCAAAAACGCAATAGACCTCTTGCTGGCGCTGAAAATCTCGTCCCGAGTGAGCAACTGAAGTTGTGCCCGAATCATTTCGGGGGTCAAATCCGCGGGGGTACCGTGCTGGAGGACAGGTTCTGTCATTTGCTTCCGATGCGAGCGATTCTAGCACCTGGTACGACCAATGACTAAGCCCACTGTCCGCTGGCCGGCGCAGGACTCGATGCCATGGCAAAAAAATAACCGCCCTTGAACGCGCTCAAGCCGTAGCGTGATGATGTTGTGAAACAGGTTCAGCGAGGGTGGCCAGGTAGCGATCGACGGACGCGGCGGCCTTGCGGCCTTCGTTGATGGCCCAGACTACCAGTGATTGTCCGCGGCGCATGTCTCCCGCGGAAAAGATGTTTTTGACTGAGCTCCGGTAGTCGGCGCCGGTGGCCACGTTGCCGCGATTGTCCACTGCCACGCCGAGTTGCTCGATCATGCCCGAGCGCACTGGGCCAAGAAAGCCCATCGCCAGCAGCACAAGATCGACATCGAGGGTAAACTCGGAACCGGCAACCGCTTCAAACTTCGGCGGAGGGCCAACGCGCACCGCGTGCAACTGTTTGACGTTGCCTTTTTTATCGCCGGTGAATTTGACGCTGTTGATGCTCCAGTCCCGGATGCCGCCCTCTTCGTGCGAAGTTTCCGTGCGCAGTTGCAAGGGCCACATCGGCCAAGGCGTTTGGGCGGCGCGCTGCTCGGGCGGCTTAGGCATAATCTCAAACTGGTGAACGCTCTTCGGGTGTTGGCGCAGGCTGGTGCCCAGGCAATCGGCGCCGGTGTCTCCACCGCCGATGATAACCACGTGCTTGCCCTCGGCGCTGATGGCGATGGAGGGATCGATCATGTCGCCCTCGCACCTGCGGTTCTGCTGCGGCAGAAACTCCATGGCGAAGTGAATGCCTTTCAGTTCGCGCCCGGGGATATTCAGGTCGCGCGGCTGCTCGGAGCCGCCGCACAGCAGTATCGCGTCATAGTGACCGGTGAGCGCGTCGACGGGTACGTTGACGCCAATATGCGCATTGGTGACAAAGGTGATACCTTCGGCGCGCATCTGCTGGATGCGGCGATCAATAACGTGCTTTTCCAGCTTGAAGTTGGGAATGCCGTAACGCAGCAAGCCGCCGATGCGGTCGTTCTTTTCATAGACGGTGACCGAATGTCCGGCGCGGCGCAACTGCTGTGCCGCGGCCAATCCCGCAGGCCCGCTGCCCACCACCGCCACGCGCTTGCCCGTGTTCTGTTCGGGAGGCTCGGGATGAATCCAACCCTCATCCCAGGCGTGCTCCACCACGCTGCGCTCAATGAGCTTGATGGAAACGGCCGGTTCGCTGATGCCCAGAACGCAGGCCGCCTCGCAAGGCGCGGGGCAAATGCGCCCGGTGAACTCAGGAAAGTTATTCGTGGCATGCAGGCGGTGGATAGCAGCCTCCCACCGGCCGTTGTAAACAAGGTCGTTCCAATCAGGAATCAGGTTGTTGACCGGACATCCCGTGTGGCAGAACGGGACGCCGCAATCCATGCAGCGCGCACCCTGCTGGCGCTGCTTCTCCTCGGGAAATGGCTCGTAGATTTCAAACCAATCCTGAAGCCGCTCCTCAACCTTGCGGCGGGATGGTTGTTCACGCTCGATCTCCAGAAATCCTGTCACCTTACCCATGGACCACCTCGACTGCCGCCTCCCGGTGCGACGAAGTTGTGGGAGAAGAATAAACTGCCTCGGCGCGCTGCATGCCGAGCACGCGCTTGTACTCGTGAGGAAAGACCTTGATAAAGCGCGGCTGCGCCTCGGTCCAGTGCCTCAGAATCCACGCGGCGCGCGGACTCCCGGTCAGGTCGCGGTGGCGTTCCAGCAGGCCGCGCACCTCGGCGGCATCCTCTTCCGAAGCCAGCGGTTCCAAATCGACGCTAGTGGTGTTGCAGCGGCGCGCGGAAAAATCGCCCTGCTCGTCGTAAACAAAAGCACGCCCGCCGCTCATGCCCGCGGCAAAGTTGCGGCCCGTGAGCCCGATGACAATGACCGTGCCGTTTGTCATGTACTCGCAGCCGTGATCGCCCACGCCCTCCACCACCGCGACGACGCCGGAGTTGCGCACGGCGAAGCGCTCGCCCGCAATTCCATTCAAAAAAACTTCGCCGCTGGTTGCGCCGTACAGCACCACGTTGCCCACCAGAATGCTCTCTTCAGGCAAAAAGCTAGACCCTTTCGGCGGATAGGCGATGATCCGTCCGCCAGAGAGGCCCTTGCCCAAATAATCATTCGACTCGCCTTCCAATTCCAACGTGACTCCATTGGGAACGAATGCGCCGAAGCTCTGCCCCGCCGACCCGTTGAATTTGAAGTGAATTGTCTCGTCCGGCAATCCTGCCGATCCATAGCGGCGCGCGATTTCGCCGCCCAGCATACCACCTACAGTGCGATGCACGTTGCGGATAGCGAAACTTCCCTTCACCGGCGTTCTGGATTCCAGCGCCGGCGCGGCCTTCTCGATCAAAACGTGATCCAGCGCCTTGTCAAGGCCATGATCCTGGGCCTGAACCTTGCGACGCGCCACGCGCGAGGGCACCGTGGGCATGTAGAGAATCGAGGAGAGGTCGATGCCCTTCGCCTTCCAGTGATCGCTGGCAATGGCGGCATCGATTTTTTCCACGCGGCCCACCATCTCATCGAAGGTGCGAAAGCCCAGCTTGGCCATGTATTGGCGCACCTGTTCGGCGAGGAAGAAAAAGAAGTTGATTACGTGCTCGGGCTGACCCTTGAAGCGCGCGCGCAAGATCGGGTCCTGCGTGGCAATGCCTACCGAACAGGTATTCAAGTGGCACTTCCTCATCATGATGCAGCCCAAAGAAACAAGCGGCATGGTAGAGAAGCCGAACTCTTCCGCGCCCAGCAACGCGGCAATCACCACGTCACGGCCGGTTTGCAGTTTGCCGTCGGTCTGCACCTTGATGCGGCTGCGCAAATCGTTCAGCAGCAGCACCTGCTGCGTTTCCGCCAGGCCCAGTTCCCAGGGCAGCCCCGCGTGCTTGATCGAGCTGAGAGGCGAAGCGCCGGTGCCGC
>CAZFMB010000115.1:0-12012 GCA_964520005.1 uncultured Occallatibacter sp.
CCCATGCACCTGCGGAATCGTCGCGTGGCTCTCGTCCACAAACAGCAGAAAATCCCGCGGAAAATAATCCAGCAGCGTCGGCGGAGCCTCGCCCGGCAGCCGTCCGCTAAAGTGCCGCGAATAATTCTCGATCCCGTGGCAGTAGCCCATCGACTTGATCATCTCCAGGTCATATCTGGTTCTCTGGTGAATCCGCTGCGCCTCCACCATCCGCCCCTCGGCCTCCAGTTGCGGCGCCCACGCGTTCAGCTCCGCCACAATCGACTCAACCGCCTGCGCCTTCGTCTCCGGCTGCATCACATAGTGGCTCTTGGGATAAATCGGCAGCCGCGCATACTTCTGCTTCACCGTCCCAAACAGCGGATCGATCTGCGATAGCGACTCAATCTCATCGCCGAACAGCTCAATCCGATAAGCCGTCTCGTCATACGTCGGATAAACCTCGATCACGTCGCCGCGCACCCGAAACGTCCCGCGCCGGAAGTCCATATCATTGCGCTCGTACAAAATCTCCACCAGCCGCCGCGTAATATCCTTGCGGCTGATCTTCTGCCCCTTCTCCAGCAGCAGCAGCATCCCGTAGTAAGCCTCCGGCGAGCCCAGCCCGTAGATGCAGCTCACCGAGCTGACAATGATCGCGTCCCTCCGCTCAAACAAACTCCGCGTCGCCGAGAGCCGCAGCTTGTCCAGCTCCTCATTCACCGTCGCTTCCTTCTCGATATACAAATCCCCGGCGGGAATATAAGCCTCCGGCTGGTAATAGTCGTAGTAACTCACAAAATATTCGACTGCATTATTGGGAAAAAACTGCTTGAACTCGTGATAGAGCTGTGCCGCCAGCGTTTTATTGTGCGCCAAAATAAGCGCCGGCCTGTTCGACGCCTCAATGATCTTAGCCATGGTGAAGGTCTTGCCCGACCCCGTCACCCCCAGCAGCACCTGGTGCTTCTCCCCCGCCGCCAGCCCCCTCATCAGCTCGTCAATCGCCCTCGGCTGATCTCCGCGCGGCGTGTAGCTCGTCACCAGTTGAAAGTCCATGGCAAGTATTATAACCGAATGGCGAAGATTGAGCGAAGAGACGACGAGTCAACCGACTGATTCTTCCTGGATTGAGCCTTTGACAGACCCTTATTGGTGTGCCTACGATGATTGCATCATGAAGACTGCAATAGTAAGAGTTGGCGACAAGAAAGAGATCACAGCAGATGAGGCGGCAGTAAGGAACGAGAAGCGTGCTTTTTGTCCAATCTGTAAGGGAGTGGTGCGATTGCATGTGAAACGAAAGGACAAAGGCTCACCCACGCATTTTGAACACTTGAGCCGTACTGGCCATTGTTCGCGCCATTACCATCGTTAGTGCTTACCGACCTACCGTGTACCCCAGATCCCGCTTTGGAACCTGAGATAACACGAGATTCAACAGGTATTTCAATTAACCCGATTTGCCCCTGCGAACTGCGTGTTTATCGTGCTGCCTGTATGTCGGTAAATGAAAAATCATTGCCTTTGAACAAAAGCGGTTCAGCAAACACATTCGCGAGCGCATAGGCAAGACAATCGCCGAAGTTTAATCCTGCCGGATGGCCGTGACCTTTCCCATAGACCGCAAATGCCTCAAGAGCGGTTCGCGCCTGCTGTTCGGTGACCGGAACAATGGAAAGCCGCAGCGCGGCAATGAGGTCTTCAAAGAATTGTTGGCGTTGCCCTGAGGAATCTCGGCGGAGAACCATCCCCGTTTCAAGAAAACTGGCAGCGGAGATTCTGCGCGCTGCTGAGTTCTTGATGATGCCAAGAAACTCCTCGGCTTCCGGTTCATCCAGCAGAATTGCAAGCAGGGCCGATGAGTCGATCACCATAGCGTTGGCGCTTTCTATGCGGGAAACCCTTCGGCATCATAAAGCTCATCCGTGAGTTGTGTGCTGCTGGGGCCTTGCCATGGTCCAAGGCGATGAATACGCGCCATCAATTCAGCCACCGTCGGCTCTTCCGCCCGTGAGGCTAATTGGCTCACGTTCCGGCCTTCCCGCTCCAGTTCAGCCCGTAGAGCGGACGCGACAGCTTCATCCGGCGTCAACCCGCGCAAGGAAGCCAGTGTGTACGCTAGTGCTTCGGTCGTGGTGCTGGTGGCTAACGGCATGGGTGCATCCTTCCTCTCATATAATGCTGCCAAATGGCGCCTTTAGGCAAGCTACACGCTCGAAATGCATTTCATCGACGCAGGTCCTCGCGCCGAGCGCGCCGAAGGCGGGGTATTTCCCTTTGTGACGCGCATCACTCCCCTGCCCCCTCGCCAGCCCCCATACTCTCTCCAGTTGCTGATTTTTCACCTGCCGAGGTGTTTCCATGAGCTCCCATTCCTCTCGCCGCGAATTTCTCTCCACCGGTCTCTCCGCCGGCCTGGCGCTTCCTGTCCTGGGCGCAACCTCCGCCATGGCTCTTGAGCCGCAGCCATCAAAATCCGCCGTCCCCGCCAAGCTCGACTACCGCACCCTGGGCCGCACCGGCCTCAAGGTCACCACCGTGGGCATGGGATGCATGATCACCTCCGACCCCAGCGTGATCACGCGCGCCGTCGATCTCGGCGTCAACTACTTCGACACCGCGCGCGGCTATCAGCAGGGCAACAATGAACGCATGGTGGCCGCGGCCTTGGGAGCTAAGCGCAAGCAAGTCATTCTCTCCACCAAGTCGCACGCCCCCAGCAAGGAAGAGTTGCAGAAGCATCTCGAAACCAGCCTACGCGAACTCAACACCGATTACATTGACATCTGGTATCTCCACGCCAAGAGCAAACCCGAGGAGATTTCCGACGACTTGATCGAAGTGCAGCAGCAAGCCAAGAAGCAGGGCAAAATCCGCTTCACCGGCGTCAGCACTCACAGCGGCCAGCCGCAACTGTTGCCCTGGATGGCGCAGAAGGGCGTTTTCGACGTCGTCCTAACGGGCTACAACTTCACCATGGACGCCACTATGGATCAGGCCATCGCCGCCGCCGCCAAGGCCGGCCTCGGCGTGGTGGCCATGAAGGTGATGGCCGGCGGACTGCACCGGATTAAACCCAGCGACCCGGCTTACAAAAAGCTCACCCAGCAGGGCGCGATGCTTGCGGCGCTCAAGTGGGTCATCAGCAAGCCCAACATCGCCACCACCATTCCCAGCATCACGGACATGGATCAGCTTGATGAGAACCTCACAGCCATGTCCAATCCCCTCTCCGCCGGCGAAGAAAAAATTCTCTCCGCGCATCTCGAGGCCATCCGCCCACTTTATTGCCGCATGTGCGGCCAATGCGACGGCGCATGCCAAAAGGGCCTGCCGGTCGCCGATGTCCTGCGCTTCCTCACCTACGCCGATGGCTACGGCCAGTTCGCGCTGGGTCGCGAGCGCTTCCTCGAACTGAGCGCCACACACAAGTCCGTCCGCTGCGGCGATTGCACTGCCTGCACTGTGAACTGCCCTCACGGCGTTCGTGTATCGAGCCGCATGGCCCGCGCCCAGGAACTCTTCGCATGAAGATTGCCGCTTTGCTGCTGTCCATCTTGCTCGCCTCGGGAACAGCACACGCGCAGTTCTCCCTCGATTGCCATCTAGCGCCTGGCTGGGAAGCCTCCGGCCCCGCGCGCCAGTACACCGCCGACAATCTCTTCGACTATAAAGACGGCGCGGCCGATGGCTACCTGAGCTACGGCTTCGCGCGCATGTCCACCATCGACTGCAAATCCAGCGCCGACACGCTCACCATCGACCTCTCCGAGATGAACGATGCCGACGCGGCCTACGGCCTCTTCACCGCCAACCGCGATCCCCGCCTGCCCATCGCACCCATCGGCATGGGCGGGCAAATCCAGCCGCAGAGCGCCAGCTTCGCCAAAGGCATCTACTACGTCGAAATCGTCGAAACCGCCGCCGACATCGCCGCCGATCACTCCGCCGTGATGCAGGCCTTCGCCGCCGGAATCGCGCAGCGCCTTCAAGGCCGCGAAACCGCCCCCGAGGCCTTGCAGTGGTTTCCCAAAGAAAATCTCGACTCCATCCGCCTCATCCCGGAAAGCGTGCTGGGGCTGAAGCAGCTCAAGCGCGGCTACGTAGCCAAATATAAACAAGGCCAGGCCTTCATCGTTATGGAAAGCACGCCAGAATCCGCCGCCGAGGTCTTCAAGAAACTCCGCGAGCGCTTTGACGGCGCAACGCCTACGCAAATCGCCGACGAAGCCTTCCAGGCCAAAGCGCCCTATCTCGACGGAATCTGCGTCTTTCGCAAGGGGCGCTATCTAGCAGGCTACGCCAACCTTCCCGATGCCCAGCAAGCCGCAACTCTCGCCGCCAAACTCGCCGCCCGCATTCCGTAATAGCGCCGGTTTACCAGGGCAGCGGCTGCCCCAGGTGGAAGAAGCCTCCAGTCGGTCCGTCGTCGGGCAGAGTGGCTAGTGCGGCGCTGGTTTTACCGCCCTCGCTCAACTCCATCGGGGCTTCGGGCCCGCCCATGTCGGTCTTTACCCAACCAGGATGCGCCGAGTTCACCTTGATCTTGGTATCACGCAACTCCCAGGCCAGATGCACCGTGAAGGCATTGAGCGCCGTCTTCGAAGCGTCGTAGGCAAACGACTTGGCGTTGTAAATGGGTGATTTCGAATCGGCTTGCAGCGTCAGCGAAGCGAGAATGCTCGACAGGTTGACGATGCGGCCTGCTGGGCTCTTCTTCAGCAGCGGCAGCAGCGCTTCCGTCAGCGCCACCTGTGCGAAGAAGTTGGTCTCAAAAACCTTGTGCAGCAGTTCCTGCGAAACCTCGGCGGCGGAGTGTTCAGGACCGGTGCCAGGGAATGTGCCGCCCGCTATTCCCGCATTATTCACAAGAATGTCGAGCCGCCCGTATTTGCTGTTGAAATAGTCAAAGGCCACTTGAGCATCGGCAGCTTTGGTAATGTCGAACTGCAGCAAGTCGGCGTCAACGCCCGCGGCGCGCAGCTTGGCCACGGCCTGTTTGCCCTGTGCCGGGTCGCGTGAACCAATGACAACCTTCGCGCCGGCATTCTTCAATTCGAGAGCAGTCTGAAACCCGAGTCCGCGATTTCCTCCGGTGATAAAAGCGATTTTCTGAGACATGGGAATGCTTCTCCTCTGCTGTTTTGGATACTTAGGCCACAGGAGAAGGTGCAGAAAGTTGACTCTACTCGTCCTTGCTGGTCTGCGTGGTCAGATAGCGCTCGTAGCCGATCTCCGCGATCTGGTGCATCTGGGTTTCGAGCCAGTCCACGTGCTCTTCCTCGTCCTTGAGCAGCTTGATAAAAAGATCGCGCGAGCCGTTGTCTTTTTCCTCCGCTGCAATCCGCACCGCCTCGTTGTACATCACCACGGCGCCCAGCTCAAGCTTCAGGTCATTTTCAATCATTCCCTTGACGTTGGCGCCGATCGACAGTGCCAGCGGTTCCATGCTCGGCGTGCCATCCAAAAAGAAGATGCGCTCCATCAGCGATTCCGCGTGCTTCATCTCGTCGATGGACTGCTTCTTGATGAACTTGGAAAGCCGGTCGTAGCCCCAGTTTTCGCACATTTCGGCGTGTACAAAGTACTGGTTGATGGCGGTAAGCTCCTCGCGGAGCGCGCGATTCAGTTGTTCGATGACCTTCGGGGAACCCTTCATATCAAACATTCTCCTTCACGCAAGAATTCTACAAGAGGCCGTAACAATTTGTAAAAATTCCGGAGAGGCGCCAGCGGGCATCACTCATGCTGATCCTCACGCCCTGTCAGGCGCAGGAATTCTTCATGCATAGCCCACAGTTACTACGCTACAATTCTCTCAACCAAGGAGGTCCCATGCGCCGCATTCTTTTCGTCGCTCTCACCCTCGTCTTTGCCGCAACCATCGCCGCCCCACTGCATCTTCTAGCTCAGGGCGCACCCCCGCAGATCAGTGCCGACCAGCCCTACACCATCGAGTACTACTACAAGTGCCAGTGGGGCCATCAGGCTGAGTTCAAGGAACTTTTCCTCAAGAATCACTACCCGCTGCTCCAGAAGATTCAGGCCACGGGCCGCATCCTATCCATCAAAATCGAGTCGCCTGCTTACCATACTTCAGAAGAGCTCCGCTGGGACTTCCGCGTGACCATCCGCTACAAGAACTCCACCGTAGCCACCACCGCCAACCCCGACGAAGAGGCCTTCATCAAGGAGCTATACCCTAACCAGACTCTCTACCTGAAAGAAGAGCAGCGCCGCTTCGAAATTCTCCTCGGACACTGGGACCTGCCCGTAACCGACATCACGCCGCCGAAGTAGTGAGTTATAACTGACAGCAGACAGCTAATAGCTATTAGCTGTCTGCTCGGCTCTTCCACTGCCTCACCAAATCTTCCGCCGCCTCCGCCCACTCAGCAAACTCAAACTCGAATCCCGCCTCAAGCAATCGTCCCGGGACAGAACGGCAACTCTGCAGCACCAGCTCCGATTCAGTCCGCATAAGAATCGCGCCCAGCTTGATGGCCAGCGACGGCGCGGGCAATCCGTTGGGCACATCCCACGCCCATCGCAACGCCGCCATAAAATCTCGATTAGTCAGCGGATTGGGCGCGGCAATGTTGAACGGCCCATCCAGATCCTCGCGCTCAATCAAAAACTCCACCGCCCGCGCATAGTCAGCCTCGTGAATCCATGTCACAAACTGCCGCCCATTGCCTTGCTTGCCGCCCAAACCCAGCCGCACCAAATTCGACAGCACTCCAAAAGCGCTTCCAGCCGTAGGACTCAGAACGACCGCGCTGCGTAATGCCACTTTGCGTGTCCGCGCCGTCTCCGCCGCAAAAAACTCCGCCTCCCAGTCCCGAGCCACGCGAGCAGAAAACCCTCGCCGCTCAACCCATCGTTCGGATTCGCTAGAAGTGTCAGGGCATGACTTTAGTCGTGCCGATAATGCTGCAAAATCAACCGGGGCTTTAGCCCCTGAGGGTTGTCTTTCGGCCTGCGGCTCATCCGCTTCCACGTCGCACGCCTCATCCACCGACAGATCGACTCCATCTCCATCCACAGCGCGTCTGTAGATCGTGGCCGCCGAAGCGTTCATCCACACCCGCGGAGGCTCGCTGAGCCCGGCAATCACACGGCCCAGCAGTCTTGTCGAGTTGATTCGCGATTCGTAAATCGCCTGCCGGTTGGCCGCATCGTAGCGGCAATTCACGCTGCGCCCCGCCAGGTTAATACAAGCGTCGGTGTCTTCCAGTAATTCCGTCCATGGGCCAATCTGCTCTCCGTCCCAGTGAACCGTCTGCCATTGCGCCGTATAAGGTCCTCGGGTCAGCACCGTTACCTGGTGGCCGCGCTCCGTAAAGTGGCGCGCCAGCGCCTGGCCCACCTGTCCGCTGCCGCCAGGCAGCACGATTCTTAGTGGGCGAAAAAAGCGCGGTATCGCGGCAGCAATCGTGACCATAGGTTCAGCTTACGGCGTCGGAATACAAGAATGTATCGCTGGCCTCCCGGCCGGCTGTAGCGCGGGCGTCCTCGCCCGCGCATGTACCAATTCATGCAGTCGTCATACTAGCGCTTCGTCTCTTCGCCGCCCTGCTCAATCTCTTTGACCATGGCCGTGTAGGGGCGCACGTTCAAACTGAAGGTGCTCAGCAGCAGGCTGAAGAGCATGATTTCAATGCCCAGCGAAATCGCCACCGACGATGGAATCACAATGCGCGCGATGCGTTCGGTATCTAGATCGCCGAAGGCGTGCTGCTTCCAATGCCACACGGCGTACACAGCGGCAACCAGGCCGGTCAGCAGGATTCCCGCGCCTGTCACCAGCCCATGCTCCGTGGCGATGCGCCTCAGAAATGTGTGGTCCCTGTCCGTCTCCGGGTACAAGCCCTCGCGGATGGCATAAACGCGCGACAGCAGCGAGAAAAGTATCGCCTGGAACCCCGCCACCACAAAAGTGCTGCAATAGATCAAAGTATCCAGCCCCAACCGCACGTTGCTGAATTGGATAGGCCGGCCAAGCAGCGGGCCGCCCACCAACAGCCCCGTGATCATCACCACCATGCCCGGATACAAAAAAAGCCAGTTGGGGCTGAACAGCAGCATGAAGCGCAAATGCCTCCAGCCATCGCGGTAGGGCAGCAGGTGCGGCGGCCGCGAGCGCCCATCGGGGCTGAGTACCGTAGGCACCTCGGTCATCTTCAATCCCATCAGCTTGCCCTTGATCACCATTTCCGAGGCGAATTCCATCCCTGTAGTTCTCAAATCCATCTTTTGAAACGCGCTCTTCGTAAAGCCGCGCAGGCCGCAATGAAAATCACCCACTCCCGCGCGAAAAAGAATTTTCCCCAGCGTCGAAAGCAGCGGGTTCCCAATATACCGGTTCTTCCACGGCATCGCTCCTTTGCGAACGCCGCCCTGAAAGCGGTTGCCCATCACCACGTCATATCCCGCGCGCAACTTCTCCACAAAGGCATCGAGATCCTCGAAGTCATAGCTGTCATCCGAGTCGCCCATGATGCAATAGCGTCCTTGCGCCGCGCTGATCGCCCCATACAGCGCCGCCCCGTAGCCGCGAATCGGAACATGAATCACCCTCGCGCCGAGTTTGGTCGCGATCTCCTGGGAACCGTCCGTCGAGCCGTTATCGCCAACCACGATTTCGCCGCTGACTCCTGACCGCCGCAGATAACTCTGCGCCTTCCCAATGCAGCTTGCCAGCGTCTCCGCCTCGTTCAGGCAGGGCATCACGATGCTTAGTTCCACAACCATCAATCACTTCCTCGTACACTTGAAATTCTCTGCTTGTGTTTGCATTGTGTCAGGGCACGACTGGTAGGTCAGGGTTTTAACCCTGACTGCCGATAAAGGCCTATGAATGACAACAGGCTTTAGCCCCTGAGGGATTATAGCCATATTCTTCCGCACTGATTGAAACATGCCATGGTATGCGTTCGCACTTCACTGCCTCGGCTCGCTCCTCGCCGGACTCAGCGCCGCCATCCAATCCGCAGGCGAATCCACCATCACATCCGGCGGGTTCACCGACAAGCTCTCCGGCGCAAGTCCGAAGGTGCATCCAATGCACCAAGCGCCTCCATTCCGCGCCGTCTCCACATCCACTTTGCTGTCGCCGATCACCACTGTCTCATCGGGCACTGCGCCGGCCTCGCTCATCAGCGCCCGCAACCCCTCCGGATCGGGCTTTTTGGTCGCGAAGCTGTTCCCCCCGTAGATGTTCAGAAAGTATGGCGCCAGCCCCAGCGCCGCGCAGATGTCCCGCGCCGGGCGAACCGGCTTGTTGGTCAGCACGGCCATCGCCCGCGTCTGCCCATCCGGCAGGTCGTGCAACTGCTTCAGTGCCGCCAGCGCCTCCAAAACCCCATCGTATGCATACGTGTAATCCAGCTTGTGCTCGCGATAATAATCCAGAAAATATTGGTGCGCCTCGGCCAGCAACTCCTCATCCACCGCCGTCGCGCCGGCAGCCGCAAACGACCTGCGCACCAGCATCATCGCCCCGTTGCCGATGAATCCGGCAATCATCTCATCCGCCAGCGGCTCGCGCCCAAATCTCCTCAGCGTTGCGTTCACGCTGTTACACAAATCCTGTGCGGAGTCGATCAGCGTGCCGTCCAGATCGAAGACCAGCAGTTTTAGCCGTGCCACCGGAATAGAGCGAAGAATGCGAACCATATTTCTAGTTTAACGGGGAGGCTGCGCTCTCAGCACAGCCGCCCCGGCTTTGACCTATTCGCGGAAAAAAGTAGTGACGGTTTGAACCATCAAACTGGCCGGATCGCAGGCAGCACCGTTTGAAAGCTGCGTCCGGAACCGCATGGACAGGGATCATTGCGGCCCAGCTTTTCAAATAAATCCTTGTCGCCATGAACGATGCGCAGGCCGCGTTTTACATGTGTTTCCGATGGATATCCTTTACGGCGCTTACTGCTGCGCGTGAAAGGAGAGGTTTTCGTCGATGTAATTGGTAGTCATAGCCGTTCTCCTTAATGTGATATATGCATATTTTATCAGTTTATTAAGAATCAAGCGATTCGATTGATTCTCCTAATTCCTCAGATATGTTTTCAGATTCTTCAGGCAAATTTTCCGCAACATTTTCTTCGACCGCACCTATCCGATACGCCCGCTTCCTCATATCCACAACAATCGTCTCCGCCAGCCGGTCCTGCGCGCACATCCGGTTGCGGTCCCAAAAGTATTGTAAAAATCCCACGCCTCCCTCAAGCACCGCCGCGCCATACCCCAACGCCCGCTCAAAGGATTGCCATAACCCCATTCGCTCACCGGTAAGCGAAACGATCTTTGTCCGCGCGATCCACTTGCCGGGAGTCCGGCCATTGCCAAAGTAGTTGAACAGCCCCCAATAAAGGAGCATCACAATAATATTTCCCGCTTCGTGGAAATCCCATTTAAGAGTAATGTCCTGTTGGTGAAAAACAAAGCGCCGCCATAAAGCCTCCAATGGAAACCAAATCATTATGGCAAGGGTAAGGTCGATCCAATGTCCCAGCCACCTCTGCCAAAAAAATGCCAGCGGCAGCCCATTCAGAGCTTCCATCCGCGCGCTTTCGTGAGCCTGAAATCTGCGCCTTTCCTTTTTCTGTTTCTCGCTCATGGCTCACATCATAACTGATAACAGAACCCTATCAATACACCCGCGCATCATCGGCCCGGCTTCTGGTGCGATGATAAATATAGAGTTTGACGCGGCAAGTGGCCCGTTCATCAACCCCGAAGAATCGCCATGAGCCTTAACTTAAGAAGCAGCGCCTCGTTCATCGCGGCTTTTTCGCGATGAGCGGGTGGTATTGAGTCTACGCACGGTCTCGTGCCCATCGAAAAGGAGCTTTCCCGTGAAAAAGCAATTCTCATTTCTTACGGCGGTCTTTGCCGCCCTGCTTACCTCTCTATCCCCGGCCGCTCAACAGCCGTCGCAGCAGACCGCCGCAGCCAAGCCCGCCGTCCATGTCAGCGTTTACCCGCCCGCCGAGCGTATCACCAACATAGACGCCCTCAAAACCCAACTCAAGCAGTACCACGAATGTACCTGCTCCTGCGGCTGCTACGCCAAAGATCTCGACCATCAGGCGGATCGAGCCATCGCAGTTCTGCGCGCCCGCGCCGCCCATCGCCGCCCCAACGAAAAGCTGGCCCTGGTGCTGGACATCGACGAGACCTCGCTCTCCAACTATGAAGAAATGGTCAAGGGCGACTTCGCCTACGACAGCGCCGCCTTCCATGCCTGGACCGACTCCGCCAAAGCTCCCGCCATTCCCGGCACCCTGCGGCTTTATAACGAAGCCCAGAAGCTGGGCGTGAGCGTCTTCTTCATCACTGGCCGCGCCGACTCCGAGCGCGACGCCACCGAGCGCAACCTCCGCGAACAGGGCTACCAGAACTGGCGGCAGTTATATCTCCGCACCCCCGCGCAAGCCTCGCAGCCCACGCAAGCGTACAAGTCCGCCGCGCGCGCCGCGGTTATCGCGCAAGGCTACACCATCGTGCTCAGCGTCGGCGACCAGTGGAGCGATGAAAAGGGAGAGCCCCAGGCGGAGTTCTTCGTAAAATATCCCAACCCCTATTATTTAATCCCGTAGTAATAGAACGGTTGCATGCATGGGTTTTGTATCAAGGCACGTCTGAACAGCTTACGGAATTACTTATCTGGAGTCGCGAGAAATGTCAGAGCATGATTTTTCAGCTTGCGGAAAAATGCTTATAGAGTTGCGAGAAGCGTCAGGGCATGACTTCAGTCGTGCCACAAAGGCATCAACATAATTGTGGGCTTTAGCCCCTGAGGGGATGCGGTCTCACTGAATAAATGTAGTAAGCGTTTCCTTAAGTATACGCACTAACGAAAAAATACGGCGAGGCCTTCCCATGGAGCGTTCAAGACCTCGCCGGAGGAACAAGCGATGTACTGGGACCGTCTACTGCGGTTCAATTTCCACATAACTAACAACTGTCTGCTGTGAACTGTGAACTGTGAACTGTGAACTGTGAACTGTGAACTGTGAACTGTGA
>CAZFMB010000116.1:0-11957 GCA_964520005.1 uncultured Occallatibacter sp.
AGGACGTATTCGTGCACTACTCTGCAATCACCTCCAGTGGTTTCAAGAGCCTGCAAGAAGGTCAAGCCGTGCAATTCAACGTGGTGAAGGGGCCCAAGGGGTGGCAGGCCGCGGACGTGCAGCCGCTGTGAACCCACCGGTTGGATTCCAGCAGAATCTAGCAAACACAAACGAGGGCTGGGAGCAATCCCATCCCTCGTTTGCTATTTATGCCGGATGATTGCGACCGAATTATTATTTGTAAGGAAGGGATCGATTCCCCGCATGAAAGACGGCACGGCGATCATCATCGGAGCGGGCCCGGCGGGATTGACGGCGGCCATCGAGTTGCAGCGCAATTCGGCCATCAAGCCGATTGTGGTCGAGGCCAGCCAGCAGGTTGGCGGCATCTCGCGCACCGTTCGCTACAAGGGCAACCGCATGGACATCGGCGGGCATCGCTTCTTTTCCAAGTCAGACAGAGTGATGCGCTGGTGGTTGGAGCTGATGCCGGTTGAGGCCGGCTCAGACGCGAATGGCGAGTTGCGTTACCAAAGCCAGCAACGCGATTTGCCCGCGGCGGTGGCGACGCACGACCCTCACACGGAAGACTTGGTCATGCTGGTTCGCCAGCGCAAGAGCCGCATCTATTTTTTGCGCCACTTCTTCGACTATCCCATCAGCCTTACTGCGGCAACTTTCAGAAATCTCGGCTTTGCCCGCACCTTTCTCTGCGGCATCAGTTATCTGCGCTCGGCGCTGCTGCCGCAGCGCGAAGAGCATACGCTTGAAGATTTCATTATCAATCGCTTTGGCAAACAGCTTTACCTGACGTTTTTCAAGTCGTATACAGAAAAGGTCTGGGGCGTGCCTTGCCATAAGATCAGCGCTGAATGGGGCGCGCAACGCATCAAGGGACTGTCGCTCAAGGGCGTGGTGACTCACTTCCTAAAGAAGACTCTTATTCGAAGACGTTCCGGCGACATCGCGCAAAAGAAGACGGAAACCTCGCTAATTGAGAAATTTCTTTATCCCAAGCTCGGCCCCGGCCAGCTTTGGGAACATGCGGCTGACTTAGTTCGCAAGGACGGCGGCGAGATACACTTCGGAATTCAGATTGACCGCATCAACCTAGATGGAAACAAAGTGGTCTCGGTGGAGGGACGCAACGAGGCGGGGGAACGGGTTACTTATGCGGGAGATTATTTCTTCTCCACCATGCCTATCCGCGATCTGGTGCGCGGCCTCTCCACGCCAGCACCCGCCGAAGTGAGAGAGGTCGCCGAAGGCTTGATGTATCGCGACTTCATCACCGTCGGCCTGCTGGCCAGCAAGCTCGCCGTTACAGAAAAGGACGGCGCGCCGCTCAAGGACAATTGGATTTACATTCAGGAGCCTGACGTGACCGTCGGCCGCTTGCAGATCTTCAATAACTGGAGCCCATGGCTGGTCGGCACTCCCGGCAAGATCTGGATTGGTCTGGAATATTTCTGCAATGATACTGACGCGCTTTGGCAACTCTCCGATAAGGAGATGGCGAAGTTCGCCATCGCGGAGGTCGCCAAAATCGGGATACTGAAGGCGGAAGATGTCGAAGACTCTCACGTTGTCCGCGTCCCCAAGACGTATCCCGCCTACTTTGGCAGTTATGACCGCTTTGATGTTGTCCGCGAATATTTGGATGGCTTCGAGAATCTCTTTCTGGTGGGCCGCAACGGAATGCACAAATACAACAACCAGGACCACTCTATGCTGACTGCAATGACTGCCGTAGAAAATATCATCAACGGCGTCAAGACAAAGGACAACATCTGGACCATCAATACCGAGATGGAGTATCACGAGGAGAAGTAATCCTTGTGCCGGACTTGTTCAGTTCAGCCGCCAGAATGCGGCATTCAGCACAGTAGCAAAGGTAACCCATGCCCAGTAGGGCGCCATCAGCCAGGCTGCCATAGGCGATACTCTTCCGAAAAACAACGTGGTAGCCCCAATGGCCGCCCACAGCGCCACCACATCCACCATCGCAGCACCAATGGCGTGATGGCGGAAGAAGATCAACGCCCAAATGGAATTCAGGAGCAACTGGACGAGAAACAGTGCCAATCCGTATGTACGCATCGGCGAGTCTGGCGACTCCCAGACTAGCCACGCGGCAAATGCCATCATGGCGTACAGCATCGTCCATACGGGCCCGAAGACCCAGTTCGGCGGCGTAATTGCAGGCCTGTTCAGCGTGCGGTACCATCCCGTGATCTCGCTCGCCGTCCACGAGCCGCTGACGTATGCGACCGTATAACAAATCGCCAACCAGAAAATCAGCGAAATCCAGATCATTCGGCTCTTTGTCCCTCAAGAGAATGGATTCCGCTTGAGGGACAAAGACTCGCCGAAATTTCAGATCTCAGTGCACGACAAGCGGTTGTACGGCTGGTTGCTCGGACGATTTTTCAAACAACTCCAGGTTTTCGCCCTTCCACACCATCGCGGAGTAGATGCGGTCGTAGCCGCTGGGGTGGTCAAAGAAAATCCGTTCCTCCCACTTGCCGGGCCGCATTTTGCGATATTCCGAAAGGTGAATCGCGGCCTGGGCAAAGCCGTCCGGCTGGCGCGCGGCGTTCAAGCCGAACATGTCGGCTTCTTTTTCGTGCATACGGGTCTCGGTGTTCATCACCGGCGTGAGAACGAAGAAGAAGATGCCGGCCAGCAGTAATACCAGCGGCAACACGGCCGGGTCAGTAATGCCGCGAATCTGCCAGTGAGTTCCCCAACGCGCCAGGGTCCATCCCAGCGCCCAGCGCAGGCCGGCAAAGAAGATCAGAAACACCACAGCCAGGAAGAAGATGCTTTTGGGAATGTGATTCATCACATAGTGGCCCATTTCGTGACCCATCACCGCCTGAATCTCTTCAGGCGAACCGCGGTGCAGCAAGTTGTCGTTAAGCGTGATGCGCATAGTGTTGGCAAAGCCGCTCACGTTGGCGCTCATGCGCGTAGTTTGCTTGCTGGCATCGATCTGGTAAACGTCGTTGGTGGGAATCCCGTTGGCGTGGGCCATGCGCAGAATGGGGACCGTAATCTTTGGATCGTTCAGCCGGGTAACTTTGTTAAAGATCGGCTGGAGAAAGACCGGACTGATCGCTACCTGAAGAATAAATAAGCCTGTCATCGCGACCGCGCCCCATAGCCACCAACTGCTTGACAGCTTGCGCACAATGGCGAAGAGCAGCATGACCGCCAGGGCGCCAAAGACCAGGCCGATCAGCAAACCTTTGCCCTCATCGCCCATCCAGGGCCAAAAACTTTGCGTGGCCAGGCCGTACTTGTGCTCGCGCACGTAGTTCTCATAGAACTCGAGCGGAAAGCCAAGCACTGAGGTCAACACAAGATATTGCCCCCAATAGAGCGCGGCTTGCAGCCACCGGAATCGCGTAATGCGCTCGGCCAGATCGCGCATCTTGGCTGACCAACGCATGTTCAAGAGCAACAGACAGATGGCCGAGGCATAGAGGAAGTCCCAGAGAACCAGCCAATAGCCGCCTTCAAAATATGCGTTGGATCTCGCCGTGGCCTCGGGCGGAATCATCGCCATATACGCTTCAGTAGCGGCATCGGCATCAAAATGCGCCGAGGGTTGGGCCGCGGCCGGAACCTTGGTGATGTCCACTGTGGGCTGAATGGCAGGCTGAGCCTGGGCTGAGCCTAGGCAGAAGACCGCAAGCAAAACGAGGAACATGAAGCACTGTAAACGCCAGACCATAGGGGAACCTCTTTCTGAAAGATGTTTTGGCTCAAACGGGGAAGAGTAAGGGCCGCTCTATCCAAGATAAGCCATGAAAAGCAGTTACGTTTAATTGCGGCGGGATGTTCCGGCGCTCTTCGGTATATCCTGAAGTGTTGCCGCGAAATGAGCGTACACGTGGCCGGAAAATCCAGGAAAGATTACCCATGAGCACAAAGACCATTGCTGTACACCTGCCCGACGGGGCGATTCGCGAAGTGCCCGCCGGAACGACGCCTCTGGAGATTGCCAACTCGATTTCGCCACGTTTGGCCACTGCCTCTGTGGCTGCGCGCCTGACCCCTGTCGGCGCTGCCGTGAAGCAGAGTTCATCTGCTGACGAGCATGCCTCTGAGGCGGCCATGTATACCGCCGAGGATGCGGCCGGCCCGCGCCTGGTGGACCTGACAACGCCGTTGACCGCCGACACGCGCCTGGAGTTGATCCGCGAGCAAGACCCCGAGGCGATCAAGGTGCTGCGCCACTCCGCGGCGCACGTGCTGGCCACGGCGGTGCTGGAGCTGTTTCCCGAGACCAAGCTGGGCCATGGTCCGGCCACGGACACCGGCTTCTTTTACGACTTCCATCGCGAGAAGCCTTTCGTCCCCGAGGAGCTGGCGCTGATCGAAGCCAAGATGGCCGAGGTAATTGCGCGCGATGAGCCTTTCAAGCGCGAATCTGCCCCAAGAGAGAAAGCTCTGGAAGAATTCGCGCGCGACGGCGACTTCATGAAGACGCACTTCGTGACCAAATTCACCGCGCCGGGCGACCAGGTCAGCTTTTACCGCAACGGCAAGTTTGTCGATTTTTGCCGCGGGCCGCATGTACCCTCGACCGGCCGCGTCAAGGCCGTCAAAGTGACTAGTCTGGCCGGCGCTTACTGGCTGGGCGATGAGAAGAATCCGCAGTTGCAGCGCATCTACGGCACCGCCTTCTTTTCGCAAAAAGAAATGGATGCCCACTTTGCCCGGCTGGAAGAAGCGGCCAAGCGCGACCATCGCCTGCTGGGCAAGCAACTGGACCTCTTCAGCATTCAGGAACTGGCCGGCGCGGGACTCATCTTCTGGCATCCCAAGGGCGGCATCGTCCGCAAGGTGATGGAAGACTGGATGCGCGAGGAATGCCTGCGGCGTGGCTACTCGCTGGTCTTCACGCCTCACGTGATGCGCCGCGAGTTGTGGAAGATCAGCGGCCATGAGGGATTTTACGCGGGCAATATGTACACGCCCATGGAGCTGGATGATGCCGAGTATCGGCTGAAGCCGATGAACTGCCCCGGCCATATTCTGATTTATAAAAACTCTCCCCGGAGTTACCGCGACCTGCCGGTGCGGCTGGCCGAGCTGGGCAATGTCTACCGCTACGAGCGCTCCGGCACCATGCACGGCCTGCTTCGCGTGCGCGGCTTTACGCAGGACGACGCGCATATCTTCTGCACTCCCGGCCAGATCGTGGATGAGGTAGTGGCGTGCGTCGACTTTGCCGAGGCGGTGCTGAAGACCTTCGGCTTCCACGAATTTCAGGTCGAGTTGTCTACCTGGGATCCCAACGATCGCGCCCACTATGCCGGCTCCGATGAGAATTGGAACCTGGCCGTCACCGGACTCAAGAGTGCTCTGGAGCGCAAGGGTATTGCCTACAAAACCATTCCCGGAGAAGCCGCCTTCTACGGCCCCAAGATCGACATCAAGCTCGTGGACGTCCTCGGCCGCCTGTGGCAGCTCTCCACGGTGCAGTTCGACTTCAACCTGCCGGCGCGCTTCGAGCTGGAATACGTGGGCGAGGACGGCGAGCGCCATCAGCCGGTGATGGTTCACCGCGCTTTGTTTGGCTCCGTTGAGCGCTTCTTCGGCGTGCTAATCGAGCATTACGCCGGAGCTTTCCCGCTGTGGCTCGCGCCGGTGCAGGTGGGTCTTGTCCCCATCAGCGAGAAGCATCACGCATATGCGCAGAAGGTCGAGGCCGAGTTGAAAACCGCGGGCCTGCGTGTTGAAGTTGATGTCCGCAATGAAAAGATGAACGGCAAGATTCGCGACTTCGCCAACCAGAAGACGCCCTACATTCTGGTCTTCGGCGACAAGGAGCAGGAGGCCGGGGCGGTCAGCGTGCGCACCCGCGGCAAAGGCGACCAGGGCTCGGTGCCGCTGGCCGAGTTCATCGCCAAAGCCAAGGCGTTGGTCGCAAGCCAGTCCACGGAACTGTAGCGTTCAGTAATCAGCAGGATTCGGAGCGGCATTCTAAACTGTTTCCATGATTCTCTACTATGCGCGGAACTGCATTTGGCTAGTTGCTCCGATTCTGCTGATGAATGTGCTCCTGATGAAAAAGCTTCCGAAGATGTACCAAACGGAGATTTTTTCAAACGGCATACCTATGTGGATTTCGATTGGAGAAAACACCTTTCGCGTAGCTATCTTTGCGCTGCCGCTGCTGATGCCGCTTCATATTGCAACTTTCAGTCAGAAGATCGGACTCGTAGTCTATCTTGCCGGAGTCATTCTCTATTTTCTGTCTTGGGCCATGCAGATAATGTTTCCTCAGAGTCAGTGGAGTATGAGCCGATACGGTTTTATGGCTCCCAGTTTTACTCCTTTGCTCTGGTTGATTGGAGTTGCGATGGTAGGAAATTCTCTCTACATCGAGATTCCTTATCATCCGTGGGTTTACATAGGGCTATCTATCGTCTTTCTAATCTTTCACAATCTTCATAGCTGGCGTGTGTATTCGCTCGCCAGGCACGGCTGAGCACTGAACGCGTCCCCATAACATTAAAACTTTGCTGTAGACCGGCTCAGCCAGCTGGCTCCTTGAGATAAATCTCCATGTAGTCCAGGTAGTTCTGGGCAAATTCGAGAATCTTGGCGTGGTCGGCTTCGCTTAGTTGGTGACGGAGTTTGGCGGGGACGCCGGCCCAGAGCGTACGCGGAGGAACTTGCGTCCCCTCGGGCACCACGGCGCCGGCGGCTATGAGTGAGCCTTCGCCGATGCGGCAGTTGTTTAGAATTCTGGCCCCGATACCGATGAGAACCGCGTCCTCGACCACACATCCATGGACGGTGGCATTGTGGCCAATGGTGACCCAGTCGCCCACAATCACCGGATAGAGGTTGCGCTGGCCATGGAGGACGGCGCAATCCTGAATGTTGGAGTTGGCGCCGACGCGGATGGAGTGGACGTCGCCACGCAGGACGGCGTTCATCCACACTGAAGAGCGCTCGCCGAGAGTTACGTCGCCGATAATCTGCGCAGAAGGGTCAATATAGCAACTGGCGGGGATCAGCGGCAACCGCCCCTGAAAGCTACGGATCATGAATTCAAGGCCTCCACGGCCAGTTTACGGGATGGTGCGCTGCAAGGCGGGTGAACCGGCCCACCCAGGACGCCGGATCAGCCCACCAGGGACGAAAAGCCGTTCCAAACAGGAAATTGTAGAGGTACGGAGGGCAAATTGTGCGCGGTATCACGCGTTTCAGGTAGAAATTATCAGGATTATCCTTTCCGCTTGACCCACGGAGCAACGTTTCCAGTATCATAAGAGATGCCAGTTGGCGGGTTTGGAGGTGGGATTTTTTGGCGGAGGTTCGTGTTCAAGAAGGCGAACCGCTCGAAAATGCGCTGCGCCGGTTTAAGCGGAAGGTTCAGCAGGAGGACATCATCAAGGAAGTCAAGCGTCACTCCTACTACCTGAAGCCCGGCGAGAAGAAACGCGTAAAGGCGGCTTTGGCGCGCAAGCGGAATCGCAAGAAGGCTCGTAAAGAGGCTGATTAGCTTCAAAACCATCGTGACAAGCGCCGCCCCGGCGACTCCCGCATCAAGATGCGGGCAGGAAACCAGAGATAACAGGCAAGGCTGGGGCGGTCTGTCGCGTTACTTCCAATTAGCTCCAACTTTCTGCATACAGATTGCTTGGAGGTTGTACCCAGGTCTAACCGGCTCTGCCGGGCAGACAATCAATTTGCCGCTGTACTTGTTGCGGCCCGGGCCCTGGTTGTTATCACAGTACGAAGCAGGGAAACGGGACCGGCAAGCTGATTGTGTTCATGGCCGATTTCTATGAATTTCCCTTCTTTGGGGAAGCCGGCCATGGAATTTACCGACAGAGTTTTAACGTGCAGCGACTGTGGAGCCGAGTTTGTCTTCACCGCCGGCGAGCAACTTTTCTTCCACGACAAGCAATTCAAGAACGAGCCCAGGCACTGCAAACAGTGCAAGGCGAAGCGTGTTCGTGGTGGCTCCAGGGTGCGCCCAGAGACACGGACCAACTGCTCGCAGTGCGGCGAGGCAACGACGGTTCCCTTCAAGCCCACACAGGGCAGGCCAGTGTTGTGCCGCTCCTGCTTCAAGCAGCAGGCGCCGCAACAGCCGCAACAAGGGGCAGCTCCCGCCTAGCAGTTACGCCCCCAGCCGAGTCCGGAGCCGCAACGCGTGGAAGGAGACTAATGCGTCTTCATCAACGGCGACGCCGCTGTTGCCTGACATGAGCACTGCTACTGTTATCGGTCGAGATGTGCGCGGAATATAAGTATGCCCACGTATCGGTCCATCCATGCGGCCTTTTCCGGCGCGCTCGCGCGTAATTCCTCTGTGACGGCTGGCTCGTCCATTGCCACAATGCGCAAACCGGCCGCCGCGATGGCGTTGGCGTAGTCTGAAACGCGCGGCATGGCGTGTTCCAACAGGAGATCTTCCTTCCACGGCGATGGATAGCGATAGGGAGCGATCTTCTGGTAAGCATAGCCGTGGCCCCAACCCTCAATCTCGTTTCTCAGAATCGCAAAACGAAAGGGATGCGGCACTGAAATCACAAGGTCTCCGCCGGGAGCCAGAAAATTGCGGAGCGTTCGTACGGTTTCCGTCAGGCTGGCCGCGTACATCAACGCCTGAAAGCAGACGATGAGGTCGAACTGCCGCGCGGTGAGTGACGGCAACGCCGACAGGTTCTCAAAACCGCCAATCGTTAAGAGGAGATTGGAGCAGGCGGCGTGGTTCTTCCAGTTTTCCGCGAAACCTTCACTGGGATCAACGCCAACCACGGCCACGGCGCCGTGCTCGGCGAAAAAACGCGCCTTGTCTCCCGTGCCGCAGCCCACATCCAACACACGCTTGCCCTCAAATGCGCCGCACATTTTGAGTTGAGCCGGCCACTCGATGAGTTGATCGGCAGAGAATTGCCGGGAAGCTGCATAGACCTGTGCTAACGAGTTCCAAGTTTGCGAGGCGTGCGTTTCGGGAGGCTTGTCGTGCATGAATCAAGTTTAGTGCGGACAAGTGCGGAAGAGTTGTGGAGTTCCTTTCCCATATACTGATGCGTAGTGCGCTGGCACATCCGGGCGCACAAGATGGTGGGAGAAAAGCGCCATGGTGCAGACGCGCATCAAGCCTTACTTTCAGGAAGTCGCCGAGAAGGCGCGGCGCAGGGAGCAGCAACGAGTTTTCCGGCGCAATCAGGTCTTCGGGCTGGTGCTGGTGGCTGCGGCGATCCTGCTCTTCTGGCTCTTACGTACTAATCCCAAGTGGATTTTTCCGCCGGGATGGTGGCGGCCGTGAGTCCCGCGCGGACGGCGAATGGCGGCTTCGCCGCGGCAGACCCTTTGGCAGTTCTACTGCTGGGCCCCACGGGCAGCGGCAAGACGGCGCTATCGCTCGCGCTGGGTGAACGCTTCGGCGGCGAAATCGTCAGTTGCGATTCGGTGGCTGTCTATCGCGGCATGGACCTGGGCACGGCCAAGCCAACAATAGAAGAGCGGGCGCGGCTGCCGCATCACCTGATCGACGTAACCGATCCGGACCAGCCCTTTACCGCGGGCGAATATAGCCGACAGGCGCGGGCGGCTTTGCGGGAGATTGCGGCGCTCGGCCGTCTGCCCATTGTGACCGGTGGAACCGGGCTTTACCTGCGCGCATTGACCGAGGGGCTTTTTGCCGGTCCGGAGCGGCAACAGGAGTTGCGGCTTCGGCTGCAACAGAGTCGCAAGCAGCACGGCGAAGCATGGCTGCATCGGATGCTCCAGCGGCTCGATCCGGCTTCGGCCACGCGCATTCACGCCAACGACGCAGCCAAGCTGATTCGCGCCATCGAGGTCTGCCTCGCGGCTCGCAAGCCGCTTTCCCACGTATTGAGCAATCAGGTGCTGGCCCGCGATCCGCTTACCGGCTTCCGTCTCTTGCGCATCGGGCTCAATCCCCCGCGTCAAGCGCTTTACGACCGTCTCAACCGGCGCGCCGCAGAAATGTTTGCGGCCGGCATCGTCGATGAAACCCACGGCCTGCTTGAACGTTACGGTCAGGTGAGGGCGCTCGATTCGCTGGGTTACCGGCAGGGACTTGCCGTCCTGGCGGGGACCTTGAGTGTTGAGGAGGCGATAGCCGCTGCTCAACAGGGCCATCGCAACTACGCCAAGCGGCAGATGACCTGGTTCCGGAGAGAACCGGAGGTGCATTGGATCGCGGGCTTCGGCAACGAGCCGGAGGTGCTAAGCGCGGCGATGGAACTGGTTCAGAAAAATCGTTAACAATTG
Organism: uncultured Occallatibacter sp.; assembly: GCA_964520005.1. Classification (GTDB taxonomy): domain Bacteria; phylum Acidobacteriota; class Terriglobia; order Terriglobales; family Acidobacteriaceae; genus Telmatobacter. The sequence goes on from CAZFMB010000116.1 coordinate 10,279, forward strand.
TTTCGCGGGATGGGTTAAACAGTCACAGAAGCGAAGTGTGCCTCAGGCGCATCCATTAGACTGGACGGTGGAATGCAGTATTTGCAGTTCCTGAGCAGCGCACCGGATTGGAGTTCCCCTTGGAAGATACGATTTACGACGTGGCGATTATTGGCGGCGGGCCGGCCGGTTATACGGCGGCTATTCGCGCGGCGGAGCACGGGCTGAAGGTCGCTCTCATAGAGGAAACCGATAAGTTGGGCGGAACCTGCCTGCATGTGGGCTGCATCCCCACCAAGGCTCTGCTCTTCAACGCCGAGATCTGGGACCATCTGAAACACGCCGCCGAATTTGGCATTGAAGGCATCGGCACGCCCACGCTCAACTGGGCAGCGGTGCTGCAGCGCAAGAACTCGATCATCACCAAACACGTTAAGGGCCTCGACTTCCTGATGAAGAAGCACAAGATTGCGCGCATCGAGGGCTATGGGCGCCTCGCCGGACCCGTGCGCGACGGCATCCACACTGTCGAAGTCAAGGCGGCGAGCGGCGAAGCAAGCCAGGTCAAAGCGAAGAACGTCATCCTGGCCACCGGCTCTGAGGCCAAGATGCTGCCCGGCCTCAAGGCCGACGACCGCATTCTGACCAACATCGAAATCCTGGCCATGGAGCAGGTTCCCAAGTCGCTCATCATCATCGGCGCGGGCGCGGTGGGCATGGAGTTCGCCTCGATCTTTCGTACCTTCGGCACCGAGGTGACGATTCTCGAGTTTCTGCCGCGCGTGGTTCCGGTGGAGGACGAGGAAATCTCCAAGGAGATCACGCGCCTTTTCAAAAAGCGCGGCATTGATGTGAACACCGGCGCAAAGGTCGAGAAGGCCGAGCGCACCGAAACCGGCGTGAAGGTGACCTATATCGATCAGAGTGGAAACCCAAAAATAAAGGAGAGCGAGAAGCTCCTCGTGGCCGTGGGGCGCGCCGGAAGAACCGGCGATCTTGGCCTGGAGAAGACGCGCATCGAGCTTGATCGCGGGCTGGTCAAGGTCAACGAGGCCCAGGAGACCGCCGAGCCGGGCATCTTTGCCATCGGAGACATCGTGGCCGGGCTGCCGCAACTGGCGCATGTCGGCGCGATGAGCGGCATGATCGCCGCGGCCAGAATCGCTGGCCGGCCTTTCCGCCCGGTGCGCCGCGATCGCATCCCCGGATGCACCTACACCGAGCCGCAGATCGGATCGGTGGGCCTGACCGAGGCGCAGGCCAAAGAAAAAGGCTACGACGTGAAGGTGGGCAAGTTTCCCTTTGCGGGCAATTCCAAGGCCACCATTCTCGGCAGCCACGACGGCTTCGTGAAGGTGGTCGCAGACGCCAAATACGGCGAGATTCTGGGCGTACACATCCTCGGACCGCAGGCCACGGAACTGATCGCCGAAGCCGTCGCCGTGCTGGAGCTGGAAGGCACGGTCGAGGAGCTGATGTTTACTATCCACGCGCATCCCACTCTGGCCGAGTCCCTGCTCGATGCCTACGGGGCCGTCGAGGGAATGGCGATCAACGCGTGAGAAGAATTGCAGCCTCCAGAAACCGTTTGCAATTGAATTATATTGTAGCTACAATTAAATTATGTTCGTCTGGGATGAGGCAAAGCGGAAGTCGAATCTGAACAAACATGGACTCGACTTCAACGATGCGCATCTGGT
>CAZFMB010000117.1:0-11956 GCA_964520005.1 uncultured Occallatibacter sp.
CCCTTGCCTCCCAGAGCCATTGCCAGGTGAATTCGGAGCAGGGTTACGTTGGCGGATTTGACGGCTGCGTCGGCTACTTCGATGATGCTGGCTGCGGAGAAGGTTTCGATGACGCCGATGGAGCGCAACTGACGGGGGTCGACATCGACGGCATTGGAGATGGCCTCGAGAACGGAAGGGTGCACGCGCGCGATCTGCCGCTTCTCGATGAGCGATGGGCCAGCGGCTATACCGCCGGCCTGCACAGCAGCCTCAACCGAGGTTACATCGCCTGAGACCGCGATGAGGAATTTTCCCGAGCAGATGCTGCGGGCCATGAGCAACTGAATATTGCCGGCCTTCAGCATCACGTCCTCGACCAGGTAACCGGTGGCTACGCTGGAAAGCTCGATAAGACCGATGGAGTTGATTTCAGCCACGATGTTGACTCCTTTTATACGCCCTGCGCTTCGATGAAGATTGCATCGTCGGTCACCCGTACCACGCCGTCGATGCTGGCGTGCACGCGGGCGCCAAGTTTGCCCTGCTCCGGCACGGCCAACAGATCACCGACACGAACCCGGTCGCCGCATTTGACTATTGGAACCGCGGGAGCTCCGGCGTGCTGCTTCAACAGAATCTTTACTTTTTGCGGCGAGAAAGTATGGTTCACAAGCGGGCCTACATTGTTGAATTCTCCAAGACCCAGCCGGGCGATCAGCCGGCGCATCGGCACGCGGCGGAATTCGGCGAGAGGGTGAGGAGTAATGGTTGCCGGGTCTCCCTTGAAAGTCAGCCCGCGCTCACGTGCCAGCGTCTTGGCCTGTACGCAGACGTTTTTGGGATCGAGATCTTCCGGGCAAGCGTAGAGGGAGCAGAGATTGCACTCGCAACAATAGAGCGTAGCGACCATGGCATCCACACCGGTGGCAAATCCCAGCGACTGCATGGCGCGATGCGGTTCGATGGGATGTCCGAGTAGAAAGCGTGGACAGAATTCGGTGCAGAAGCGGCACTGATCGCAGGCTGAACGGCCAATACGGTTGACCTGAATCATGGGTGCGTTGTGTCGCTCGATGAGCTTGTGTGTGGCGGGCAGCACAATGATGCCGCCCGTGGTCTTGGTGACTGGGATGTCGAGGCTCTCTGCCGGCTTGGCCATCATGACGCCGCCGAGGAGAACACCGATGTTGCTCACCGTGGCTCCGCCCGCGGCTTCAATCACTTCGCCGATAGAAATCCCAACGGGTACCCGAAGAGTAACGGGGGTCTCAACCGCGCCGGCCACGGTGAGATATTTATGCGTCACCGGCTGATCGAGGCCGATGTTGATCAGGGTCTCGATATTGGAGACCGCGACGTCCACATCTTTGGGCAGGCCTCCGGGCGGGATGACACGGCCGGTGATTAAGTGAACAAGAATGAATTCATCGCCGGCCGGGTAGACATCCGGCAGCGGCACGACGCGCACACCGGGCGGGACTGAGGCCTCCAGCGCGGCAATAATCTCGTGGTATTTTTCCTTGATTCCAATGGCCGCCTGGCGCGCGCCGACTATCTCCATGGCCATGCTCAAGCCGCGTAAAAAGGGCTCCGAATGGTGATGAAGCAGTTCCTTGTCCTTGTGCAGAAGGGGTTCACATTCCGCCGCGTTGACGATGACGAGAGATACCTTGGTTGCGAACTTCACAGCCGCGGGAAAACCGCCGCCCCCCGCGCCCACGATGCCGAGTTCCTCAAGACGGCCAACAGATGAGGACGCGACCCCCGCCTGATGGTCTCGCGACTGCCCGGCGATAGCTGTCATACAGGTTGAACCTCAGAATACCGGCAATTCGGTCAAAATTCATTTGACTCTGAATTGAATTGTACTGTATGCTTTAAATTAATTCAAGAGTGTTCAGAAACGTTCATTTATGAAATGCCTTATTCCAAATATCGGCAGCACTTCCTTCAAGTATCGGGTTCTGGATATGCCCGAGGAGACGGTATTGGCGGAAGGGCGCGTGGAGCGGATTGGCCAGCCGGGCGGCGAGTGTCCGGATTACCAAGTGGCTATCGCTAAGTGTCTGGCGGCAATAGCGGGTGAGGGCAAGGCACTCAAGAGCATAGCAGAGATAGGCGCGGTGGGTTTCAAGGTGGTTCATACAGGGCCGCTGAATCAGTCGCAAGTGATTGGCGACGATTTGCTACTGGAGATGGAGGAGTTTACTTTCTTTGCTCCCGCACACAACCCTCCTTATATAGTGGCCATTCAGGCCCTTCGCAAGGAGCTTCCCGGCGTTCCACTGGTCGCAGTGATCGAGACCAGCCCCTACCGGTTCATGGATGAAGCGGCCACCACCTACTCCGTGCCTTACGAGTGGCGCGAGAAGTACGGAATTCGCCGCTATGGATTTCACGGCGCCAGCCATCGCGCCGCCAATGAGAACACGTCGAAGTTGTTGGGCCGCAATAATCTGCGCCACATCTCCTGCCATCTGGGAGGCAGTTCGAGCATTGCAGCCTTCCGCGACGGCGTGGCCATCGACACCAGCTTTGGGACCTCGCCGCAATCGGGGCTGCCGCAGAACAACCGCGCCGGCGACATCGATTCCTTTGCCGTGCTGCACATGATGAAGAAGCTGAATGTCGGGCCGGATGAAATGGCACGCATTCTTGGGCGTGAATCAGGCTTGGCGGGCATCAGCGGAACCAGCGGCGACATGCGCGATCTGGATCAGGCCGCGGCCTCGGGCAGCAAGCAAGCGCGTTTGGCGCTGGATGTTTTTACACGCGCGATTCGTCATTATGCGGGCGCGTTTCTGCTGGAGCTGGGCGGCGTGGACGCCATCACATTCTCCGGCGGCATCGGCGAAAACAGTTGGGAGACGCGCGCCGCCGCTTTGAAGAACCTCGCAACATTCGGCATTGAACTGGACGAGAAGAAGAATCGAGCGGCATCGGGGTTGGGCGAAGTCTCCACCGAAGCATCGCCGGTCAAGATATTGATTGTTCCGGCAAATGAAGAGCTGATTATCGCGCGCGAAACTATGAAGGTGGTTGGCGAAGCGAAAAGTAAGTAGCACAACAAGTTCGGGAATTCTTATGAGAAGTGGAAGCGAAACAAAGATGGCTGCGACGGACTCTATCGATAGGTCGATGGTGGAGCAGATTGTCCGCCAGGTGGCACAGGAATATCTTGGGCGCGGGAAAAAGGGGCCGGCGCCGCAGCTCACGGTGCAGACCTCTTCGCGGCATATGCACATCTGCCGCGAAGATATGGATGTGCTCTTTGGGCCGGGTACGGAGTTAACCTATGACCGCCCGCTCTACCAGGAAGGCAATTTCGCGGCTAAGGAGACGGTGACGATTGTCGGACCGCGGAGCCGTTTGATTTCTAACCTGCGCATCCTGGGACCGATGCGCAAGCAGTCGCAGATTGAGCTGGCCTTCACCGACGCCATCATGCTGGGCTTTACGGATATTCCCGTGCGGCTCTCGGGCGACATTGCAGGCACTCCGGGAGCCGTCATCATCGGGCCGAAGGGCGTGGTGGAACTGAAGGAAGGCGTGATTCGCGCCGCGATTCACGTGCATATGAACCCCACCGAGGCCGCGCACTTTGGAGTTGCGAAGGGCGACCGCATGAAGCTGCGCTTCGGCGGACCGGCGGGCGTGACCTTCAACAACGTGCATGTGCGCATTGACCCGACGGCCCGGCTCAACGTGCACATGGACACGGATGAGGCGAACGCGTGCGGCGCGCATCTGACCAAAGAGATTGAACTTTTCAAGTAACACCACAAAGAAGAGAGGGAGCATGAAGCAAGCGCTTGGAATGATTGAGACGAAGGGCCTGGTGGCGTTGTTCGAAGCAACGGACGCCATGCTCAAGTCAGCAAACGTTACGTTCGCCGGTTGGCAGTCCGTTGGTGCGGGACTGGTAACCGCCTTTGTTGAAGGGGATGTGGCCGCAGTGAAAGCAGCCACAGACGCGGGCGCAGAGGCAGCATCCAGAATCGGCGAGGTGGTCAGCGTGCAAGTGATCTCTCGTCCCCACGACGAACTGCCGTCTTTTGTTCAAGGCAAAACGGCCGCAGCTCAAAAACCCGCAGCCGCGAAGTAGGCGGAGGAGATCCAGATGAGTGAAGCAATCGGATTGATCGAAACCAAGGGCCTTGTCGGACTCGTCGAGGCATGTGACGCAATGGTGAAAGCCGCCAGCGTAGAACTTGTTAAGACCGTGCAGATCGGCGGCGGATACGTGACGGCGATTGTCCGCGGCGATGTAGGCAGCGTGCGCGCGGCGGTGGACGCAGGCGCGGCCGCGGCCAAGGCTGTGGGCGAGCTAGTGTCGTCTCACGTGATTGCGCGTCCGCACGATGCGCTCGTAGATAGCTTTTTGAAGTAACTTCAGGAGAATGCAAATGGCCAATGAAGCGATTGGAATGATTGAGACCAAGGGCCTGGTGGCGTTGGTCCAGGCAACAGACGCAATGCTTAAGGCTGCCAGCGTAAAGTTCGTTGGCTGGAACAAGATTGGCAGCGGTCTGTGCTCGGTGTTTGTGCAGGGAGATGTGGGCTCGGTTCGCGCCGCAGTGGATGCTGGCGCCGAAGCTGCCCGCGCGGTGGGCGAGGTGCAGAGCGTGCATGTGATCGCGCGCCCGCACGGCACACTGGGAACCGTATTGCCGAAATAGCAGCAGGCGGCAGGCTTGCGCCTGCCGCGATGCGCGAGGGAAGACGTTATGTTCATAGCGAAGGTTATCGGCAATGTTGTCGCCACCCAGAAGAACGAAAAGTTTCTGGGGATGAAGCTGTTGCTGATTCAGCCGTACATCAGCAAAGACGGCAAGCTGCAGATCTCGGGCAGCTCCGTGGTTGCGGTGGACAGCGTTGGAGCCGGCATCGGCGAGTGCGTTTTGTTTACGCAGGGCAGTTCGGCGCGCCTGACGCCAACGACAAAAGATGCGCCGGTGGATGCCGTGATAGTTGGCATTCTCGATGTTGTCGAAGTTGAAGGCAAAGTATTGGAGAAGCCCTAATGCAGATTCAGGAGCAGGTGATCGCGGAGATTGCCAAGGAAGTGGTGGCGCGGCTTCGTGTCCAGATGCAATTGCCGGACATGCCTGCCGCGACCACACCTTCTGTTGCAGCGCGCGACGGTGTATTCTCCACCGTGGATGAAGCGGTGAGCGCGGCTTATGAGGCGCAGAAGCGTGTTGCAGTTATGAGCCTCGATGAACGCGGCAGGATGGTCGCTATCGTTCGCCGCATCTGCCATGATCGCCGCGAGGAGCTGGGCCGCATGGAGATGGAGGAGACCAAGGTCGGCCGTCTCGATCACAAAATTCTAAAGCTGACGAACATGCGCTTTGTGCTGGGCGTTGAAGCCCTGCGCAGCGAGGCGCGTAGCGACAGCACCGGATTGTGCATCATCGAGCACGCGCCCTGGGGCGTCGTCGGCATGATGCTGCCGGTCACTCACTCGGTGCCTACCATGGCCTCCAACGCCATCAACATTCTTGCCGCAGGCAACACCGCGATCTTCGGACCGCATCCGTCCGGTGCGAAAGTGGCGCAATACGCGCTGCAGCTCTTCAATCGCGAGATCGAGCGGGAGCTTGGCGTCGCCAACGTGCTCACAACTGTGCGCGAAGCCAGCATCGAAGCTGCAGAACAGGTTTTCAATCATCCCAAGGTGGCGCTGTTGTGTGTCACCGGCGGTACAGCGGTGGCACAGGCCGCCGCCAAATCCGGCAAGCGCGTAATAGCGGGCGGTCCCGGAAATCCTCCGGTGGTCGTTGACGAGACCGCTAATCTGGATCGCGCCGCCCGATGCATCATTGACGGCGCGGCCTTCGATAACAACCTGCTGTGCATCGGCGAAAAAGAAATCTTTGTCGTTGCTTCCGTGGCCGATGCTTTTATCGCCGCTATGAAACGAGCAGGAGCTTTCCAATTGGATTCGGCGGCTATCGAGCGGCTCACCCGCGCGGCCTTCACCTTCGAAGGCGGTGGCGGGGGCTGCGCGAGGGCGCATGTCAAGAAGGATCTGGTGGGCAAGGATGCCTCGGTTCTGGCAGCAGCGGCTGGTGTGCGCGTTCCCGCTGAGACGCAACTCCTGTTTGGAGAGACCGACGAGAACCATGCATTTGTTGTCGAAGAGCAGATGATGCCCTTTATTCCGGTGGTGCGCGTGCGCGACGTGGATGCGGCCATCGCTGCGTCGGTGAAGGCGGAACACGGCTACCGGCATACTGCGATCATTCACACGCAAAATGTTGAAACAGCAACGCGCATGGCGTGCGCGATGAACACCACACTTTTCATCCATAACGCGGCGTCACCGGCCTCATTGGGCGTGGGCGGCGCGGGATACTTCAGCCACACCATCGCCACCCCGACAGGCGAGGGCGTAACCACGCCTCTCACTTTTACGCGGGAACGGCAGATGATTGTGGGCGATGCATTGCGGATCATTTAACTATGTTTTTGGCGCGCATAGGCGGAACGGTAGTTGCGGCTGCGAAGCACTCCACGCTGGAGGGATGCAGGTTTTTGCTTGCGCAACGAATTGAATCCGACCGCAGCGTGGGGCTGGAGCCAATTGTGGTGGTGGACTGGCTGGGCGCGGGAAGCGGCTCGATTGTGCTGGTTTCGACCGACGGCGATATTGCGCGAGCCCGGTTGGGCAATACCACGCCGGCGCGCATGGTGGTGGTGGGAATTTTGGATTCAGTGCAGTCGCACATAAGTGCGAGGCAGGAGTAGCGCATGAGGCTGGGCATAGTTCGCGGTCACGTCACACTGAGTCCGGCGGTCGCGACTTATCGCGGCAGGACGCTCGTGGTCCTGGAGCCGGTGACGATGGAGAATCTGCGCGCCGGCAACGGGTTGGGCGGCGGAAAGTCTCTGGTCGCAGTGGATGAGCTGGGCGCAGCCGATGGCCAGATGGTGGCATTCACCGAGGGCCGGGAAGCCGCGAATCCGTTCTGGCCTGAGGCCGTGCCGGTGGATGCATACTGCGCGTTGATTGTCGATTCCATCGACGTTCATGCGAAAACAGTTTCTTGAGTATCTGAGGTAGGAAGAGCGAAATGAAAAGTATTGATCTTACAAGCCTGAAGGTTTTAGTAATCCGCGATGCACGAAGCGCACAGTCGGATGGCGCATGCCAGGTGCTTGTTTGCAAGAACTGCGTGGTAACTCCCTCGGCTCGCGACTTCCTCGCCCAACACAATATCGCACTGGTGACAAACAGCACTGCAAAGGCTGTAACACCCGCAGCATCTACACAATCTTCCGCAGTCACAACCTCTGGGGGCAGTAGCAGTGCACAAGGCCGTCCTTTTCCGAATCCGCGCCTGTTTTTTACGCCGGAAGCCGAAGCCGTCAAAAAGGAGATTTGCGCTGTGGGACGCAAGCTGTGGATGCGCCAGTTCGTGGATGGCAATGGAGGCAACATCTCTTATCGCATCGGGCCCAACGAGGTAATCTGCACGCCGACGCTGGTGAGCAAATACGATTTGACGCCGGAAGACCTAAGCATGGTGGACCTGGAAGGAAATCAAATTGCAGGGACCAAGGCGCGCACCAGCGAAATTTTACTGCACCTGGAAATTTATAAAGAGGTGCCGGAAGCAAAGTCCTGCGTCCACTGCCATCCGCCACATGCCACCGCGTACGCCATCACCGGAAAAGTGCCGCCCAACCTGGTCATTCCCGAGTTTGAAGTTTTCATCGGCAAGGTAGCCATCTCGCCTTACGAAACGCCGGGGACGGCTGAATTTGCACAGACCGTTCTGCCCTTCGTCAAGACGCACAACACGGTGCTGCTAGCCAATCACGGAATTATTTGCTGGGCTGACACGGTCACGCACGCCGAGTGGTATGCCGAGGTGCTGGAGACTTATTGCTGGACCTTGATGCTGGCCGCGCAACTGGGCGCGCCCATCTCTTATATCTCGGAGCATAAAGGCTCCGACCTGCTAGCCATCAAGAAGAAGCTCGGCCTGCCCGACATTCGCTTCGACACGTCAAGAATGAAAGAGTGTCAGCTCTCTGATCTTGAGGTGCCGGGATCCATCGCGCTCACTCCGAGCCCCTGCGACGGCAACACCGGCAGGCCCGCGGAAACGGATCTGGAGATGCTGGTGAGGTCAGTCACCGATGCGGTGATGGAAACTATTAGTGCGAAGTGATCTGGAATTCTCTAAGCCAACATGTAGCTGACCCCGTGTTCGTCGAGTAATTGACGCTGCTCCGGGGCAAGACTCTGGTCGCAGATGATCTGATCGAGTTCCGCTAAATCGGCAACATGGATCATCGCGCTTCTGCCGAATTTCGTATGGTCGGCAACGATGACCACGCGTTGCGCGCACTCGATCATGGCGCGTATCGACGCAACCACAAGAGGGCTGCTGTCGCTAAGGCCGTCTTTGGTGATGCCGCGAATTCCAAGTATGGCGACATCCGCTGAAATGCTGTGCAGCATTCGTTCGCAAATGGGACCAAATTGAATGCCGAGGCGCGGATAGAGAAATCCACCGGTCAACGTCACCTCTGTTTGCCGGCACTCCCAAAATACCTGGGCAACCAAAATAGAATTTGTGATGACCTGAATGGGGCGATCATAAAGGCAGCGCGCTACTTCGACTACCGTAGAGCCGCCACCCAGAACAATGGTTTGCCCATCTTCGACCAGCTCCGCCGCGGCTTTGCCAATGCGCATCTTCTCTTCGTGACAACTCACAGAGAGCTGCCTGAAGTCGAGCGCCTCCTCGCGCGTGCTGGTGGACATTGCTCCACCGCGAACTCTCCTGATATTGCGGCTGCGTTCCAGGTCAATCAGATCCCGGCGAACCGTAGCTCTGGATGCATTGAGCCGTTTGCACAGATCTTCCAGATCGACGAAATCCTGCCGCGATAAGACTTCCAGAATGTTTCGGTGACGCTCGATTTGATTCATAGTGGAGAAAGTGCCGTTCGACAATCGACAGACAACACTGCTCGGATTCAGCAGTTATCTAGATTATGCGCCAACAATTCAAAACGCTGCAACATACTTCGAATATTGTCTTAAAGATTCAATGTAATATATTCTTGCTCGCTCCTAACGACAATATGTTTCAAAACAAGGAATTCAACGCTAAATAATGGCCATTGGGACATTCCACAGATTCCCCCGCTTGACTTCTTCAATCTCTCATTTATGCCGACTTTCCGGTACAAATCACCTGCAAATCACATAATCGAAGGAAGTTAGTAACTTCCGCAGTCCATCTACCAGCCATCACTTATTGAGTGCCAAGAGGCGAAAACCGCCAACCGAAACCGCCGTTCAGAATTTATCCCACTCCATTGTCGATCGCGAATCGGATGCAGTACTGGACTCTCCCATGGCACAACGACTCAACATTCAATTCGGCTTCATTAGATTCCCAAGCGCAATTTAAGGGAGCGAACGCGATCGCGCGCAACAGGAATCTGCGTGCGCTGGGTATCCTTGAGAGAGAGAATAATTTTGCCGGCAAACCAGGCGTTAACCTCGTGAATCCAATCCACATTCACCAGCGCGGAGCGGTGGACGCGCAGAAACCTTGCCGGGTCGAGCCTCCGCTCGAGTTCGGTGATAGTCTGATCGACACAGTGCCGGCGACCGTCCACAATGGCGTAGCTGAGCTTGTCTTGGGCTACAAAATGCGTTACGGCATCGAGGTCCAGGAAGGAGATGCGCTCGCCAACGCGCGAGGCGATGCGGCGCGGGTAATCGGGCTGCTGTCCGCGGAGCGAGGCGGCGAGTTCCTTGAGAAGGATGGGCAGATCGGGATCGAGTTGCCAGTCTGGCCGGACGACGGGCTGGAGCCGGTCAAGTTTCTTGAGGGCACGCGCCAACTGCGCGGTCTCGATGGGCTTGACAAGGTAGTCGATGGAGTTAACCTCAAAAGCTCTGAGCGCATATTCGTCGTAGGCGGTGGTGAAGATGACGAAGGGCTGCTCCGCGAGTCGAGAGAGAAGTTCAAATCCGTTGAGGCCGGGCATTTGGATATCGAGGAGGAGGACGTCGATGGATTTGCCGGATTCGCTGTTGAGATAATCGAGGGCTTGAGCGGGGTCGGTGGCGCTGCCCACGATGTGGATGGAGTCGAAGCTGGCGAGCAGGCGCGCAAGCCGCTCGATAGCGAGCAGTTCGTCATCGACGAGATAGGCGCGAAACGGAGCGGTTTCCATGGGCATTTCAATTATGCGGGGAAAGACAGACGGACGGCTGTCATTCCGTTTTCGCGAGTTACTTCGAGTTGACCAGCGCCGCCGAAGAGAAGTTCGAGGCGCGCGATAAGATTGCCGAGCCCGTGCTCGGGCGTGATGGCATCCAGCGAGAAGCCCGGGCCGTCGTCCAGGACTTCGAGGAGGATGCGGTTCGCGTCCTGTGACGCGGCGATCTGAATCATGGCTCCCTGGTTACGTTGTGAAACGACGTGCTTTACCGAGTTTTCCACCAGGGACTGGAGCGCCAGCGGAGGCACTTTCACGTCATCGAGGGTTGCGGGGACGGATATTTCATAACTCAAGCGCGGGCCGAAGCGGGTTTTTTCGATTTCGAGATAGTCGCGAACGATCTTGAGTTCCTGATTAAGCGGAACCAAGCCGCTATGATTTGCGTTGAGCGAGAAGCGAAGCAGCGAGGCGAGTTTGCCGACTGTATCTTCGGCTAACTGCGGGTCTGTGGGAATGAGCGCCGCGATGGAGTTTAGGGTATTGAAGAGAAAGTGGGGATGGATGCGGGATTCGAGGGAGGAAAGCCGCGCCTCAGCCAGCAACTTGTAGGCGCGCTCCTGCTCAACTTGTTTGGTGCGCAGTTCGATGGTTGCATCCTGAAGTTTGTAGAGAAGCGTGTGATAGGTTGCCATGGCAAGCCCGGTGACAACCGTGATAACGGCGCAGAAAGACAGGTTTGCCCTGAATCGCTGCCAATACATATCACGGGGAAAGATCCCTGCGGCCTGCATAATGAAGCTGGCCGCAAGACAGCCGAATGTAGCCGTGCATACCAGAGCCAACACATACATCAGAACCACTAAGCGGGGATATTTGTCGGAAAAGCGATAGCCGAGCCAGTGAAGAAGCAATGCCGAAGGCAGGCCTATGGTTATGGAGTAGACAAAAGCAGTCAGGATAGTGTTCCCGGTCTCCGACAACCGTATGATTCCCAGTGAGAACAAGACCGCGACGACGAATAGCGCTACCGCACAAATCGCCAATACGACTCGGAACAGCATTGAAGTGAAGCCGCTGTTCAGTCCCGGCTTTGGGGAAAGATCGGTCATGGCCGAATTGGTTAGTGGTGTCATAACTGAAAACGGACCCCTACTGAAGTAGCCGCAGAGTATGTAGTGGCGCCATAATCCGAGGTTTTGCAGCCTTGCGGAACTGCCAGGTGCAGGTATGACGAAAAATGGCTGCCGAAGCGCCGGTTGGAATCGATAATTACAATGTAACTCCGGTCGTTCAGGTTTTCGACCATCGCGGCGGAGAGATCCCATTGCTTCCAGCCGGGCAGTTCCCGGAGGCGATTTTTATAAGCGGTAATAAACGCATAGTGCTGGCGGCCGGCCAGGGGAGAGACTAGGCCGTCCCAATAGTAGGGTATGTTGGGCGGGGTAAAGAACTCACCGATGAAGGTAATGCCTGAAGTCGTCGTGTGTTTTGTGCCCAACAGGATCGCGCCCTGCTCACGCCAGGCGGCCTCGCCGTGCAGCTCCCAGGCCTGGCCAAAGACGCGGGTAAATGTGAGGCCGCCAAAGGCGTCACCGCCGCGGTCGTCACCGGCGATCAGCGAAGTGTCGAAACCATGCACAAGAACGTTATACCGGAAAGCGGTGGTGTCGTGCATGTTTGACCCGGCGGGCGCGAGCACGGCGGAGGACCAGGCAAGCGAAAGAGCGTGCGGGCCGTGGACAAAGTCCGCCTTGACCATGTCGCGGCCCTGGTT
>CAZFMB010000118.1:0-11790 GCA_964520005.1 uncultured Occallatibacter sp.
CATAGGCGATCAGCCCGTAGCGCGAGACGCGGCCATAGGTCGGCAGCACGCCCACTACTCCGCAAAAGCTGGCTGGCTGGCGAATGGAGCCGCCGGTGTCGGAGCCTAGCGTGGCCACGGCCAGGTTAGCCGCCACGGCCGCCGCCGAGCCGCCCGATGACCCGCCCGGAACCCGCTCCGTATCTACTGGATTGCGCACCGGCCCGTAAGCCGAGTTCTCTGTCGAACTACCCATGGCAAACTCGTCGCAGTTCAGCTTGCCCAATAGCACCGCGCCCGCCGATTCCAGTTTGGCCACTGCCGTGGCGTCGTAGGGAGGCCGATAGCCTTGCAAAATCTTTGACCCCGCCGTAGCCGGCGCGCCGCGCATCACCAGAACGTCCTTGATGCCCACTGGAATCCCGGCTAAAACTCCCAGAGGATCTCCCTTAGCAGCTGCGTCGTCCACGCGCGCGGCCTGTTCCAGCGCACGTTCCTTGGTCAGCCACAGATAGGCGTTCAGCCGCGGATTTTTCTTCTCGATTCGCTCGTAATAGTTGGCGGCGAGATCGATGGCCTTGGTGCGGCCTGAGGTGATCCCGGCGCGCAACTCGGCCAGGGTTTTTGGTTTTTCCACGTAGCTTTCAGCGGATTTGGCTTCGCCGGACACTAGAAATTTCCTCTCTATTCAATCTTTCGTGTGGCCTTGATTGCAGCCGTTTTTTTGCGCGTTGCAGTGGAATCATCCCAATCTTACCGTTCAATCACCTTAGGAACTTTGAAGAAGGCCCCCTCGCTCTCCGGCGCTTGCTGCATCACCGATGAGCGATCCAGTGAAGGCACAGGCAGATCGGCGCGCAGCACACTCACGCCCGCCCCATCCTGTAGCTCGCTCACTTGCGCCAGCGGCATTACGCCCTTGGTATCCAGCTCGTTCAACTGCGCCACGTAATCCAGAATGGCGTTCAAATCGCGCAGCATTGCCGGAGTCTCCTCCGGGCTGAGCTCCAGGTGTGCCAGCTCGGCCACTCGCTGCACTTCTTCCACGGTAACTTTGGCGGTCATTGGAATCCCCATGCGCGGCCTTCCTGACACGCGTCTCTTTGGAAGGCCCGATGCTTGAGTATAGCGTTTTTTGTTTGACTTCCAGCCTCCGCGCCGTTCAGTCCACGATGAGCGTGAGGGTCGCCTGATGCTGAACGCCGTTCGAGGTTGCGGTGACCAACACCGGATAGGTTCCCGCCGCGGTAGTGCCGGTGCCTGAGCCAGAGCCGGGAATGGTTCCTCCCGGAATGACGCCCGAGGAGGTGCAACTGGAGACGCCGCCAGCAAGAATCATCAGCAGCGCGATTAGCAGGATCACTTTGCGGCCACGCCTCAGGGCAAACGGAGCCAGCACCAGCCCGCAGGCCAGCGGGAGAGCCGGCCACGAGAGCGGACGCGAGGAATGAACCGAGGCCGTGGACTGCCCGGTGGCAATTTGCACCACGACGTTACCTGTGGTATTGGCGGTCACCCCCTCACTGGCGGGGTTGAAGATGCACTTTGCGGACGGGGGCAGCGCGGAGCAACTGAAGGTGAAGACGCCCTGACTACCCAGCAGCGGCGTAATCAACAGCTTGTAGTCGGCGGTCTGGCCGTTGGCGATTGTCTGCGAAGACGAGCCGGAGGGCACAAAAGCGAAGTCGAAGCCCTTCCCCGATAGCGGTACAAGCGCACCCGTCGGCAGCGCGCTGCTGGACACCGTCAGGCTCCCGCTCTGCGGACCGGGACTGGTGGGCGCAAATTCGACGATAGCCGTGCAACTGGCTCCGGCGGCAAGCGTGGAAGCGCAGGTTGTGCTCACCAGCCGGAAGCCTGCCGATACCGAGAGAGAAAAACTGCCCAGGCTGTTCACACTGTCGGGATTGGTCAAGGTCACCGTGACGGGAGTGCTGAAGAGGTTGACTCCGGTTTGCGGGAAGGCAATCAGATTGGGCAGCGCCTGAACAGAACCCGGCGTTCCGCCCGTCCCGCTGAGCGGAATAATTGTCGAAGCCGTCAGCGAGGGCGATGCGATGGTCAGCGTGCCGGTATACGGCCCGTTGAGCGTAGGCGAAAAGATCACCCCGGTCGAGCAACTGTTCTGTCCGCTCACGTTGCTCAGTGTCGCGCCGCAGGTGTTCTGCACCAGGCTGAAGGGAAGCGTAGCCGTGAGCGAGAGCGAAGCAGCCGCGGAGCCGCCGGTGTTGGTCAGCGTAACCGTCAGAGCAGGACTAATCTGGCCCGGCGACACGATGGGAAAGGCAAGCAGCGCAGGGTTCACGTTGAGCCCTGCCGGAGTCTGGCCGGTTCCGCTGAGCGAGACGCTGGCCGCCGCCACGCCGGAGGTTGACGAACTGACCGCCAACGTGGCCGTGGCGCCGCCCGCCGTGGGGGTATAAGTCACCTGCACCGTGCAACTGCTCCCGTTGGCCAGGGTGGCGCCGCAGTCGGTCGAGCCATATGAAAAGTTGCTCGCGGAAAGCCCCATGATCTGGAAGCCCACATTGGCCAGCGGCGCTCCACCGGTGTTGCTCACGGTCACCGTTTGCGGCGAGACCGTCAGGCCCACAGTCCCCAAAAAAATCAGGCTGGACGGGCTGACGCCCAACACCGGCGGAGCCAGGCCCGTCCCGCTCAAGGCTACCGTCTCCGGCAGTGTGCGCACAAAGTCGACAATGGACAGTGTGCCGGTCTGATAGCCCGTTGCTGCCGGGTCGAATTGCACGCTGATGGCGCAACTGGAGTTTGCCGCCAAATCGGCAGTGCAGTCGTTGTACTGCTGGAAGGCTCCGCTCACCGAAATGCCGATGTTAGTCAGCGTCACAGCGCCGCTGTTGGTCAGCGTTACGGTTTGAACGGACGATAGCTGCCCGGTGACCGTGTTGGGAAAGCTCAGGGATGTGACCGAGAGAGTGTCGGTTGCCGGACCAGAACCACTTCCGCCAGCTCCCAGCAGGGGAGTCATCCAGATGCCGCGTCCGTAGGTTGCGGCTACAAGATTCTGGACACTGGCTGATGCCGGCGCGGCGCTGAGCGCGATCACCGGAGCCTCCGGCAGTCCGCTTGCAAGCGGCGACCAGCAGCCCGAAGTGGCCGTCGTGCAAGAACCAATCTGCTGCGTGACATACACTCCGGCATCGGTGGCGATATAGACCGTGTTCGCGCTCTGCGGGTCCACCACCAGGCTGTTGGCTGGAGTCGAGGGCAGGTTAGCCATCAACGTTGTGAAGTGCGCGCCGCCGTCTGTGGAGCGATACACCACCTGCACAATTTCCGTCAGAGACTGTATTCCCGCAACCGTCACGTACACTGTTTCCCCGGTGGAGTCGTGCGGGTCGATGAAGATGCTGGAGATGTCAAATCCGTAGTGGTTCATGGAGACGTTGTCGTTGGACACCGGGTTCAGCGCCGTCAGGTCCGTCCACCCGCTCCACACGCCGGTTGCGGAGTTATAGGTTGCGCTCAACACATGTCCGGGCAACGTTCCGCCTTCATTCGCGGAGCCGTACATGCCCACATAAACGACTTCGCCCCAGGGCAGCGCCATCGCCGCCATCGAGCGAATCAGCGCGTTGCCGCTGCACGGGCCGCTCGACGAATGATTGTCAAAGATAGGGCTGATGGCATCGCTTGAACTCCAGCCCACGCCATCGGCCGGCCCGCGCCACACCCGGCAAGTGCCGATCAGCAGCTTGGTGCTGTCCAGCGGATCTACCAGAAAGGGCGCCGGCGAGGTCATGCTCAGGCCATCCCCGCCTACATCCGCGTCGCTTATTAAGGGACTCGAACCAAATGCCGCGGGAGTGCACGGGGTCGTCTGTGAGCACAGGTGAATGGATACTCCTGCCCCGTTATTCACGTACCAGTTGTTGCTGTTGGCGGGATCAATCGCTACCGGCCCGCCTTCGCCGCCCAGAATCTCCGGCCAGTCGGTTGTCGTCCCCATGGTGCTCTTGACGCCGGCGGTTCCGTTGGCTCCCAGCCCGGCCATCATGGTGTAGGGCGTCGAGCCCACCTGCGACATGCTGACCACCTCGGCCAGCGAGCCCAGGCTCCCATTCAGATTCTGAAAATGAGTGGCGTCGCTCGCCGAGCACACGGTTCCCGTCTCGCCGATAGCGTCGGTAGAGCGCCACAGCCCGCTATCGTTGCCCACAAAAATCTCCAGCGGATTATTCGCATTCCAGGCCAGCGCATGTTGGTATTCGCCCACCTGCGCGCAGAATCCCACCGTCGAGTTGGTCGTATTCCGCCAACTGCATCCCTGCGAGTAAGGGCAAGTCGTCTTCCACAGGTCGTTGGCCCCGGCTAGCACGATAGTGGCTTGCCCGGAAGGAACCGCGGCCAGTGCCAGGTTGTAGTCTCCGTTCTCAATGGTGGCCGGACCCAGCAATGTATTTGTCTCCAGCGCCTCCGTCTGCCATTGCTGGGCAAAGGTGATCGACAGATTGGTGCAGGAGCCGGCGCTCGCCACGCACAGATCCTGCCAGATTCCCTGGTCCTGGTTGTACTCATCCACCGTCCAGGCAAAGGTGTCGCCGGTCTGCGGATTCACCGCCAACACACCGCGAAAGATGGGGCAGGCGGTCGATCCCGTGTAGCCGCCGGAATTGGTGGGACAAAGCCCCGAGCTCATCGCCAGGCCCGCGCCCGGCTGATTCGTCATCCGCGTCCAGGTGATGCCGTCCGCGGACTGATAGTAGCCGTGGTAGCGCACCGCCGCTACAAACAGCTTCCGCACCGGGTTCCACACCACCGAGGTAGCCGCATTCCCGTCGGGATGCACGAAGGTATCGCCCGGCCCCTGCACATCCCCCGAGGAGCCATCTGTGATGCGCGCCAGCGACCATGTGGCTCCGCTATCAGAGGAGTAGTACAGTCCCTCGTAGCTGCCGCTGGAGCTGCCAATGGACCAAAGCGCATTCACCAGTGTGCCTTCGTAGGCCTGCGAAACCGCCATCACTACCAGCTGCTGGTTCACCGAGCTCCATGCATAGCCGGCAATTCCCTCCCCGGGAAAGTAATAAATCTGGTCCGATGTGATGGTGATCAGGCTCCAGGTGATTCCGCCGTCCGTGGAGCGGAGAATTCCTGCCCCGTAATATGAATCCAGAGCGTCGTTGGGGTCGCCGGTTCCGGCCAGGATTACTCCTGTTCCGCCCGGCTGTACGCTCAACGCTCCAATGCTGATGGAGGTACCCGCCGCGCCTCCCATTCCCGATACCTCGTCGGTCAGCGGAATAAAGCTGATGTTGGCAGCGCTGGATGTGTCCGCATTCTGCGACCGCCATACACCGCCGCCGGTGGTTCCCACATAGAGCGTGTTGCCGGTGGTGTCCGATGGGTCCAGCGCCAACGCGGAGACGCGCCCTGTTACCAGGCCAAAGTTCTGTGATTGAACTGCTGTGGGGCCCAGCGGAATCCAGGTTGCGCTTTCCTGCTCCAGCGCCATCGCATGAGCATTGGGCTCAGCCGCGCCCGCCGGCGTGCCGCTGCGAAAATGCCCAGCTCCCGCCCAGGCCTGCATCCCACCGCGCGTCGAGTCTAGTGTCCAGCCTCTCTGGGCCAGAAACCGCTCCGCCTGAACTACTCTCGGAGGCAGATTCGCCCGTCGTGCAGCTACCCGAGCCGCTTCTGTAGCGGCGGGTTCCTGCTCATTTGAATTTGCCTCTTGGGGTACGCAGAACGCAGTAGCTATCGAAGCTAATATCAGCAATATCAGTAGCTTGCCAGCCAGCCAGCTTTGATCGGCTATCCGCCCGTTCAATGGGCGAAGCCATGCACACCTCCCCGATATGCCGTCAGGGGCAGCTTCACCGTAAGGCCGCTTGATAGCCCGAATCTTCACACGCGTCCTGCCTGCGATTCCGTAGTCCCCTCTCATTTCGGCATCCTCTGAGGGAGACTTGATCGAAATCCTGTAGCTTACAACGTGCGAAACACGCAGTTTACGGGATTGAAACTGGTTGGATTATAGACCAGAAGGGGAAGCATTGCAGCAATCATCTCGTCGAGACTCGTATTCCAGCGTCTGCCCAATCAGCAAGACAACTTCCTCGGGACTTCGCTCGGCAACATCCACTGTCAGATGAGCGTGAGCCGAATAGAGCGAGCGGCGAAACGAAAACCGCTCCAGCGCTTGCTCCGTCTTATGCAGAAGCGGACGGTAAGTCGCCTCGCCACTGCGCTCCTGCAGCAGGCAGCGGTAGATCAACGTAGTGAACGGCGCATCCAGAAATACCACCAATGTTGCAAGACATTTCGCCAGGGCTTGCTGATTCCGTGGCATATCGATCGCCGCCCCGCCTGGTGCAATGATAGCCTTCGAACGCGTCAGGCAGCGGTCCAGAAGATCGGACTCCAACTCGCGAAAGGCCGCCTCGCCCAAAGCAGCGAATAACTCTCTAGCCGGCGCGCCTGCGGAAATCTCAAGCTGCTGGTCAACATCAAGAAAATCCCAATCCAGCCTTCGCGCTATCAGCGGGCCAACCGTCGACTTTCCCGCGCCCATGAATCCGGTAAGCACAACGCGGCAATATTTTTCTCGTCGCTGGGATGATGCCGCCATTTGCACAAATGCATAATACACGGAAGCGCGCTTCCCAACAAAAACGGCTGCTCTGCGCGGAGTCGAAGGGTGGAATGCCATGAACTCGCGTTGCGCGAAGGCACAACTCCAAGCCTCGCCGCCTGGGGCAGTTTCACCGCAAGGCCGCTCGATAACCAGAATGCTCACACGCTTAATACCTGTGATTCCGTCCTCCCCTCCCCATTCATCAGCATCCTCTGAGGGGTGACTTTATCGAAATCCTGTAGCTTACAACGTGCGAAACACGCCGCTTAAGGGATTGAAACTGGCTGGATGATAGCCCTCTAAATGGATTAATTGTTTGTATAACTCTGCGCAAAACAAATTTTCTTTTGCACCACAACCTCAGAATCGCGGTTTGTCCACCTGGCCGTAAGTTCGCGAACTCACACATTCAGCCCATCCCTGTCTCTTGTGCCTTTTTTCCGCAGTCCAAATGGCATTCGAATCCGCAAAACTCTTTCCCGGACATGTTCGTCTTCCAGGTTGCGCGTTCTGGCGTGAAGCAAATCACTGAGCGCCACCATACCGGCGATCGTATTGCCGTCCTTTGGATCAAGTACAGGAAAACGCGTGAAGCCTGACTCGGCCATCCGGTCGATCACAGCCCGCAAAGGCTCGTCCACGAAGGCTACCTCGGGCTTTGGCGTAGCAATTTCCATAAGGCGAATCGCATGCGCTTTGTCAGCCTTCTGTTCGTGGAGCTGGATCAACTGGCTTCTCGTAACCACTCCCACCAACTCGTTGCCGGAACCGAGAACCGGGAAAAGCTGTTGGCCCTTTGGCCGCTTGCTGCTGCGGACCAGGTGATATGCCTCCTCCAGCTTTCCATCACCGGGCAGGACAACAATATTCGTCCGCATAACTTCTTTGACAAACAGAATCTCGAGTGGATCAGTCGCGTATTCGCGGCTCATGTGATAACCGCGGCGCGAGATTTTTTCAGTTAGAATGGAGCGCTTGAGCGTGAGAACTGTAAATAAATGGGCCGCGAAGCAAGCCACCAGAAGCGGCAGAAGCATATTGACATCATGCGTCAATTCCAGCGCAAAGATGATGCCAGTGAAGGGTGAGCGCATCGTGCCGCCAAGAATCGCGCCCATGCCGACCAGAGGCCAGAAGCCCGCGCCAAATTGCGGAAGAAAGAAGCTTTCCAGGCCGCCTAGCGCCGCGCCCATCATCAACAAGGGCGCAAGCACGCCGCCGGATGTGCCCGAGCCAAGCGAAATCATCCAGATGACTGACTTGACCAGAAGCACTCCAGCAATGATCGCAAGAGTCGCGTTCCCCCCGATGAGCTTGCCAATGGTGTCGTATCCAACGCCCAGCGCTTGCGGAAAGATGAGTCCGCCCAGGCCAACGAAGACGCCGCCTATTGCCGGCCACCACATCCAGTGAATCGGCAGCTTCTGAAAGAGATCCTCGGCGGCGTAAACTCCTACAGTCAGTAGTGCAGAAAATGCACCTGCGGCCAGACCTGCGAAGACGCAGCCGCATATTCCGAAGACTCCGATGAAGGCGGGGTGCGGGGGAACGGGAAAGAGTGGTCCCAGTCCAAACAAGTAACCCCTGATCACGCAAGCCGTCGCGCTGGCTAATGCCACAGGAATGGCGCTGCGCGGCCTCCACTCGAACAACAGCAATTCAACGCCAATCAGCACCGCGGAGACTGGCGCCGCGAAGGTCGCCGACATGCCCGCGGCCGCGCCCGCTACCAGCAGAGTACGCCGCTCTGTACTGGTGAAGTGGAAGAACTGGCTAATCATTGATCCTATGGCGCCGCCGGTCATGATGATCGGCCCTTCGGCGCCGAATGGGCCGCCGGAGCCGATGGAGATGGCGGCTGAAAGCGGCTTGAGAATCGCCAGCCGCGGAGAAACACGGCTGCCATTCATCAAAATGGATTCAATGGCCTCAGGAATGCCGTGCCCGCGAATGCGTTCCGATCCGTAGCGTGCCATCACTCCGACGATGAGCGAGCCAATTACGGGCACTGCAATGGCATAAATGCCGAGATGGTTATCCGCCGGTGATGCAAAAGTAAAGTCGATTCGATGAAAGTAAAAGAGGTTTGTAAACAGACCTATCAGCTTCAATAGAAGCCATGCGACAAACGCGCCGATAACGCCGATGGCGATGGCCATCAGCGAGATGGGGATAACTCTTGTGGTGGTGGTAAAATCTCCAAGGTCTTCAAGGCGCGTTTTGGGAGGATGATTCATGACCACCCCTCCCTACCAGCTTCCCCACGCCCGGCTGATGTAATCCGTCAGCGTCATTGATATCAGAACCAAGAACATGAAGATGCCGGCAAAGATGGACAGCTTGGTCAACTTGGTGCTGTACCACACGTGCATGAAAAACAGCACCACCAGCACCGCTTTGGTGGTGGCAATGGCCAGCGCGATGACGGGGTTCCAGAGGCCCAGTTCGAGAAACGACGCCCAGACTGTCAGCCCGGTGCCGATCAGCAACGCGAAGAGAATTATCACGTAGACCTTCGGCCCGACAATGTGATGCGCGTGTTCGCTGTGTTCGCTCATGCAATAATTCCTCGATAACTACTAGCTAGCCCCTAACCCCTATTGATGCCGGCTGATCAGATAAAGCAACGCGAAGAGATAAATCCAGATGATGTCCACAAAGTGCCAGTAAAGCCCGAAGTTCTCTACAAATGTCACGTGCCCAGCGGTGTAAGCCCCGGCCCGGGCGCGCAGAATCATGAAACCCAAAATCGCGATGCCGATAATCATGTGCAGCGCGTGCATCCCTGTCATCAGGAAATAAAGCGAGAAATAAAGCTCGGTGTGCCGCGCCATATCCGGCGCCAACGGCTTGTCGTGATACTCCGCGTATACTTCGGGGTCCGATTGCGGATCAAGAAACGATTGCAGGCTGTAGTGAAATCCGGGGACGTGATGCTTCTCAATCTTTTCCCTATATTCAATTGTTTTGATGCCCAGAAAAACCAGTCCCAGGAAAAAAGTCAGAGCCAGGCTCAGCACCAGTCCGCGCCTGCGCCTCGTCTGTGCGCACCATACGCCCATGGCCATGGTGAAGCTGGAGAAGATCAGCACCACTGTGTTAGTCGCGCCCCACACCACGTTCAATTGGTGAGAGCCGGAGACAAAGGCCGGATAATACCAATTGCGGTAGACAAGGTAAGCGGTGAATAAGCCGCCGAAAAACATAACTTCGGTCAGCAGAAAAAGCCACATGGCAAAGCCCGCCGCGTCGGCCTGCTGTTCGGCGGAGTTGAAGTGATGGCGCAGATAAGACGGGTGCTCCTCATGCGCGGAGTTAGCGGAGATAGCGGAGTTAACGGAGTTATCCGGCACTGGCTACCCCCTTTTCTTTCTTCTGTTTCTCCAGCCACTCATAGTCATAGGCTTCGTGGTTCATCACCGGCATCTCGACAAAGTTCTCCGTCAACGGCGGCGATTGCGTCTGCCACTCCAGCCCCGTCGCCTGCCATGGATTGTCGCCCGCAATCGCGCCGTAGCGTAGGGACCAGATCAGGTAGAGCACCGGCAATAGATAGCCCACACCCAAAATCGTTGCGCCCGCCGTAGAAAAGACATTCAGTATTTGAAACTCCGGCGGATAGGATGCATAGCGTCGCGGCATCCCCAACATGCCCAAAATGAACTGAGGAAAGAAGGTGAGGTTGAAGCCTATGAACGTAACTACGGCCGCCAGTTGCGATAACTTCTCCGGATACATACGCCCCGTCATCTTAGGCCACCAGAAATGAACGCCGGCAAGAAACGCCATCAACATTCCGCCCACCATGACAAAGTGGAAGTGGGCCACGATGAAGTAAGTCTCGGTTAGGTGAATATCCGTCCCCGAAGAGCCGAGAAATACCCCGGTCATGCCGCCGATGGTGAACAATCCCAGAAAACCGAAGGCATAAATCATCGGCGTTTCAAAGGTGATAGATCCCTTGTACAGCGTAAACGTCCAATTAAATATCTTAATGGCCGAGGGCACCGCCACCAGCATGGTCAGCAGTGAAAACACCAGCACGGCGTAGTTAGAAATGCCCATAATGAACATATGATGGGCCCACACAAAGAATCCGAAGACCGCGATAGCCACTGACGAAAACGCTACCGCCGTATAGCCGAAGACGCGTTTACGGCTGAAGGTGGAGATAACTTCGGAGATAACTCCCATTCCCGGCAGAATCATGATATACACGGCCGGATGCGAGTAGAACCAGAACAAATGCTGAAACAACAGCGGGTCGCCACCCTTAGTGGGGTCAAAGACGCCGATGCCCATCGTACGCTCCAGTGCTATCAGCACAATGGCGATGGCCACTACAGGCGTCGCAAGCACCATGAGAATACTGGCGGCATAATGCGCCCACACAAACAGCGGCAGCCGGAACCAGGTCATCCCCGGCGCGCGCATCTTGTGAATGGTGACGATGAAGTTCAGCCCGGTAAATATCGAGCTGAATCCGGCAATAAAAGCCGCCAGACCGGTAGTCAGCACATTGGTATTGACATAATGGGTTGACAGCGGCGTGGTAAAAGTCCAGCCCGTGTCCACTCCGCCAATTGCCATGGTGTATAGAGCAAGCAACCCGCCCGCCATGTAGAGATACCAGCTCAGCAGGTTGATCTTGGGGAGCGCCAGGTCCTTGGCCCCGATCATCATGGGGATAAAAAAATTACCCAGCGTTGCCGGCACCGACGGCACCAGGAAAAAAAAGATCATGATGACGCCGTGCATGGTGAACACCTTGTTATAGGTGTCCGTGGCCATCAGATCAGTCTGAGGAGTTAGTAACTCCAGACGGATCAATCCCGCCAGCGCGCCTCCAATAAAAAAGAAGAAACTCAGCGAGATCAGATAGAGTATCGCGATGCGCTTATGGTCGCTGGTGAGCAGCCAGCTAAGCAGGCCGTTCTCCCGCGTAATGTAGTTATCCTTGGGAATCCTGGCCGTCGCCTGGTCGGGAAGACTTACAATTGTGTCGCTCATGGCTTCACCGTTCCTTTCGCGGCAGGTGTTTTCACTGCGGGAGTTACTCCTTTTTTCGTTGAGTCTTCGTTTACCGGTGGCAGATCCGTAGTGTTTATCGTTTGCTCCACGCGGTAATCGGAGTTGAGGTTCTTGATGTATTCAAGCAGCGCGATAACTCCCTCCTCGCTGATCTGTCCCTGGTAAGTGGGCATGATAGGCGC
>CAZFMB010000119.1:0-11766 GCA_964520005.1 uncultured Occallatibacter sp.
CCAGCGCCAGCACGATGAGAACCCTGGCCACGTGTTTGCACAAATTGCGCACAGAATATTCATCGCCTGAAAGGATGCTTTTCTATAGAGCAGATCGATCGTCCGATCGTAATCGTCCGGCACGAAACGAAATGACTGTGCTTTTCCCACCCTAGATTTCTGATCGCGTGATTTTGTGATTTGTAGAGAGGTTACCTATCCCACCCCAGGCGCAAAAGCAAAGACGCGCTGCCCAGAGGGCGCCCAGGTGGGGCACCCAAAGTTGTTGGTACATCTACACGCAGTCAGAGACCTAGCCGCAAAAACAAAGACGCGCTGCCCAGGAACGTCTTATACATTTGGGCCGGATCCATAACATTGGAAAATCATAATCAGTGCGCTTCGTGAGGGATCAGCAGACGAGAGTGCTGGCCCTCGCCCGGGTGATTGAGGGCCTCGTAGTGAAGCTGTTTGGCCGCATACATTTTTCTGTCGGCTTCGGCCAGGAGCTTTTCCGTGTCCACACCATCCTGCGGGTAGAACGCCGCTCCCAGGCTCAGAGAAAGCAAATCATCGCCGCACACCTCGCGGCCAGCCTGTTGCGCCAGGTCGCTCAGCAGCGTGGCTCTCTTGCTCACTGAATCCGGTTCCATGTTGGGAGCGACAATGACAAACTCATCGCCTCCCATGCGAGCCGCGTAATCGTACTCCCGGCACATTTTTCCGATCAGGCTGGCGAATATTTTGAGCACCCTGTCTCCTGCCAGATGACCGTAGCGATCATTGATCTGTTTGAAGCCGTTCAAATCGCACAGCATGATGGCGAGGGTCGAATGCTCCCGTTCGCTGCGGGCAAGCTCCTGATCCAAGTGCATGGAGAGAGCCCGCGCATTCGGCAGCCCGGTCAGATAGTCGCTGGTGGCCGAGCTCTCGGCCTGCCGATACTTCAAGGCATTTTCGATGAAGAATGCGACTTTGGAAGTAATGACTTGCAGCACGCGCAAGTGGTCATTGGTAAACGCGTCTGCCTCGGACTCGTAGAGCGCCAGGACCCCGACCAGTCCGGAGGCGCCTTCCAGAGGGGCTGCCAGAGCGGAGCGAAGTATCATGTGCTTCTTCGGGTCCTGCACATAGCCCGGCTCGACCGCGGGGTTCCCGTTGATGATGGGGATCGAGTTCTGTGCCACCCATCCGCAGAGACCTTTGCCCACCGGAATCGTCAGGGAAGACAGCAGCCGGAAGTTGTTTCCGCTCACGAATTCCGGAATCAGCAGATCGCCTTTGCGGATGAAGACGACGATGGAATCGCAGGGCACCAGTTTGCGCAGCTTGATCGCAACCAGGGAGAGCGTCTCATCCAGGCTCAGCGAGTTTCCCAGGTCCTGGCTCAACTCGAAGAGCGTGTGCGCCTCCTGGCGCGCAGAAGCAATATAAGAGAGAAAATCTGCCTGGGGACCGCGTTGACCCTTGTGGCCATGTTCAAACCCCACCGCCGGCTGCTCGCCCCGCTCGACCTTGCAACTGAAGCTGAGCGAGTCCTTTCGCGCCTCTTCCATGCTCTTGACCGAATCGCTTTCCAGTTCCCGGTAGCGGCGCTGGAGAACCTCGATTACCTTGGGGTCAAAGGCCGTTCCGGCTTCTTCCGCGACCTTTTTCATCGCTTCATCCATGGGCAGGCCTTTGCGGTATTGCCGATCCGAGGCGATTGCGTCCAGGCAATCCACCGCGGTCAGAATCCGGGCGCCAATAGGAATCTCTTCGCCCTTGAGCCCGTCGGGATAGCCCTGCCCATTCCACTTTTCGTGATGCGCCCTTACGATGGGAGCCACAGGATAGGGGAAAGCGACTCTTTCCAGGATCTCGGCGCCCACAACGGGATGAATCTTTACCTTTTCAAACTCCTCGGGGGTCAGGCGGCCGGGCTTGTTGACGATGTGATCGGGCACCGCCAGCTTACCAATGTCGTGCAGCAGGGCCGCGGCGCGAAGCGCATCCATCTCCTGCTCGTTCAACCCGAGTTCCTTGGCAATCGCGATTGCATAGGTGCGCACGCGGTGCAGATGCTCATGGGTTGTGTGATCCTTGGCATCGATGGCGAGCGCCAGCGCTTCAATCGTCCGCATGTGGAGCGCGCAGACCTCTTCGACATGGCGCTTTTCGGCGACTACCTGCTGCTCCTCGATCGCGACGCGTTTCTTTTCATCATCAAGACGGCCCAGATACATCTGATAGGAACGGTAAATCCAGTACATGATGGGCATGATCAGCAGCGCGCTTTGCCAGCCGATATAGCGGTTGGAGAAGTTGACAAGGCCGATGACGGCAGCGCCGATCAAATAGTAGGGAAACGACCAGAAATAAGTTTCCGCCCACATCTTGCGCAGAGAGGTTCCCTCGGTCAGAGAGATCACGATGGCGATGGGCGCGGTGTTGCCGAGGAAGTAGGTACAGGCAGCCACCAGCAGCAGCAAGGGCATGCTGCCTTTGAGAAGCTCTGTGGAGAAATGATAGGAAAAGTAAGTGATGCAGACAGCGTTGGCGGTCAGGCTGAAGACGTTGAAGATCACCTTCACCGCTTCCGGCCGCTGCTTGTTCATCCATAAGCTTTGCACCACGGCCGTGGTGCAGCCAATCACCAGTGTCTCCGCCAGCGAGAGCTCCAGAATGCCAAGGAGCACGAAGAGGAAGTGCACCGACATGGTGCTGTCGATCTCGGGCAGCTTCACCTTCATGGTGGAGGCCATCACCGCAATCAGCAGATAGCACACGAACTTCAGCGGATCATTGGAATGCCAGTGGAGCAAGGCTGCGCCAAATACCGCGATTCCAGTCGCCGCGGTAAGGGTGATGTACACCTTGGCTCGGATTGGCATGGAAACATCCACTGGCCGGATTCCTCCGCTTTCTATCCCAGGTGCGCCCCTGGCCGTTGCTGTTCCAGCGCGCCAGCCTTTCTCGCGCCTGCGTCTCGCTGACCGGCTCGCTGGCGATTCCACGCTGGGTCTTACCGCAGATCCTGTTAAGCCGCACGATAGAACGCATTGTGGCGTGGGCCTCCAGCGTGTTCGTCTCAAGTAGCATCCACTGTCCCACAACGGAACATGGATACCTTCGATGTGTTCATCGGCAAGGCGCTATTAATCAGTAGTGACAAAACAGTGGTAGTTACAAAAGTGCCGGTGAGGCAATTTCAAGAAGCCGGGCTGGTGGAGCGTCCACTTCAAGGGTGATAGCTCGAAAAAGCCTTGCGCCTGGTTGCGGTCCAGACTTCGGACCAGCGGCTCTGACCGCTTGAGGTTGTACCCATGCCGGGTGCCCCATGTCTCGATTTAGAGAACCGGGAAACCATGGATTCAACGGTACGAAACCATCCGGTCAGAGACTCAGCGGCTGTAGTTGTCAGCAGATCGCCAGTTATTGATACGGCTCTATTAGATTGATACGGCGCAGAGCAAAAGCAACTGCAGGTCCCCTTCTGCTTCGCTCAGGGCAGGCTTTCGACTCCCCTCCGCTGCGGATGACAGCTCTGTGGTGATGCAATCGTTCAGGTCCGCATCAATCAATCGGCGCCAAAGTTACTTTGGTGTTTAAGGAGTTTCAACCCTGGGCCGATAACCGCATTGATTGCATGAGAAATCTCTCATGCAGGTCGTGAATTCTTGAGGAGGAGCAAATGTGCGGTGCCCCTTCTCCCTCCGGCTTTTTTGCGGAATCAATGCGCTTTGAACGCTCCTAATTGTGCAACCGCTACGGAGAGCCGTTCAGAAGCGAACTACCAGCACTTGCTTTGTGACGGTGAACAATGGCCTGCTTCGCGGCTTTTCAAGAATTCGCTTCAAGATGCTCGGTTCGCCAGAGCCTGCGCGGCGGTTATCCAGGGATAGTTTTGCCGAATGAAAACCGGGGAACTCGATTTTGGGGAACATGGGAAAGGGAAGGGAGAAGAAGGATGAAGACTAATCGATCGAAGAGCGCGATGTGGGGAAGAACACTCCTGACTGCATGCGCTGTGATCCTGAGCGCCAGCGTGGCTTTTGCTGGCCCACACGGAAAATCCTTTGCTGGCCCAGACAAGATGTCCAAAGAACTGCAAGGGCGGACAGATTCTGGCCAGGTCAACGTAATCGTGATGTTCAACCACGCGCCGACTGCCTATTACCATAAGAAGGTTCTGGACAGAGGAGGCAAGCTAAGTCGCGAACTCCGCATTGTACGGGGCGGCGCCTACTCGATACCTGCTTCGCATCTGGCCGACCTGGCAGCCGATCCCGATGTCGTCTACATCGCGCCCGATCGTCCGCTCCACAGCTCGGGGACCAGCACAAGCACTGCCGTTCTCGACTACCACACCGACACGATCAACGCTCCGGCCGCCTGGAATCAGAATCTGGATGGCTCCGGCATCGGCGTGGCGGTGATCGACAGCGGAATTGCCAATGTCGCCGACCTGAACAGCAGCAACGTTGTATACAGCCAGGACTTCACCGGCAGTTCTTCGGGCAGCACGGATGACGCGTATGGCCACGGCACGCACATTGCCGGCATCATTGCTGGCAATGGCAGTCAATCGAGCGGGTCGAACGCTCTTTACACCTTCAAGGGAATTGCCGGCAACGTGAACCTTATCAACCTTCGGGTGCTGGACCAGAATGGCGTAGGCACCGACAGCGAAGCCATTGCGGCCATTGAGACAGCCATCAATTTGCAAAGCACCTACAACATCCGGGTCATCAACCTGTCATTGGGAAGGGGTGTGTATGAAAGCTACACAACCGACCCGCTTTGCCAGGCAGCGGAACAGGCCTGGCAGGCAGGCATCGTCGTCGTGGCTGCGGCGGGCAACTTTGGCCGCGAC
This sequence comes from uncultured Occallatibacter sp., assembly GCA_964520005.1. Taxonomy (GTDB): domain Bacteria; phylum Acidobacteriota; class Terriglobia; order Terriglobales; family Acidobacteriaceae; genus Telmatobacter. Next base: position 4,835 of record CAZFMB010000119.1, read on the forward strand.
AACGACGCGGGCACCAATGGCTATTCCACCATCACCGCTCCGGGCAACGATCCTTTTGTGATTACCGTGGGCGCGATGAACACCATGGGTACGGCAGATCCCACCGACGACGTAATCGCAAGTTACAGTTCCAAGGGCCCGACACTCTTTGACCAGGTGGTGAAACCCGATATCGTGGCTCCAGGCAATCTCATCATCTCGCTCTATACCCCTGCGGATACTCTCAACCAGGAGCATCCCGGCAATGAGATTCCAACCTCTCTCTACCGGACGGATGGCAGCAACGCAGCTTCCGGGAGCTACTTTGTTTTGAGCGGGACCAGCATGGCTACACCCATGGTCAGTGCGGCCGCAGCTCTCATGCTGCAGCAGGACCCTACGCTGTCGCCCGATCAGGTCAAGGCGCGGCTGATGAAGACCGCTTTCAAGAACCTCGTGCTCTACAGCACGGTTACGGATGCAACCACCGGCCAAACCTTCGACGAGCAGGCCGATATCTTTACGGTTGGCTCCGGCATTCTGGACATCCAGGCTGCGCTGGCGAACACCGACCTGGCACCATCGGCAGCGGGCAGCGCCATGTCTCCGAGCGCAACGATTGACGATAGCGGGAACGTGGTTCTGGTGAGCGGTTCGAGCGTGATGTGGGGCTCGAGCGTGATGTGGGGATCGAGCGTGATGTGGGGATCCTCCATCTTCTCGGGCACGGATGACAGCGGACAATCCGTCATGTGGGGTTCCAGTTCACTGGCGGGCAACAGCGTGATGTGGGGATCGAGCGTGATGTGGGGCTCAAGCGTGATGTGGGGTTCGAGCGTGATGTGGGGTTCGAATGCCACAAGCGTCATGTGGGGATCAAGTTCACCCACCGTGAAAGACGCCTCGGCCTTCGTCAGCGACAAGCAATGAGCCACATCGGGAACTGACATGGTAGACGCCCCTGAGAGGCAGCAGCCAATCCTCGTACGAAGGGAGGGAAGAGAGCGAGGAGTTCCATTCCGTCGATTCCGGCATTCGCAGTTTCATCTGCGAGTCAGGGACGGAATAAAAGGGAACCAGTGGGGGCGGAGAAGAGTGAACCAGTAAAAGGGACAAACAGGCAGGTATTTCGGGGGAGGGGGGCGCTGGAGCACAGCGAAAGAGCCCCCCTCCCCCAAATGCGTCTGGAGGGGTAAGTCAGCGTTCATTGCGCCGTTTTTTGGGGCTTTGCAGGGAGCACGCTATCTGGATGCCAGGCCAAGGAGCAGGATCTTGGCCAGCTTCTCCGCATAGGATGGTGTCAGCCGCTGGCGCTGCACCATGAGAATAAAGTGAAGCGGCCCATACATCGCGTCCAGCACCAGCTCGACGTCGAACTCCCGGGACAGATCTCCTGTGTGCTGAAACTCCAGGAGTGCTTTGCGCAGAATCTCGCGCCGCGGCCTGACCCAATGAGAGATAAGAGCCGCCTGCACCTCGGGGGCCACCTGCGCGGCGGCAATGACTGCCGACAAGAGCCTTCCATTCTGCCCGCTCATGGCCTTGACGAACTGCTTGACGTGGATCGCGACAAATTCTTCGATCGTACTTGCCTTGTGAATGGGCAGCAGCGGCGAAAGCGTGTTGACGAAGGCGTCGATGACCACCTGGACCTTGTTCGGCCACCAGCGATAGATGGTCGCCTTGCTGGTTTCCGCGCGCCGCGCAATGGCGTCGCAGGTGAGGTTGAGAAAGCCGCCCTCGATCAACAGGTTGATGGCCGCTTCCTGGATGCGGACGCGGGTGGCTTCATCCCTTGGCCGTCCGGGTGGTTTGGGTGAGTTCGCTTTATCTGCTGGAATACTCATTTTTGACAATTCAGGATATCATCTATAGTAACGAAACGAAACCGTACCGTTTTGCGCGGTTCGCACTCTTGAGGTCAGGACTCGCTTATGTGGATTGTTTGGCTCGCGCTGGCACGGCCTTATACATTTATTGTCCTTGCAATCTTGATTCTGCTGGCCAGCCCTGTCGCCATCGAGCGCATGCCCACGGACATCTTCCCCAATATTGATATTCCTGTGGTGGCCGTGGACTGGAGCTATACGGGGCTCAGCCCGGTCGCTTTCGAGGGGCGCATTGTTTCACTCTATGAGCGCAGCCTTTCAACCACGGTCTACGATATTGAGCATATCGACTCGCAAACCATCAATGGGAAATCGATCGTCAAGGTCTTCTTTCAGCAGGGCGTAAACGTAAATACGGCCATTGCGGAAGTCACCGCGGTTTCGCAATCGGTGCTCAGCCAGATGCCGAAGAGCATCACGCCGCCGCTGATCATCAGCTATAACGCTTCCACCGTCCCCATTCTGCAACTGTCCCTGTCGAGCGCGACGCTCTCAGAGCAGGAGCTGGGCGACTTGGGCATGAACACCATCCGCTCCCAACTGGCGACAGTGGCTGGAGCCGCGGTGCCGTGGCCCTATGGGGGCAAGAATCCGCAGATCATGGTCGATCTGAATCCGGCGCTGATGCAGGCCAACGGAGTTTCCCCGCAGAACGTGCTCAGCGCGCTCACGACACAAAGCCTCATTCTTCCCGCTGGAACAGCGAAGCTGGACGCCTACGAATACAACGTAGACATGAATGGAAGCCCCCAGACGGTCTCAGAGATTGGCGATCTGCCGCTCAAAACCGTCAACGGAGCAACCTTGTACATGCACGATATTGGCAGCGTGCGCAGCGGCTTTGCGCCCCAGACCAGCATTGTGCGGCAGGATGGACGGCGCAGCGCGCTGCTGATTGTCTACAAGGCAGGCAATGCTTCCACGCTGGACATTGTCAGCGGCATTCGCAAGCTGCTGCCGATCATTTCGGCGACATTGCCCAAAGACCTGAAGATCGTGCCCCTGGCCGATCAATCGATTTTTGTCCGCGCTGCGATCAGCGGCGTGGTGCGCGAAGCGCTCATTGCGGCATGCCTTACAGGAATCATGATCCTGGTGTTTCTTGGCAGCTGGCGCAGCACATTGATCATTGCCATCTCCATTCCGCTCTCGATTCTGAGCTCGCTGCTGACCCTGGCCGCGCTTCATGAAACCATCAATACGATGACCCTGGGCGGATTGGCCCTGGCGGTCGGAATTCTGGTGGACGATGCCACCGTAGTCATTGAGAACATCGAGCGCTACCGGGAACAGGGCATGTCGCTGCACAAGGCCATTCTGCAAGGCGCCTCTGAGATTTCGATTCCCGTGCTGGTTTCAACGCTCTGCATCTGCATTGTGTTTTTGCCGATGTTCTTTTTGAGCGGAGTGCCGCGCTATCTGTTTGTGCCGCTGGCGGAATCTGTCGTCTTCGCCATGCTGGCGTCCTACATCTTGTCTCTGACGCTGGTGCCGGCATTGGCGCAATACATTCTCCCCCAGCACACGGCAGAGGAAAATGGCGGGATCAAAAAGCATCGCCGGAACCCGTTCACCGCGTTTCAGAAAAGATTCGCACAGGGCTTTCAACTGTTGCGGAATGGCTATTCACGACGCTTGCGACAACCATGCGGACGCAGAGAGTCTTTCTTCCGGGCTTCCTGCTTTTCTTCCTGGCCTTGTTTCTGCTGATTCCCTGGCTGGGACAGGACTTTTTCCCCAGCGTGGATTCCGGCCAGATCAAGTTGCACATGCGTGCGCCTACGGGTATGCGCATCGAAGAAACGGCCCGGCTGTGCGATGAGGTCGAGCGGCAGATCCGCGGCGATATTCCGGCGCAGGATCTGGACGGGATTCTGGACAATGTGGGATTGCCCATCAGCCCCATCAATCTGACCTACAGCAATTCGGCGCCGATCGGCAGCGAGGACGCCGACATCATGGTGAGCCTGCGCGCGCATCACAAGCCGACCGACCAATACATCGCCCTGCTGAGCGATCATTTGCATCGGCAGTTTCCGGATATTACCTTTGCGTTTTTGCCGGCAGACATGGTCAGCCAGATTCTGAATTTCGGCATGCCGTCTCCTATCGATGTGCAAGTGGCCGGGCCGAACTCCGAAGCCAATCGCGTCTTTGCCGATCACCTGCTGGCGCAGTTGCAGCATGTTCCCGGAGCCGCCGATCTGCACATTCAGCAGGTATTCAACCAGCCCAAGCTGCACTTCCAGGTCGATCGCACCAAGGCCGCCGAGGGCGGATTTACCCAGCAGGATATCGCCACGAATCTGCTGATCTCGCTGAGCGGAAGTTTTCAAACAACTCCGACCTACTGGCTGAACCCGAAGAACGGCGTCAGCTATAACCTCGTCGTGCAGACGCCGCAGTATCGCATCCAGACCGTCAACGATCTGAAAAACATTCCCATCAGTGGAAGCAATGCGCAACAGCCGGAAATTCTGACGGATGTGGCCTCCATGCAGCGATCGAGCGAAATGGGCGTGGTTTCCCACTACAACGTGCAGCGAGTTGTGGATATCTATGGCTCTGCGCGCGGCCGCGATCTGGGCGCCGTGGGCAAGGACATTCAACGCATTGTGGATGCGAACCGGAGCATGCTCCCGCTGGGCAGCCGCATCTTCATTCGCGGCCAGATTGCCACCATGAAGGAGTCTTACGTCAGCCTGATCGGCGGGCTGGCCTTCTCCATTGTTCTTGTCTATTTGCTGATGGTCGTCAATTTCCAATCCTGGCTTGACCCTTTCATCATCATCACCGCGCTTCCCGCGGCACTGGGGGGAATTGTCCTGTTCCTGTTTGCCACCCACACCACCCTGAGCGTGCCCGCTTTGATGGGAGCGATCATGTGCATGGGCGTGGCTACGGCGAACAGCATTCTGGTGGTGGCTTTTGCCAGAGACAGGCTGCGCGCGACGGGGAGTTCCATTACCGCGGCGCTGGAAGCGGGAGAGACGCGATTTCGCCCGGTGCTGATGACCGCTCTGGCTATGGTGATCGGCATGATCCCGATGGCCCTGGGAATGGGCGAGGGCGGCGAGCAGAATGCGCCGCTGGGCCGCGCAGTCATCGGTGGGTTGATCAGCGCAACGATTGCCACATTGTTCTTTGTTCCGGGCGTCTTCAGCTTGTTGCATCGGAACTATCAGCCAGCCCGGCAGGATGAAGATTAGGTCCCGTCTGGCGCAGGAGAGGTTTTGTTCATGAATACAGAGATGGATACGCCGAGTCACAACACCGACAGTGAACGTCATCCTGCCAGTGCGTCAAAGACGAGGCCGCTGCTGGTCATCCTCGCTGCTGGAGCGGCCTGCCTTGTCCCGCTCATCGCCTATGGCATTCATAGCCGCGTCCACGCAGAAGCAGCCCTGGTGCGTGCAACCGAAGAGAATGCCGTTTTGCGCGTGCGTACAATCCAGCCCAAGCCTGGCTCTCCTTCTGAAGAGTTGGTGCTTCCGGGAAACATGGAGGCTTTTACCGATACGCCCATCTACGCACGAACGAATGGGTATTTGAAGCGCTGGTACGTGGATATTGGCGCTCATGTAAAGGCCGGCCAGTTGCTGGCGGAGATCGAAACGCCCGAGATCGATCAGCAGTTGCGTCAGGCACGGGCGCAGTTAGCCACGGCTGCGGCAGACAGCAGGCTTTCCAAATCAACGGCCGACCGCTGGAAGAACCTTCGCAAGACCGACTCTGTGTCGCCGCAGGAAACAGAAGAAAAAGTCGGCGACATGGAATCAAAAAACGCCATGGAAGACGCCGCACTGGCGAATGTGCGGCGCCTGGAGCAGATGCAGTCCTTCCAACGAATCTATGCTCCCTTCAGCGGCATCATTACGGCGCGCAATGTGGATATCGGCGACCTGATCAGCGCGGGAAGCAGCGGGACAGCCAAAGAGATGTTTCATCTGGCCGCAGTCAAACAGATGCGCATCTACATTCAGCTTCCGCAGATGAACGCCCGTTCCGTCATGCCCGGAATGCCGGTGGAACTGGCCCTGCCGGAGATGCCGGGAAAATTGATTGCCGCGCATGTGGCCAGGACGTCCAACGCCATGGACCCCGCGTCCAGAACGCTGCGCGTGGAAGTCGACGTGGACAATGCGAACGAACAGTTGGTCCCGGGCGAATATGTTCAGGTGCACATCAAGCTGTCCAGCCCCTCCAACACGCTGATTGTTCCCGTGAATGGCGTGCTGTTTCGTTCCGAAGGCATCAGCGCCGTGGTGGCAAACGGCGACCATGTGGAACTGCGGCCCATTACGGTTGGCCGCGATTTTGGCGATGCGCTGGAAGTGACGTCGGGCTTGTCTGCGAGTGACCAGGTCGTGATCAATCCGCCTGATTCCATCGATGCCGGACAGAAGATTCAGTTGGCGCAGGCAGGTGCACAGTAATGAAGGTTTATCTGATCGCGATTGCGGCCTCGCTGAGCTTTTGCGCTGGATGCAAGGTGGGTCCCAGGTACAGCGTTCCCGTTGCGCCGGTGCCGCCCACCTATCGAGAGCAGGCGCAGCCGTCTCAATCAGCATCGAAGGATTGGGCGGCAGCCACACCGGAGGATGCCTGGGATAAGGGTGACTGGTGGGAGATTTATTGTGACCCGCAGTTGAATGCGCTTGAGCAGCGCATCGACGTGAGCAATCAGTCTCTTAAAAGCGCAGAGGCCAGGTTTGTTCAGGCGCGCGCGTTTGTTTATGAAAGCAGGTCTTCGCGTTTGCCCGCCGTCTCGGCAGGAGGCGTCATCGCGCGGGATCGCCTATCCATGAACCAGGGTGTTCCTCCGCCTGCCAGCGAATCCGATTTCGGCAGTTTTGATCTTGGCCTGACAGCCTCGTGGGAGCCGGATATGTGGGGCCGCATTCGCACGCTCGTGGATGCTTCCGTGGAGAATGCACAGGCCAGCGCCGCCGATTTGGAGAACGTCCGTTTAAGTCTGCATGCAGAGCTGGCGCTCGATTATTTTGAATTGCGCAGCCTGGATAACGAAAAGAAAGTGCTGGAAGACTCCGTCGCCGCATTCCA
>CAZFMB010000120.1:0-11750 GCA_964520005.1 uncultured Occallatibacter sp.
GGGTTTTAAGATTGAGAATCTCACGTCCTAACCCCTAGACGATAGCGCCACACATTTGCGGGGAACGGCCTTCTCCAGCCGCATATTTAGTTTAACAAGAATCCAGGTTGCTGCCAAAGTGTGCTGGCATTCAACCGTGCATTTTTTGTTCTATTGAGCTTTTCCAAAAATCTCCGTCGAAATGACCTTCTCGGCGCGCCCCTCAATCCCGCGACCGCAAACGTGTACGAATGAAGCCTGCAATTAATCCTGGAACTCCCGCTCCAAGCAAAATTTTGGCTTCCGTCGGATGACCCTGCATCACGAGATAAACAAAACCGCCAAGCACAAGGATCAGCGCCAACGCTGCAACCCCAAGAGCAATGGCTGCGTAAAGAAACTCTCGATGAAGCTCTCGGTCTCGTGCCTGCAGCACCTGTATGGGAAGAGCCGGGTTAACCTTTTGAAATTGCTCAAGTTGTTCAGGGCTTGGAACGAGAGAAACTTGCCTCTTGGTCATGCAACGTCCTGGCCTCCAACTTTGGCTTACATCTTAACGGGTGTGCCCATTTCAGCTGAACGCTCTCCTAGGAAGATGCCCCCACTGGAGAACGTGTATCCACTTGCGTTTTCTCCTGCATCTGGCGACAGAGTAGCCCCTTGATTCCAATCTGCACTTTTAAATACTAATGCTCCAATTGAAATGAGGTGATGATGTTTGTGGTTAAGTCTACTGGCTGGCCGTTGCGCGTGGCTGGGCGAAAGCGAATACCTTCCGCTGCCTGGCGAGCCTCTTCATCAAGGCCGTGGCCCAGGCCGCGCACAATCCCAAGCACCACCACCTGGCCAGAGGAAGTGAACCTAGCGCGCAGGATAACGTCGCCCTGAATCCTTAACTGCCGAGCCTCAGCGGTGTACTGGACGTCCGGTTTGGAAAGCACCACAAGATTGGTGCTGACCGGTTCAGCCACGGTTGCGGCGGGAGTGGGACCCGAGGCGACCTTGCCGGTAGGGACGGACGGAGTTGTGTCGGAGGAGACACCTGGAATGCCGATCGCTTCCACCTTGCCTACCGTCCGTGCGTCCGATCCCGATTTGGTTCCGTTGTCAATGCCCGTCGAGCCGACGACCCCATGAGGCACGACGGCAGGCTTCCGCATGGAGCCATATTCGTTGCCTATGGCGGCGACGGTGGCTGGTCCCCTAGCATTCGGGTTTGGCACGACGCCGAATGCCTGGCCAAAATGCACTGGCGCCGATTCCGACTTGGTTTCATTGCCGACGCCAGTCGAACCGGGGACCCTATGAGGTGCCACAGCCGGCTCCCCCGCACTGCCGTGAGGGTTGCCAATGGCCGCGATGGTAGCTGGCCCGATCACACCTGGGTTTGTCGCAACACCGGATCTGCGGCCAGGGTGCTCCGGCGGCGCGGAGGCCCTGAGGTGACTTCTTTGCGCCGACATGGCAGTCGCCGACAGGCCAGTCTTGGGCTGCGGGAGGAGGATCGCCGATGGCGGTGACGGCTTGGTGGGCAGAATCAGAACCTTCTCTTCATACCTATTCGAATTGACTGTTCCATCGAACTTCCAAGCAAAGAAGAGCAGGGCAAGGATCCCGCCGGTGATGACTGCGCCGAAAATGAACGAAGCTGTCCGTCGCTTGGGTTTGGGAAGCAGGCCGAGGGATGATCGTTCCGAGAACAGGTTGGGCACTTCCGCTTCAAAAAAGACCGTCGGCGCACCTGGGCGCTGCAGTTTGCCAAAAAGAGCAGCTCCGGTGATTCCATCAAGGAAGGAATCGATCATAATGTCGCGGGTTCTAGATACAGCCATTCGACCGTCCTCCCATCCTGTCTGTATATAGACTATTAATTGTACGATTTTGTGAGGCTCCCCTGCCAGATAGCAGAGGAACCGCCGCCTCAGATCCCCAGCTTGCGGACCTCGTCGTTGTAATACTTGCGGTAGAGAATCTCCCACTCCTGCGAGCCTTCCAGGATGATCTTGCGCTGCGAGGCGATCTTGGTCCGGGCGGCAGTGTCGATCGCGGCCTCCTGGGTGAGCAGAGTGGTGAGCGCCTTGCGCGCCTCCTGGCGGATAGTGTTGCGGTCCTCCATAAAGCCGACCGCGTCGATCTCGGCCAGGGTGTCGGCCACGGTGTGGGCCAGCTTATTGAGTTTGTCGGGGCTAATCCTCATAGCACCGCCTTGTACTTCTTGCTCAGCTCGGTCTTCACTTTCTTGAACATCTCAGCGTATTGCGCTCCGGATTTGCGCATCTCCTCGGAATAGGCCTCGAGAATCACGCGCACCTCTTCGTTGATGCGGTCTTCCAGGGACAATTCCTCCACCATGGCCTCGTTGACGCGCGCTTCTGTCGCCTTCAAGTCACTGGTAGCAATCATCTTGGAGTCGATGAGGTGTTTGACGGTCCGGCGGGCCAGATACCCGATATAATCGCGGGAAAAAATCATGGGCTAAGTTTCAGGATACCGCATCAGGCGGCATGATGTACACTTCTGACCGCACTGCGCGCTGGAGATACTTTCAGAATGCCAGATTGAGGCTGAGGCTGTCGCTAGACGCCGGTAACAAAGCGCCGACGCTCTGGCCCGCACTTCTGCGGACCAGCAACGGTACAGACCCGGAGTTGCTCACCGCATCGATCTCGTAGCTCAGCACCATCCCGTCTTGCGCTGTAGCCAACCCATCCTGCCCGCGGGCCAGTGTCCATGCAAAAGGTATCTCTGCCGCGCAGGTTGCCGTCGGGCCGGTCACTGTAGTCTGCCCCGCGGCGCCCAAAATATTTGCGCCAGGCTGTTGGTTCCTGAGGTCAAGCCCCGCGGGATTAGGCGCAATCCGCGCCCTGCACGTGATGGTGCTCCCCGCCGGCAAGGTAGAGAGAATATTCAGATGGAAGGTGACCAGGTAAACTCCGCTCACCATCGTCGATGGGCCGCGCACTTCCGGAGAGCCGGCGGCCAGCGCAGTGCCGGTGGACAAAGTAGAGCCTGCGGCCATCATAGAGACCGGCGCCAGCAATGCCAAACAAAGCAGCAACAAAATACGAGCACGCGCCATGGGAGCCTCCATGGCGTCCTTATCGGCCAATCAAGTGGGCGGAAACTGCCGGAAGCTGTACGATTCAGCACGAAAGTCACAAGGGGCAAGCTGTCAGAAGACACCTGACTTGCAGAGATTCCTGTCCTCATCCCCGGTGCGGGCAACTTGGGGTGTTCAGGCACTCGTCGGCGATGCGTAACCGCTCGACAGGGCGTCCGGCAATCAGGTGCTCGTCCACGATCTCCGCCGCGTCTCCGGGTTGGACGTTACCGTACCAGACAGCCTCGGGGTAGACCACCACCGTCGGGCCGTGCTCGCACTGGTCCAGGCAACCGGATTTGTTGATGCGCACACGGCCGCCAAGTCCTGCTGCCAATACCCTTCGTTTCAGTTCCGCGTGCAGCGTGCCGCTTCCGTCGCGGTTACAGGAGGGACGTGGCGCGCCCTCAACCCGCGTGTTGCAACAGACAAAGACGTGGCGCTCAAATGCGGGCAAGTTAGGTTCCTCCAAGATCGATACCATTCCATACTAAACGGCGCTCTACTATTCCCTATTCCCTATTCCCTATTCCCTGCTTCTATGAAGTTTCCACAAAAGCACAGCGCACCCCCGCCCTCGTCTGCGAAAATAAGACTTGACTATGAACACTGACAACCTCCTCCCGCTCAAAGACGACATGGTGGCCTTTATCGAGGGCCACGGCCTCAAACGCCTTCCCGGCTACATCACCGAAGACATCCCCTCCGTTGTTTGGGAGGGTTCTGGCAACCCCGACGCTTGGAAAGACTTTGTGGAGATGGCTAAGCTCGCCGGCGCTCCCTTTGTCACCTTCAGCGAGATGACGCTGGAGGCCGAGGAACTGGACGCTCTGATCGATGAAGCAAGCGAAATGAACTTCCCCGACGAAGAGTCCTCTGAACTGGCGGAGGCGCAGTGGCTGCGCAAGTACGCCGGCAATCTCGGCTACATCCAGCTGGGCTTCTTCTACCAGGGTGTGGCCTTTCTGCACGAGACCACCACCGAATGGTATGAGCGTTTCCAGGGGCTAATTGAAGACATCGAGACCTTCCAGGAGATCGTAATCGGCGAACACGAGCACGATCACGACGACGAGGAAGAGTAAGCGCGGTGGGCGCTGATGCCACCAGGGCTGGCAATTTGCAAGCCCAGCCGCGCGATTCAAAACAGGGAAACGGCCGCAAGCTCCTTCGCCAGCGCTGGAGCTTTGTAGAGCCGCATCCGGCAGAGGCCGCAGAACTGGCCCAGGCCGCCCGCCTGCCGCTGGTGTTGGCCGAGTTGTTGATAGCTCGCGGCATTGTCGATTCCTCTGACGCCTTCGCCTTCCTCAACCCCGAAGTCTCCCATCTTCACGATCCGCTGCTCATGCTAGGCATGAATGAAGCCGTCGCCCGTCTGGAGAGGGCCATTGCAGCCCGTGAGCCGGTATTGCTTTATGGCGACTATGATGTAGACGGCGCCACCGCCGTTGTCCTGCTCAAGACGGCCATCGAGATGCTCGGCGGCGTTGCACGCTTCCACGTACCCCACCGGCTGCGCGAGGGCTACGGTCTGCAATCGAGTGTGCTGGAAGAGGCTTATGCCGAGGGCGCGCGGCTGGTGATTACAGTCGATACTGGCATGAGAGCCTTCGCCGAGGCTGAAACCGCGCGGCAGCTCGGCCTTGATCTGATCATCACCGACCATCATCTGTTGGAAGCAGGTGACGCCGTTCCTCATGCTCTCGCCATTCTCAATCCCAACCAGCCCGGCTGCGCTTATCCGGAAAAATTTCTTTGTGGCGCGGCCATCGCGCTGAAGCTGGCGCAGGCTATTCTTGAGCGCCGCGACCAAACCAGTACGCGCGAAAAAACATTGCCTAGTTTTTTGAAGATGGCAGCCATCGCCACCATCGCCGATGCCGTGCCATTGCGCGGCGAGAATCGCGTCATCGCGGCTGTTGGATTAAAAGAACTGCGCCACCCGGCAAGTGCCGGCCTGCGTGCACTCTTTGCAGCCGCGTCCCTTGACCCAGCCGCTAAAGCGCTCACCGGCTACGATGTGGCCTTCCGTCTGGCTCCACGCATCAACGCCGCCGGACGCATGGATGTGGCCTCCGATGTCGTCGAGCTATTCACTACGCGCAATGCAGCCCGCGCCGCCGAGCTGGCCGCCAAACTGGAACGTCTCAATCGCGAGCGCCGCGAGACCGAGGTCTCCGCTCTCACAGCCATCGAAAAGCGCCTGGCCGAGGACGTCGAACTGACCGCCGAACGCCTGCTGGTAATCGATGGCGAAGGCTGGCATCGCGGCGTCATCGGCATTCTCGCCTCGCGCGTAGTCGAGCGCACCGCTAAGCCCGCCATCGTTGTCAGCATCGAGGAAGGAGTGGCCTACGGCTCCGGTCGCTCGGTAGACGGTTTCCAGTTGCTCAATGCCATCGAAAGCTGCGCGGATCTCTATACGCGCTTCGGCGGCCACGCCTTCGCCGTGGGCTTTGCACTGCCCGCCGATGTTTTGCCGGAGCTGAAGCGCCGCCTGCGCCTCTACGCCGAGCAGCACCTGGCCGCCCGCGAGCCCGAGCAACTGCTGCACATTCACGCCGAGTTGCCGCTGGACCGCATCACCAGCGTGCTGGTTGGATGGTTGCGCAAGCTTGAGCCATTCGGTCACGGCAACCCCGAGCCGGTCTTCGTCGCGCGCGGCGTGCGCCTGCTCTCCCCGCCGCGCATCATGAAGGAGCGTCACCTGAGATTGGAATTGGCGCAGGATTCTGTTCAGCCGCCGCCTCTGCCCGGCACCAGCGGCGCTCTGCGCGCCGTCGGCTGGCACCTGGCCGAGCGCGCCTTCCAGCTTGGTCTCGAGCAGGGAAGCCTCATCGACCTCGCCTATCGCATCCGCGAAAACGAGCATCCCGAGTACGGCGGACTGGAAGCCGAGATCGCCGGAATTGAGCTGGCGTAATCGATGCCACTGGCGGAACTGCTCGAATAGCGCGATAATCAGTGCATGGCGACTCTGCCCATCTACGAAAATTCCCAGACGGAGTTTGTCTCTGTGCGCGAGTATCTCACCACGAGCTACCGCCCAGACTGCGACTATGTGGATGGACGGATCGAGGAGCGCAACGTGGGCGAGTTCGATCATAGCTTGTTGCAATCTCTGCTGACGCATCTATTCATGAATAACCGGGAAGAGTGGGGTGTGCTTGCGCTTCCCGATGTGCGCGTTCAAGTGAAGGTCACACGTTTTCGCATACCCGATGTGACTGTACTCCGCGCCGGAACTCCGCGAGAACAGATTCTCACCCATCCGCCCTTACTGGTCATCGAAATCCTCTCCCCGGAGGACAGGCTCAGCCGCACGACCGAGCGCACCGATGAGTATCTGGATTTTGGCATTGAAAACATCTGGATCGTGGATCCCGCGCGTCGCTTGGCTTATCGCGCGACCAGAGCCGGACTCGAACTGGCTCCCTCAGGCGAAATCACCGTGCCCGAGACGCCTATTCGCGTGGTGTTGAGCGAACTGTTCGCGGAGTTGGACCGGGCGTGATCTATCTCTTCAGCTTGACGTGCAAGGCGCCCGCCCCGGAGTGCATGAGTGTGCAATTTGTACTCTGGTCGCACCGGAAGTGAATGTTGACAGGGTACTCCTGCCACACCGGGTCCGCTCTTCCCATGCTTGTCTTGTCGAGGAAAAAGGTCTTCCTGCCGCTGGTCACAATCACTCCGCGGTTGATGTCAAACTCCACAATTGCATCGTCGCCTTCGATGGAGAAAGGCAGCAGCTTTACCGCGGCCCTCCTGGCCACTGATTTATGAGTGGCGGATTTTTCTGCCGCGTTGGTCAGCATCTTCTTACCGCGTTCTAGCAATTCATCCTGTTCGGCGATAGTGGGAAAGTTGGCCGAAAAGTTCCATTGCCTCGTTTTCTCATAGGCTTTCTTGGAGCAGGGAATCTCGCCTTGCGCGTTGAGGATGGCAACCTGCCCATCGGGAGTGATTTGATTTTCGAAAACATCCCTGCCTTGTTCTCTCTCCTGCTCCTCAGCCTTCAATTGCGCTGGATCGACCGCTACCGGCGGCTTATTGGGGAGATTGTCGGCGGTGGCAGCCGCACTTTGGGTATCGTATTTCAAGACGATCTGCCTGTAGCATAGGACACTGCCTTCGGTGTCCTGCAATTGGATTTCGATGAAGAGAGGACGCGGCGGATTGGCGACCACATACGCAAAGCCCGCCTGCAGTTCTGCATCGCTGGCTTCGAATGTCATGCGATAGTGCAGCGTCTTCTCCCAACTGATATACAGATGGCCCTTCAATCCCGTCGCGCTGGCGGTGACTGGCCCCAGATCGTACCACTCCCCTGGGCTGCCCGTAAGCAGGAAAATGGCTAAGATGACTCCCAGCAGAACTCCAAGGCCTACGCCGATCGTGGCATAAAATTTTGTTGGATTTTCCACGAACCTCTGCATCCGCGCAGTCAACGAATCTTGCGAGGGCGGACGGGGAGCGGGAGCTTCACTGGCGGGCTGTTGTACCTTCGCCTCCTCTTTCACTTCGGCGGATTTGAACACGCCGCCTCCCCCGCTCTTTTCATCGAGCTCCCCCGGGGGCGGCTCAATTAATCTATAAGAGCTAACAGGCACGTGCTCTTCTTCTTCAATGTTCTTCCCTTTGGGATCTTCCAGGTTTGCGTCCATCATGCAGTTCCCCCCTCCCGGTTCTCGCAATCCCAATCTTTGAAATCAATAACAGTGAACCACAGATCGCCTTCTTTTGAAAACTCTAAACAGTTGCGGCAGACTGGTTATATTTGCATTAAGCAGCTTTGCCGCTTTACGCAATCGGTTGAGATGATCTAGTTTCGCGCGTCTCCGCTGCGCTTCCGGAAGACCACCTTCAGCTCCCGCCGCCAATGTTCGGTGAGGGCGATCAGCTCCCACTCCACCTGCGGAGAAAAGTAGCGCAGCACCGGCTCGTTGGCGGGGTGGATGCGCAGCGCCGGGCCGGCCAGAAGCAGGCGCGGTTCCATTGGCGACACCTCGGCCCCTGGAAAGTAGCCCTGGCGCTCGAAGGCCGTCAGCGGCCGTCCGCCCTCATTGCCCGCGGCCGGTTGCCGGTCGTTGTTGAGCGCGCGCACGCGAATCCAATAGTCCAGCGCCTGCAAGGGCAGGTGCAGATCCTCGTCGGCCTTCAGCTCAATCACCGTCAGTCGCCCGTTGCGGTCCAGCGTCAGCAGGTCCAGCAGGCCCCTGTCGCCGGTGGAAAGCGCGGGCACCTGCGAGTAGAGCTGGTCGCCGCGCAGGCCCGGAAGCAGCTCGACAATTTCAACGCGCAGGCGGGCCTCCAGCCAGCGCTCCGGTTGCAGGCGAAAGAGCGGATCGGTATGCGCGCCGTCCCCGTGGCGGCTCAAAAACAATCGCGAAAAGAGATCGCGGGCAAGCGGCTCGTTTTCTTCCGTGAGCGGCGTCTCGTTAGCTCCCGCCCCAAAGCTGATCTCGTTTTCGCGAGTAAATGTATTGGCGGCAAATCCCTGGCGCACGCGCGCAAATTCCAGCCCGTGCAGCAACAGGCCAACCTCGGTGGCCGAGTTTGCCCGAATCTCAACTCGCTCCTTCGCCGCTAGCGGCACCAGCGCGAGCAGCCGATCAATTCCCTCCCGGCAGCGCTCCATGGCCGCGTCAGAAGAAAAAGCATGCACCAGCCGCGAGTCCAGGTTCCCGGTATCGCGAAAATCCACCGTCGTTAGCTCTTCACTGCGCTCGTCGAGTGTGAATAGCTGAAAATCTGCGGCGCCGTGATTCAGCCAGGCCATTCGCTCCGCAGTAGTCCGCCACGCTCCGGTCGGAACAATGACTTTCAGCCCGCCAAAATGCCGCCGCCCGTCGCCCTGCTGGCGGCAATGGTCCAGCCAGAGAATTCCCAGGGTCAGAACGCCATCCACCATCGGCGCCGACTCCGCCTCGCTCACGCCAATCACTGCGTCAGCGGCAGTTCCGCGAAGCAGCCGCCCACGCACATAAGCCGGACCAAAGCTATGCTCCAGATCCATCGCCGAGCGAAGTCCGTCCACCTTTGTCCCGATGAATTGACGCGTCAGCACGCGCTCCAGCAGCCGCTGATAATTTCTTCGTGCGGCCTCGCGAGCAGTAGGCGTGCGGCGGTCGCTAGTGGGAACCAGTTCCAGCGTCTGTGGTTTTGCCGCGCCCATGCGGCGCGTGGCCAGGCGCAGGCATTGCGCGCGCTCCTGCACTTCGACCACGGTGCGCATCAGGTTACGTTCCTCGCTCCACAGTTGCAGCAGGCAGCGGCCATGCTGCTCGCTCACAGCGTAGTGAGCGTTGCGCATGTCGAAGAGTACGCGGCCATCCTCCAGCACCGCGGCCGCGGGGTGGTCGGCGAGATACGCTTCGATTGCCTGGGTCAGCCGTTCGGGCGATGCAGCTTCTGCACCGGGGTCCCCAGCGACAGGTCTTCGTCGCTGGGGTGGAACGCCGGGGTCCCCAGCGACAGGACTTCGTCGCTGGGGTGGAGCGCCGGCGGCCATGCGCCCTCTACCAGCCCATGCGCGCGCGCAGGCCGGTGATGTGTGCGGTGTGGTGGCGCGAGTGCCAGTCGTACATAGCCAGCATTTTGACCAGCATCTCCTTGCCCCGCTCCGGATGGTTATAGCCCTTGCGGAGGTCCTCGTCGCTGAGCGATTCCAGCAGCGTGACCCAGCGGCCATGCAGCGCCTTGATCATCGCCAGCGAGACGCCAATGGACAGGCGGCTATCAGGCAGTTCGGCCCAGGCCGCCTCTTTATATGGATTGATAGTGGGCCAATCCTCGGTCAACGCCAGCTTGCAGCGGGTGTAGGCCATCGCATGGCTGTCGGCTACATGATGCACCACCTGCCGCACCGTCCAACCACCTTCGCGGTAGGGCGTATCAAGTTGTTTCTTGCTCAATCCTGCCACGGCGGCGCGCAGGTGCTCGGGCAGCAGGCGCAGTGTCTGTATCTGCGCCGCGCGAATGCCGGGCATGCTGGTAGCCGGCGGGTTGAAGCGGCCAATCGGATAACGGAGGTCGTCAAGTTCGCTCATGGCATGAACCTACCACATTTGCTTGTGGGAATGAAACCGCATCATGCACACCGGCCCCGGCAGATTGCCGCTCTAGGGCATGAAGCCAGTCTACGCGTGATGCGGATGATGGTTCTTATGGTGAATATGGTGATCGTAGTGGTGGTTGGCGTGGCGAATACGGCGGGCTGCGAACGCCGGACTGGCAAACACCATCAGGAGCAGCACGACGGCAAGTATTTTCCTCATGCCAAAAATGTACCACTAGAACGCCACCGGCGATAGTGCCTCGATGGCTCA
The DNA here is from genome assembly GCA_964520005.1 of uncultured Occallatibacter sp. Lineage (GTDB taxonomy): Bacteria > Acidobacteriota > Terriglobia > Terriglobales > Acidobacteriaceae > Telmatobacter. Next base: position 10,408 of record CAZFMB010000120.1, read on the forward strand.
GGCATCAAAAGAGGAACGGGGGGCTAGAGCATTTTGCTTTTGCTATAGAGTGGATCTCCTGCTTGGCTCAATATTGTCAGTTGCTGAAACACAAGGTAGCGCTGGCCTCCCGGCCGGTTGTAGCGTGGACCTCCCGGTCCACGCCGCACTCTATACAAATAGTGAAAATATTCTACCCAGACGCGAACAGGATAAACTCAAAGATACGATGAATGTACCGGCTGCTTCCCCACCTCCAAGTCACAAGCGGTATTTTTTCGAGAAATTCGGCATTACCGAGCGGCTGCTGGAGCGCTGCCTCGGCGAGGCCCTTTCTGCCGGCGGCGACTACGCCGACCTCTACTTCGAGTCGGTCTCGGCCACCTCCCTGGGCGTGGACGAGCAAATCGTAAAATCCGCCTCTCAAGGTGTCAGCGCCGGTTGCGGCATTCGCGTGCTTAGCGGCGAGCGCACCGGCTACGCCTACACCGACAACCTCAACCCCGACCGCCTGCTCCACGCCGCCCGCACCGCCGCTCTGATCGCCTCCGGCCCGGCCACCCAGCCCATTCAAGGATTCACCGAGCCCACTGCCGCTGACCTTTACCCGGTTCCTCTGGGCGGCTACGATCTTGATCTTGCCGCGCGCCTTGAGCTGATTCTGCGCGCCGACAGAGCCGCCCGCGCATACGATCCACGCATCGTGCAGGTCCGCGCCAGCTACTCCGAAGAGCTGAAGCGCATTCTCATTGCCGCCTCCGACGGCGCATTCGCCAGCGACACTCAGCCCCTCTGCCGCCTCAACGTTTTCGTCATCGCCAAAGACGGCGAAACCACCACCAAGGGCACGGCAGGCGGCGGCGGACGCGCGGGCCTCGACCAGTTCACAGGAAGTAAAAGCCCCGAGCACCTGGCCCACGAGGCGGCTCGCGGAGCGATTCTGCAACTCGGCGCAGTCCCCGCTCCAGCAGGCGAGATGGAAGTAGTCCTCGCTCCCGGCTGGCCGGGAATTCTGCTCCACGAAGCCGTAGGCCACGGACTCGAAGCCGACTTCAATCGCAAAAAGACCTCAGCCTTCGCCGGACTGATCGGCCAGCAGGTAGCCAGCTCCAAAGTCACCGTGGTCGATAACGGCACCATCGCGGGACGCCGAGGCTCGCTCAATGTGGACGACGAGGGCACGGCGACCCAAGAAACCGTCCTCATCGAAGGCGGCATCCTGCGCGGCTACCTCAGCGACAAGCTCTCCGCCCGCCTGATGAACCCCGGCAACACCGGCCCCAGCACCGGATCTGCCCGCCGCGAAAGTTATCAGCACATCCCCATGCCGCGCATGACCAACACCTATATGCTGGCCGGCGACG
>CAZFMB010000121.1:0-11399 GCA_964520005.1 uncultured Occallatibacter sp.
ATGTATTCCATGGTTGCTCCTTTACCTGAGCTTGAGGCCGGATTGTTTTTCGATGCTGCGAAGCGTTCCTTCAGGAATGTCCCTTTGCGGGTAAACAACCGTTACCCGCCCTGGCTTGGCGGGATGCTTGAACTGCTTGTGGCTGCCAGCTTGCGCAACCTCGAACCAGCCGTCGTCTCTGAGCCTGCGGATGACTTCCCGGCTGTTCATAGCGGTGCATCCTTCCCTTTAAGAATACACATTCCGTATACACTCATCAAGAGTGGAAAGGATGCGCATTTTAGTTTTTCGGGTACGACATTGGCTTACAAAAGTACTCGTACCGAACCATTTGCGTTCTTTGTGAATGGATCGGAATCCACGAACTCCATGACGCACATCACAAATGCGCATACAGCAGCAGCACTCCCGCCAGCCCTCCGCCCAGCAGTGGCCCTATGACGGGAATATACGCATAGCTCCAGTTTGATCCGCCCTTGCCCGGAATCGGCGTGAGCCAGTGAACCAGCCGCGGACCCAAATCGCGCGCCGGGTTAATCGCGTACCCCGTAGTCCCGCCCAGCGAGAGGCCTATGCCCCACACCAAACTGCCCACCAGCCACGGACCCACACCCGCCGCCATCCCATTCGGCGCTACTCCGCGCGATAAGATCGCTCCAGCCACCAACACCAGCACCGCCGTGGCCAAAGCCTCGTTCAAGATGTTGATCAGCGGGTTGCGTATCGCCGCGTTCGTGCAGAAGACGCCCAGCTTAGCCGCCGGATCAGGCGTCAGCTTCCAATGCAATGCATAATGCAACGTCATCAGCGCCGCTCCACCCATCGCTCCCAGCAACTGCGCCGACCACAGCCACGCCAACTGCGAATAATCTCCGCCCACAATCGCAACGGCCAGCGTGATGGCCGGATTCAGGTTTGCGCCGGAACTGCCGAAGGCCTGCGCCACCAGCACTCCACAAAGCACCGCCAGAGCCCACCCCGTGGTTATCACCAGCCAACCCGCGTCCGCCGCATACGACTTGCGCAGCGTCACGCCGGCATTTACGCCGTTGCCCAGCAATATCAACACCAGCGTTCCCAGAAACTCGCCAAACCAAACTGAATGCATCCTGTCTCTCCATGAAAATGGAATTTGTTCCGAATGAACACTCGGCACACCACTCAATCCCTCACGCCATCAAATCCACGTCTTCTTTTTATACTCCACATACTCCGCGCCGAATTTTTCCTCCAGCACCCGCGCCTCCACCCGGCTCCGCCATACTTGCATGGGAATCAGAACCACGAAGATCAACAGCATCCGGGGCTGATTCACCCACAACAAGAATCCCGCGACCGCCAGGCCGCCAAAAACATAAATCGGATTGCGGATGCGCGAGTAAAGACCGCTGGTCACCAGCGTGCTTGCCTTGGCCTGCACACTGAAGGCCCGCCCCAGTTGAATGCGAGCCAAAGCCAGCAGCAGGAGACACGGAATGCCAACAGCCAGTCCAACAATGCGCGCAACTGTCCACGGAGCTCCCCAGAAGTGCAGGACAACGAACGGCAAGAAAACAACAACGATTGCCAGCGTCACGATATTCAGTTTCAAAAATCCCTCCATCTTACCTGAACCAAGCATTTTATTACGCGCAACAAATGTACTGCCAATAGAAAAGGCGCAGCCGTAGCTGCGCCCTGGTTGCAATGCTGTAGTTACTTCTTTGGTTGCGTAGCTGGCGCCGAACCCAACGGCACGTCGCCGCTCTCCTGCGCGGGAGTCTCTGTCTTCTTCTTATCCGACAGCCGAGTCTTGTCGCCCGTGGTGGTGGCTGTCTTTTTCTTCTTCTTCGACGTATCGCCGGCCAGGCCCAGCGGTCCAGCCTGTGTCTGGCGGTCGGCAACCTCGGCGGCGTCGGGCGCCGCGGGAGCCTGCGCATCCGGCTTCGGTCCCATGCCCTTAGGTTCCTTGGCCTGCTTGGTTTCCTTGGGGCGCTCGCTGAAGCGAGTCTTCTTCGTCGGCCGTGCCGGTTCCAGTGGATTCACCGGCTCCTGTCCTGAACTCGCCGTTTGCGTCGGCCCCGCGCCCGCGTCGATCGTCGCGCTCTGCGGCGCGCTGGGCAGCGTCTTGGTCGGAGCTTGGCCAAGGCGTATCTTTTCCTTCTTCCCAGGCTTCATCGTGGCCTGCTCAGTTCCTGCGCCTTTCTTGCCCTTCCTCGCGGATTTTGCCGGCGCGGGTGCTGCCTCAGCGGGCGCCTCGGCCGATGCTTCCGGCTTCGCCTTCTGACGGAACCCGTGTGTGTTCTCGCGGAAGCGCGTCCGCGCTATCTTCTTTTTCTTCTTCGCCGACGGCGGAACATAGGCGCTGAACATCGGCTTGACCTGCTTGGCGCTGGCCCCCGTATCCGTAAAGCCCGGCTTGATGTCGATAAACGCCTGCTCCCGCATGGTCGTCAAATAAGCGCGCATCGCAGGCTCCATCCGCGCCATGTAAAAGTTATCTTCCACCTGCTCCTCGACATCCTTGAACTGCGGAACACCCCCGGAAACGTGTTCCACCACCTTCAGAATCACGAAGCCCTGACGTGTGCGTATCGGTTCGGTAAACTCTCCCGCCTTCAGCGCAAAGGTCTTGTCCTCCAGAACCTTGGCCAGCATCCCGCGCTTGAACTGCCCCAGATCGCCGCCCGAGGCTGCCGTGGGCCCATCGCTGAAGTTGCGCGCCAGTTGGCTGAAGTCGCCACCCGCATGAAGTTTCGCCTCAATATCGTTGGCCTTCGCCTGCGCCGCCGCAATCGCCGCCGGATCATCCGCCTGCGCTCCGCCTGCTACCGTCGCCGTCGCCGATGGCGTCCCCGTGCTCACCAGAATCTCCGCCAGGCTCACGCTCTCCTGCTGCACATACTCCTGCTTGTGCTGCTCAAAGTAGCGCTGCGCCTCTCCCGGCGTAAACTGAATCCGCTTGCCAATCTCCTGCCTCATCACCAGCTGCGTAATAATCCCGTTGCGGATGTTGGCCTTGAAATCCTCAAACGACACGCCCTGCTCACGCGCCGCCTTCTCCAGGTCTTCCATGCTCTCCAGGTGATTTTGCTTGCGGATATCGTTCAGCTTATTGATCAGCTCGGTTTCCCCGTTGATGCCCAGCTCCTTGCCCTTGGAAAGCCAAAGCTGCTGGTCGATCAGGTTGCGCAGCAGGTCCCTGTGCGCCGCCGAAATCTCCTGCATCGACGCCCCATGCTGCCGCGCCTCATCATCCAGCTCCTTCATCGCCCGGTCGTAGTCTGAACTGGTGATGACCTGGTCGTTGACGCGCGCCACCATCTCCGCCACCGTCACGCCGCCATAGGGGCTCGCCGGCGCAGCCGCGTGCGTCTGTGCATGGAGCGTGCTTGCAAGCAGCATTGTGCCGAATACCAATGCCGCCAAATTGCTAAAAAGTCGTAGATTCATAAGCTCAGGACACCGCGGGGCGCAACAATTCGTTCCCTCTTGCATAGACGTCATTGTAAATGCCTGGGCAGCAGCAATGCCATCTTCCCCCACTTTCCCGCTAATTTCGCCATTTCCAGCCAGTTTTCAGCCCTCCGGCGCTCTCGACGCCCAAAAACCGCCGGATGCCCTACCCACGCCATGTTTTGTGTCAGAGCACGGCTGGTAGGTCAGGGTTTTACAGGCTGCGGAAAAACTCCGAATGGGAGGCGAAAGGATGAAATTTGGGGGATAGAAAACTATCAACCAGTCCTCACGGATCGTTCCTGGGGCATTCTGACGCGATCCATTTTTCGTACTTTCCGAGAAATGGAGTTTTTCCGCAGCCTGTTTAACCCCTGCGGTTGCCCCACCCCGAGGGAGGCCGGGGGCTTGCTGGGGTGGCTCTTTCCTAATCACTGTTCTTCTGTATTTCTCCGTTGACAAAATAATAGACCGAGCTTCCAATGATTCCATGCTTCCATTGAGGTATTTCATATGCATCAAACTTTCTTGTGTGGAATCGTGCGCACCGCAATGCTGTGCCTGCTGGTTGCGGGCTCGCTCGCACTGACTAGCCGTCCCACGTTTGCCCAGCAAACGGTTGCTCCAGCCATGTCTGTCTGCCAGGCGCGCCGGGCGATTGTGACTGAGGTGCAACGGACGATCTTATCCAAGTGGCGCTTGATATCGACGCCCACTGGTGTTGAGTTCAACGTTGGCGAGCTTATGTTTCAAGCCGAGCCGAGTTGGTACAAGAAACTATTTCCTAGCGGTACATACAGTGTCGATCTGAAGACTCTTGGCGAGGTCACCGAGGTCATCGCCGACAAGGGCGCCGATGAGGGGCAATGTAGTCTACGCGTCGACGGAAGAGACCCCCTCCGTGGAAAATCATATGTGTACCTCGAGGGAAACGCTAGAAAGAATCTGTCCAGCGCCAGCATTTTGGGTTTCTTAGCTTGGGGAAAGACGGAGAACGCCCAAGCCTTCGCCGACTCCATGAATGTTTTGCGACTCTACGCCCGCAATTTTGACTCCTCTAGTGGCCTCCCTCCTCCTTGCTTCACCGGCAAAGACGAACAGGCCCGCATCTGGGTTGAGTTTCAGAAGCGGGCCGCCGCATGGCGCGCGCTCCCCTCCAAGCCTCCCATCTCCGACGAAGTCAACAAGCATTGGCTGCTGGCTGAGGACGAACTAAAAGAAAAGCACTTCGACGCGGCGCTCACAGAGTACGAGGCCGCGCTGGAGATCGATCCGCTCTGGCCGGTCGGCCAATTCAATGCCGCTATGCTGAACGGAGAGTTGAAGAACTACGACGACGCCGTTTGGCACATGCGCTGCTATCTGGAATTGACGCCCAATGCGTCCGACGCCCAATCAGCCCACGACCAGATGCTCCTCTGGCAGGCAAAAGCCGAGCAGGCGGCGCATTAAAAGGAACCGGCGACGCGGGAATGTTGCCGTTGAACCTAAGAAGGGTCGCACAAAAGGAGACCGAAATGCGTTTCAGCAGTTGGAAGGCATTGGCATTTACATCGATATTGATTCTTATCGTCGCGACGCCGACGGTCGCCCAGCAGACGGCTGCTCCAGCAATGTCCGTCTGCCAGGCGCGTCGAACGATTGTGACGGAGATGCAACGGGTAGGGATGTGGAGCTATGGAGATGCACTATTGTCGCTACCCTCCGGTGTTACGTTCAATGTCGGGGAGTTTGAATTTCATGCCGAGCCAGGCAATTACAAGAAAGTCTTTCCGCGAGGAACATACAAAATCGATCTAAAGACTCTCGGTGAGGTTACCGCGTACTACGAGCAAAACTATGGGGATAATTACAAGTTACGCGTCAACGGCAGATACCCCCTTTATGGGAATTTTATGTGGCTGACCGAAGGACACGTAAGAAAAAACCTGTCCAATGCCAGCATTCTCGGCTTTTTGGGGTGGCAAGAGAATGCGAATGCCCAGGCCTTCGCCGACGCCATGAACGCATTGCGGTTCTACGCTCACAATTACGATCCCTCTCAAGGAATGCCTGTTGCCTGCTTTGCCGACAAAGACGAACAAGCCCGCATCTGGGCGGAGTTTCAGAAACGGGCCGCCGCATGGCGCGCGCTTCCCGCCAAGCCTCCACTCACCGACGACGTCAACAAGCATTGGCTGCTGGCCGAGGACGAATTGAAGGAGAAGCACTTCGACGCGGCGCTCAGAGAGTATGAGGCCGCGCTGGAGATCGACCCGCGCTGGCCGGTCGGCCAATTCAATGCCGCCATGCTCAGCGGAGAGTTGAAGAACTATGACGATGCCGTCTGGCACATGCGCTGTTATCTGGAATTGACGCCCAATGCCCCCGACGCTCAATCCGCTCATGACCAGATGCTGCTCTGGCAGGCAAGGGCCGAGCAGCAAGGGAATGCGAAGTAAACCGGCCGCAATTACCGGCGCTGACATCGCCATAAAATATTGGAGGAGAAGCCATGAAAAGGGCATTGCTTATCACGCTGTTTCTGCTTATCTCGGCTTCATTTGCCGCGCAGGCGCAAGTCCAGGGCACTTGGACAGGTGTAAGTCAGTGCTACATTAACGGCCAATGGGTTACAGTTCAAGGAAATTGTCCATCATCGGGCAGCGGAAGCTCCGGAGGCGGCTCTTCCGCCGGTTACGGGCTGGTTTATCAGCTTGGGTATGCCTTTGGCCGATGGCTCTTTGGCGGAAGCTCAAACCCGGCGGAGGATGCGGCGAGGCAGCAGCAGCAGCAACAGATGATGGAAGAGCTGGCGCGGCGCGAGGCGGAGGCGGAACGTCAGCATCGCGAGGAAGAGGCGCGGCGGCTGGCGGAGATGTACAACCGCCTGATCAGGACCTTGAAGCTGAGAGGATTGCCTGATCTCCAATTGAAGGAGAGAGCCGGCAGCAATCCGGGCTTGCAGTTGAAGCTGCGCGGCGACGACGCCCCCGGCCACGCGCCCGGCTTTTATCAGGACTCGCAAGCTAAGTGGTACTTGAAAGGGATTGACGGCCTTCCCGGAAACTACACCGGTCCTGGAACCGAAAAATTTGGAGACTTAGTGCTCAACGCAGGTCCGGGAGGGGCTCCATCACAGGTTCAGACGCTGCCGGGGTTGCACATGAAGACGAGGGACAACCAGTCGGCCGAGGGGCAGAATGTACCGGCGCAGTCCGCTCCGGGTGAAGCAGGATCGCCCGGCGGTCAGCCTCCTGCCTCCGGCGCGGCGATGGATCCGTCGAAGATGACGCCGCAGCAACTCGCCGACGCCGCAGACGCCTTCAGCCGCTTATCGCCGGAACAGCAGCAGCAAATCCAGAACGCTGTCGAGCAGAACGCGGCAAACCCGCAGGCTCCCGCGGGCATGAGCCCGCAGCCCAATGCGGGAGCGGTGGACCGGCTTGCGCAGCAGGCCGCAATGAGTCAGGCGGCGGCAGGACAGCAAGGGCTTGAGACGGCATCCGCACAGTCCAGGGTGGGCTTCGACACATCGGGAACGCCTCCGCCGGGAGCGCCGCCAATTGCCGGCACAACGCCGGGAATCCTGCGCGAGCCGGGAACAGCGGTTCCCGCCGGCGCCGCGCCAACAGCCCCGGTAGCTCCGCCCTCGCCGGGAACCCCCACTACGCAGGAATCCGGCAAAGTGCGCGAGGACTTCCTGCAGTTAATGTTCCCCGGTCCTTCGTCTCCCGCTGCGCCCCAGGCTCCGGCGCATAGTTTTTTCCCAAAAGATCCCAACCCGCCGCTGCTCAATCCCTTGCGCGAGCAACAGAAGGTGCAGTCGGAGTTGAAAATGTGGGATAACTGGGCCACGCAGCAGGCCGTTCGTGTCAATACGGTGGGCGGCGCTTATCGGTCGCCGGCCGAAGAAAGACTGCTCAATACCAGCGCAGTCAAGAACTACGCCCCCGAGTTGCTCGACCGGTACAATCGCGATGCGGCTTTTCGCGCCAACCTGGACCAAAGGCTTGAAAGCGCGAATGGGCATATTTCGCTCGATTACTACCAGGGACTGGCGGACGCGCACAAGGCCGCCATTTTGGAGTACCAGGCGGAGCTGAAAAAACTTGCCGACGCGAGCAAGCTGGAGCTTCTGACGCCGCTCGAAGATCAGTACCGGATGCACCCGGAGCGCCGTGCGCTCGTGACGGCGGTTTGGCAGCGCGTCTCCGCCGATGAGCAAGCAGCCGAGGCCAAGGCGCGTACCGATGGCCTGAACAAGCTCGATAGAGAATACAAGTTTGTCTTTCAACTCGTTCGCGGCCAGGCCGCGCAGCAGTAGGGATGAGGAGGATGTGATGAGCAAGAGAATAGGTTGGGTATTGTTTCTTGTACTGTTGATTGTGGCTGGGGCCACGTTTCATGCCCAGGGGAATGTAGCAAATGCTGTTCCTTCGATTAAGAAAGGCGATCTTCCACCAGGCAATGCGATGAGTCTTTCAATCCCGCAGGCACGCGCAGAGTTGAAGAATGCCCTAGAAAAGGCATATGTCGGCGGCTGGAAGAAATGCGTGTATCTAGACGAGCCTAAATACGGTTATACCCCTCTCGATGAGGAGCTCTATGCAGTGTCAGATGTACACATTCGCGAGGCCGGGTATCGATTCGTTTTTGGGGGAAGACTCGACAATCCGAAACAATCCGTAAAGTTCCGGAACGGACAGGATTACATCCAGACATTTCGCCTAACAAGAGGTTATCGTAATTATCACAGTACTCGTCCACTACTTTATTGTGTCGACTATGTCCCAGGTCGCGAGAAACAATTTGAAGCTGCACCTTATTGGACGGATGAAGCTGCGGCCCGCGAGTTCGCAGACGCGTTTAATCGGCTTCTATATGCTGCCCACCGGGATGAAGAGTATCCGGCCTTCAGTGCAGCCGCCAAGACCTGGCGCGAGAATCCAGTTAAGCTGCCGTTAAATCCCGAAGCCGACCGTGAATGGATTCTGGCGGAAAATGCCGTCAAGGAAAAGAACCTCGATTCAGCAGTCGATCACTACGAGGCTGCGCTGGAGATTCAGCCTACGTGGCCCACCGGCTGGTTCGATCTGGCCATGATCTATGCCGAGCAGAAGAACTTTGCCGATGCCGCCGACGCCATGAAGCATTATCTGGAACTGGTTCCCGATGCCCCCGACGCCAAGGACGCGCGCACGCAGATGATCATCTGGGAAGACAAAGCATCCAAGCCACAGTGACATGGAGTTTTGAATGATCCGTAATCCACGAACGCCAGCCAGCCGAAGACTGTTCTCTGATCCCTGTTCCCTTCTCTCTGATTTATTTTCAAAACCTTGCTGTTAATTATCTAGTAAACCGACAAATAAACTCAATAGAATGAATATGTTCCACGTGGAACATTCCCGCGCTTCCTAACCCCTTATTCCTCTGCACTGCTGAAATCCCCGACGAGCAATTTATGCTCGTTGGAGTGAAAGAAGCAATCTTTGCTCGCTAAGTTGTCAAGTCCCTAGTCTCTATTCCCTGGCCTTCCGCTATCGGAAGGCTGAACCCGCCGTCCAACACACCAGTGATATACTTGACCATTAAGATTGTGCTTTTCAGGCGTTTCCCAGGCTCCTGCCACACCGTTTCCGGAGGTTTTTCCCGCACATGACACCCACCACCCGCCGCGCATGGTTCACCGTCGTCCTCTTTTTTGCCCTCTGCGCCGTCGCCGGCAGCTTTTTGCAGAGCAGGGTGGGAGCTCAGGCCGCTACTGACCAAAGCCAGCTTCGTGACAGCCTCAAGACCTTCACCAACGTCTATGCGCAGGTGGAGCAGAACTACGCCGATCCCATCACCGACGAAAAGGCCGACACCGCCATCTACGACGGCGCCATTCCCGGCATGTTGCGCGTCCTCGACCCGCACTCTAACTTCTACGATGCCAAGGCCTACGCCCGCATGCGCGAGGAGCAGCATGGCCGCTACTACGGCGTCGGCATGACCATCCAGCAGCAGGGCAACAAGGTCTATGTCGTCTATCCCGCCGAGGGAGCGCCCGCATTCCGCGCCGGCATCCGCCCCGGCGACATCGTATACGCGGTGGACAACAAGATTGTCTCCATTGACAACAAGATTCCCGAAGGCGTTGGCCTGACCTCCTCCGACTTGGTGGCCAAGGCGCTCAAAGGCCCCCGTGGCACCCACGTTCAGGCCTCTGTGCTGCGCGAGGGCCAGCCCAAGCCGCTGGTCTTCGATCTGATTCGCGACGAAATTCCTCACCCGTCTGTCGATCTGGCCTATGAAATTCGTCCCGGCGTGGCCTACATCCACCTGACGCAGTTTCAGGAGACTACTGCCCAGGAGGTCATCACGGCCCTCAATGGTTTCAGCAACTTGAAGGGGCTGATCTTTGATCTGCGCGGCAACCCCGGCGGCCTGCTCAGCCAGGCAGTGGAGGTCTGCGACCACCTGCTCGCCAAGGGGCAAAGTATCGTCAGCCAGCGTGGCCGCGCCAATCCCGATCAGAATTACACCGCTACGCACGGCAACGGCGGACACACCTTCCCCATCGTCGTGCTGGTTAACCGCGGAACGGCATCAGCAGCCGAGATTGTCTCCGGCGCCCTTCAGGACCACGACCGCGCCCTCATTGTCGGCGAAACCACCTTCGGCAAGGGTCTGGTGCAGACCGTCTATGATATGGCCGATCACACCATGGCTCTGGCGCTCACCACCTATCACTACTACACGCCTTCAGGCCGGCTCATCCAGCGCAACTACTCCGGCGTCTCGCTCTACGACTACTACACCCACGGCGGCGTGCAGCCAACCGACACCGCCAGCCGTGAGGTCAAATTTACTGACGCTGGACGCACAGTCTATGGCGGCGGCGGCATCACTCCCGATGAAAAAATCGACAGCCCCAAGAGCAATCACTTTCAGGATTTGCTCCTGAGTAAGGATGTCTTCTTCCACTTCGCCCCGGTCTATTTGGTCAACCGGACCGTGGACAAAAATTTCCAGGTCGATGCGGCGGTTCTCGCGGAGTTCAAAAAGTACCTCACCAGCCAGGAGATTCCCTTCACCGAGGCCGACCTCAACGGCGTGATGGACTGGCTCAAGATCAGCATCCGCTCCCAGGTCGTCATCACCCAGATTGGCGAAACAGAAGGCCTTCGTACCCGCGCCGATTGGGACCCGGAGATTCAGAAGGCGCTCACCTTCCTGCCCGAAGCCCAGGCCCTTGAAGATAACGCCCACAAGGTGCTGGCCCTGAAAGCCATGGCGCGCAGCGAGACGCGGTAGGGCAGTAGCCCTCCAGATACCGGCGACCAACCCCCTGTAACCTGCATCACAGCGCGCCCTATTGCGCCGCCCGTAGCCTCTGGAACGGAGTGGGAGGATTTTTCATGCCAGCAATCGCCGCGGAAAACGCTATTACCGTTCAGAACCTCATGACCGCCTTTGAGGGCGAGTCGAATGCGCACGCCAAGTACACCGCCTTTGCCGCCAAGGCCGATGAGGACGGCCTGCACGGCGCCGCCAGCCTTTTTCGCGCCGCCGCCCGCGCTGAGCAGATTCACGCCTCCAACCATGCCCGCGTCATAGGCGTTCTGGGCGGTCACGCCGAAGCTGAAATCCATCATGTCGTGGTTGACTCCACCCTGGAGAACCTAAAAGCCGCACTCAATGGCGAACAGTACGAGATCGACACCATGTACCCCAGCTTTTTGGCCGAGGCCGCGGAGCATAAGAACACCGGAGCCCTCCGCACCTTCACCGGCGCTCTGGAAGCCGAGAAGACCCACGCCCGCCTCTACAGCGAGGCCATTGCCCTGCTCGCAGCCGGGAAAAAAGATTCCTGGATCGGCGAAGCCCGCGACTTCTACGTCTGCCCCGTCTGCGGCTACACCTCGGAGACCGAAGAGGAGCACGAGCGCTGCCCGGTCTGTAATTGCCCCTGGGAAAAATTCGAGATCATCCGCTAA
>CAZFMB010000122.1:0-11379 GCA_964520005.1 uncultured Occallatibacter sp.
GTTGTCGCAGTGGGATAACCGTTACTGCTGGTGTAGGTCGCTGAGACCGTGTGCAAACCAGCGCTGAGTCCTGGCAACGAGGCCGAGGCAATGCCGCTGCTGTTAACTGCCGCGCTGTAAGTTGTCGTGCCATCGACGGTAAACACTACGGTGCCAGCCGGAGTCAGCGACGAGCCTGTGACCGTGGCGCTGACCGTAACGCTCTGTCCGTAAATGGGCGAAGCGGGCAAGAAGGAGGTGATTGTAATGCCGGAGGTTTGCGAGGTAGCCGGTCCAGTGAGTACGAGCTGTACCGAAGACGGCGTGGAAAGAGCCGCATTCAGAGCGCCGTTCACTGTGATAGTGTCGGTGGTTGTAGCGACGGTCGTTGGCGTATAGCTGGCCGTCAATGGGCAGACGCCGCCAATGGCCAGTGCGGTGGGAAGTCCTGCGCTGACCGTGCAGTCCGCGGAAGCGGTCGCGGTCAAGCCGAAGTCTGTCGTATCGGTCTGGCCTAGCGAGGTGGGTGACAGTGCCAGATTTCCTGACTCAAGCATCTTGAATGCTTGCGGCGCGGTGGACGCGGAGTACTGCACGTATCCCTGTGTGCGCGTCAGCTTGAGGACACCTCCGTTCGATCCGGTGTAGAGATTGCTGGCTGAGTCAATCGCCAGTGCCGAAGGCGCAAGACTGGCCACGATGAAGGGCGCGCTGTTGCTGCTGGCCGGCACGGCAAGGATGTCCGCGGTATCGGCGATGAGCAGGTTGCCGGCGGCATCGGTCAGAACAGCCGCAGGCGCTGTGGCCGTTGTGGTTACAGTGGTGCGCGCGCCGGTAGCAAAGTTGTAGCGATAGATGGCCGGGGCTCCAGGATCGGCGGCCAGCAAGTTGCCGGCAGGATCGATGGCCAGGCCTTTGGGCGTAACCAGCGTTCCCAGATTCAGATTGCGCTTCACGCCGGTGATGAGATCGATCTGATATACAGCCTGCGCGGAAGAATCCGAGACATAGAGGTTGTTCACCGCATCGACGGCCAGGCCGGCGGGAGCGGTGAAGGTGAACGGTAACGTTGAAACTACACCCGTGGGCGTGATCTGCGTGATCTTTCCCGTGGAGGTATCGGCAACATATACATAGCCGCGAGCGTCAACCGCAACAGCTCCCGGAGCAGTGAGTGTGGCCAGCGTGGCGGGTGTTGCGCTGCTCCCCTGTGTCAGAGCAGAGGCGGAATAACGGTACAGGTTTCTGCTGGCGGCGTCGGAGACGTAGACGTTGCCTGCATTGTCCGTGGCCAGGCCGGTGACGCTCAGGTTCGCGCCGAAGCTGATTTGGCTGGCAGGGTCGAGTGTAGATCCCGCGCCCAGTCCAGTTCCCGTCAGAGCAAGGTTCGCTGTTTGGCTGAGAGAGCTGTTCACCGTCAGCGGCGTGGAACGCGCGCCGGGAACCGCTGGCGTAAAGCTGGAAGTGAGCAGGCAGTCGGCAGTCGAGTCCGCGTTAGAAGTGCAGCTTGGTGTACCCAACGTCCACTCGCTCGAGGTGTAGGCCAGCGTATTGCTGGAGGCCTTTGTATCGCCGGGGGCGAAGTGAAGCAGCACAGGTTGCGTGGTGGTCGCGTTGACTGGAGTCGAGGGCGATGCCAGGCCGGTGATCACTTTGCGGATAAGCAAGTTTGTCGAGTCGGAGATATAGAGGTTACCCTGGATGTCCGTTCCGGCGCCGAGGCCGCCTCCGCTGCCGATTCCGAAGCTGGCCTGAGTAGCGGGACAACCGTCGCCCAAGGCCGCGTAACCATAGATGCTGGACGCGCTACCGCAAACTGTGCCGTTTTTAGCAATCGCGCGGATGTAACCGGTATGAAAATCAAGTTGCCAGATATAGCCAAGGCCATCGGAGATGTACAAGTTACCGCTGTTGTCCATGGACATCTTTTGCGGAGCCATCGAGACTTTGGTGGCCAGTATCGGCAACGCTCCACTGTAAGCCGTTGATGAAGTTCCGTTGCCGGCGATGGTGTAGATGTAGCCGTTGATGGCGCTGTTCAGCGTGGTGGTTGCGCCCACAGCTTGAAGCAGATTATCCAGAGGCGAGCTGGTGCCGCAGGTGACGCAAACGACGCGGATTCTGCCTGCGCCGTCAGCGATGTAGACGTTTAGATTCGGGTCAACGATGACGCCTTGAGGATTGTTGAAATTAGCAGCGAGCGCCGGACCACCGTCTCCAGTTGAAGTTGTGCCGCCCGCGCCGGCAAAGGTATGAATATTGCCCGCCGCATCAACGACGCGGATCTTGTTGCTGGCGCTATCGGCAATGTAGATGTTGCCAGTGGAGTCGCCCCACACGGCGCGAGGATTATTGACTTCAGCGGAGGTTGCCGCGCCGCCATCCCCGGTTGTACCCGCGGTGCCGTTGCCGGCTACCAGATACAGCAAGCCCGTGGAGACTTTAACCTCGAATACCTGGTTGCCGGTGTAGTTGGCAATATAGATGTTGCCTGCGGCATCGGTTCCAACGCCGCGCGCCTTGCCGAGGGTGACCAGGGTCGGCGTACATCCGGTGGTTGCGGTGGGAACGCAGGCCGTGCCTGAAATTCTTCCGGCAAAGTTGGTGATCATGCCGTTGGGAGCGATGCGGCGAACCAGCGTTGCGCTGATGTCTGAGAGGTAGACGTTGCCGTAGGGGTCGGCAACCACGGCGCGCATATCGTCGCCAGAGGTGAAGGCTATGGCGGAAGCCTGGCAACCGTCACCGTATTTATCGGTAGCGCCGGTGCAGGCCATATTCCCGCTGCTGGGAATCGAGAGGCCAGAACCGCCGGCGATGGTAGTCATGGTGTAGGGCAATGCGATCGGATTGCTGGGCAACTGCGCGATGTTCGTCGCTGGCGTAACGGTGACGGCCACGCCCGTGGAATTCGAGGGCCCATAGCTCACGCTTCCCGCATAGCTGGCGAAGAGATAGTAGCTGCCAACCGGCAGGGAGTTGAGGAAATATGTAGTCACTCCGTTGTTTGTGGTCGCATTGCCGAGCGGAGTCTGCGCGCCTGTGGGGGTGGTGGAATACGCGAAAGCTACGGGCGCTGCCGCTGGCGTTCCAGCTGTAGAAGTGACCGTCGCCGTCAGAATGAATGGATTGCCCAGCGCGGCGCTGGCCGTGTTAACCGTCAAAGTGGTCTGCGTGGTGGCCGCTCCAACGGTGAGCGAAGCCGAGTTCGAAGTGGAACCGGCATTCGTCATGTCGCCGCTATAAACGGCGGAAATGCTATAGGCGGTGGAGCTGTAAGGAAGGTTGATGCTGGCTGAAGCCGTGCCCGAACTCAGCGCCGCTGTCGCATAGGTATAGCTGCCGGTAAGGCCGCCTCCGCTGACAACAAACTGCACCGAGCCGGTGGGATTTGTGCCGCTGACGGTGGCCGTTGCGGTGACAGGCGTGCCATAGCTGGAGGTTACGGAGATGCTGACGGGCAGACCCAGCGACGTGGTGGTGGAACTTAGGCTGCCGGCGTTGACGATGATGTTATACGGTCCCGCCGTCGAGTAAGGCGATGCGCCGGTATAATTACTGTCGCCCGAATAGGTCGCGGTGAAGGTGTGTGTGCCTACAGAGAGCCCACTCAGCGGAATCGAGAGGGTGTCGGTGGTTCCCGGCAGAGTCGCCGTGTATGTGTTGCTGGTCAGAGCGTCGGTCAGTGTAACTGTGCCGGTGGGATAAGCAGCGCCGCCCACTGCCGGCGTCAGGATGACCACAGCCATTGCGTTCTGGCCTTCGGTGATGGTCTGCGGCAGGCCCGAGGGACCGGTCAACTCCGGCGCAATGTAAGTAAAGTTGCAGGAGGGCGGTAAAACGCTCGCGGCCGTGATGTTGTTGGTATAGGAGTCTCCATTCGGATTACCTGCATAGGCAAAGACCGTATCCCATGCATTCACGAAGCTGGTCGATGTACCGTCCGAAATGTTGTAGAGCGATACATTGCCCGGTCCGTAGGTCAGCGCGGTATTGGTGGGCGTGGGGCTGAAGTCGGCGGACGAATACGTGCTGGGGAAGCTCACGTTGTCCATCGCAACCTGAAGCGGGTAGATGGTGCCGTTGCTGCTGGTGCCGGTGAACTGTGCTGTTCCCGTGGTGAGGAAGTTGAGGTTCTGCATCAAAATGTTTTTCAGGTTAGGCAATTCAGTCCCGGTCGTGTTCTCGTAGTTGGGGCTGAATACTATCTCCGCCTTGTGATCCTGGAAGCACGAGTTGGAGTACTGAATATTGGTGACCACGCCGCCGCGATCGTATCCGGACTTGATGCGCATGCCGGTTGAGTTGCTATCGGCGGTTCCGCTCGTGAAGGTTCCAGTGCTGCTGATGGCGCTGCCGCTGCCGGCGACCCCATTGCCCGACAACATGTTGCCGTCGAAGAGAACGTTGTTCACGCCCGCGCTGGTGTAGCTGCCGATGGATTCGCCATGGCCGGCGAAGAAGCGGTTGTTGGTAACGGAGATGTTAGACGATGTATTGCCCGGCGCAGAGCCAGAGGCCCCAATAGCGACGTTGTCATCGCCATCGGAAATCCACGAACGCGTAATGGTGAAGTTCGTTGCGTTGCCCGGATCGATGCCGTCGGTGTTGCGCGAGCTGGTGGGCGTAACGATCTTGATATCCCAGGCGGTGAAGCCCGAGACCGCGCCCGTTGTGGAGACGTGGAAGAGCGGCGCATTGCGCAACGTGATCTTGTAGAGCGTGATATTGCTCGAGCCGGTATCCATCTGGATGAAACGCGGATTCTGCTGATTGCCGCCGCTGTTGGCGATGGCCGACAGTCCCCACCAGCTCTGACCTTGATAAGGCGCGATAGCATTGATCAGCGTATCGCCGCCGCGCCCGTCCAGCTTGCCGAAGCCCATGATGCCCACGTTCGTCGAGCTCCCGGGAATCTCGATCAGCGGCAGGCAGGAAGCGGTTGCGCTGGAGGAGTTGACCGTCCCGCAGGTGTGGGTGTTGGCAACCTTGTCGTAATCCTGCGCGTTGCGCGAGAAGAACAGCACCACGCCGGGATCGACAAGCAGTGTGACGTTCGAGGGCATGGAGAGCGGGCCGGTAAGGAACGCGTTGAATGCGCCGGTGCTGTCGATCGAGAGTTCAACCGCCTGGCCGGGATTGTTGGTCGAACAGTAATTGAGAGCAGCCTGGATGCGTCCGCCGTCGGGATTGGAATTGGCGGCATCAACCGAAGTTGGAATGTCGTCGCTGACGGAGGTGATCGCCGCGGTAAGCTGCTGGCAAACCGTCGGGAAGGCCGGCTCGGTGACGGTGCGCGCATCGCCCGTAGCCACGGCCGGGGCTTGCGAGGTTCCGGTCACATAGAGATAACCGCCAGTGAATGTGAAGATATAGTTGCTGGCCGCGAGCGAGCCAGTCGTAATCGTAATGGGAAATTCGCCAACGACGTTCGTCGAGGTTGCCGTAGTGCTGATCGTTGGCGCTCCGCTCAACACGGCGCCGGTATCCGAATTCACATAGCCCGTGACGGCGTAACCGAAGGTGGGCATGACGCCGCCCACCGTAACGCTGGCGTTGTTGGCCGTCACATGCAGTACGGCCTGGTTCACGGTAAATGCCGTGCCGCCGGAGGCGCTGCTGCCGAAGGTTTCATCCCCGTCCAGGCTGGCGCCACCGGCATAGCTGGCGGTCATGGCCTGTGCGCCCGCGGCTACGTTGGTCAGCGCGAAGCTGCATGTATTGGAAGTTCCATTCAGCGAGCAACTGCCCAGCGCCGTCGAACCCGAGTACAAAGTCACAACGCCAACGGCATAATCGCTGCCCGAGGCCGGCGTTACAGTCGCCGTGCCGGTAATCGTTCCGCCATAGGTGATGATGGAGTTGTTGATGGAAAGCGATGTGGAAGTGTTGACCAGCGTCGCTACCACTGTAATAGGATACGGAGTTGCGGTGGTGCTGGCGGCGAAGTTAGAGTCGCCGCCGTAGACCATGGTGATGTAGTGCGTGCCCTGGCCCAGAGCCTTTGTAGTCAGATAGGCCTCGCCGCTGGCGTCGAGAGTTCCCGAAGCAAGCTGCGTGCAATTGCCTCCAACCGCCGAGCAAGCTGCATTGGTATTCAGATTGTCATAGAAGGCATAGCTTCCCGTGGGAACGACACCCGCGCCGGGCGTCTGCGGACGGCCCAGAATAGTCACGCTGTTGCCGTATCCAACGGAGCCCACATTGGCGGTGGGGGCAAAAGAGTTCACCGCATTGGCCAGCGCCGTCACCGGGTTCCAGGTAGCCGGCATGCCCGTGTAGCCGCCGGTCGTCGATACGGTAGTGGTAAGGAAGTTCAGCGGATAATACTGAACTGCCTGGGCCGCCGTCAGTTGCGTCAGATTTGAATTCGAAGCCTCGATTGTTCCCGGATCTGTCGATGTGGTTTCACGGGAGCTGAACGATGTGGCGCCGGAGCCGGTGTTGCCGCCGCCAGGGATCACTCCGCCTGCACCAGTTGTGGGATAGAACAAGATCGAAGGATACGGCGATGTGCCCACCGCCGGATCGGTGTAAGCCTGCGTGTTGAACTCCGCATAGGTGGCATTGGTAAGGTCGGAGGGCGTGGACCAATAAGTCCATCCAGCCGGAGCCACTTGATCCACATTCGAATTCAGCAGCACGAAGGTCGAATAGGCTCCATACGGACGGCCATAATAAAGTTTTGTCATGCCCGTGCTTTGCGACATCAGCGTGCAGGCATTGCAAATGTAGCCGCTCAAATAATCGCCACTGCTGCCGGTTTGGACCCTCTTGTTCTGCGCGGTGATGGTCTCCGTGCCCGTCGCGGCGAGACCGTGCCAGGCGGTGAAGATGTTGGTATGATCCAGGACCAGCGCCGCGTCGCCATAGATGAAATCCACGTCGCCGGTAATCAATCCCTGCCAGATATATTGGCGGGCCGGAACGTAGGTGCTGCCGGCGGTTCCCTGGTAGCCGGCATAGAGCGTGTCTTGCTGGCTGGTCAGGTTCACGTTGTTCAGAATCGCCTGGTCGGCATTCATAAACAGCGCCTGCGCCTGCGAGCCGCATGACATGTTGTTGTTGTAAAGATACTCAAGCGTATAGGGCGTGCTGCCGGAGAAGTTGCACGTGCCGCCATTGCCGCTGGCCGTAGTGGTGGATGTCGTTGACGGATCGGTGTCGTAGGTGTTCTGAATAGTCAGATATTCAGCGTAGAAACCGGCGGGCGAATACGATCCGCCGGCCGGCGTCGTGCCCATATATCCGTTCTTGCTGACATCCAGGGTCGCCGATCCCTCATCGCCGGCCTTGCCCGCGGGCCCCGGACCGAAGGCCGTCCCCGAGCTTTGCGGATAAGAGCCCAGGCTGAAGTTGCCGTTCTCGCCGATCAAAAGCACATTGGCAGGATTTCCGCCCAGGCCGCGCAGTGAAACATTGGGATAGCTGATGGCGTTCTGGCCGGTGTAGGTTCCGGGCTTCAGGTAAAGCGTTCCGCCGGTAGCCGGCAGAGAAGCCAACGCGGCTGACAAGCTGGTGTAGTTGCCGCTGCCATCGGAGGCCACAACATTTGTGGAGGCGCCGACCGCGGCCGTGGTCGAGGCCTGGTTCACCGTGTAGCCGGTGACCGTGACCGGCGATGAAGAAATATAGTCAGTCAGATCGTTTGGAACGAAGGTCACGCCCAGCGTGTATGTGCCGATGGGCAGATAAGTGGATGCGTCGATGGTGGTATTCGAATATTGATTGCAGTTGCCGCTGGTGCAGGTCGCCGTGTAGACGAAGTTACCGGCAATGCCGCTCGGCGTTGCCGTGGCGTTCAGCACGCTCGTGCCGATAGCCGCGCTCACCGGCTGCGTGGTCGTGCCGGGCGTCCAACCGCTTACCGCGGTGCTCACCTGCCCAATGGTGAAGCTGGTCCCGCCGCTCGTGGAGCTGCCGATAAAGGTCGGGCCGGTTGCTGACCCGCCGGGATACGACGCGTTGATGTTATAGGCGCCGGCAGGCAGTCCGGACACGTTTACCGTGGCGGAACTGCTGGTTGTGCTTCCGATCTGCGATAGCGCGCTGGAAGTAAAGGTGGCATAGGCGGAGCCTGACGCGCATGAAGTGCTTCCCTGGCACACCCATACAGTCGGCGTTCCGCCTGGCGCCGCCGTGCCGGAATATCCTGAGCTTGACGACGGAGCCACGGTCACCGTGAAGGCCGCTTCCGTCCCGCTGGCTGCATAGATCGGCGAGGCCGGCGCCGGGCCGGTCATCGCCGTGGTCGTGTTGTAGGTTGGCGCTTGCACCGAGCCTTCCAAAGTCAAACTGCCCGCCGTAGACGCCGCCGGCGTGAAGGTGATTACAGAATCGTTTGCCGTGCCGCCTGACATGGTGGCGGAGAGTTCGCAGGACTCGCCTGCCGATAATGCCTCAATCACGTTGCTGCTGGCGCCGCAGCCTGACAAGCTGAAGTTCGTTGGCGCGGTGGAACCCGTGGTCAACTGATTGCCCGCGTTGCTCAGCGCGCCGCTGCAGGTTGCCGATCCGGCTGTTGTTTCCGTGCCGAAGTTGCAAATAAGGTTGTTGCGCGGAATCTGCGTAATGCTGGTGTTGCTCGTGTCGGCGCTATAGACGGTGCCCTGGCCATCCACAGCAAGACCCGCGGGGTTGCTTAGTCCGGTGTAGACGGTGGTTGCCGGTCCGCTGACCGGAATCTCAACAATCGACTTGCTGCTCGAATCCTGCACCAAGACATCGCCCGCCGCATCAACGGCGACCGCGAAGGGCGTGTAACTAGAGCTATAGGTTGAAATAGCGTAGCTGCCACTTGCGCCCGGGGTCAGCTTATCGATTTTGCTCGCGCCCTCGTCCGCGACGTATACATTGCCCGAACCATCCACCGCCAATGAAACCGGCGCGGTAAAACCGCCGTTGTATACCGGCGTCTCCTGCTGCAAGACTCCGTTGACCACGGAGAGTTTGTAGATGGAGTAGGTGCCCGATTGATCGTCAATCACATATAGGTTGCCGAGAACATCCGTGGCAATGGCCTGCGGATTGGCTGTGCAGCTGGTGCAGGGCTGATAGCTGGACGTGGTCGAATTGTAGGTCCACGGCGTGTATGTGAGCGTCATCGATCCGGTAACTGTCGAAGGAGAGCCCGCTGCGGTGACCATCTCTTCGCCGATCTCTGCTACGCCGCTGAATATTGCAAAGACGTTGCCGGCCGGGTCCACGGCGATCTGGCTGGGCGCCGCTGACAACGAGGATGCCAGCGTATGCGCGCTGCCGCCGATCGACTCCAGTATGTTCGTGCCGCTTGCCGCATAGACATTGCCCGCGCCATCCACAGCCACCGCCGTCGGCGTGATGGAACTGAAGATTGCCGGATATGAAGCAGGCGCGATGGACGTGCCGCCCAAGGTTGCGTTGTCAAAGACCAGCACCGAGCCGGTCACCTTGCTGGCCAGCTCGACGGTGGCAGTACTGTTGTCCCAGCTGCCAGACGAAACCGCTGGCAGAGTCACCGTAAGCGCCGCCGAACGCAGGCCGGCCGCGGATGGAGTCGCGGTAACCCCCACCGTGCAGTCCATCGACTTGTCGCCTCTCTGCGTGCATGTTGGCGTGATGACGGATGTGGATGCAGCCGATATATCCCCGCTGGCTGACAACACGGTTGCCGGCGTAGAGGAGGCGCCTTTCGTTTCTGTCTCCGGAAAATGCAGCAGAATGGTTTGCGTCTGAGTCTTGCCCAGCGTCTGCGGCGCCATGCCCTGCGCCAGCACCTTGCGCACGATCGTATTTGCGCTGCTGGTCACCGAATCGTAGATATACAAATTGCCCTGTGTATCCACCGCCAGCGGCAGCTCGCTGTTGCTATTGCCAAATGTGGCATAGGATGTCGAGGCGGTATTGGTCACCGGGCAGCCGTCCCCCGTCGTGTCGATCGACTTTGCGCCGGAAGTGCCGTTGCAATAAGCGCCCGATGTGCCGGGATTCGTGCCCGGTACCAACAGCGTGCGAATATAACCCGTATTCATGTCGAAGAAGTAAACCGCGTTATTGCCGGCTGTGCTGCTATAGACCCCGATATAGACATTGCCTTGCGGACTGACAGTAAGCCTGCGCGCGCCTGTGCTCGAAACCGTGGTGCTTGTTCCCAGCGTCGGGGTTGACGAAATCCCTGTGCCGCCGCCGCCGGCCAGCATATAGATATAACCCGGTACGGCCGCCGTAAATCCTGTATAACTCTTGTTATTAAGATAGATGGCGTTTTTCATTGCTTGTCCGGCTTTGTAACCGGCCGTGCCCGCGGCAAAGTTGGTGCCATCGCTCACATATAAAACGCGCAGGCCGCGCGCCGGATCGGTGTAGAGCATGTTGCCCGCCGCATCCACAGCCACGCCCGAGGCATAGCTGGTGCTGGCTGGATATTCACTACTGGTAAACAGGCAGCCGTCGCCGTATGCGTCCGTCGCCGTGCCGGCTGTGCTCCACCCGGTAATGGCCGTGGTGCATCCGATGCCTGCGGTAGTGCCGGCAGAATTACCGTCGGCAATGGTATACACATATCCCGCTGTAATCGTAGGCCATGCGGTATTTTGCGCCAGCACTGTAAAGAGAGGATTGCTGATGCCGTTATACGATGCCGGCCCCACCACCACGCGCCAGCGCTCCGTTGTGGCACTGGTGCCAGCGCCAAGTTCAGAATAATAAACATTGCCGTAGACGTCCGCGGTCACTCCATAAGGGCTGTATGTCGTGCCAGTCGTTGCCGAGCAAGTGGAGGTCTTGAAGTACAGATTTGAAGTAGAGGCCGCCGAGAAGCCTGGATAGTTATCCGAACCAGCCAACTTGGTTCCGGCGCTGCCGGTAGTGCAACCCGCCACCAGGCCCACATAGCCCACTTGCACCTGAATCGGGTTGGTAGACGAGGGCGAAGGCGTGCTCGTCGTACACAGAGGCGATGCCGCGCGGCACAGAATATGAACCAGCTCGTCGCCATAACCAGCTAATAGCACATTGCCGTAGGGATCGATGCCGATGCTGCGCATGTTCGTGACGGCCTTGGTGCTTGCAAAGACACAGCCGTCGCCGCTGGACGAGATGGCTCCCCCGCAGTTAGACGCAGCGCTTCCATAAAATACGCTGGTCGTGCCTGCGCTCTGATTCACCATGTAGACCTTGCCGCCAACGTCATCCGTGATGAAGACGTTGCCCGATGCATCCACCACCATGCCGCCTCGCGCCGCCGCGGATGAGGAACTATCGAGCGTGGTCATGGTAGTGGGCAGCGCCACAGGAGTCTGCGCGACGGCGCTCAACGGGAATATCACACAGACCAAAAAGAGGATGATGGCAACGCGGAATCGAGGCAGCATGACATATCTCCTGTTACAAGTGCTACTGCACAGAAATGAGACAACAGAA
>CAZFMB010000123.1:0-7848 GCA_964520005.1 uncultured Occallatibacter sp.
GTCAGTACGTTGGTAGCCATCACGGCAATTCCCGTGCCGGCTGCGACACCGGCCAGGGTCTTCTTGGCGCCCGGCTCGCCGTGTGCGAACTGGTAGCCGCCAACCACGATTGCGATCAAACTGGCAACCTTCGCAATCGTGCCTGTGAAGAGGGTTTGCATTGCTGTGAATCCCGTATCGAACGGCGACTGCGCGGCGGCAAGCGCCGGGAAAACGATCAGCAGGGTGAAAAGGCTAAGGCAGGGACGCATCCGGCGTAGGCTGCCCTTGAGGACAGCCCGCAACCGGCTTGTGGGAGTGAGTGTGGCAATCATCGGCACCTCCAGCGGCCCAGGTCGGACCGCGATATGCCGTGAGATTATGCCAGCCAATTTTTGCCGTCCAATACTTTCTATTTATCAGGTGATAGCTGGGAATTATCACCTGTCGTCAAAATGAGCATTTACAATGTCTTGGCGCTGCGCGAAGGTTGTGAAGGCAGCCCCTGCGCCATATCATAAACAAGCATTAAGCTTCTTCGCCTTCCTCGTAGAGCTGGCCCAGGCGCGGCTGACAAAAAATATCGGCTCAGAGTAGCTATTCGTCAAATGTCGCCTTTGCAATCCCGATGATCTGACAATCACCGCTCAGTACGGCTCTAAGAAAATGGCGACGCGAACATCACTGCATTACGAATTGCATTCCTTTCGTTTCTTCATAGCATTTGGCCTGTCTTTTGTTCGAAGGTGTCTGCTGGGTTTCGATGAGCGCGTAGATCATATTGAATACCGAACGATTCCATACGTCGCCGTGAGCGGAAATGATCCAGTCATGCCTAACAGCCCTGCGGAGGAATGGTATTTTGTGTAACATACCTTCCAAAGCTGCGTACCTGTGATCCGAATTCATCACCCAGAAACGCTTCTGCGACCTGCCGTCTTTCGGCTCAACTTCGTAGAGATACTTGTTAGAACCGTCCGTGGTCATAAAGCAAAAAGCATCCGGGGCAAGTGTTTCGGGGGCGGCAAGGATTCGTCTCGGTAACGAATGCGTCTGCATCCATGGGGTGTTAGCAGCTGAGATGATGTGAAATCGGTCAGTTGACCATGCCGGGAAAACAAGGTTGGCTATCGGCATTACAATAGCTGTTAAAACATCCGCTCGGGACGAGACCGCAAAATAAAGCGGGTCCTGGCGGCAATCGTCAGGCCGTGGCGACCCATTACACTTATCGTTCCAATCGTTGATCACCTTAACAGTTCGATAGCTCGATGTTGCAGCATTCACGTAAAACACCAAGTCGATTGGCAGTTCTGACTCGGGCAACTGGCTAAGCGGAACTTGAGGCGGTAGTAGTTGCGGTTCTTCACTGAAGTTAGTGGATATTTGTGCTTGCATATCTGAAGAGGGTGGGAGACCTAACGCTGGTTGAGGTGTTGGTGATTGACTGTCGGCATTGGGGCCTGACGAGTATAGTGGTTTAGGATATTTGGGGTCAAGCATGAGATCTGCGTTTTCGAGGGCTCGGGCACCAAAGGAATGTCCCATGGCTATGACAAAATAGGACCTGCGGTGCTGCTGGATAATATAAAGTATCTGTTGCAGCCCCTTCTCCATTCCAGTTTGTCCTATTTTGTATGCGTAGTGGCGGCGGAAGATATAACTCGGGACATAGTAAGGGATTACTGCCGCCCACGGCGTGAAATCCTCGCCGTGCCATGCTAGATATATGCCAACTACCCGCGGCGCTTTTGCTCCCGGAGTAGAGGGATACTTATCTGCAATCACCTGCAACCCGCAATATTCAAATTTTGCGACATCTCCATCATAGAGGTTATCCGAGCAGTTCTTCTTCTTGAGATCATTCTTTCGTTCCCCGGCGTTGTTGTGCCAGCCGTGAATGTAGATGAACACGATGACATGCTGCCCAGTTTTCCTTGCATTATCTAATTGTGTCAACGCAGCATCGAGTTCAGCCTGGTCAAATAGCTCTCCATTATCCCTGTATTCCACGAAATTCAGTGAGTATCGGTGAAGGCCCTCTCCAAGTTCTCTGTTCGAATAGCATAAGTTCTGTCTGGAACAAGGAGTATCCGCCTCGGAATATCTGTAACGTTGATCCGGTATGTAGAGACGAGGAAACTTGGCTGCGAGCGCGCAGGATGACGCTAAAACGAAGAGCATTGCGAGCGCACTTGGGATGAACCGAGGCAGAACTCGACTACATGGACGCAATAGGCTTCTGTTCAATTGTAAGTCCCCCTTTCGCTTCAACTTCCGTGAAATAGAATGCTCACACTCACTGCGCCTTTTACCGATGTGCTGCATAAAGAGAAAAACACAAATGAGTTGTGCTGTTCGGGTGTCCCGCGACGATATGGTTATCGGGAGCCTTCGATCGCAGAGGCAAAGAGTGGCTATCTACGAAATGGCTGCGCCAACTACTCGGCCAGCTCATCAAACTCCAGCGCGAAGTAAATTGTCGGGTCCTCCTTCAAATAGACCAACCCCAGATACAACTGGGGGCTAATTAGACGAATTTCATCCCTCACTTTACCGACAATCCCTGAATTCGCGGAATAGTCTAAAATGATGCACTCGTTTGTATCGGACAGACTGGGACCCACGTATATCTTGGCTTTGATCGCGGAAATCCCGAAGAAGGTGATCTCATTTACCAGTGTGTCAGAGGTCGCATCGAATGTCTTTCCCTGCCAGGCGAAGACTTCAACGATTTCCGCCAGCACGGGAGCAAGGTCTGTGCCTGGTTTAATGATGGCCGTACCCTTGGCTTTTCCGTTGGGTATATTTCCAGGCGGTGAGTCGCGGAACACATCGCCCAATTGTTCCGCGGTCATTTCCAATAGTTGTTCCGTGGTGTATGTCATCTCGCTCTCCTTTGTTTGAAGAATCGTTTTTGGGGATGTATGGTTCCTGGTGCATAAGTCATAGGGCTGACGTGATGGGCAAAACGCCGAGGGCATTTCACGCATTCGGCGGCTCGGGCTTATACAGCCTATTGCGAATCCCGTTCGGCAGTCCGGGAAATAGGAGATCGCGATTGAGTTTCACGACGATGTAGGCGCCCGTATTGTGATGATCGCGGGCATCATCCATTGCATCTTTGAGACTTTGAATAGCTTTTTCCAGATGCCAGAGGTCGGTGAAATCCACCAGATGGGTCCGCCAGTTGCTACAACCCATCGCATCGGGAATCTTGCAATAGTCCCATTGGGCGATCCTGTCGAATTCCCGAATTATCCTGGGGTTGGCGTTCCCCATAACAACTTCCTCAATCCCGTAAATGTCGTTGTTGAGCAGGATGATGATAGGGTTGACGCCATACTTTCCCATCGCGCCGATTTGATTTGCGGTGCATTGATGGCCGCCATCGCCTTGAATGAGGACGACCCGCCGAGATGGGTCTGCAAGAGCCGCTCCAAGCGCGGCGCCTGTTCCCCAGCCGATACTCCCCCATAGGAGTGCATGTTGGAATTCAACATCGTCGGGAAGAGTAAGAAATGTTGCGATGAGATCGCCGACGCCTGTATCCGTCATGAGGATGTCGTCTTTGCGGAGAAGCCCTGAGAGCTGACCAAAAATCCGCTTCTTAAGCAGAAGTCCCAGCTTCTCCCATTCAATGCCCAGCTTCTCCCATTCGGTGCCCAGCTTCTCAAGCGGTGGAATCTCTTTGCCATGGGGCGGATCTTGCGTCAGGTCTTTCAGGATGTCTACCATGGCAATGCTGCTGTAGGTGATGGGATTTGGACCGCATTTCCCGCCGGAGCAGCCGACCTGTACCCTATCCGGCAATACGGTTATCACCTTTGCAGGGTCTATATGATCGCTGAACTCGCCTGTCTCACCATCGCAGAAAACCACACCGCCTAGGTCAAGCACCAGATCCGCCTTGTCTAGGAATGCGCTTAGGCCTGGCGAAAAGCTCCCATTGTACATTCCAATCCATTGTCTATCGGATTCCGGCAACAATCCTTTGCTCATGCCTGTTGTGGCAAAGGGAATCTTCGTTGCCTTCAAAAGCGCCTTTAGTTGCTCCGTCATGCCGTAACGAGCAATGATGAACGAGACTAAAATTACGGTATAGTTTGCCTTCTCGATGCGTTCCCGGATTGCCTTCAAGGCGGAGGCTAGCGCATCAGAATCGCTCGAAACAGTCAGTATTTGGCTGAAGGGAACGCCAGGAATCGTTGTGTTTTCCATCGGCGCCGCCGCCCAGTCCTCTGGGACCTCGATGTAGACAGGCATCCGATGCGATGCAGCTTCATTGATCACTCTGGTCATTTCCGAGGCGGCATTCGCTGAAGTGAGGCTCGTGGAAGCGCATACCGAAACGTCGTGATATTGAAGAAACTGATCTAAATTTCCATCGCCGTAGGAATGGTGCACGTGCAGACCGGTCTTTTGCAGTTGAGTGCTGGGAGCGCCGGAGAGGTGAAAAACGGGGACACGCTCTGCCTTGGAGCCCATGACGCCGGCCAGCGCGGCGGCCGCGCCAACGTTATACGTTGTGCATAGAATGGCAGCGCCGTTAATGCGGGCATAGCCGTCTGCCGCGTATGCTGCATTCAACTCATTGCTGCAGCCGACCCAGGTAAGATCACGAGAATTCTCGATGGCGATATCAATAGGGAAAGCGTAGTCGCCCGGTACGCCGAAGACATGCTTGATGCCAAGTGCCGCGAGTCGCTTAACGACGTACCCTGCTACAGTGGTCTGATCGCTGTCTGGAGTCGCTTCGCTACCGTTGATTGCGGAGATGCCATCGCCGGGTCGAAAGCAACCACGAAGCCCAGGCGCAAAGCCTGCCATAATACTGACCCCTAAGAATTCACGGCGGTTAATCGGCATTCTCATTCTGCGTCCCCGGCATCATTTCGTAGTTTCAGAGCAGGCCTGTTGTATATGCCTCGGCTAATCGGCTGGTAGTGCCCAGGCTTTTTGCAAGATTAACAGGATACTTTGGTGATAAGCTTCGGCGCCGTTTACTCTAGGATGAGCGATCGCATTCACTTCGCATCCTTCTAGTGCGCTCAAATCGCCTTTGTAATGTGCCTTGCAAATCGGAACTCTTATTAGGTACATATCATCAGGGTGTAGCTGACTCGGTAAAAGCCATTCGTGTGTATCCAGCGCACCGTACCCGAAGTCCGGTTCGTTATCCACTTTTGCTAAGAAAACTCGCACAGCTTGTTTGGCTTGTTGAGCATTTGGTGGCATATCGTTCAGGCCGGAAGGACAAGATGGGTTGGGCTCAGTATTGTTGAGATCGTCCACATTTAGACCGTCCGCAGCTGCGACGGCCCATTGAAAACAGCCTTGCGACGTGTTCAGGAATTCGATCGAGTTTGCCTGCCAAGAATGGAGGATGTCTATAGGCTGAGCAGGGTGAACTGGCTGAACCAGAAGCGCTTCATGCTGATGACCGGATAGAGCGAGTAGCTTCTTCTGTTCTCTTTGAAGTTCTACTGCTGCCTGCTGTGGGGTGCCCAATTTGGAAATGGTTTGAGGTGCGCCAGGCAATGGCTGTTCGAACCGAACAATGCTATCCTTCGTCACAACCTGATAATAGTTGACCACGATGATCGTCGCCTTAGGGAAATCGAGTTTCACTGTCTCAAGGAGTTTCCGCATTGGCGTAGAACAGGCTGCATAAGCCGTCGAATGGATGTTTTCTGGAGTAGTCCAGTTGAATGGGATTGGAAGTGCGATTTTGGTCGCTCCTACTTCGTTGATGCAGCCATCCAGCAGTACGACTTCCGCATCGCTGTCCCGACTCGCCGCACAATCTGCCTGCTCAGTAGTGGTTGGGCGTTCCGAGTTCAGATCCATCTGAAATACAGAACCGTCAACCGGAACTAAGGAGCCTGGATCGTCGGCAGAAGCAAGCCTCGCTCCCGAATGGGCGTACGCGACCACTGTCGTTGGCCGCCCCGTGCCATTGGCCAAATCATGCGCGAGCTTGACTGAGAACTTGTTCTGCTCGAGATTTCCGTCACCCCAAATGACGGAATCCCCCAAAGTCACGATCTTCAGCGTACCAGTGGTCGCAGCGTCGAGAAGAGGGTTCTGCAATGTCTTTGGGGAGTTGGCGGCAGGAGTGTATGGGCCGAACATGCGAGTTGCGGGCTGGACGCACTGACTGAAACAAGGAGGGCCGCCCATAAGGACGAATAGATAGGCGGCCGCCCCCGGTCGAAGAAACGTGCGAATTGGCTTGCAGAACGACATACGTCATGTCTCCTTAACGGGATTTGAGGAAGGTACGGAACATCATGTGTTCACGCGGCTTGACGGTGAATTCAAGCCACACGTCGCCGGCCATGTAGGCTGCGGAGTTTGTGCCAAACCGAGCAAATGTGGCCGACCAGGTTCTCTGTTGAGCCGGTTGGTATGCATCGGACAGCGCAGCCGAGGCAAATGATGCGGGGAGTCCGGACCAATTGAACGATCTACTGGATTCACTGGGATCAGCAAACAGCGAATGCATTGCTGCATTTCCAACGCGTCTCCAGAACCTTCCACCAGCACCGAGGGATTTGTACTCTTCCTCCCGCTGCGACGCTATAGCAAATACAAATTTGCGCATGAATTTGCTGTTCACGTTGTCGGCGAGGGACACGCCATAGTGGTATCCAAATCCGACCGCGCCACTACCAAATCCCGCTGGTTTTGAAACATAATTTGAAAATGCGGCCGAAGGCACGGGCATCACTATGGTCTCAGGAGTCACAACGGCTTGGTAAAAGTCCTTTGCATACGCATTGATTGGCTGCGTCTGTGCAGTAGATATTCCTGGTATCAAGATGCAAATGGCGAGACCGCACAGAATCTGTTTTGCCATCTCTCGTTCTCCAAGCCGTTTTTTGCGGAGACACTTACTTGTCTGTGTAGTTCCGTAAGGTCCACTTTCGACCCAGAATCCTTGACATTTTTACGAGCCCCAGTTTAGTTTCGCGCCATTTCGAGACAGTAGGAATCATGGCGCAAAAGGAACGGGCATAATCAGTCGTGCAATAACTGATTATGTGTTCCCAGAACTTTGTAGAAGCGGTTGGTTGGACCCCAGACTGCAAGAACGAAAGTGTCGACTGGGTTGTTGAAAGGCAACTTGCCGACTTCCTCGTTCTTTTGAGATTACAGATGACAAGGTTTGCAAATCCGATTCAAAAAAATCAAGATTTCTTCGGATGATTAAAAGCGCGCCAGAAACCGGTCAACACCTTGCCCTGGGCAGGGTGTTCAAGCCCGTCCGGCGGGGCAAATCAAGCCTAGCGCGAAGCGGCAGCACAGAAAATGGATAGGAAGACAGGCGAAAATACGGGGCCTGCGGCGGCAGACCCCGTATGGAAGGCTTGGAAGTTGAGCGTTACGCGGCTTTGGACTACTGGACAGCGGTGGGACGCTATGCTTATTTCGGCTGGGCCTTCGCGTCTGTCTTCTTGGCTGCTTTCGCAGTATCCTTCTATGACCGCGTCGCCTTATAAATGGACAGGCTCATGCGGCAGTTGCAAGGAGGGCCTTCCGTGCTTTCTTGGAAGGCTCGTCGGTCCAATCGCGGCGAATTGAAAAGACAGAAAGTGCTATGCGCGGCGGCCAACAGGGATAGTTCTCCTCTCCGTTGCCCTCAGACCTGGGCGGACGTTTAGCGCCGCTATTTCTCGCATTCAAGGCAGAAATGACCCCAGGTGACCGGCTTTTGCCTCGTAGAACGGCCAACCGCCTTATCAGATGTCGCACGAGTACCGGAATCGTTTTTGGATGATTCCGCTTGTTGTAGACGAACGCTGTATCCACGGCCCAATCCACCCCGGCGATGGGCCGGGTGGTCAGTTCGGCATCCAAGACCGT
>CAZFMB010000123.1:7948-11272 GCA_964520005.1 uncultured Occallatibacter sp.
CGGTGATCGGCAAGGTCATAATCGCCGCGTCAATCTCTCCCGAAGTGAGTTCCTCTACAAGCTGGACGGCATCGCCATGCGTTGGGCGGATCGAGCAACCTGGAACGATTTCCTTATGCAACTCGCAGACCGCTTGAAACAGCTCTGGATCGACAAAAGGGGCGCAGCCGAGGCTCAGAGCACGAATTTCGCCGCGTTCGATGGCAATCAACGCGGCAATGGCTTCATCGCGCGTATCCAGAACTCCCTGGGCAATCGCCTTGAAGGCGATGCCGGTTTCGGTGAGTTGGATGCGCCTATCCTTGGTTTTCCGGAATAGCTGGATACCAAAGGTTTCCTGAAACTGTTTTGCTTGAACACTAAGATTCGGCTGGGCAGTGCGAAGGTGCTCTGCCGCGGCCCGCAATCCCTTGTGCTCCACAATCGCCAGCAAATACTTGAAGTGTCGAAACTCAGCCCAATTGTCCATGATGCTCTTCTCCTGGGGATGGAGTATGAGAGAACCAACAGACCTCCAAAATGTTGAAAGGGCGAACGGTCGAATCCGATCATGGTAAATAACTTCTACCTAGAAATGTACCAAATTTCAACAGATTTTTCCTCGGAGTCAAACTTTTAACGAAGCCTTAATAATTCCGCGAGCAATTCCGTGAGTTGGAATAGGGTGGGTGATAGCTGCCACGTATCACCTGATAAATGAAAAGTATTGGACAAGACGCTCAATTCGCCGGAGCCTGAATAAACGCTGGTCATCGAGCAGCGACCGGGGTTGCGGCTTGTGGCGACCTCGGCAAAAGCGAATCCCGTACGATCCCCCGTGAGGTGAAATATGTCCATCGCTACGATCAGGAACGATGACTTTTCCCGTAGACAGCCTGCAAATCATAGTGTCGGTAATCTTTCAGTTGTTGGATCCTCTGATCAACCGCCGGCCAAATTCGGAGTTCAAAGCGTAAGCAGTGACCTCTACCAAACAAACGAAGACGCCGCACTGCACGACCACAACGATGAGCGTCTGCTGAATGCGCGGCAGGTCGCCGACAAGCTCGGTGTCTCCGAACGCTGGGTGAGGGACCATACCACCCGCCGATTTCCCAAGATCCGCGCCATAAAGATGGGAATGCTCGTCCGCTACCGGCGAGCCGATGTCGATGTCTTTATGCAGCAACTCGATACGCTCACCCCTTCCATCCGCTCCCGATTTAGTGTATGAAAGAGATGTTCTCCACGACCAGGACCAGAAGCAGAAACGGAGAACGTACATGGCAATGAAGTATCAGAAGGGCACCGTCTACCTTTGCGGGGAGAAGGTGAAGATGTGGTACGGCAAGTACCTCATCTACGGCAGAGATCAGGATGGAAAGGAGGTTCGCAGACATCGCAATGTTCGGATCTGTCCAAGGGCGAATACACCCAAGTGGAAGGCCGAGCAATTGCTGCGGGAGATCATCCTGAAGGAGGCCGGAGCAACGGTCTCGCCCCGGACGCTTCCAGCGGATGATTCAGTGACCTTCCGCTGGTTCGTCACTGAGCGGTACATTCCAATGCGGCAAGGCAAATGGAGTCCCGCTTACCGCAAGACAAACACGTATGGGCTTGAACATTACTTGGTCTCGCAGTTTGGAGATCTTCCGCTCCGCAACCTGGATACCTTTGGAATCCAGGTTTGGTTGAACGGAATGGCGGACAAAGGCTATTCGCAAACCGTAGTTCACCAGTGTTTTTCCAATATACGAGCGATTACGCACCTTGCCAAGAAGCAAAAATACTTGGCTGAAGACCCCGGAGAAGACTTGACCATGCCTCAGACCAAGCCGATTGAAAGGCCCGTGATGACGCGGGAACAGATATTGGCGCTTATTGGGGCTATCGAGGATGTGCATGACCTGTGCCTTTTGCACGTGGGCATCTTCTGCGGACTGCGTGCAAGCGAGATCATGGGACTGCAATGGAAATGCTGGACCGGAGAGGCGCTCGTTCCTCACGGCACAGCTTACGAAGGGCAGTTCTACAACGGCAGGCTAAAGACACGGCAAAGCAAGGCGCCTATTCCGGTTCCGGAGCAGGTACGGCCGGTCATTGAGACGTGGCGCGGCCTCTGCAACGACTCGTCTCCGGAAGCCTTGATGTTCCCGACCTTCGGGCGCGGGGAACGGAAGGGCCAGGCGGTGCCGCGCTGGGGCAAGAACTTTCTCAAGTGGAGAATTGTCCCGATTGCCAAACGGTGTGGAATTCCTGACCGCCTTGTCACCTTCCAGGTAATGCGGCGGACGCTGGGAACCGATATGCAGAAGCACGGGACGTTGAAGGACACCCAAAGCATGTTGCGACACGCCAGTATCCAGACGACCGGAGACGTGTACGTGCAGGCCATCGAGCAGAGTGTTCTGCGGGCTGTGAATTCACGCACGGCGGCAGTGCTCAAAGGCTGGACAGCGCCGGTTGGAACTCTGGGGTTGAAAGGAAGAAATCCGAGGGGGTCTGAAGCAATTCGGCGAAGTTCGGCGAAGCTCGAAGAGGAAGTGCTTGTAAGTATTTGATTCTTTGGTGGACGCGGTAGGAATCGAACCTACAACCTGTCGGTTAAGAGCTAGGAATGTGCCCTTTTCAGCATTGCTCGCTGCTGCTATATATTGCTTATATTAAATGGCTTGCGAGGACTCTCTGCTACAAAGAAATTGTGGGGACTACCCACAATTGCCCACGTTTCTGAAGCTGTCTACCCACAAAAGTCCCCACAGTCTTTATCCGATGATCTTTCGGCGATAAACGCATTCACTGACTCTGTTCACGTCGATCTCCCTTCCCCACTGGGGGCGTAGTGTCTCTGAGGGCCGGGAAACGGCCTCCGGAGACGCAATACACGGACGCGCAAAGCACATTTACCCTTGTAATCGCCGCCGGAATGCGGAATCGCTCCCAGAAAACAGCTTCCAACCTTCAACACGGAAAAGATCAGGATCTGATCAGAGGTTCCCTAATGGACTTTCTCCTTGCTGCACGGAAGGGTTTGTGGTACATTCTTTTCGTGAGCATTTTTAGCCCCACGACTGCCGAAATGTGTTGTTGTCCAGCGATTTGCTGTGCACAGACGCATTCTGGCGTGAGGAAGTGGTTGGGCTAGAGTAACTTACAAGCCGCTGCCTCGAAAGTACCCACCGCCAGAGATCGAACTGGCAGGTGGGTTTTCTATTTTGGGTTGAAAATGAGGCGGATGCGGTAACAGGAGCAGCCGCCGAAGAGGTTCCAGGCTAGGGAGAAGACGATGAGCGTTCCTGAAATCCGTGTCGAAGAGTTGAAGCAGCGTTTGGATGCCGGCGAGAA
>CAZFMB010000124.1:0-10959 GCA_964520005.1 uncultured Occallatibacter sp.
TCGCCCGCGGGGGAGTTGATCTCTCAACTCCCCCACCACAGCAGTTTCACCGAAAATGCTGCTGATGTAGAGATACAAGGGACCGGGGGCATCCTTATATTTGGTTTGGAAACATCACCGAGATCTAGGCCACCCGGCGATTTGGCGTTAGTCGAACGATCGTTCCGCAGAGCTCGCGATCTCTATCACAGAGGCCCGTTTGCGGGTGTGGATCGACAATCAGTGAGGATGGGTGAAGGAGATGATCAGAATGAAATACGCAATCGCTACGGCCCCTCCGCCGACAAACTTCCACCACTTCCTGGTTCTTGCTTTTTGACTTATAGCCGCTGAGAGTGTGGCAACGATGAGGATAAAATGTCCGGCCCCGCCCAATGTGACCATGATTGGCACAAGCTGCTCTACGTGACCATGACGCAGCGAATCCCAAAAGGCGACCGCGCCCACCAACATGAGATGTGTGATAAAGAGATTGAGCGCATTCCACACAATTGCAATGGCGAATCCCGCCCCGTATCCCCATGAGCTATTACGGTGCGCAAGAATGATGACGGCAATGTAGATCAAGGCTTGAAAGAAGTGAAGAAGCCGAAGCTCAGGAACAATGACAGCAGACACAAATAATGCAACGAGAAAAACCGCCGCTCCTATATCAATCCACAATGACGCGGAGTGTATGCCAATCAGCCTGGTATCGCTCATCTTCCCAAGTACGAGAAAGGCCACTGGTTTGTTCCGCAATACCGCGAACAAGGATCGAGGGAATGAATTCCGCGCCAATCTGACCGCTAGTCCCGGTATGCCGATAGTGTCCTTTGACCTCTATTGCCCCAAAGGTCAACTGCTGCCAACAGCCCAATGCACTCATCAATAATGCTGTAGGGAACGGCAGTCAGATCGGTTCCCGACAAACACCCCAGAGTTCAGGAATCGCGTTGTGCTTGGATCGTCGTCCATTC
This sequence comes from uncultured Occallatibacter sp., assembly GCA_964520005.1. Classification (GTDB taxonomy): domain Bacteria; phylum Acidobacteriota; class Terriglobia; order Terriglobales; family Acidobacteriaceae; genus Telmatobacter. The sequence continues at coordinate 960 of CAZFMB010000124.1, forward strand.
GGGAACTGCACAACTACCGACATTTCTCGTTTCGGCGAGTAGCTGGCGCGTCTCTGCTATTCTGATTGGTCTGCCTGAAAGAGGAGGAAGTCATGCCGGAACACAGAGGGCGAAAGCACCATCAGGACCGTGTGGCAGAGACGCTGCGCGAGGAGATCGGCGTTCTCATCGAGGGCGAGCTGGTGGACCCGCGCATCAATCTCTGTTATGTGACCGAGGTGGCGCTGAACCCCGGCGGCAAGTCGGCGCGGGTGTACGTGGCCGTGGACAGCGCCGTCAAAGACATTGCCAAAGCCGAAGAGGAGACGGTGGCGGGCCTGGAAGCCGCCAAGGGTTATATCCGCTACGAGCTCAAGGAGCGGATGGGCGTGCGCCACGTGCCCGAACTCAGCTTCCTAGCCGACCGCTCGGGCCGCTTTCAGGCGCGCATCGATGAGCTGATGGACCGGCATCGCAAGCGGCAAAAGGCGACCGTGCCGCAACCGGAAGCCGGGCTGGAAGGCCAATAAGCCCCCCACAATTCCGCCCGAATCTGTTAGCCTTGACCCTGTCAAGACGCGACACCATCTCTGCGTTTCAAAGAAGCGCGGAACTCAAACAGCAGCGGTCAGATTTCCCCATTCGTCCTGACCGGAACCGGGAACGCTTGTCTTTATCAAGCAAGCATAGGCTCCGTTGGAGAGACAGTGGTAGTGGACACTATTCAGGAACCATCTGCATCGGATTTGCCTCACGGCTGGCGCATGCGGTTGCCTCGTTGGGCCACCATAGGCGAGGCCTCCGTCTTTCTTGCTTTTGTCCTTTTTTTTCTTCTCTATGGGCAGACCCCCCTGGTGGGTGGCGACGGCCTGGGCCTGGTGGGAGCCGATGAACCCCGCTATGCGCAGATCGCCCACGAGATGCTCGACCGGTTCGACTCGGCGCACACGCTCAAGAGCAAGTTGAGCGCATGTGTCACCCCCTATCTCTATGGCAGGCCCTGGCTGGAGAAACCGGCCCTCTACTACTGGAGGGCGATGTTTGTTTTTCAGGACTTCGGCGTACATGACTGGGTGGCGCGCCTTCCTTCGGCTACCTTCGCCTTCTTCATGGTGGCGCTTATCTATCTGCATATGCGACGATTCCGGCCTGGCGGCCATCTGGACGCGGCGCTGATTACAGTAGCCTGCGCGGGCATCATCGGCTTTGCCCGCGGTGCCTCCACAGATATGCAGATGGCCGCGCCTCTGGCCATCGGGCTGCTGGGCTGGTACGCCTGGTACGAGACCGACTCCAAGTTCTGGCTCTTCGACATCTACTTTTTCACCGGTGTAGCCACACTGGCCAAAGGGCCGGTGGCGCCGTTTTTGGCCTTCACGATTGTGGCGGCCTTTGCTGTTCTACGCCGCGAGTGGTCGCTGCTGAGGCGGTCGTTCTGGTGGCCAGGGGTGCTGCTATACCTGGCCATGGTGCTGCCCTGGTTCATCGCCGTGCAGCACCAGAATCCGGACTTTTTCCGCGTATTTTTTTTGGAACACAATCTGGAGCGCTTTGCCACCGACCGCTATGAGCATCAACATCCCTACTGGTACTACCTGGTGGTGGCGCTGCTGGCCTTGATGCCTTGGACGGTAATCTCGGTGCGCGCGATGATTGACGGCATCCGCACTTCGTTCTGCGAATGGCGTGAGCGCCACTTCGGCAAGTGCAAGCAGTGCCCCGGCCAGCCTGGCGATGCCTTTCCGGAGTTTCTCATCTTGTGGGCGCTGATTCCCATCCTCTTTTTTTCCTTCTCGGAATCCAAGCTGCCGGGCTACATTCTGCCCTCCATTCCGCCCATCACCATTCTTACCGGCGACTTTATAGCCCGGCACCGTCAGCAGGGAATCCGTCTCTGGGTGCTGGTGAGCCATGCGACGCTCTGCGGCGTGATGACCATGGTTGCGCTGTTGATGCCCTGGTTTGTGGCCCATGGACCGCAGATGCCACCCTTGCCTGCGCTCGGGGTCAACCAGTTTTTTACCTTCTTCCACGAGTTTATCGGTGACTGCATTCGAGTGATGCCTCCGTGGCCGGCGCTCACCGTGGCCCTGCTGGCCTCCATCGGCGCGGCGCTGCTGATTATTATTGTGGTCAAAGGCTTCGGCGCGGCCCACTTGCGCATGGTTACCACCATGGTGTTGATTGTGCTGGTCTTTTATCTCTATGGCGTCGGCCCGTTCTTCAACATTCCGGCAATCGGTAAAACCAAACAGGTGATTCACCTGCTGGATCGCTCCTACTCCGCGCGTCCTCTGGCCGAGCGGCTGGCCGCCACCGTGCACGGAGACGAAACGGTAGCGGTTTTTCGCGTCCGGCGCGACATCGAGTATGGCCTCTCCTTTTATCGCAATCACGAAGTGGTCAACTATGCCGTGAAAGGCGTGCCGGATCAACAGCATCTGCTGGTGGCGCAGGTAACCGGTAAAGGCGGCGTGGACCTGCATACTACGGCCGCGCTCGAAGAGTTGCTGGGAGACCGGCACTATGAGCAACTCTTCAGTTGGCCAGAGCAGGGCCTGGTGGTTTATACGGTGAGCAGCAAGTAAGTTGTCAGTTGTTCACTGCCGTCAGGAGGACCATGACGACCGGTGCTTCCTTCGAGATCCTCGACCTGCGACACTTTGCCGCACCGCTGTTGCACCCTGTGTTGCAGGCGGAGGGCGAATTGTGGAAGCAGCGCCTGCACTGGGATTACCATGTCTCGGCCAACCTGCTGATGCAGTATCTTAATAGCCACATGCTGCCTGGATACGCGGCTCTGGATGCAGGCCAGGTCATCGGCTATGTTTTCTGCATCTATGAAGAAACCAAGGCGGTCATCGGCGACGTCTTTGCGCTGCCCGGCTCCCACGCCGAGGGCAGATCCGCCCGCCAGATTGAGGAAACGCTTCTCCTGCACATAATTGAGCTGCTGGTAAATTCGCCCCAGGTGGACCGCGTGGAATCGCAATTGCTGTTGCACCCTTCAGGCTCCCTCGCAAGCATCTTTCTCGAGGAGGGCTTCCAGGTTCATCGGCGGCTCTTCATGGTGCGGCAGCTCGAAGGATCATATCCCTCGCCTCATGTGAGCCTGCCCGCCGGATTGGATCTGCGTCCCTGGCGCGAAGAGGACCTGAACCCCGCCGGGCGGCTCATCTCCGCGGCTTACCACGGCCATCCCGACAGCGTGGTCAACGACCAGTACCGCTCGGTCCACGGCTCCATGCGCTTTCTCAACAACATCGTTCGCTTCTCAGGCTGCGGCGCTTTCTCCGCGCAGGTCTCGCACGTGGTTGTAGATCGCGCCAGCCGGGAGATGGTGGCGCTGGTGCTGGGTTCGCGCGTCAGCCCCGAGAGCGGCCACATCACCCAACTTTGTGTTCATCCTGAGTTTCGCCGCCGTGGTTTGGCCCGTATGCTGCTTACCCTGGCCTCCTCCTGCTTTCTGCGTCAGGGCGTCACCGAGATATCCCTCACCGTTACCGAGGCCAACACCGAGGCCATCGACCTCTACCGCGACGAGGGCTACGATTGCGTACATCGCTTCGACGCATCCGTTTGGCAGCGGGACAGGACGGCTTGAGGCTGTTGGAAATCCCGCAAAGCAGGGCGAATCGATAAGGACTATTTACTAATCTTGATGCGGGACAATAAGCTCTTGGGAATTTCCCGGCAGGCGCAATGGATTTGGTGTTCCTTGTGCCACCGGATGCGCTGATCCAGCGTTGCCTTGGGTGGCATCTTGTTTTCTGCGTGCCATTGCTTATTCATGGGATTATTCTACCCAACCAAAACTCGGATACCCCATTCTTGCGACGTTCTAGTTTTTGTCGCAAAGGTGGGACACATAAAAATTCCTTCTCTACCATGACCAATAGCCGCCGTGTATTGACCAAAACTCTACACTTTCAGGACCGACTGCATCTTCAGGACGCAGAGATATGGTGATTACTCTACTTTCTGTGAAAATAATGCGCAAACAATCGTTTTCGCGGATTTCAGTTCTTTCAACTGTTGCGCCAATCAGGTTGCATAATGTGTCTCGATAGCCGGATTCTGTTGGACGAATAGTATTGATCGCAATATGCACATCAGGACAGGTATATGCGGTGAGCGTTGACCCGTTAAAGTGAAGCTGGATATAGTCCATAACGAATTCAACAGAACTCATGAACTCGCCGATAATAATATCCAGACCGCGATCCATGAGTGCATTATCAATGCAGCGAATTTCTTTTTGAAGTCTTCCAATTTCATTCAGAACAGCGGTTTCCGCAGCTTTGATAAGTTTTCGTGCTTCTGACAACGGTTCTAACGAGGTGCGTTCCAGGACGAGAATGACAATTGCCGGAACAGTTCGACTAACTTTGGAGAGGTGATCGAAAAGCAGATTCCTTTCCTGTCCAGAGGAGAGAAGGTTGTCAAGGGTGTGTAGCCATTTTGCCGTAACACGGGCGGCATTAGTATCGAGTAACTTAACTTGTTCATGAAAAGCAGAGAGGAGTCGTCGATATTCATTCGCATCCATCACGAACATAATCAAATACTCCGAAGTCGAAAGCTTATCGCGCAATAAAATACATTATCCAGCTCAGCGCAATCGCCGAGGCCACAAAGAGCACAAAGCAATAAATTCCATAGCGGATCATGCTGCGCGGCGTCTCGCGCTGAGTGATGCCGAAGACTGTGGACGCGAAAAGAGCAAAGAGCACAACTGCCGCAAAATGAGAGGGTTGGAAAACCAGATTGCCCATCAGGATTTCCTCCCGGTTCGCAGATTGTGCGCGTCCACGGCGGCAATGATGTTCAGCAGGCCGGCCACCACGATGAAGCGCGAGCCCCAGTCGGCGGTGGTGACCATCACCTGGACATCGCCCAGACCCAGCATCCGGCTGACGACGTACAGCAGGCCGTTGCCCAGGTCACCGGCCAGCCCCAGCATGTCCAGAATGTCGTGTGCATTGGCATACACCTTGCCCTGCATCAAAAGGCCCAGCACGAACATTCCCAGGATTGAGGCCGCCAGCAGCGCTCCGCGGCCCCACTTGCGCAGCAGAAAATGCCCGCCGCCCGGCACCAGCCAGCCGGCAATCAGGGGAAGGTAGACGAACCCTTCTTGCGAGCCGGATTTTGTAGAAGTCTTCTTGTTTTCTTCAGTTGCCATGCACTTTTGACTATACCGCACCGGGGCCGTTACCTTCCGGAGCCCTAAATTCTCACCAATTCGCGCTGAATCTTCCCCGTGACCCAGGCCTTGCCGGGAGCGGTCATCATGTCGATCTCGGCGCGGACGCCGAACTCCGGCAGGTAGATGCCGGGCTCAACCGAAAAGCATGTGTTGGGCAGCAGCAGGCGCACGTCGTGGGTCTCCAGATTGTCGAGATTGGCTCCCACGCCGTGCACCTCCTGGCCAATATTATGTCCAGTGCGATGCGTAAAGAACTCGCCGAATCCGGCTGCATGGATCACAGCGCGGGCTGCGTCATCGGCCTCGAAGCCGCGGATGGGACGGTCGGCCTCAAAGGCCTGCTCGACGACGCGAATGGCCGCATCGCGTGCCTTTACAACGATATCGAAGACTTTTTGCTCGTGCTCCGCCGGCTCGCGGCCTACCACGCCGGTCCAGGTAATGTCGTAGTAGACGCTGCCCGGCGTGTTCAGCCGCGCCCAGATGTCGATAAGCAGAAAGTCGCCTTCGCGGATAGGCGAGCAGCGTTCGGCGTTCGGCTCATAGTGCGAGTCGGAACAGTTGGCGTTGACGCTGACGTTGGGGCCGTCGGCCCAGACCAGCCCCTCGCGGCGCATGGCCTCCGAGAGCCATTGCACATGGTCGAACTCGCTGTAAACGCTCGTCTTGCCGACACCACCGGGGCGCAGGCGGCGGCCAATCTCGCGCCAGCCCTCGGCCAGAATGGCGTCGATGGCGCGCTGCGCCACACTGTGGCTGGCTACCTGTTCCTCAGTCAGCACCGCCTCAAATTGGCTGACCATGTCGGCGGAGCTGACGATCTGCTTGCCCAGGCTGCGCAGAAACTCCACCGTGCCCGCATCAACCATTGAAACGTACATGATGGCGTTGTTGGGCGAGTACTGCATGGCCACGGTGCGTGCGCCACCGAGCAGCGCTTCCAGGCCATGGGCCAGCTCCTGCCAGCTTGAATACAAAGCCTTTGCGCCGGGCAGCGCGTCAAGCCGAGCCTGCTCAATGCGATGCACCAGCTTGCGCGGCTCGCCCGAGGCGGGCACAAAGTAGTACCAGCGCCGCGTGACGTGCAGCTCGGGGTCCATGCCCAGAATGCGCTCGCCGATGGGATCGCGGTGATGATGGTCGTAAAACAGCCAGCCGTCAAAGCCGGCTTCGTGGATGGCCGCCTGAATCGCTTCAAGTTTCATACCGGACATGATACGCGAGCGGAGGCGGGCAGAGTTATTTTTAGTGGCGTTGGAAGCATACATAATGGGTATTTTTCGGGCTTTGAAACGCAGATGAAGGTATGTATCTAAGTACACCTATAACTGGCAAATTCGGGTACAAGCTGTTTGGCGTGTTTGTGGGGAAGAAGAGACGAAAACCACCTGCGGTGGGAGACTGGCCCTTCGACAAGTTCAGGGCAAGCTGTCCAGGCGGGTGGCCTTTTACTTGCGCAGAATTTTCTGGTAGTACTTCTGGCTGTAGTCGTCCAAGGAATATCGCATGGAACCGAGGTAGCATTGAGCGCCGTCGCGTCCCCAACAGTAATTATTATTCCAAGGACATTCGAGGCGATGGGGAAGAAGCAGATTGCCGAAGTCGGGGCAAATTTTCAGGGCTAGGTTTTGCTTACGACGGAGACCACGGTGGGCCAGGCGCTTGTCGTCTTTCGCGCTGGCAGTGCCCGTGATCGCCGCAAAGGGACGGCGGTAGGAACGGCTCATGACGAACTCCAGGTCGCAGATGCGTACCTATGTCATGGCGTTTCCCTCCTACTTTTATTCTATCGTCTCCGCGCGGCATTGAGTTTAAGAGTATCGGACATAGTTTCGGTGTAGAATCAGCTAGTAAGAGACCGGAAATCCGCATGACCCTACATCTTGACATTCCGGAGTCCATCACCAGCGGCTTGCGGCTGCCAGAGCCAGAGATGGAACCGCGCCTGCGGGCTGAGCTCGCGATCGCTCTCTATGCTCAAGGCATTCTGCCTTTTGGGAAGGCGTCCGAACTGGCCGAAATCTCCCGGCACGGGTTCGCGGAGCTGTTGGGACAGCGCGGAATACCGCGCCATTACACGGAGCAGGAACTAGATCAAGATCTCGAATATGCTGGCGGTTAGCAATACCTCGCCCATCTCGAACCTGGCATCGATCGGCCGCCTCGAACTGCTGAAATCCCAATTCTCTGAAATTTGGATACCTGATGCCGTGTCTGAAGAACTCACAGACCATCCTGACCCCGTTGCGCAGGCAATGATCCAGAATGCCATTCGAGCTCAGAGGATCCAGATTAGTACTCCGCGAGACTCTGGCTTGCTCCGTCTTCTCTTGTTGCAACTCCATCGAGGAGAGGCGGAAGCGATTGCCCTGGCAACGGACCTCAATGCAGACTTCGTCCTCATTGACGAACAGGAGGGGCGTCAGTTGGCCTCCAAGACCGGCCTAGCTGTCACAGGTGTTTTGGGTATCTTACTGCGTGCCAAGCGCGCTGGGGAAATTGCCGCCATCAAACCCGAGATGGAAAACCTCCGCCACAAAGCTCATTTCTTTGTTTCGCCTGCATTGGAGGCAAAGATTCTGAGCGCGGCTGGCGAATAACGGAGACAGCATGCACCGCAGATCGCGTTTCTCGACTAACCCGGCGATGCTGCCCAGTCGGGTCTATTTGCGGCGGAAGAATTTGCGGTTGCAATTTATATTCATTCGGATATAATGCATTCATGAAGGAAATCGAGTTTCTTGGCGATTCCTTGAGAACGCTCAGCGAGTTCCCCAAGGACGCCCGACAGAACGCTGGCCGCCAACTAGCGAAGGTTCAAAAAGGAAACCCGCCGGACAACTTCAAACCGATGCCGGATATCGGCAAAGGCGTTGAGGAAATCAGGATCCGGGATGAATCAGGAATCTATCGCGTGATTTATACGGCACGTCTAACCGATGCAATCTATGTTTTGCATACGTTTCAAAAGAAGACGATGAAGACTTCCCGGCAAGATTTGGAAATTGCCAAGCGGCGATTTAAGCAGCTGATGCGAGGTGAAAGATGAGCGATTTGAAGAGACAGAGATTTGCCAATGTTTGGGATGCAGTTGCAGACTCGCCGGAAGAGTCGGCAAACCTGACTTTGCGTTCAGAACTCATGGACGAGATTGAGGCGATCATCAAGCAAAACGGATGGACTCAGGCGGTGGCAGCAAAGCGGTGCGGGGTCACACAACCACGCATCAACGATCTACTGCGGGGGCGGATTGCGCGCTTTTCGCTCGATGCGCTGGTCAATATCGCCTCAGCGCTGGGGCGCAAGGTTAGGGTCAGTCTTGACAACGCGGCGTGATTTGAGTGCTTTCGCTGCGGCGCGCTTCCTTGCTCTCAGCTTTTTGGCGAGAGCTTCAAACTCCGGAGCCAAGGCATCATACTCGCGCTTGAATTCGGGATCAGCCAGCCACTTGGCGGCAAGCTCTTCTAAGGGGATGGTCATATAGCCTCATATGCTAGTTTATCGCTCGACAGACGAATTGATCACCGAAGGGCCAGTCGGATTTGCGGGTGCAATTCCATTCAAATCTCGCGCCGGACGCTTCATCAATTGCGCGGACTCCTGGGCGAGAGATCATTCCCCAGAAAACCACAGTGAGGTTATGAGTGGAAATGTTGGTACTCGGGACAGGTGTTCCTCCAGACAGTTCAAAGGGAGCGGGTGGACAATGAAGCGCGCTTATTTCCTTGGGGCTTTTATCATCTGGTTTTGTTTGTATGCCCGAGCAAACTCGATTTTCTCCGTCAAACCAATCTCCTTGGATGTAAACATCGACCCTGTGCCGATGGAGAACCCAGCCTTTGTGATCAAGTTTACCGCGATAGAGGAAGAAAATTATTGGGAGACATAGCATTGCAACGGCCATTGGTCCCATCAGTAGAGCTATAAGCTTTTCCCACCAGCTTAGGGGTGATGGTGTCGAGAGCTTCACAGACTGCGATGTTTGATTCGTGTTCATAGCGAAACAAGAATACCACTGCGGGAAGTGAAACGTGATTTTGGCGAGATCAAGGCTCCCAACAATAGACGGCGTACATTAGGCATATTGGGTTACGCACCCGCACGGAAAAATAATATGCTCGCGCGTTATGCATATTCAGAGACAATATTCAAATATCTCAGTAGCGAACTCGATCTTATGTGGCAAGATCATGGCAGCATTCCAAGCGGCGAGTGATACAAATTCACCGTACTCTGGGTTTGGGTCAAAAACCCTTCCAAATTCGTCAATCGCGATACTATGAGTCATTTCCTCAGATAGAGGATTATTAATATCATCGATTCGGACTGCAACCCAATAACGGCGACCTTCTGTGATTGGCGGAATATCTTCGAGATAAAGTGCGCCACGATTGTGGCTTTGTAGCAGCATTTCAAATGCCCTGGCGAGCCGTTCCTCCTCCTCTTTTCTGTCTTTTGACGTATCAAGGTTGCCACCGAAAGCGCGTTGAACCTCTTCGTAGGTAATCCCAAGCAACATTGCAGTAATACAGGTTAGGCAGTCGAACTTTGTTCGCATTGTAACAAGAGTGACTGCAGTAGAGTGGTTCGGATTCCTAGCTGCGAGATACCGCATCCTTTAACTCCATTCCCAAGGATTCAATTTCAGTTCGGAAGCCGAATCGTCGCTAGCATTCATAGCTCCTTACCTTCCTGTGCCCCCCACCGTCATCTTGTCCAGCTTGATGGTGGGCATGCCGACGCCTACGGGGACGGATTGGCCGTCTTTGCCGCAGGTGCCGATGCCTTCGTCGAGCTTGAGGTCGTGGCCCA
>CAZFMB010000125.1:0-10955 GCA_964520005.1 uncultured Occallatibacter sp.
CAGCATGACATATCTCCTGTTACAAGTGCTACTGCACAGAAATGAGACAACAGAAAAATTGCGGTATCTGTGTGTAAGGGTACTTTTAAGTCAAAATGTGGTCTGACCATTCAAGCGTATGAATTATGACGATGCGCCCGGTCGGTTGTCAAGACCATATCGTTCGATTTTGTAAGTAAAAGATAATATACATGTTAGTAGTATCACCCTGAGGAAAAGAAGCTGCTAAAGGCTACACGTGGTCATGCCACGTATGTGCTGATTGCTTGATAGCTTACTTTAACCGTGCGTCTGTATATTCGCGGATTTGACGATCTGTCAGTCGCCGGTCCAACTGCGTTAGCCGCTATGCATTGTGTAGCAAATTACAAAACTTACGTTTGATTAGATTGGCCACGCGTACGCAGATACATTGATCTATTTCAAATCCGCATAAAAAATCCCGCCTATTGAGCCGAAGTTTCTTATCCAGACTCGCTTCAATTTCCCGCAAACTGTGCTCCCATCTTCCGCATCGCCGATCACATACTGGCCATTGATCAGGTGGCGCAGACCATTCGCCAGCGCGGCATTTAAACATAACTATCACCTGCGGCGGAGCATACGCTCGTTAGGCGCTCGCATTGCTTATATGGATCGGATATTAGGACGATAACAATCTAAGCGGGACGGGCTTCGGTCTGTCCCGCATTTTATTTATGATGTGGCGCAACTATATTTATGTAATGCTGTTTGCATTGAAGGATGAGGTAATAGTCCTTGAGAAGGGGAATCATGAAATTTGCTCTTGTTGTATTTTTATTTGCGGCATCGGCATTTGCACAGAACCCGATTACTGTTGCCAAGGCGGCCTGCGGCCCCGAAAAAGTCAGCTTCGATGTGGATAAGGATGACACGCAGCACACGCTGACGCTTCCCGAACCGGGCAAGGCGCGGCTTTACTTCCTTATGGATTCTGGCGCCTCATACAGCCTTGCCTATCCAACGGTAAAGCTGGGCATGGACGGAGCATGGCTGGGCGCCAACCACGACGATTCCTATTTCTCCGTCTCCATCGAGCCGGGAGAACATCATCTGTGCGCGGCCTCACAGTCCTCAGTTACGGCGGATCTGTTTGAATTGGCGCATTTCACGGCAGAGGCTGGGAAGGTCTACTACTACAGGACCAGATTTATCTTGGCGCAGAATTTGCAGTATTTGGAGCTGACTCCTATCGACAGCGACCAAGGGAAGTATCTGATTGCCGCCACTCCGCTGAGTATCTCGACGCCCAAAGGAAAGCCTCATAAAGTAAAGCATCAATAGCGGCGTAGGAGACTCACCGATCAATGCGAGCTAGGCTTCGGCCTGTCCCGCTTTTATTTTTTCGCGCGGCGCAACTATTCTTGCCGGTTGCTGTTTGCACGAACGGAGGAGTGATGAATCCTCCGGAAGGAGAATCATGAAAATCGCGCTGCTTTCGTTGCTTATTGCAGCTTCCGCATTTGCCCAGACCCCGCATGCCGGTCTCCCAGCGGCCTGCGGGTCGGGAAAAGTCAGTTTTAACGCGAGCCTGGACGATACCCATAACACGCCAGCGCAGCCCGATCAGGGAAAGGCGCGGGTTTACTTCATCCAGGATAATGGCACATGGGGCGAGGACCAACATAACACGCTCAAAATCGGGATGGATGGAACATGGGTCGGCGCATACAAAGACAATTCCTGGTTCTTTGTATCCGTGCAGCCGGGAGAGCATCACGTGTGTGCGAACGTGCAGTCGCACTTTTCCGTGGGACAACTGGTTGCGCTGGCGCATTTCACCGCGGAGGCAGGGAAGGTCTATTACTTCCGCACACGATTTCTCGGCGGATTAATACCTCCTGAATGGATGGGTGACAGCAGAAACTGGAACCATGAATCCCCACCACCACCATATCTGGACCTTGACCCAGTCGACAGCGATCAGGGCGAGTATCTGATTGCCTCCTATCCACTCAGCGTGTGGAAATCCAACAAGTGAGGTGCGGAAGGAATACTGCACGCGCTCCGCAAGGACACACGCCAAACCAAGCGGGATGGACTACTGGCCTGTCCCAGTTTTTCTTTGCACGGCGTAAATCAGGATGCACTACGCTGGTTTGTCCCGCAGTGCAATAATGGAGTCATGCCTCCAGAGACGCGACCTCGTGGCACGACCGCATGAACCTGCCCAACTCCATCACCATGAGCCGCATCGTCATGATCCCGCTATTTCTGTGGATTCTGACGCCGCACTTTCCCTGGCATGCGCATGGCGCACAGGAGATAACCGCTTCGGTCCTGTTCGTGCTGGCCTCCATCACCGACGGCGTGGACGGCTACCTTGCCCGCAAGCGCGGCCAGATCACCACCATGGGCGTGCTGTTGGACCCTATCGCCGACAAAATCATGGTAGCCGGCGCGCTGATTGCCCTGGTGGCCTACAACCCCGATGTGGTCAGGGTCTGGATCGTGGTAGTCATCATCGGCCGCGAGTTTCTCATCAGCGGTTTGCGCTCCATTGCTTCGTCTGAGGGCTTCACCATCCAGGCCAGTGACCTGGGCAAGCTCAAGACAGTTGTCCAGATCGTCTGTGTGGTCTCCGCCATCCTGGCTCATGGCTGGTACCAGTGGCAGTTCGGCATGCTTATTATTCCAGTCAAGTGGATCGCCGTTGCCGCCATCTACTTCACGGTGCTGGTTTCCTCCATCTCCGCCATCGATTATTTTGTGGGTTTCTGGAAGCAGATTGACCATGCCAGCAAAGACCGGCGCAAGTCCTCCATACTCACCCGGCGCAAGAGCCCCAGCGCCTCATGAAAGCACTGCCGTCGGGGACAATATCCCTTCTTGGAACTTCTATCTCGCACCTGTCCGGACTGAAAAATGGATTTAGGCAAGATTGATGCGTTCAATAAACTAATCTCATACATTTGTTCTGTGCCCTTTCATTTTCCATGCGGCTAGCTGTAGAGTTTTGTTACTCTATCATCATATGTCCCAAAAAATGAATATCTTTACGCGCATCTCTGCGCTGGTGTGCTTGGTTTGCGCCCTTGCACCCCATGTGCTTGCTGCTACCATTAACCCCAATCCCGGCGATCCGCTTTTCTGCCAGCCGCAGGAAGGCACCACATTCCTGATTGTCAATGGCGGCTCTGGAGTCTTCACCGCAGATCCAGACTGCTACAACAACAACGCAAACAACGATACCACCCTTTCCATCACTACCGGCCAAGGCGGGTCGTTGAACGGGATAGTCTCTCCAACCGGGATCAACTACGTCTATACCCCGCCCACGCCAACCTTTACCGGTTTAGATACTTTTACAATCCCCGTGACCACGGTTTGGAACGGTGCAGGCGGTACCGGTTCTGCCGGTGGTACGTCACGTTCAGGCGGGCCCGCGACGTTGAATATCACGCTGAACGTCCTGCCTTCGTCGGTTACGCTGTTGGCTAACGGTCCTACATCGGTTACCGTTCCAGCGGGCAGCGTCTCCAGTTGCACCGCACCGGGGAATGCTGGCATTGGTCCGGCGGCTGGGGCTGTAGTGGGCTGCGTTACAGGCATCACTGCCGGTACAGTCGCCCCAACTCATGGCAAATTAATCGTCAGCGGAAACACGCTTCTTTATACGCCAAACGCAGGTTATAACGGTGCCGACTCCTTCACCTATCAGGCCGTCGGACTTAATACCGACGGTTACAAAGCGCTCAACTCCGGCGATATTACGGTGAATGTTACAGATCAGTCCCTGGACTTTACCTTTGCTCCTTCTGCTTCTTCCGGAGCTGCAACGATGTCGGTGATTCCGGGCCAAAGCGCAGACTTCGGAATCGTGACGACACCACTTTCTGGCAGCTACCCTGGTCCGGTGACCTTCACGGCAACTGGCCTTCCCCCTGGAGCTACGGCCAACTTCAATCCAACGTCGATTCCCGCCAATGGTGGCACAGTGACGGTAACCATGACTATCACCACCGCCTCTGTTTCGCAGGCCGCGCCCGCGTCAACTCTGGGTCGGCGTATGGCGCCGATGGCGTTGGCTTTGTTGTTATTGCCCTTTGCGACCCGCATGCGTCGCAACGGGCGGCGGATGAGCGCAATGCTGACGATGCTTCTGTTGTTGCTCTGCGGCGCGGCGGCTACCACGGCGCTGAGCGGCTGCAATCAGAAGAATGGCTACTTCATGCAAGCGCCGCAAAGTTACCCGATAACCGTCACGGCTACCGCAACCCCCAGCAGCGGCCCCGTGATGCAGCATAACGCCACCGTAACTCTGATTGTGCAATAACCCCAAAGGAGAGACAGACTATGAGTATGAAACTGAGTTATGCGCTCCTTTTGGGAGCAGTATTATGCGCGCCGATGGTGGTCCTTAGCCAGACAGGGGCTAAGCCGGAGGCAAAGAGCGTGCCTGAGAGCCGTCTGGAAGCGGCGGTTACCTTTAACCCCTTAGTGGCTGGCCGTCCCATGTCATCCGGAGCGATCGGTGGCGACAATTTTCTCATGAAGGGAGGTAGTGGGCAGTTGGATGGGAGGCTGTGGCGTAATCTAAGCCTGACGGCGGACTTCAGCGGCGAGCATACACGCAATATGGAAGGTACCGGCGTCGGTCTGGATTTGCTCACCATCACCTTCGGTCCTCGTTATAGCTGGCAACGGAATCACTACACACTCTACGGGCAGATGCTTGCGGGAGAAGCCTTCGGCAGGAACAGTGTCTTTCCCGCTGTAAACGGGCCTACCAGCAGCGCCAACAGCCTGGTGTTACTGGGCGGCGGGGGGATCAACCGTCAGTTGTCCAAGCGTGTTGCACTGCGTCTCTTCGAGGCGGACTGGGTGCACACTCAGCTGCCCAACTCCACCACCAACGCGCAGAACGACCTGCGCCTGGGGACGGGCTTGGTAGTGCGCATCAGATAACATGAAGGAACGGGTGCCGAGCGCCTGATCGCTTGACGCATGAACCCCGGCCATGGCCGGGGTTCATGCGTTATGAGAGAATCAAGTCAAGATTCAGATTGACCATGCCAGCAAGGACCGGCGCAAGTCCTTCATACTCACCCGGCGCAAGAATGAAAGCACACCCTGACCGGCTCAGGCTCAAGCCGCGCCCTTTCAAAGCAAGTGAACGATTGCCTCGAAGGATTTATGTCGCAGCCTGATAATCCCGTACAGTTTTACAGCCGTGGCTACATAGATGCTCCTGTCGTGGGCAGAGTCCTGCATAGGTTCCGCGCCTTCGCGCCGTTATGCGACAATCCTCAAAAGACCAATTTTTCTATGAGAGCTTCCGGTCACCTATTATTGGGCGCCGTTGCATTGATGCTGGCCGCACAACTTGCCTGGCCGCAAGCGCCAAACCCATTTGTGGCCAAGCCCCCGTCCTCAGTTCCGCTGGTGCTGGTTGGCGGAACGGTAGTGGATGTGACGGAATGGGGCGGATCGGCCAAGGACCTGCCGGACGCCATCGTCATCGTTCGCGATGGCCGCATCACGGACGTTGGCTCGCGCATGGCCGTCTCCATTCCCAAGGGAGCTCAGGTCATTGACTGCACCGGCAAGTTTCTTATTCCCGGGCTCATCGACGGTTTTGCCGGCATGAACTCGCAGGGCCAGGCCAACGCTTATCTATATATGGGCGTCACCACATTGGTCACTGTCAGCGATATCCGCCATGGCGTCATTGATTTATCAGCCTCGCCCAGCCCCCACCTATACCTCATGGACTCCATCGGCTCAACCGATAACTGGAGCCTGCTGGCCAAGAGACCTGAATGGGCTCTCAAGCTTCGTGTAAACGGCCGTCCAGCCGAATTGAATCCCGAAGACACCCTTCGTCAGCTCACCGACACCGCTCATTTGGGAACGCGAGCCCTTTGGTTGGGCCACAACATTACCGCCGCCAACGCCCAATGGATCATCGCTCACGCCCATCAGATGGGTTTGGCCACCTATGGCGAATTCGTCGCCACTCCTTACGAAGTGGGAGTAGCGGCTGGAGTGGATGTGCTTGTTCACATGGGCCGATACGAGTTGGGCGTGATCCCCGACGAATTGCAACGGCCTCTGGTGGACGACTCAGAGGGCATGGCCGCGACCACAGCCTACGACTACACCGAACGCGTGTCCCCCACTGATCCGCATCTGCGCAACTACGCCAGCTTCCTGGCCGCCCATCATGCCGCGCTGATGCCCACCTTCAGCGTCTATTACGCGCAGTTGCCGCAGCATCGCAACCTGTGGAAGGAGCCAGCTGCGGCGCTGCTCGATCCGGATCGCGTATATAATCACGCCAATCGTGAAACCGGAGAGATGGATTATCCGCTCTCATCATGGACCCGGCATTTGCCCGCGGCGGGACAGCGCTACCTGGAAGAGAGTCTACGCAAGAAAGCCGATCAGTCGGCACTGCGGCTATGGCGCATGAACGAGACTCTGTTCTCCGCCAGTCCGCATTACCTGGCCGCCTCCGGAGCATCGGAGCAGGGTTCCTTGCCCGGCATCTCCATGCACACAGAACTGGAACTGTTGGTTCGCCTGGGACTTTCGCCGCGCGAAGCGCTGGCCGCCGCCACCAACAACTACAGTCTTCAATTCAACTGGAATGAACTGGGGCAAATCACCCCTGGACGCCGGGCAGACATATTAGTTGTCGACGGCGACCCCACGCTGAACATCTGGAACGCCCGCCGCATCTCCGGACTCATCATGGACGGCAATGTGATCGACCGCGAAAAACTGCTGAGCATGAAACACTGAAATATCCCTGCTCAATTTATTCAGATTCCCGGCCGATATGAAAAGAGAAAGGCCATGCTTCGGTTAACGTAGAAACAGGCTGGAGCGTAATGCGTACTTCACCAAAGCCATGACAGACTCCCCATCCCGGCTCTTTCCATCGCATCGGCGCCACAATACTGGCCTCATACTTATCGCGGCCTTCAAGCTGTGCCAGGCTCTGCTCTTTGCGGCTATCGGCGTAGGAGCTTTAAAACTACTGCATAAGGACGTTGGCGATCTGCTGAGGAGAGTGGCCGAACATCCGCACTTCAACCCTGAATCGCGTCTCATCGACTTTCTTCTGGCTAGGTCTTCGCTATTTAACGACCATCTGCTAAGGCGAATCGGCGAGGCGGTCTTTATCTATGCCAGCATCGATCTGGTAGAGGCTATTGGCCTGTATCTCGAAAAGGCCTGGGCCGAGTACCTCACTCTGGCCATCACCGCGTCCTTCCTGCCTTGGGAGGTTATCGAGATATGCAATAAGCTCACGCTGATCCGCATCAGCCTACTTACGTTGAATGTATTGGTATTCGTCTATCTTTTGAAGATTGTGTTGGCGCACGCAAGGCGTAATCACCCACCAGGAAGCAGTCCGCAAGATGAGTAATAAAGGCTGGTTGCGGATAGAAGCACAATAAAGTTGCGATCTTCGCTTTTTGTTCCCTATCACAGGCTGAAGCTCCTGTCAATTACTTGAAGCTGCTTGAACATAAGCAATAAACGCTACATATTGTGGTGTTTTGAATATTTATATCTATTAGTTGAGTTGATCCCTATCGATACATCCTCCTTCTAAATCTCCCCCTTCATTTTTTTGAGTTTACTTCGATTTTTTACTTGGCTTGAGACGAAATCAGGCTTACACTCTGTTGAGTGGTCAAAAGTGGTGTCAAGTGAATCTTTGTGGACTAGATCGGCAGCTTTCATCAGAACATGAGCCGATCTCCTCCCTTTGGTAACAGTTTACCGCGTTTTTGATTCCGGACCGCCTGGGGAATCAGGCTAGGCAACCGGAGAACGGCAAGGGCAGGGCAGAGATGGCAGTATTTCGCGGCAATCATCCGGCGAAGGTGGACCCCAAAGGTCGGCTGAAGATGCCGGCTGCCTTCAAGCTGCAGGTGGACGCGCAGTACGTAGTCCAGTTCTACGTGACCTCGACAGATGGCGTGAGTGCGCAGATATGGCCGCTGCCGGAGTGGGAAAAGCAGGAAGCTCTGCTGGCTGATTCCAGCACCATGGACCCGGCAGTGGAAAAGTACCTGAATCTGACCAGCTACTACGGCCAGCAGGTGGAGATGGATGGCGAGGGAAGGATTTTGCTGCCGCAGATTCTGCGTGTGAAGGCCAAGTTGGATGCGGAAGTTGCGGTGCTGGGGAAGCTGCACTACCTGGAGGTCCATAACCTCGGGGTCTTTGAGGAGAGTTTGCAAGCCAACGCATTAACGGCGGAGGATCGTCAGGCACTGGCGGCGATTCTCAAGCGGCATAGTGGCCAGTGAAACCCCCTGAGGGGGAGCGCATGACGGCATCGATTCCAAGACATGCGCCGGTGCTCTTTGAAGAAGCGATTGAATTTCTCCGGGTGCGCCCGGGTTCCACGGTGGTGGACTGCACGCTGGGTCTGGCCGGGCACGCAGCCGGGATTGCAAAGTTGCTGGGAGCTGAAGGGCATCTGATCGGATTTGAATGGGACAACGATGCCATGCAGCTGGCCAAAGAAAAGTTAGACATAGTTTGCGGGGAGTTAGGCAACAATGCGCCAAGAGTTACTTTGATCGGCGAAGCTTTCAGTTCAATTGCAAGTCACTTGCAGCCGGCTTCTGTTGATGGATTGCTGGCTGACTTTGGAGTTAGCAGCATGCAATTGGATGAGGCTGCGAGAGGATTTTCGTTTCAGGCGGATGGGCCACTTGATATGCGACAAGATCAAAGGTCCGGATTAACCGCCGCACAAGTGGTAAATGAGGCCAATGAACGTGAGCTAGCGGACCTCATTTACGAATACGGAGAGGAAAGGAGGTCGTGGAGAATCGCCAGAGCTGTTGTACATGGGCGGCCGATAACAACTACGGGGCAGTTAGCCCGTATTGTAACATCGGCCGCACATATAAATAAGCATGAAAAGATTCATCCGGCGACTAGAACCTTTCAAGCGCTTCGTATTTATGTGAATCGCGAGTTAGATGAGATTCGTGCTTTGCTGGAGGCCGTGCCTAAGTTGCTTAAGCCCTCCGCAAGACTAGCCGTCATCAGCTTTCACTCGCTGGAAGACCGCATCGTAAAAGACAGTTTGCGCGAGGGCGCGCGGCAAGGAATCTGGGAAATTCTTACTAAGAAGCCAGTTACCGCTGGCGAAGAAGAGTTAGATCGCAATCCGCGCTCCAGAAGCGCGAAGCTGAGGGCGGCGGAAAGAACAGCTCGCAATTAGAGGCTGAGGAGGCAAACATGGCGGCATGTCCAACAACCTATCTCGAAGTTGGAAAAAGCTGGAGCGCGCGCGTCGCCGAGCGCAACGCGGAGCTGCGGGCCCAGCAACCTCAACGGAGACGTTGCATGCGCACGCCGGAGTTCGCCTTCCCAAAAAACTTCGACAACAGCCGCCTGGTCAAGGCGCCCGATCCGGCGCGCACTCGCCAGATTCGGCTCTTCTCCGCGGCCTGCACCGTTCTCTTATCGTTGTTTATGGTCTATGGATTGCAACACTTCAGCGCCATCGAAGGCGGCTATCGGATTGAGTCGGAGAAGCAGCAGCGTGATAACTTGCGCGAAGAGAATCGGAAGCTGCGTCTGACGGAGGCGCAACTCACAGAGCCGGGCCGCATCGATAAAATGGCCCGCGAGCAGGGCCTTGTCGACCCGCAGCCGGGTCAGGTGATTCATCCCCCCGCAGCTCTTGACTCCTCCGCTCCTTCTCTTGCGCAAGCCGTTCCTGAAAGAACAGCTACCAGCTTCTAGTGTCATGAGTCCGAAGTTCGCAGTAGAACAACGACTGTCATCCTGAGCGAACGGGGCCCCAGGCGTTTTCATCAGCCTGGGGGTGGTGAGTCGAAGGATCTGCGGTTGTTTTCCAAGGAATTTCCGACTCGCCATACTAATAGTTAGCAGCCTAGCGCTAATCACGGAGCGATTGTCCATGCCGTCCGCCGTCCGACCCAGCCGGAATCTCAACCCCGCGCCGCGCTTGATGCCTCTCAAGCGGGCGCGCTTCTGGCTTATCTGCCTGTTCTTCCTCTTCTGGGCCATTCTGATTGTTGTTCGCCTTTTCTGGCTTCAGGTGGTGCTTCACGGCGATTTTATGGCGCGCGCCAGGCAGCAGCAGCAGCACACCTTCGATGTGGCTCCGCAACGTGGCGTGCTCTATGACCGCAACTTGCGCGAGCTGGCCATGACGGTGCAGGTGGACTCCATCTTCGCCGTGCCCAGCGAGATTACGGATAAGCAAGCGACCGCCCAAGCTCTGGCCGCAATTGTTCACGCTGACCCCAATGATGCATCGACCTCCGAGGAGCAGATTGCAGCCCGCATGGATGCGGCGCGCAACTTTGCATGGGTTGCACGGCGCGTTACGCCAGAGGTGGCCGCACGCATTCACGCGCAGATAGATCCCTGCGCCCCGGACAAACATAAATTGGTTGCCAATGACCCATGCCTCACAAGCGTCTTCAAAGGCGTCTACGTACAGAAGGAATTTCAGCGCTTCTACCCGGATAACGAAATCGCCGCGCAAGTGTTGGGCTATGTGGGCCTGGACGATAAAGGCCTGGGAGGCCTGGAGCAGAAGTTTGAGCAGCAGTTGCACGGCGTTCCCGGTCGCATGTATACGGCCCTGGATGCGCACCGTCACGTGCTCGGATCCAGCGAGCGCGAACCTCGGCCAGGTCGCAACCTGGTGCTGACCATCGATGAGAATATTCAGTTCATGGCAGAGCGGGCGCTGGACCACTCCATGGCGCGTACTCATGCGGCCAGCGGCACCGTGGTCGTTCAGGACGTGCATACCGGCCAGATTCTGGCGCTGGCTATTCGCCCCACCTTCAATCCCAACCTCTTCCGCCGCGCCACACCCGAGCTGTTGCGCAACCACGCCGTCAGCGACGTTTACGAGCCGGGCTCGACCTTCAAGTTAATTGCCTACGCGGCGGCGCTCGATCAACATCAGGCCG
>CAZFMB010000126.1:0-10791 GCA_964520005.1 uncultured Occallatibacter sp.
CCCGACTGGTGCATCAGCCGCCAGCGCATCTGGGGCGTGCCCATCGCTGTTTTCCTGTGCGAAGGCTGCCAAAAGCCTATTCTTGATCCGGCACTCAACCACAAGATCGTGAAGCTCTTCGAGGAGCATGGAGTGGAGGCATGGCACACCACCGATGTGTCCAGCCTGCTCCCGCCCAAATCTACTTGTGCGCACTGCGGCGGGACGGCCTTCCGCAAGGAGACCGACATTCTCGACGTCTGGTTCGACTCCGGCACAAGCTGGTATGCCGTCTGCGAGTCTGACACTGAGTTGAAGTCCATCTATACGGAATTTCAAAAGGGTAAAGGGCGGGAAGCCCCACAGTGCCTGTATCTTGAAGGCGGCGATCAGCACCGTGGATGGTTCCACTCATCACTGCTGACCTCGGTGGCTCTGCGCGGGCGCGCGCCTTACTCCCATGTTGTCACCGCCGGCTTCACCCTTGACGAGCAGGGCCGTGCAATGTCGAAGTCGCTGGGCAATGTCGTGGACCCGTTGGATATTGCCAAAGTTATGGGCGGCGAAATTGTCCGCCTTTGGGTCGCCTCCATCGATTTCCGCGAAGACATGGCGGCCAGCGAAAACCTGATGCAGCGTTGCGCGGAGATCTACAAAAAGCTGCGCAACACCTTCCGTTTTCTGCTGGGCAATCTGAATGGCTTCGACCCCGCGCGCGACCGCATTCCTGAGGCCGAGCTTCTGCCCCTCGACCGTTATATGCTCGCCCGTACTCGAGAACTGACCGAGAACATCCTCGGCTGGTACGAGCGCTTCGAGTTCCATCGCGTCTACCACGCGGTCAACGAATTCGCCATCGTGGACCTGAGCTCCTTCTATCTCGACGTGCTCAAGGACCGCATGTACACATTCGCGCCCACGAGCAAGGAGCGCCGCTCCGCGCAGACCGTGCTATGGCAAATCACCGAAGCTCTCGTCCGCCTGGTTGCGCCTATCTTGAGTTTCACCGCCGACGAGGTCTGGGATTACCTGCCAGCAGTCGAAGGCCGCGAAGCATCCGTTCATCTGGCGCGATTCCCTGCCCCGACGGAGATTTTCAGCGAAGATCCGGCTTCGCTGCTGAGGGAGTGGGACTGGATATTGGGAATGCGACGCTATGCGTTGCGCGTACTCGAAGATGAACGACAAGCCAAGCGAATTGGTAAAGCCCTTGAAGCCAAGATTCTGCTCGAAGTGGAGCAAGAGAATTCTTTCATCCATAAGTATCTCCCTGTGCTTAGGGAGCTTTTCGGCGTCTCCCAGGTTGAGTTAGCAGTACACGCAGGTTTGGGAGATGAGATTCTTTCCAGGCAGGAATTGGAGTTTAACGCCGATTCAGATCCGTACAAGCATGGCGCGCCTCAATCACCACCACCAGACAATCCGTTTGGTATTTACCGGATAACCGCCCTCCCTGCCAGCGGATACAAGTGCGCCCGCTGCTGGAACTTCATGCCTGAAGTCTCCAACTACGGCATCTGGCAAAACGTTTGCACCCGCTGCCAGGATGCACTAAAGGAAATGAAGATCGAACCTCCCGTGGAGGCTGCCCAGTGAAATTCACCGGCGGGTGCCCCCGGTCCCTCGCTTTTGGGGACCGGGGATACAACGAACCCAATCGCACAGTTCATAAAGGAACGAAATGAAAATCACCGCGCCCCGCCGCCTGCACTGGCTACTCACCATCTCCATTGTGATTATTTTTCTCGACCGGCTCACCAAGACCTGGGTCGAGCTGCGCATTCCCATGGGAGGCGATCCCGCGACCAGAAATCATGCGCTGCGCATCACTCACTGGACCAACGACGGCGCGGCCTTTTCGCTCTTCGCACACACCGCCTCGCCCCAGGTAGTCCGTTGGGGATTGGTCTGCTTCTCGTCGCTGATGGCGCTGATTATCCTCTTTCTTCTTGTCCGCCTGGGAGACCGCTTTACGCTCACCACCGTCGCACTTGCGCTGGTCCTTGCCGGAGCGCTGGGCAATGTTCATGATCGCATCGCCTACGGCTCAGTTGTGGACTTCATCGAGGTGCACATCTTCGGCTATCATTGGCCCGACTTCAACATCGCCGACTCATCCGTAGTCACCGGAGCCTGCCTGCTGATGCTCGATATGCTGCTATCCCAAAAAACAAAGTCGCAATAGCCAATCAACTTCACTAAGATTGCATTTTGCTACCATAAAACCATGCCGCCATTTGCTCCAGGCCAAACGCTGCTCATCGACGCCGACGACACGCTTTGGGAGAACAACGTTTACTTTGAGCGCGCCATCGCCGCCTTCATCAGCTTCCTGAATCATCACGAGTACACGCCCGCCGAGGTGCGCCAGGCTCTGAACACCGCCGAGCACGAGACCATTCTTTTTCATGGTTACGGTCTGTCGAGCTTTACTCGCTCGCTGCTCTCTTGCTTTGAACGGCTCAGCCCCGCGCCCATCACTGACGAAAAGCGTCAGCGCATTGAAGGCTTCGCTCGCTCCATTGCCGAGCAGGAGATCGAACTGCTTCCCGGCGTGGCCGAGACCTTGGCCGAGCTGGCAACGCGCCACCGGCTCATCCTCATGACCAAGGGCAACCAGGCAGAGCAGTCCGACAAGGTCGCCCGCTCAGGCCTCGCAAGCTACTTCTCCGCCATCGAAATTCCCGCCGAAAAAGATCCCGCGACTTATCGCGATGTTATACATCGCCATGAGTTATCACCAAGTAAAAGTTGGATGATTGGCAACAGTCCCAAGAGCGACATCAATCCCGCCCTCGCTGCCGGCCTCAACGCCGTTTTTCTATTTCATAAAGACACGTGGATACTGGAACACGCCACACTCGACCCCGCGCCTGAGGGCCAGCAGTTGATCGAACTTGATGCCTTCGCAAAACTGAGTTCTATCTTCTAGCTTTAATAAAAATTAAAATCCTCGATCTGCCGGCGACAAGGCCAAGGCCGAGAAGACCCCACCCCATCAAAACAAAACTTGAAGGCTCCGGAGTCGGAGTGTACTCGCCAAATCGCTGTATCGATGCAATCTCATCACTATCTGGCATCCACGTCTGGTATTGATTGGCATCCGCAATAGTCCACGCGCCACTGGTCACAGCTGCGATTGCTTCGTTTTCATAGGGCACTGCTGCAGGGTCAGTAGGAAATGGCGTGCTCTTGGTTGTGGAAGACGCATTCGTTATCTCCCAGATCGCCAATGAGAGAGCTCCTCTGGTAGCCAGAGGCGCATAGAGTCCGCCATCGACATTTAACTCATTAACCAGGTAAGAGGCTTCCATTATCGCTTTCTGTTCGTCGCCGCTGAAATAGCTGATAGGCTCCATAGTGCCCGTATAAACTTTTCCGACCGTGGTATCAGCGTTCATGTCGTAACAGATTACAAGGACAGATTGATTAAAATAGCCGTCACCATTCAAGACCGCCAAGTATGGACTAACGGGAATCGAATTTTGCGCAACTCCAGAAGTATCCGTATAGGAGTAAAAAGTATAGTCAGAGGGGAAATTGGAATCCAGCGTGATTGTCACGGAGTCAGCATAAGCTAGTGTAGACAGGAAAATCCCTATGATTCCTGACGTGATCTTAATCACATGCTTTAACGTCATCATCTTCCGCACTACTCCATCCTTTGGGATAGCGCAGATCTTGGGGGTTGGGCTGATTTATATTATCACAAATTTATCTTGCTTTAATATCCATTTGTTTCACATCGTCTAGCACCTGCTCCGGCGTCCAATCATTGCCCGGATAAAAGCGTACTACCTTGCCATCAGGACCGATTAGTGTCGTCGAAAGCGTGTGAGTAATCATCGTATCCGCCCCCGTTGTCATGCCCAGGTCGAAGAACTTTGCCATCTCCATCAGCACCGGCTTTTCCGGCACGGCTAACTCCCAGTGAGCAAATACATTTTTCGAGTCATTACCCAAGTAAGTTACGCCATAAGCTCGTAACCGCTCCGGTGTATCGTGCTCCGGGTCAAAGCTGACCGAAAGCAGATGAGACTTGGAATAGAGACCGGTGTCGGCCGACATCATCTTTTCCAGTTTGGCAAAGTTGCGCGTCACCCGCGGGCAGAACTCTGGCGAGGGGCAGCGCGTGTAAATAAAGGTGATCAACAGCGCCTTGCCTCGGAACTGACCAAGATGAATTGGCCGGCCATCCTGATTGCGCACCTTGAAGTCAGGTACCGCATCACCCGGAGCCGGTACATGATAGGAGACCTTGGGTTTGTAATCAGGCTTGGCCTGCGCCACCACGACTATATGGTCAAGCAGCACATCCCCATCGGGATTGGTCAGCACCACCACATCGGCGGTAATTACATCGCCCGAATGAAGCTCACTCAGGATGCTCGCATCCTGTAGCTTGTAGGGCATGGTCATGGCCTCCATGAAGCCGGGAATGGCCTCATGGTCTACGGTCACCTCGCCCGTGACGGCATCAGTAGAAACCACCTTGCCGCGCAGATGGTAGACCTTTTTTTCAAACTCGCCAATTGGATGATTCTGGCTTGAGCTGGATTGCGAGGGTGGCTTCTGGCCGGAGTGGCAGCCGGCCAGCACAAGAAAAGCGAGCAACGAGGTAGCAAATATTTGGCGTATCACAGGCTTAGTGTACATCCATCTGCGGTGGTGCCTGCGAACTTCAACAGACTAAATCAAACTTCTAGAGCGTTCGCTTGAACAGTGGCGTAGCGATAAGCAGCGTTCCAATCCCAAAGACAAAGAGGAAGAATAAATCAAACTGAATCGCCTGAAAGCCGCCGTCTTTGAGAATAATGGCTTTGAAGCCGTGGATAGCATATGTGAAGGGGTCGACGACAGATAGAGCGCGCAGCCACCAGGGAAATGATGCGATGGGATACATGGCCCCGGAAGGATAAAACAGCAGCAGGTTGAGCACTCCAAACATGGCGCGCGGTGTGAGCGGATCTTCGACGCGGACCATGAGAAGAAACATCATGCCGTTAAAAGCGATGGATGTGCCGAGGATGAGGGCTAGTAATTGCAGCATCACCCACGGATGGAAGACAATGCCCAGCCCAGCCATCAGTGAGCCGATGACCGTAATGCAGATGCCGGCTAAGGTAGCTTTGATGGCGCCGGCCGTATTGAGGCCAAAAACAAGTTCAAGCTTGGTGATGGGCGTAACCAGGTAGCCTTCATGGACGCCGCGAGCTTTGTCGTCGATGTATAACATGCCGCCGCCGATCATCACCGAGATATACATGGCCAGGGCAATGCATGCAGGGAGCAGAAACTTCAAATAATTGACGTAAGGATACAGCTCGACGATTTCAAGAGCGATCTGGTTGGCCAGACGTGGCTGGATGACAGGCGTAGTGAGAGCAGTGACCAGCAGTTGCATCTCGGATTCCAGGCTGCTCGATGTGAATAGGTCAGAGTTGTCGACGACAAATCCGATGACGGGCGCATCCTGCGCATAAACGCGGCGCGAGTACTGAGGCGGGATAATGACAGCTGCGTCAATCTTTCCGGTGCGCACATCTTCTCGGGCCTGTACCTCGTTGGGGTACTCAACGGTAGTAAAAGTCTTGATATTAACGGCAATGGAGTCAAAGCCCTCGCGGAGTTTTACGGCTTCAGGGCCGTGGTCGTTGTCGACTACTGCGACGCGCGCCCCCGTGATCTTGCCGCCGAAGGCATTGCCCATGATGAGCAACTGCAAAATCGGCATCATTAGCGACATAACCATCAACATGGGCGACCGGAAGAACTTGCGCATCTCGCGCTCGACGATGGCAGACAGTCTGTTCATGGCCTCTCTCCAGGGCGCGGCGGCAGGGTAAAGACAGGCGGCTTCACTTGCTCATCGCGGAGCTGGTGGCCTGTGTAGTGGACGAATACATCGTCGAGCGTGGTGTTCTGCACGCTGAGCGAAGTGAGCGTCTCGCCCAGGGAGGCGGCTAGCTCGACTAACTGCATGGTGGTTGTGGAGCCGGAAGAGGTGAGTACGCGATAAAAACCGGCGCTCTCGGCCTGCACGCTGGTCACGCCGTCCAGCTTTTCCAGGCGGCCCTGCCACTCCTCGGTATCACGGTCGAAGTGCACTTCAACGACATTGGCGCCGGGTACGTTGTGCTTGAGTTCGATGGGCGTGCCCAGCGCCACTAGCTTGCCGTGATCGACGATGGCGATGCGGTCGCAGAGCTTGTCCGCCTCTTCCATGTAGTGAGTGGTGATAAGCATGGTGAGCTTGCGCGTCCTGCGCAGGTTATCCAGCATCTCCCAGACAGCAATACGCGAGACCGGATCGAGGCCGGTGGTAGGCTCGTCAAGAAAGAAAATGCTGGGATTGTGGACCAGGCCGCGGGCAATCTCCAGGCGGCGGCGCATTCCCCCTGAAAGGGTTTTGGTCTGTGCGCTGCGCCATTTGGTCAGATCCACCGCTTCCAATACCTGGTCTATGTTCTTCACGCGCTCGGCCTTTGGGACCGAATAGAGCTTGGCGTAGATGCTGAGATTCTCTTCGACGGTTAGGTCAGGATCGCTGGTCAGAGCCTGGGGAATAACGCCGATCATGCGGCGCACTGCATCAGGCTCTTTGGCCACATCATGACCTGCAATGATAGCGCGGCCCGCAGTGAGCGGAATGAGCGTGGTCATCATGCGAATAAGCGTGCTTTTGCCCGCGCCATTGGGACCGAGCAGACCGAAAATCTCTCCCTCGTCAACAGAAAAGCTGACGTCTTTGACCGCCTCGAAGTCGCCGTAGCGCTTAACGATATGAGCAACTTCGATTGCTGTTGTCGCTGATGTCGCTGGTGTGCTCATTGCTTCACCAGCTTGTTTTTTGAAATGTAAACTTCGGCAGTCATGCCGGGTACGTAACGCTCGCCGGAATTCTCGATCAGCAGTTTCAATTGAACAGTTTTAATGTCGCGTTTGCGGGAACTGACATCGCGCTGCGTGGCGAAGTCCGCCTCTGCCGCTTTGTTGATGACCTTGCCCTGAATCGTTGCGCCGGAAGGCATGACGACTCTCAGCGAGTCGCCGATCTGTACGGTATCTGCCTGCGTCTCGGGCAGCGGCGCATAAATCCAGGTCTCCGTCAGGTCCATGATGGTCACAATGGCAGCGCCGGCGGCAACCACCTCGCCCTGGCGCGCCGCGCGCACGTTGACTTTGCCGCTGACCGGCGCATAAATCTGGGCGTAGCCCAACTGAACTTGAGCTTGGTGGGCAAGAGCGCGGGCATTTTCGACATCGTTGCGTGTGGAATCCACCGTACGAGCCGCAACATTCGTGAGCAACTCATGTGCGCGGGCCTGGCGCAGAGTGGCTTCGGCAGCGGCGACGTTCTCGCGGGCAGCATCAACGGCGGCTTTGCTGGCCAGCAGGCTGGTAGCCGCGTCGTCCCTGGCCTGCTCGCTCATAATGCCCTGCTTGGCGAGAGCGACAATGCGGCCAGTGTCAGCCAACTGATGGTCGTAATTTGCCTGTGCCTGGGCCAGCGCAGCCCGTGCCGAACGTAGCTGGGCCTCGGCATTGACCGTGGCGCTGCCGGTTTCTCCGCGTGTTTGGTGTTCGGACTCGACACTCCCGCCTAGCTTGCCCTTCTGGCTTGCCGCATTGGCCTCGGCGGCCTTGCGCGCCGCGGCAAGATCCTCGCTCTCGATGACAGCGATCAACTGGCCGGCCTTCACGTCCTGGCCCTCGTCGACAAACAATGTCTGTATGCGTCCGGGAATCTTGCTGCTCACCACCACCTCGTTGGCGTCCACCGTGCCGATCAGTTGCAGATCGGCGGAGGGACGCACCGTAACGAAGTACCAGATGAGTGAGCCCACCGTGAGCAAGCCCAGAAGTAGAAATACTCGATTGCGTGCGTTCACTTGTGCCTCACTTCATTCGTAGACGTTTGGACTGATTCAATATTGCAGCCTTTGAAATTCGCACCGCGGAAGAGATCGAATGGGTTCGGCATTGGCGTCTCCGCCAGCACCCTTGCTGCCACGCGCGCGCCGTGCTCCCGGTCGGTAAAAATAGTTTGTCCCAAATATTCGACAGCTGCCTTGCGGCGGTATTCCAGTGCGCTTAATTCAAAAAGATTGGCGGACAGCAATATCGTCATCACTGGCGCGGAGAGGAAGTAGAAGACATTGGCCCCCAACGCCGCATACATGATTTGCAACTCATCCACTGCAACCAGTTCTCCAGAACTTCGGCCCTCCGCAACTACCTCGCGAATTTTGAACATCATGGGCCGAAAAACCTTGTCCACCAGGCGCACAAGAGCGTTCTCTTCTCCTCGGTGCATGCGGATCATTTCCTGTTGCATTAAACTCTGGAAGGCTCGTTGCGAATGAATGCGGTCAAAATGATTGAGCACGAAATAGACTAATCGCTCGCCGGCCGAGCACTCCGCGCCCATTGCCGCCATGCTGCTGGCCACAACGCGATTCGCGACTGACTCCAGGGCTGCGTCGTAAAGGTCTTCTTTACTCTTGAAGTAGTAGTAGAGCAGCGCCTTGTTGACTTCGGCCTCCTCGGCAATTTGTTCGGTACGTGCGCCTGCCAAGCCGCTTGCGCTGAACTGCCGTACGGCCGCGTCAAGGATGCGAGCACGGGTCTGGTCGGCTCGTTCGGCCTGGGAGCGAATTGGGGTTGAAGTTTCCATTAACTAACCAGTTAGTAAATTAACACGGATTCAGTAAATTTGATATTTTCTATGGTGAATTTCTGATGAATTCTCACATTTATCTGTGTGTTGAGATTCGCGAACATCTTATAAGTGTAATAGATTCAATATTTATAGCCACTCACGCGAAGCGGCTGATTTTCCCTGTCCCGGCAGTCCGTACCTTCAATTCCACATCAAGGCTTTCTTCCAACTCTTCATACTTATCCTCTTCGTCCTCAAAGCCACTGGTAGCTTTTGATGCGCTGGGCACGTATATATCGTCCCCGCTTTGGGTCGTGCGCTCGGCCTCGTTCAAGTCCGTCGTCCCCAGATAGGCCTCTTTGGGCCTGACCATCGGAGCGATACGTACGCCGACTACCGGGCCGATCTCCATAAAGTCTGCTCCCTTCGGGAACTCCCCCTACGGTGCCTATCGGCTAGCTGGGCCAAAACATGAATCTGCTCGCTAATTTATGTATAAATTTAGGACACTCCCAATATTCCTCGCACAAGTCCTGTATTTACATCTGATACCGAGATGCAAGCCGGCACAAATCAGGTTACTTTTGGCAGAATGGATGTCCGATTTCGATACAGTTGTCCGCAATCCAGCTTTTCCTTCACGGATTTGAGGAATTGCTATCCGTCGATAAGCTGACCGCTGAAACCCGCGCGCTTTCAGGCTCAATCTGATAGAGCAGGGCTGCTCCTTTGACCAAGTCTAGCCTTGCTGCCACAGGAGCAAACCAGCTTCGAACTTCGCTGATCTCCTGCGTAATGATATCGAGTGGATGTTCGTCTAGACAACTTCACGAACCAGTTGTCCCGCCGGCATCGGCGGCTGAGCGTAGGTACGGCAGCCCCGTAGCGCACCCGCGATAATCCCCGCCACCACTCACGGCACACGCATTTGGTTACCCAACTGGACTTGTTACACTGTCGCTATGTTGGATGAAATGGAGTTCCGCCGTCTATCCGAAATAGCTCTAAACTCGCTATTGCAGCATTTAATTGCGCGCGAGGAGGAGTCAGATTCCGGTTTTGAGGTCGATGAGCAGAACGGCGTACTGAATATTACCTTCGAAGAACCGGCGGGCAAGTTCGTCATTACCCCCAACGCGCCCGTGCGCCAAATCTGGATTTCGGCGCGATCCACCAGCTTCAAACTCGACTGGGATGAAGCGGCCTCTGCGTTCACGCTGCCGCGCACAGGCGAACATCTGACCGCGCTGATTGACCGCCTGATCGCAGAACATCTAAGAGGCTAGTACCGAGTCCGCATGAGGGATTCCATTGCATGATAACTATCCGCGCAGCCGCGCCGTAGGAGCAGTGTTTATTAGCCCCGCGCTTTAGCGTGGGGAAAGCGGTTCCATAAATGCTCTCCTGAGTCCCGTAGGGACGGCGCAACGCGATTATTCACGCATGAATCAATAGCCGCTTTGCACGGACCGTATGGCTGGCTTCTATGCTTTCCATATCTCACCTAAATACGACGCAGCTAGGTTGGGGCACGCTTTGAACGTGCCCCAACAAAATTCGTTGCCTACTGCTTCACAAACACAAACGTGCAAGGACGGCCATAAACGCCCAGGCCTTCGTTGCGTGCGCCTGTTCCCTCTGTATCCTTAAATTGGGCCTTGATGTCAAAGCTATAATCCGCGCCGCCATGAGCAAATGCTCCGCGAGCATACTTTCTTGAAGCCACGATGCCATTGGCAGTCATCTTGGCGGAGCCGTCATCCTTGATCGGACCTTCGACCAGAAAATAGCCGGGTTCTCCCGCCGTGCCGCGCTCTCCGCGATAGGCTCCGGCAGTCACAACGCCCACAAACTTCCAGGTAAATCCCTCGGTGTTTCCCTTAGCCGGACAGGTGTAGGTCGTGAGCCACTTGCCGTCGAAGCGATCTCCGGCAAACGAAACTGCCGGCAACAATATCAATGCGCAAACTACAAAAAATCGAACAGCCTTTCTCATGCAATTTCCTCCGTTGGTCATGGTAGCACAATGCTAGGTTCGACTGTTGAGCGGATGTAGAGCAGTAAACTTCTGCTGACAACGGTGTTTTTCTAGTCCCTATTTGTGACCTTTCAATAGGTTGTCCATTCGATCTGGACCGGAGAAGCTGATT
>CAZFMB010000127.1:0-10785 GCA_964520005.1 uncultured Occallatibacter sp.
CCTGTGGAAACCATCGTGCTGGACCTGGTTCCCCAGCCTTTTTTCCGCAAGCTGTCAAGCCGTGCGGGCGAACGGCGATTGATGGACCTTGCCGTGGCCGTGATTCGAGGACGGCTGCTGGCATTGATTTATACCGAACGCGGAGACGATGTGAGGGTGATCTCATTCCGGCCTGCTAGCCGAGAGGAGCGCGAACAATATGAACTCGACAAAGAGTGAGACCGACTGGGGGCGCGTGCGGGCTTTCAAAGAGGGAGACACGATCCCCTATGAGCCGGAGGACGGCCCCTATGATCCGAATGATGCCGAGGCGGCGCGGGCTTGGCTTGCGCAAGCCGATCTGATTCGTGGCGGCAGGGTGGTGCGCAGAGGCAAGCGCGGGCCGCAAAAGGCTCCGACGAAGACGCTGGTCTCGCTGCGACTCTCGCCTGAAGTGATCGACCACTTCAAAGCTACCGGGCGAGGCTGGCAGACGCGGATTGATGGGGTGCTGATGGAGTCAATTAAGAAGAGAGCCTAACCGACCCTTATGGGTGGTACAACAGCCAAATCTCGTTAATTCGTGTCCCACTCAATAGCTCAAAGTTTAACTTATCTGAGTTGGAACCGGACCAGATAGATGCGCCTTCTTCACTTACCCAATTGTTCACCATTTCATTGCACATTGCTTTATGACACTCGGCATTTGCTCTGATGATTTCCATTGCATAGTCGAGATGATCCTCTAGCTTTCCTCCACCAGCTTTCTGAACAAGCAACCCGTCAGAATCCGATGCATCATCGAATGATCCAAGCGCAATATTTTCCGCAGCCGCTCCACCTGCATATACAGTACAGGCTTGTTGGATTGTTGCGCCGGTAACATAGTAATTAGTCGTTGGAATTGACTGTACGACACTGATTCCGGTTACGGTAAGCTCGAAGTTCAAGGCAACGATCGCGTGTCCAGCCTCGTGGCATATTGCATGTTTGTCAATCATTGCGGCGCTTCCTTTAATCGAAGATCAAAACGCCCATGATATTCCTAGGTGTTTCAAATACCTCTATATGGAGAATCATCGCTCTCACCTTGTATCCTATTATGTTGACACAGGTTATCGATATGAGCCAGACCCTAAAAGCCGTTCGTGGCACGCGCGACCTGTTGCCGCCGGAGACCGCGCTTTGGAATCGCATTGAGGCGACCGCGCGGGATGTCTTTGCCCGCTACAACTTCGGCGAGATTCGTACCCCTGTTTTCGAGGAGACGGCCCTGTTTGCCCGCGGCGTGGGCGAGGAGACCGACATCGTCTCGAAAGAAATGTTCACATGGGAGGATCGCGCACGCGCACAGTCGGAGAAGACGCAGTCGCTGACCCTGCGCCCGGAAAACACCGCCGGCGTGGTGCGCGCGGCCATTGAACACAATCTCTTCGAGAGCGGGCAGTTGCAGAAGCTCTACTATATCGGGCCGCAGTTCAGGCGCGAGAGGCCGCAGAAGGGGCGCTACCGGCAGTTCTCGCAGATCGGCGCAGAGGTCATCGGGCCGCCCTCGTCGGGGAGCGAATCGCCGCTGCGCGACGCGGAAATCCTGGAGATGCTGGCCACACTGCTCGACGAGCTGGGTATCACCGGCTGGACGCTGGAGCTGAATTCTGTTGGCTCGACAGCCGACCGCGCCAAGTACAACGAAACGCTTCGTGCCGCGCTGGTTCCGGTAGTGGGAAAGATGTGCGCGGACTGCCAGCGCCGCGCCGTCACCAACCCGCTACGCGTGCTGGACTGCAAGATCCCCGCCGACCAGCCGATTATCGAGACGCTGCCGGTGATTGCCGACTCGCTGGACGAGGAATCCAAAAAACATTTTGCCGCGGTCACGGCGGCTCTGGATGTAACTGGCGTGCCCTACACGCTCAACCACCGCCTAGTCCGCGGCCTGGACTACTACACGCGCACAACCTTCGAGTTCACGCACGGCGGGTTGGGCGCACAGAACGCTCTGCTCGGCGGAGGCCGTTACGACGGGCTGAGCGAGATGCTGGGCGGACCGCGCGCGCCGGGGATCGGCTTTGCCATGGGCGAGGACAGGCTGGTGCTGACGCTGCTGTCTCAACTGGGCGAGGAGTCCGTGGCCGCCAAAGTGGATGCCTTCATCGCCCCGCTGGGCGAGAGCCTGAACGCCGCCGCCTTGGTCCTGGCACGCGAATTGCGCCACCAGGGGCTATGGATCGAGCTGGGCGAAGGCAGCTTCAGATTGAAAAAATCCTTTGAGGCCGCCGATAAAATCGCGCGCCACATCGTCATTCTTGGCGAAGATGAGCTGAAATCCGGTATTCTTACGGTGAAGAACTTCTCCACAGGCATACAGACCAAGGTTCCCCGCGCGGAGCTGGCCGTCTTTCTATCCACTCCTGCAAGCGAATAGAGGGCAAAGGTATTGCTGGACTTTTTAGGAAATCTCGAACGGACGCACTACTGCGGTGAATTGCGCGCCGCCCACGCCGGGCAAAAAGTTGTCGTCATGGGCTGGGTCAATCGCCGCCGCGATCACGGCGATTTGATCTTTCTTGACTTGAGAGATCGCACCGGCATCAGCCAGATTGTGCTGGACAAGGAATTGACGCCCGACGGCCACCGGAAAGGTGAAATGGTCCGCCCAGAGTACGTCGTCGCCGCTGTGGGCAAGGTGCGCCTGCGCGATAAAGATTCCATCAACCCCAAGATGGAGACCGGCGAAATCGAGATCGAAGCCACCGAACTGCTGGTCCTGAACGACACGCGCCTGGCACCGTTTTCGCCTTCGGAAGAAGCCATCCAGAACGAAGAAGTCCGCCTCAAGTACCGTTACGTGGACCTGCGCCGCCCGGAAATGCAGCGCAATTTTCGACTCAGGCACGACATCACGCTGGCCATTCGCGACAACCTGAGCCAGCAGGGCTTTCTGGAGATCGAAACGCCTATCCTCACCAAGTCCACACCCGAGGGAGCGCGCGATTTTCTGGTACCCAGCCGCGTGCATCCCGGCGAGTTTTACGCGCTGCCTCAGTCGCCGCAGATCTTCAAGCAAATTCTGATGATCTCCGGCTTCGACAAGTACTTCCAGATCGCCAGGTGCTTCCGCGACGAGGACCTGAGAGCCGACCGCCAACTGGAGTTTACGCAGGTGGATCTGGAGATGAGCTTTCCGCGTCAGGAAACGGTCTTTGCCGTGGTGGAGCAGTTTCTTGCAGCGGCCTTTGCAGCGGCAGGCGTCACCTTGCCAACGCCCTTCCCCATCATTACTTACGATGAATCGATGCGGCGCTTCGGCAGCGACAAGCCTGACCTGCGCTTGCCCGGGCTCGTCGATGTGCGCCCGGCTTTTACGGATGAGGCTCTGGCCACGCTGCAAATCGATCCCGCTCTTCCTGTAGTGGCCTTCCGCATTCCTAACGTAGGCGAGCTGAGCCGCAAAGAGCGCGAGGACAATCATCCACTCTTCGACCTGAAGAAGGGCGCCAAGTTCATTGACGATTTCAAGCGTTTGGCCAAGGGCTTTCCTGATGCCGCCGTCAAGGTGCGCGAGCTGGTGGGCGCGACCGAGGCCGACTTTGTGATCATTGTCGCCGGCGATCCCGCGCATCCGGTCAAGGCCAGCGACACAAAATTTCCCGGCCGTCTCTCGGAGCGCGAGATCAACGTCTACTCCGCCGCCGGAAACTTCCGCACCGAGCTGGCAAAGAAATATGCTGACCGGCACGGGGCGTTCGATATTACTGAAGCAGTAATCCATCCAGATCGGCCGATTAGCGGAACAGCGGCAGCGGGAGTAATGGCCTTCAATCCCATCTGGATTACCGACTTCCCCATGTTCGAATACGACTTGGCCACTGCCAAATGGATGCCGGCGCACCATCCCTTTACCGCGCCTTTCGAAGCCGACATGAAGAATCTGGTCAGTGATCCGGCCAGTGTGCGCGCCAATTGCTACGATCTGGCGATGAACGGCATGGAACTTGGCTCGGGTTCCATCCGCATCCATCGCAAGGACGTGCAGCAGCAGATATTCCAGTCGCTCGGAATCTCTGACGAGGAGGCCCGCGCGCGCTTCGGCTTTTTCCTCGACGCGCTGGAGTACGGCACACCGCCCCACGGCGGCATCGCGCTCGGCCTGGACCGCATTGTGATGCTGCTTGCCGGAGCGCCCAGCCTGCGCGAGGTCATCGCCTTCCCCAAGACCGCCAAGGCGGTTGACCTGATGGTGGACGCGCCCACCACGGCCACCGAGCAGCAATTGAAGGAACTGCACATCCGCTTGGCGCTCAAGAGCTAGAGCACTTTGTCTGCACAAGCAAAGGCCCGGACTTACAAGTCCGGGACTTTGCTGTTGAGCGCAGATGCGCATTCGTGGCGCTACTGTTCGGTCACCAGGGCATTGATCAGACCTTGGCCGTTGGGGCTTCCCCAACCGGTCACCAGGTCGTAGCCGGTTACAGCCGAATAGCTGCCGGATTTGCCGCTGGTGATGTCGTGGAAGTCCGTTCCGTAACTGGAACTGACGCCGAAGGAATAGAGATAGGGGTTAATGAAACCGATGCTCTTGTAGCCGTCAGCTACCAGTTGTTGATTGACCAAAGCCATGTAGGCAGCCCACATGGGAGCGGCAAAGCTGGTGCCGCCAAATACGTTGGCCAGGCAAGCGACCTGGTCGGCGCAGGTGTAGAAGGTGAAGTTGGCATTAGCCGAAACATCCGGCCCGTTGCGATAGGTGGTCGAACCCTTGTTGCTCGAGTTGATTACGCCTGCGAGCTTTTGCCAGGCAGGGATGGCGATCTTGTCCGGCGAGATGCCGCCGCCCGAATCCGCCCAGGCAGTCTCCGACTTCCATGCGCCGCCCGCGCCGGTGGTGATTAGGTCTGTGCCGCCAACAGAGACAACGTTTGCGTCGTCCGCAGGCCAGGCCTCGTTTCTTGACGACCAGGTGGAGCTATCGCCTGAGGCCGCAAAGAAGTTCTGGCCTTGAGCCGACATCTTCTGGAAGTAGGGGTCAAGCGTGGTTGGGTCCGCCGGTGTCCAGCCCCACGAACAGCCAATGGTGGTGGGCAGCGGATTGTGGGTGGTCATGGCGCTGATAATGGCCGTATCGGTCGAGCCGACATACATCACCAGGCTGGCCAGCCCCGGAGCCATACCAATGGCCTGGGTCATGTCGAGGGTCTGTTCGCCGTCGTCGCAGCCCCTGGTGCATTCGTACTCGGAGGAACTGTATCTTTGGCAGGTGCAACTGGTACTTGTGCCATCGGTGGACAGCAGGGTGATGGGCACATTATTGGTTTGCCCGACGTTCTTGAAATAGGTGTTCAAGTCAGCCAGATCGGTGCCGAGATACTCGAACAATCCGAGGTTCTGTCCAGCGCCGGTCAGGGCCGTTCCGCCGTAGTAGGCGGCGCGCATGTCGCTGCCTAAAAACGATGCCGAAGGGCCGGAGCCGGTGGTGGCATGGGTGACAGCCTCCTTCGCATCAATGCCATGGGCCGCCGCGTATTTGTACCTATTGACCAGCATGGGTTTTGGAATCGAGTAGTTGTCCAAGCCGGAGATGTGCCACAACTGGAAGGGAAGATCAGCAGTGGGCTCGCGGTCCGCGGCATAAAAGACGCGATCCTCGGTGGGGTGTTGGTAAGTTTTCAGATTGATGTGGAAGGCAGACTCAATAGCCGATACCGTTCCTTTGACCTGCACATCCATCCCATCGAGCGAGCCGCCGACAACCGTCAGGCCGTTCGCCTTCGCGAAGGCAAGCACGGCGTCATATTGATCCTGAGTGGGACCAAAGCGCGCGGTGAACTCCTGCGGCGTCAGGTATTGCCGGTATGAGGCGCTGGCCGGATTGTTGAGATCGATCAGGAACTCGTCCAGGCCAGCCTGGTCGCGAAGAGACAGAACGAGATCCAACTGCATTTGCTGGTTTTCAGGCAGGCGCCCGAGAAATTGCGCTTGCCCGTTGGCAACGACATCGCGCACATGGCGCGTCTTCAGCGATTGCGTATTGCCGGACAAAGCTCCGGCCGAGAGAATCGCCGCTATGGACAACACAAATACTACGATTCGTTTGTTCATATTTCCTCCTGTCGGGACTTGATAGCGGGGGAGTTTCTGATCCGCCTTCAAGGAGACTGATAGCCAATTGTCTGTAAGCACACGGAGGTTGTCAACCATCGAATTTTCTATTTGCAACCTATATTGTGCAGATAAATATGCTTCGGGAATGAAGAAAATTTAACGCTGCTGA
Organism: uncultured Occallatibacter sp.; assembly: GCA_964520005.1. Taxonomy (GTDB): domain Bacteria; phylum Acidobacteriota; class Terriglobia; order Terriglobales; family Acidobacteriaceae; genus Telmatobacter. The sequence continues at coordinate 6,251 of CAZFMB010000127.1, forward strand.
GGTGAGCAAGTACACACTTTTCAAGACGTGCTTGAAACGTGAGGCCGGCCCGCAACACCCCGGATTCTGCTACACTGATTCAAGCGTAATCAAGGGGCCATAAGCGCCAGGCCGCGCCCCAAAGATACGCTCCTGCAACCCAAGTTCGGGGAGTGGCTCAGCCTGGTAGAGCACCTGGTTCGGGACCAGGGGGTCGGAGGTTCAAATCCTCTCTCCCCGACCATTATTTTCAAGCATTTACAGACTCATCACGTACTCTAAAGTCTACCCTCTGGAATTAGCCCAGGGGGTATAGTGCCGCAAGGTGCGTCGATACTGAGTTTCTTGCCGAATCACGGATGCAAGACCATCTACATTGTCATGGTCACCGCAATTGACTCTTGTTTTATAAGCGTTTACGGTCGCCGTAACCAGTGGGGCGACCGGGTGGGTTTGCACCAGATGATCTGCCTTCAGTGTTGATCGGCCAGTGTGACGAAGGAACGGAGGTGGGTTGTGAAGGAGGGTGTGTATGTCAGCGCTGGGATTGGCCAGCCCGTTGAATCAGTCAATCACTCAACCGCTGCAAGTTGAGGCCGCCAGCGATGGCGACGTGCTCAATATGAGCACCTGTATTGGCGAACAAGTTGCCATAGTTCGAGAAAAATTAACAGCATCCTTGCCTAAATTGGAGCATCTTTATCTATAAGCGTCGACCTTAAAATACCGGCGCATGACGTGGCTCTCAGAATCTGATCACCAGTCGCAAGCTTGATTGCTTCCGGAACACTCTCACTTTTTTACGGACACTCTTCTAGCGAGGCATTCATGTCTCTGCTTTTGTTGGTGGGTTAGCTGCTTTTCAGTGTTAGTGGCAGGTAGAAACGCTTCATCTGGAGCGAGTCAAGTATAGAAACATTTTTTACCGGGGCATAGTGTCCCGCAATCAGCTGGCATTTCAGAGACCTCCCCAGGCATTGCGCTGATAGGGTGTTGTGATTTGCGTGTGCGTTGCAGGCGTCATGGAAACGCACACTAATGACCGGCTTGATTGCTTTGGAGGTTTTATATGACCAGTATGTGGTGTGTGCTCAATAGACGCGGCGCAATGTACTTGCGAGCGATCTTCAGTCTTCTCATTATATTTGTATATGCTTGTGGCTTTGCCTGGTTCACGCCTCAGCTTCGTGGGCAGTCGGTACTCTACTCAGGCGTAACGTCTCTGGTGAACAATGGGTATGGAACACCCACCGGCGTAGCAGTGGACGCGAGCGGCAACGTCTACATCTCCTATCCCTACTTCGCCGGCGGAAGTGTGATCCAGGTACCCTGGACGACAGCCAATGGTTACGGAACACCAGCAAATGTGGCGACCGGGTTAGGCTCCCCGTTTGGCCTGGCGACGGATGGGAGCGGCAATGTATATATTGCTGTTTCCAATACCGGCAGCGTGGTGGAGGCTTCGCCCTCAGGTAGCGGAAGCTGGACTATATCGACACCGATCAGCGGGTTGAGTGCACCCAAAGGAGTCGCGGTTGACGGAAGCGGGAACCTCTACGTCGCGGACTCCGCCGGGCAAGTGGTGGTCGAGTATCCGTGGACGGGGAGCAACTACGGCGCACCCTCGACACTGGTCAATGCTGCAACGAGCGGAAATAGTACCTATTTCGCCCCCTACGGTGTGGCAGTGGATGGAAGCGGAAACGTCTTCGTTGCGGATTACGGTGACGGCTATGGCCACGGCACTTTGGTTGAATTACCACCCGGATGTACGATTGCGGTTAGCGGCTGCCCAATACAGTTAGATTATTCAATGCACGAACCGGCAGGCGTTGCCGTGGACGGAAGCGGCAACATCTTCATTGCCGATAGCAATTTTGGCTGGATACTGGAGTTTCCGTGGAGGGCAACAGGCTATCTCAACGACTCACCTCATCTGCCGCTATTCAATCAGGGAATGCTGGTGGCCGCCTCGAGGTACTTTCCATCGGGAGTTGCGGTGGATGGGAGCGGTAACGTCTACTACAGCGATACATTGAACAACCGCGTGGAGAAGGGGGCTACCGAGGCTGTCGATTTCGGAACTGTGAGCGTGGGCAACTCCAGCGCGACGATACCTGTCTCATTTGTGTTCGTCGTCAACTACGTTTCGCTCGGCAGTTGGACAGTACTGAACCACGGCGCAACAGGATCGGACTTTGCCGACGCGCAAAGTGGCACATGCTCATTGACCAACAACTATCTCTCAGACGACGGTTGCACGGTGAGTATCACCTTTACGCCGCAAAGCGCGGGGCTGCGTACGGGCGCGGTGGTACTCAAAGACACGAGCGGAAATGTGCTTGCCGCAGCCTATTTGCACGGCATCGGCAAAGCGCCCCAGGCGATTTTTAGCCCCGGTACGCTGAGTCCCGCGGTGAGCAGCGGATTAAGTTCGCCCGCTGGAGTGACGGTGGACGAGGGCGGCAGCGTCTACATCGCCAACTCCGGAAGCGGCACTGTAGTAAAGAGCAGCAGTGGGTCGCAGAGTCCGGTGGACAGCGGATTGAGTTCACCCTCTGGCGTGGCAGTGGATGGCGGTGGAAACGTCTATATCGCCGATACCGGCAACCATCAGGTCGTGGAAGTTCCCTGGACGGGCAGCGCTTATGGCACGCAAACGACAGTGGTCAGCGGGTTGAATTCACCTAAAAGCGTAGCGGTTGATGGTGGTGGGAATCTCTACATTGCAGACTCCGGCAATCGGAATGTGGTGAAGATTCCATGGATCGCCAGCGGCTACTCGGCGCCATTGACGTTAGCCAATACAACCACAAATGGGCCAAGCTTTGACCCCGTTGGCGTAACGGTAGATTGGAGCGGGAACGTCTATATCGCCGATAGCGGCAACCACCAGGTCGTGGAAGTTCCTTGGACGGGCAGCGGTTATGGAACGTATGTGACTGTGGGTAGCGGTTTGAGTTCGCCCGTTGGCGTGGCAGTGGACGGAGGCAGAAACGTCTACATCTCAGACTCGGGAAGTCAGGAAGTGGTGGAGGTGCCGTGGACGGGCAGCAGCTATGGAACGCAATCTCTCATAGCCGATACTACGACGAGTGGATCAAGCTTTAATCCCACTGGCGTGGCTGTGGATATGAGCGGAAACATCTACATCGCCGATTCGGGCAACAGCCAGGTCGTCGAGGTCGACGTCGCGGATCCACCCGCGCTTAGCTTTGCGTCGACGCCTGCAGGCGCCGCCAGCAGCGACAGCCCGAAGACGGTCGTCGTTTCAAATATGGGCAATGCGCCGCTGCTCTTTTCTTCAACAGGAAACAACCCTCTCTACCCTGCCAACTTTTCCGAGAATCACTCCGATACAAACCTTTGCGCCGCCGGAAATTCTCTGGCAACTGGCGTGAGCTGCGATATATCGGCAAATTTCATCCCTTCGGTAGCAGGAAGTTTCAGCGGCCAAATCGCATTGACAGACAATGCTCTCAATGGTGGCGGTACACAGGACATCAATGTGAGCGGCACGGGCACACTCGCATTATCGCCTGGCAGTCTGCCTGCGGGAACCGCGGGCGCAGCCTATTCCACGGCAATGACGGCCACGGGCGGAAGTGGGAGTTATACCTTTTCCGTCACTGGCGGAGCTTTGCCAGCGGGCCTGAATCTCAGTGCTTTAGGAGTACTCTCCGGCACTCCATCAGCGGGCGGCAGCTTTTCCATAACGATTACCGCGACGGATTCGAATAATCATACCTTAATTGGCGCGCAAAACTACACGCTTAGCATAGGTGCGGCTACGATTACGTTGTCACCTGCGTCCTTGCCGGACGCGACATTTGGAAGCAGCTATAGTCAGACACTGACTGCATCGGGCGGAACCTCAAACTATAGCTTCTCTGTCACCAGCGGATCCTTGCCGCCAGGTTTGATCCTGAGCACATCTGGAGTGTTGTCAGGCACTCCAACTACCGCAGGTCCTTACACCTTTACGGTGACGGCAGTGGACAGCAGTACTGGGACAGGTCCCTATTCGGGCAGCCAGTCATATTCAACCACGATTGCCCAGGCGACGCCGGATTTATCCCTGACATGCACGGAGGTGGCCTACGATGGCAACGCGCACTCCTGCGTTGGCGCGGCGACAGGCATAGGCGGAGTTACTGTAAGCGGAACATGGATCTATAGTCCCGCCAGCGCGACGGCGGCGGGCAGCACGCCAGTCACAGGCACCTTTACCAGCGGCAACACCAACTATGCGAGCGGCGGCATGGCCAGTGGAACGCTGAAGATCGATGCGGCGACGCCGGCTTTGTCCCTGACCTGCACGGAAGTGGCCTACGATGGCAACGCGCACTCCTGCGTTGGCGCGGCGACAGGCATAGGCGGAGTTACTGTAAGCGGAACATGGATCTATAGTCCCGCCAGCGCGACGGCGGCGGGCAGCACGCCAGTCACAGGCACCTTTACCAGCGGCAACACCAACTATGCGAGCGGCGGCATGGCCAGCGGAACGCTGAAGATCGATGCGGCGACGCCGGCTTTGTCTCTGACCTGCACGGAGG
>CAZFMB010000128.1:0-10627 GCA_964520005.1 uncultured Occallatibacter sp.
TGTTGAAAATACGTTTGATTGATGATTCGAGTCCTACCTGAGGAGCCAAATTATCCAGAATATATTCATTGGTCCCTGCCGGATTCTTTTATAGGGGCTAGTTCAGGGTTTGTTCGCCTTTGCCGCCGGAGCCTCCTCCGCGCACGGCTTACCGCTGCAAAGAGCGCCGGTAATGCCCTGGCCCTCAGTGACGGTATAAATCCGGTCCACTACGGGCAGCTTCAACTTCTCTTTCACGCCTGAAGGCCAGTGAATCTCCGCCGTCCCCGCATCGGTGGCGTCACCTAACCCAAAGTGAACGCGCATATCGTTGGTGGAAAGATAGCTTCCGCCGCTCAGCACGTCTCCGCGCTGGCGCATGCCGCCCGCCTCCAGATAGACTGTCGATCCAACCGCATCGCGTGGGCTCTTGGGTCCGCCAATCAGTTTGAGTTCAACCCAATGGTGATGGTCCGCATTCACGTTGCGAAGCAGAACCGGAACACCATCCATATTATTGATGACCACGCTGATCTTGCCTTCGTTGAAAATGTCCCCGAAGGCGGCGCCACGGCCCACGCTAACCACCGCAAGCCCGGTTCCCTCGACCGCTGGAACCAGTTCGAACTTGCCGTTCTTCAGATTGTGATAGAGCAGCGGGCGCTCGGCATAGCTGGTTCCCCACTCTGGATGCTTGTCCACCTCGGGATAGACGTGGCCATTGATAATAAGCAGATCCTTCCATCCATCATTGTCGTAATCTAGAAATCCATCGGCAAAACTAACAAATGGGATGGAGGACTCCGCTATGCCGGCCTGATAGCTGACATCCGTAAAAAATCCTTTTCCGTCATTCTGGAAAAGCACATTGTAGTCGTCGGCAAAGGTGGTATTCACGATCGAAAGGTGGCCGTTGTTCTCATAGTCACCGGCCGCAATGCCCATATTGGCAACCTCGCGGCCATCGCTGTTGAGCGCATATCCGCTTTCGTAACTCTGATCCTCGAAGGTTCCATCTCCCTTGTTCATATACAAATAATTCGGAGTGGAATCATTGGCCACCAGCAGGTCCGGCTTGCCATCCCCGTTCACGTCCACAAACAGCGCCCCCAGGCCGTAGTACCCATTGGGATTGTCCACCCCCAGCTTCTTGCTAACATCCGTAAAATTCCCGTCGCCATTGTTATGAAAGAGGTGGTCACGTTCGCCCTTCAGGCCGCGCGGGCCGCACATCACTTGCACGCCGCGGTACTGGCAGAAAGCAAAGTTGACCGCCTTCGACCCGGAAAGCGGAGGGTTGGATAAGTCCATCTGTGCATAGCTATCCACAAACAGGTCGAGCCGCCCATCACCGTCATAATCGCCAAATGTGGCGCCCGTAGACCATGTGCCGAGAGCAACTCCGGCCTTTTCCCCTACATCCGTGAAGGTTCCATCGTGGTTATTGTGGTACAGGCGGTTCTTCCCGAAATTAGTTACATATAGGTCCGGCCAGCCGTCGTTGTCGTAATCGCCCACCGCGCATCCGTAACCCCACCGGTCGTTGGCCACGCCGGCCTTCTCCGTCACGTCGGTGAAAGTTCCATCGTGATTGTTGTGAAACAAAGCCGCGTGCGGCGGAGTGGTCTTGCCCTCAAGCGCATCATAGGTCGAGCCGTTCACCAGATAGATGTCCAGCCAGCCGTCATTGTCATAGTCGAGAAGGCAAACGCCGGGACCTTTGGCCTCCAAAATGAGGCGCTTTTCAGGAGTGCCCGCTGTGTGATGCCAGCGCGTAAGCCCAGCTGCTTCGGCAACATTCTGGAAGATAATTGGGCCTTTTTTTACAAAGCCGCCGGCAGTAATCGGACGGTGCTGGCTATCGAACTCCGCTTTCTGCGGACCGGCATTGGCCATTCCACCCTGGGATTGTTGCATCCTCTCTTGCTTCCCTTCCTGTGCGGCAAATGCTGCCGAGGTCGAACCGGAAACAAGGAACGTACTGGCAACAAGAGCAGCTAACAATCCGAATTTATGTGACAAAGTGTGATTCCTCCAAGCTTGAAGTTTACCGCACCCAGCGCTTTGCTAACCCAGGAGTCGCGCACGGTAAACTTGCGCCAAAAGCCCAAAACGCGGCAAAAACATGGTCAGGGAGGAGATATTTGCAGGACGGAGGATGAACCACCTACCAACACTCTCATGAACCTGTTTATCTGAACAGTATATTGCACATATTAAACGATTTAAACGGATGTAACCCACCGTCGACATAGGGCTGAATCGATCCCGACTGGTCGCAATATTCGCCCTTTGTTCTCCATTATAGGCAATGCCTGATTATTTTCCTTGACAGTCCCATTCTGTGGAGTTCAAATGCTTTCGTCGGTTTTTATCCTATTTTTATGCTCCGAAAACTGTCGTATTGTCTTTTGACGATGCGACGGCGCGGGGGAGAAAGGCAGGAAAGAGCCGATGTGTGCCGTTGCGTTGCAGGCGAAGATCGATCACGTAGACAATCGATTGCACGAATCAGTCGATTACACGGATCAGCCGGCAACACAACAATTTGTTCTCTTCGCTGGTAATAGACGGAGAGAATTACGCAACATAACCAGCACCAACTTTGAAAAAGGAAGGTCACATGAGACAAGCGAAGTACTGGATTATCCTGTTGCCGCTGATCCTCGTGCTGGCATGCGTGGGAGCATATGCGCAGGCCAACTCTGAAATCACCGGCATCATCACTGACCAGACGGGCGCCGTCGTTGGGGGAGCAAATATTACCCTCACCGATCCGGCCACTGGCATCTCTCACACTACCGTCAGCAGCGGCGCCGGCTTGTATGATTTCCCCGGCTTGAACCCTGCCAACTACAACCTGAAAGTTGCCGCCAAGGGCTTTCAGAACTACGTTCAAACTGGAATCGTGGTTAACGTTTCTGCCACGTTCACCGTTAACGTCAAGCTGACAGTCGGCGCAAATACGGAGACCGTTTCCGTCGTAGCCGACGCCCTGACGGTACAGGCTGACTCCAACGTGATCAGCACCCTGATCACCTCGGAAGATATCACCTCCCTCGCTACCGAGAACCGCAACTTAGTGAATCTGGCGGCTCTTGGCATGGGCGTCAGTTCTGAGCTTCCGGACAACAACTCCCTCGGAGCGTTTGGCGCCAACTTTAGTATCGAATTCAACGGCCTGCGCGAGGCCCACAATATCTGGCTGATCGACGGCGGCGAGTCGGATGACCGCGGCGGCGGCGGCGGCACGCAGATTCAGCCTTCACAGGACGCCATCGCTGAGTTCCAGATGATGACCTCCAACTATCCTCCGGATTACGGCATCTCCTCCGGCGCCACCATCAGTATGTCGTTGAAGAGCGGCACAAACAAGTTCCATGGCTCGGCGTGGGAATTTAATCGCGCCACCGCTTACAACGCCAACACCTTCGAGAACAAGACGACTACCCCGATCAACCCGAGGCCGGCAACACATTACAACATCTACGGCTTCAACGTCGGCGGCCCGATCTACATTCCTCACACCTACAACACCAACAAGAACAAGGGCTTCTTCTTCTTCAACCAGGAGTGGCGCAAGACCTCCGCTGTTGCTTCCAGCAACAACGCCACGTTACCCAAGAAGGATTATCCCAACACTACCAATGTTGTTACGCAGTTACCCGTAAACGGTGGTCCCTCGTTAAACGGCCTCCTCTATTTCGATCCGTCGTATCAAAACACTGGCAAGAACGTACACGATGCCACCACGACTTGGATCCAGGTTCCCTCTGTTGGCGCGTCGGATTATCAGACCCACTCTCTTTCGACTCTAACCACCCCTCTGACCTCCGGCGGTTGCTACCAGGGCGTCAAGCAAACTGACGTAGCAGCCAGCGCAGAAGCTACCACGTTGGCCGGTAAACCCGTAACGGTGACAAACTGCCCCATTGGACAGGTTGTTCCTGCGGCACTGATCGATCCCAACGCGGCTATTTACTTCAACGCAGGCGTTATCCCAATGCCGAACGTAGGCACGACGGACTATAACGTGGCCAGCGTCCCGCTACCGCAAAAGGTAGAAGACACCGTGGTTCGCGGCGATTACAACGTCAACGACAAGTGGGCGCTTCTGGTTCACTACATCGGCGACCACCAGAATCAGAACTACGGCAATCCGGAACTGGGATGGTGCGGATGCAACTATAACACCCTCACCAGCATTCTCTCTTCGCCGGCTCACAGCGCTACCGCCAAGTTGACCGGCGCCATCAAGCCCAACCTGCTGCTGGAAGTCAGCATGAACTATGACGGCAACGGAGCCGACATCGTTCCCAGCGCCAACACCTTCCTGCCTTCTACATGGACAGTTTCTCCGGTTGTGACAGCTTATACCATCACTCGGAAGATCTGGCCCGGCATGGGCTTTGGCAGCACTCTGGACGGTGGAAAATCGGAAGACACCGCCACCGAACCCTATCACAATGCGGCCCAGGACTATTCTCCCAAGGTTGACGTCTCCTATACTTTGGGCAAGAATCAACTCAAATTCGGCTTCAGCTACAACCGATACACCAAGAACCAGATGCTCTACGGCGATTCACAGGGCAACTACAGCTTTAACCAGTTGTCGGGTTACACGCTCATGGATGTGATTTTGGGCTTGCCCGGCGGCTACAGCCAGAATCAGAACGCTCCGATTCGCCACTACGCCAACAACACTCCTTCGGTCTATGCCCAGGACAACTGGCACATTACCTCCCGCTTGAGCTTGCAGCTCGGTCTCCGCTATGACGCCCTGCCGCACACCTGGGAACGCCAGAACCTCCTTGGCAACTTCAATCAGAACACTTACCTAACGGGTGCAGCCGATGCTCCGATATGGAACGCCGACGGCACCATCAACTCAGCCAGCCCGTCTCTGTATACCTACAACGGTATCCCCGCCTACATCAACGGCACCAACCTTGCAGGCGTAAACGGCTACCCCAAGGGCGTGGTTACCAACGACTACAGAACGTGGCAGCCCCGCATCGGCTTCTCCGAGGACCTCTTCGGAAACGGCAAGACCATTCTTCGCGGCGGCTTTGGAACCTTCTATGAGCGCATGCAAGGCAACGACATCTTCGGCGTCGCCACCAGCGCTCCGTTTGATCCTTCGCTCAACCTTAGCAACCCCTACTTCAGCCAGCCTGGAAAGAACTGGAGCACCGGCAACGTGATCGCGCCGACCTCTCTGATCTTTGCTGGCGGAGGCGATAGCATTGCACAAACCTTCAGAGCTCCCGCCGTAGCCATGTACAGCCTCGGTGTGCAGCGTGAAATCACACATTCGGTCATTTGGGTTGTCCAGTACGTTGGCAACGTCCAATGGCATCAGAACATTGTCAACAATGCGCTCAACGCCTTGCCGACCAACATTGGCTTGGTAAATATTGGCGCCGGCCCGGCAGGCACGTGCACAGTTAAGTCGACAGTTGCTCCGTTTACTTGCCTGGACGCACGTCAGGCAGCTGGTGACGGCTCCGGTAATTACAGTGGGGACGTGTACCTCAACCCCGCCTACCCTGCCGTCCCGCCAGTGCCACAGTATCTCCCGGACGCTGTATCTTTCAAGAACCTGGGCAGCCAGAACGCCTACCGTTCATACCCTGGCTATGCAGGCATCTCCCAGGATGAAAACGTCGCCACCGGCAACTACAACGGCCTCCAGTCGGCTGTTCGCATTCAGAACCGCTGGGGCCTGAGCGCCGAAGTCGATTACACGTACTCGCACATCATCGACATTCAGTCTCAGGATCGCAACAACGTCGATAACCCCTGGTATATCAAGTATGACAAGGGTTCCGGCTCATATGATCGCCGTCACATCCTCAACGCCAACTACGTCTACAACCTGCCCTTCTTCAACAAGAGCGAGGGACTGGTTAAGTCCATCGCCGGCGGATGGCAGATTGCTGGAACCTTTGTCAAGGAAACCGGCATACCTCAGCAGGTCAACTTGAATGCTAGCTATGATCCAGTCGGATTGGGCGGCGGATATACCAACCATCCGAATATCACCCCCGGCGGCAAGCTGCACTATCCCAAGACCGTGTCCCAATGGTTCGACACAAGCCGAATCAATAACGCCATCACCCCGGTATGGGCGGGTGGAACTAACCTGGGCTTCGGCAACTGGGGCAAGGACACGCTGATATTGCCCGGTCGCTTTAACCTCACCACATCGCTCTACAAAACCTTCCAAATCTACAAAACAGCGAACTTCCAGTTGAAGTTCGAGTCGTTCAACACGCTAAACCACACCGAATTCAACTCCGTCAACACGACGTCCGGCGTCCTCAATGGCACGCAGGATCCACGCAACCTGCAGTTGGGCGGCAAGTTCAGCTTCTAACCTTTAACCCTCAACCGGGGCGCGGCAGGCAAACCCTGCCGCGCCCTTTTTCTTTGCTTTGTGTTCGAGTATTGTTGCCGGCTTTACAAGGCCATTTAAGATTGGTAAAGGATGCAAATGAATCGGGTTATACCATTAGGAATCGGCCTGGGTTTAGCCATGGTGGCTGCAGTCTCCATGGGGCAGGCCACTCCGCTGTCTGAGAGCCAGCGGCAAATCGCGCTAGCCTTGGAGCAGCAGGGAAAGAATGTAGAGGCTGAGGCCGCATGGCGTGTACTCCTGAAGGCTCATCCTTCCAATCCCGAGCCTTACGCCCACCTGGGCCTGCTGGAAGCGCGTCAGGAGCACTACAAAGATGCTGTGCCTCTTTACCGCAAGGCCATGGCACTGAATCCAGCGCTGCCAGGCCTGCGCATGAACCTCGGTCTGGCGCTCTTCAAAGGCGGCGAACTGAAGCAGGCCATTCTGGAATTCAAGCCGCTGCTCAAAAACCAGCCTCCTTCCTCGCCCGAGGGTCAACGGCTGAACACCCTGATGGGGATGGCCCATTATGGACTGGGCGAATACGTCGAGGCGGCTCCTTATCTGAAGCAAGCCGCGGCTCATGATGCGCAGAATCTTCCCCTGCGGCTGGCTCTGGCGCACAGTTGCCTTTGGGCCAAACAGTACCAGTGCGTTCTGGATACTTATCACGAAATTTTGATGCTGAACGCGGAATCTGCCGAGGCCGATATGTTGGCCGGCGAGGCGATGGATGAGATGAAAGATACCCCCGGCGCCATTCAGCAGTTCCGCGCCGCGGTGAAGGCTAATCCGAGGGAGCCCGACGCACACTACGGCCTGGGCTACCTGCTGTGGATCCAAAAGCAATATCAGGAGGCGGCAAGCGAGTTTCAGGCCGAGCTGGACAACAACCCGGATCATGTTCAGGCCATGCTCTATCTGGCCGATACTGAAATCCAGATAAGACAAATTGAGAATGCCGGGCCTTTGCTGGAGAAGGTTGTAAAGCTGAACCCTAAGCTGGCGCTTGGACACCTCGATCTGGGCATCGTCCTGGACCAGAATGGCCGCAAGCAGGATGCGTTACGGGAGATGAAAGAGGCCGCCCGGCTAGACCCCGACAACGTGAATGTGCATTGGCGGCTGGGACGGCTCTACCGGTCGATGGGCAAGATAGACGAAGCTAAAGCCGAGTTCAGCAAAGCCAGCAGCATCAACAAGGCCACCGACAGTGCATTGGTCGACAAGATAAATAATGGTCACAACGGACCGCCTTCGGCGCAGCAACCGGCGTCGAATCCGGAGAAATGATCGGCATTTTCATTTGCGCCGGGCATGGGATTCAGAATCGGCTAGCCTGAGGAGGTAGCCGGAACAGTATTTGCCGTCTTTGCGGCCCGTAGAGAGAAGGTGATTCCGCTTGCAAGGATGAGCGAGATAGACATGGCGAGATATCCGGCGCGCGCATTGCCGGTAAGCGCCTGAAATAGACCAACCAGCCACGTGCCGGCGAAGCCGCCCAGCGCCCCAAAGCTATTGATGAGAGCCATCACTTCGCCAGCCACATTCCTGGGCAGCATCTCAGGCACAATGGCGAAAAATGGAGCATAGGGCGCGTACATCGTTCCACCGGCGACAATCAATGCTACATACGCCAGCCAAAAGTGATTTCCGGCGGCCGCGTAGGAGCATAGCAACGCAACTCCAGAGATTAGAAGGAGTGGCCATACGAAGACCTTGCGATGGAGCGCGCGATCGGAAAAATATGCGACAGTAGGCAACAGAATCACTCCCAGCAAGAACGGTGCGGCACTCAGCAGGCCTACCGTCTCGATCCTGCGAGTCGATCCGGAGCGGATCATCTCAGGAATCCACAATACAAGTCCGTAGACCCCGAAGCTCCAGAAGAAATACTGGACGCATAAAAGAATTACGCCCGGTACACGGAGTGCCGATGCCAGATTTCCGTGTTGCGGAAGCGCGGTTTGTTCCAGTTCCAACGCCACTGCAAGCTGCTCACTGCTTTGTTTGCTCAGCCAGGTCGCTTCACGCGGCCGGTCACGCGCCACCAGCACCCATATAAACGCCCACAAAATCGAAGGTATTCCCTCGAGAATAAACATCATCTGCCAGCCAGCCGCCTTGATCAGAAACCCGGTAACGGCGGCCATCCAGGTGACTGTAACCGGATTACCAAGCATGAGAATCGAATTAGCTCGCGAACGCTCAGTGCGCGTAAACCAGTTGGTCAGCAGAATCAGCATGGAAGGAAAGATCAGGCTCTCCGCCACGCCCAGCAACAGGCGATCGATAACAAGAAGCCAGTAATCCCTGATTACGCCGGTAAGCGCGGACAGCACGCCCCAGCTGATGAGCGCAAAGAAGACAAGCCTGGTTGCACTCTTGCGCGTCGCGTAGGCTGCCGCGGGAACCTGGAAGAGAAAATAACCGAGAAAGAAGACCGACCCCAGAAATGCAGCTCGCGATTCGGTGATATTGAGCGACGCGGCGAGTCCGGCCGCGGCGCCAAAGCCAAAATTCGAGCGGCCAAGATAGGCGAGGCTATAGGTAACGAAAACCACCGGCATCAGGTACAACCAGCGGCGGCCTAAACCGCGCCTCTGCTTCGCCGCATACTGGACCTGTTCTTCGGGCACATAAGTGTTATAGCATCTCTGAGAACAGACGCTTCAATTCAGGGTGCCTCTCTACATTGAAATCGGGGGGATTTTCCGCGCCGCGAGGAAAATAGATAGCCAAGCCTGACCAGATTCGAAGGCTCGATATGATCGCTTGCGACCTCCGGACTAACGTCGTGAAGATGATCGGCGTCGGCAAGGTGGGTCACCTCGGTGGCTCATGCTCGCTCGCTGAGATCGTGGAGGCGCTGTACTTCGAGAAGATGCGCTTCGATCTCAAAGCGCTGAAGAATCCGTGAGGTGGAGAAGATGATGGACTGCCTGCTCGACTGGAAGGGACCGGTGTACATAGGGAGGAAGAAATGATCCAAGTTTTCGCCTAGACAACCAAAACATATCAGTTATCTATCTGATTGATATGATAGAAGATAGGCATTTTTACGAGGAACGGATTATTAGCCTTGGAGCCTATGCAAAAAAGTTCGCGAGCATAAGCAAAGGGGAGTATATTGGTTTGTAGCCGAGAGGCTAATTGGAGATCCTGGTTAGGTGGGCTCCTTGCATCGACGGCTGGTAATTTTACCTGGCTGGTCGACCGGTGTTTACCTGCATTATTCAAACATGTCCGTCATTTTAGTTTGGTTCAAACACAATATGCTTGCAGCTTGTTCGCTGCTGCTCTTGCCGGAATCAGGTAATCCCTGACGCCGTAGACATCCTGGCTGAGTTTATCGGCATAGGAAAGCCGCGCCACAGACTAAGCTATCTCTTCTCGTACAATCACCGTGCATCGTAACCAACAGCAACCTCAAGGAATGGATCGCATGAAAAAACAGAAGTCCGCCGTCGCCAAGAAGTCTCGCAAAGCTGCCCCTCTATACAAAGACGCCAAACAGCCCTCCGCCAAGCGAGTGAAGGATCTGCTCTCGCGGATGACGCTGGAGGAAAAAGCCGCGCAGATGCAGTGCATCTGGCAGAAGAAACCTGAGACGCTGGTGGATGCAGAGGGCAACTTCGATCTCCAGAAGGCAAAGAATGCATTTAGCGATGGCCGCGGGCTGGGGCAGGTGGGACGTCCGAGCGATGCCGGCGGCGGCAAGAACGCTCGCGGCATGGCCGAGCTGACCAACGCCATACAGAAGTTTTTCCTCGAGCACAGCCGCCTGGGCATTCCCGTGATCTTCCACGAGGAGTGCCTGCATGGCCATGCGGCTCCAGAGGGAACCAGTTTTCCGCAGCCCATCGCCCTGGGAGCAACCTTCAATCCTGCTCTGGTGGAATCGCTTTTCACTATGACGGCGCTGGAAGCGCGCCTGCGCGGCGCGCATCATGCGCTGACACCGGTGGTGGACGTGGCGCGCGAGCCTCGCTGGGGCCGCGTGGAGGAGACCTACGGCGAAGATCCTTACCTGGTTTCTCGGCTCGGCATCGCGGCGGTGCGCGGCTTTCAGGGAGAGAAGAACTTCAGGGATAAACGCCACGTGCTGGCGACGCTGAAACACTTCGTGGGACACGGACAGCCTGAATCGGGCATGAACTGCGCTCCGTCGAATGTTTCCCTGCGAGTTTTAAGGGAGACCTTCCTTTATACCTTCAAAGAAGCTCTGCGCGAAGCGGGAGCCGTGAC
>CAZFMB010000129.1:0-10624 GCA_964520005.1 uncultured Occallatibacter sp.
AGCGCATGGAAGAGATGAACCGGCAGATGCAGAGCTTTGTGGAGTACGTGCGGACCGAAATGCTGGCGCGCTTCCAGCAGGCCGCGCCCGGCGCTGGGGCGATTGTGCCGCTGCGCAAGCCGTCCGCCGTGACCAAGGCTAACGGCCGCAAGAGCTAAACATTTTCACAGTTTCTGTAAGGCTGATTTTGTGATTTCCCACCCATTTCACACAGAACGTGAAATGGATGGGGCACAGAGCTTCCTTACACTATCAATGAGAATGCTCTAAGCGTACATTCTTAAACCGGCCGTGTCCGGCCAATCCCCTGTTCTCGCCTGATTTGACTCCTGTGTATCGGTAGAGTGTATGGTGTATTGCGGGCTGAAATGAGCGCCGAGCCCGGTTTGAACGGGCAGCCGCCAGGGCGCGGATGAACCGGGCCGGGCGACGCCGGACGAATTGCCCGGCACAGGGGATAATGGACCGATGATCGAGAAGGAAAGCAACTCTTTACCAGCCAATGCCTACGTGCCGCTGAAAGCCGGCGAAAGTTACCAGCCCATCATTTCCGCGCAGGCCAAAGAGCCGGAAATCACGTTGCGCTCGGTCTTCTGGGGCGTGCTGCTTTGCGTGATTTTCTCCGTGGCCTCGGCTTACTCCGGGTTGAAGGTTGGCCAGGGGATGGAAGCCGCGATTCCCATCTCGATTCTGGCCATCGGTTTGGCGCGCGCTTTCAAGCGCCGGACGAGCCTGTTGGAAAATGTGATCATTACCGGCATCGGCGCGGCGTCGGCCAGCGTGGTGTCCGGCGCAATCTTCACACTGCCCGCGCTGTACATGCTCCATCTTGATCCGCATCCGGTGCAGACCATCTTCATCTGCCTGGCTGGGGGCTGTCTGGGCGTGCTGTTTCTGATTCCGCTGCGCCGTTATTTTGCGCGCGAGATGCATGGGCAATTGCCCTTCCCCGAGGCCACGGCCATCACCGAGGTGCTAGTGACCGGCGAGAAGGGCGGTTCGCAGGCTAAGCTGCTGTTGCAGGCCACTGCGATTGCCGCAGTTTACGATTTTTTTGTCTCTACATTCCACGTCTGGAAAGAGTATCTCGACTTTCAGTTCGTGCCAGTGATGCGTACACTTGCCGAGCGCGGACGCATGGTCTTCAAATTTGAGGCCATCAGTTTCATCATGGGCCTGGGCTACGTAATGGGAATACGTAGCGCCCTCACCTTTTGCGCTGGCAGCATGCTTACCAGCTTCGTTCTGGTTCCGCTGATTTGGTACTTCGGCAGCCATTTTGATATCAAGGCCACTGTCTACCCGGCAACTATTCCTATAGCTCAGATGACGGCGGCTGAGATCGTTCGCAATTATGTGAGATTTATCGGCGTGGGCGCCATCGCCATGGCCGGCATTATCGGCATTCTGAAATCAATGCGCGTGGTGGCCGGGTCGTTCGGCATTGCACTGCGCACCTTCCGCCACGGCGAGGCCACCGCACCGGAACGCACCGACCGCGATATTTCCATCATCTCTATACTTCTCGGAGTGGTTGTCAGTTCCTTAGCGGTGGCGATTTTCTTCAGCCGCCTGCAGGTTTCGTGGACGGTACTGGCGCTGGGCCTGATGTTGACGCTGCTGTTTTCGTTTTTCTTTACCTCGGTGGCGGCCAACGCTATAGCCACCACGGCCAACAATCCTGCCTCGGGCATGACCATGCTGACCATCATCATCTCTGCGGTAGTGCTGCTTAATTTTGGCCTATCGGGCGATACAGGAATGTTTTTTGTGATGGCCATTGCGGGCATGGTGTGCACGGCGCTGTGCGTATCGGGGCAGTTCATTACCGACCTGAAGGCCGGCTACTGGCTCGGCTCAACGCCTGCCGCGCAGCAGAAGGTCAAATTTATCGGCGTGATCACTGCCGCCATTACTGCCGGGCTAACCATCGTAATGCTGGCCCATGGGTTTAAGTTCGGAGAGACTGGCGATGGGGCACTTGCTGCGCCGCAGGCTGCCATTATGAAGGCACTGGTGGTGGGATTCATGAGCCGCCAACCGGTGGCCTACATGCTGTTCGGCATCGGCGCGATTATTACGCTGATTTTGGAGATGCTGGGCAAGTCGTCTATGGTCTTTGCGCTGGGAATCTACCTGCCGCTGGATCTGACCTCGCCAATACTTGCCGGGGGCGTGTTGTCGCACATCATCAACAAGAAGTCGGAAAAGACCGGCGGCGAACAGGGGAGCAGGATTCGCGAGCGCGGAGTGATTCTTGCCTCGGGGCTGATGGCAGGCGGTGCGCTGGGAGGCGTGTTAGGAGCGGCGCTGCATCTCTTCCCGTGGTATCGCGTGGATCTAATCACTACGCCGTTCTACATGAATGAGCCCGTCTCGCAAACGATTTCCGCAGTACTGTTTGTTGGACTTTGTTTGTATGTGTGGATTTATTCCGTGAAAAAGGAAAAGGTGTAAACGATGAATCAAGCAGACCAGTTTATTGCTGACGCGGTTTTGGGTATTGACACGCTGTGGGGCGGCGACGTCATGAATCCCTCTGGCACGGGGCGCTTCATTGCCGATTCGTGGTTCTCCGATTTTCCGTTGCCCGAGGCGTACACGCATCCAGCGGCGGCGAAGCTACGCGCGGCTGGCGGTGTGTCTGTCAAGAATCGCGAGGCGGTGGAGGAGTATCTGTGTGCGATCAATTTGCCGGAGGCCATTGCCGGAGTGCGCCAGGAAGCGACCAAGATGGAGGCTCTGCGCCGGGCCTATTTGATGAGCATGGCGGATTCGCTGGATGTGATGTGGGAGTTGGCCATGGAGGTGGCGGGCAAGGGCGATGCAGTGCCCTATGCGCGCTGCGTGTATGCGGCGACGGCCGGGCAGCCGGAGCCTTCACGACCGGAGAAAAAGCGCGAGCGGGTGGCGGAGCTGCTGGGCCGCGCAGGATATAAGGGAGAATTGCTGGAGGCCGTGGATGCTTGGCGCAAGGAGCGCGTGGTTCCCATGGCGTCGGTGCGCGCATTGAGCGCGGCGGTGATTGCGCATTACGACAACTTGAGCGCAAAGAATCTACTGCCGCATCTTCCCGAGGAATTGGGGCGAGTGCCGCGGGCCAACATCGATTTTCTGCCTATCAAGGAGGCTTGGTTCTCCGGGTCGATGAATTATATTGGGCGGGCGCGCAACAAGGACGACTCGCCGCAATACGAGGCCAGCTACGAGATTAATGCTTCGCTGCAGATTTCGTATCCGGAGTTTGAGCAGCTCATCAGCCACGAGGTTGTGCCGGGGCACGTGACCACATTCGCCTACCTGCAGGATTTATACGTACGCGGAAAGGCGGGCTTCGAGGCGACAATCTTGACCATGAACACGCGCGCGGCAACTCTGTTTGAGGGCATCGCGAACAACGCGATTTTGATTGCGCACGGGGTGACAGAGATCGAGCAGTTGCCCGACGAAGACGCGCAGATCGGCTTGCTGCTGGCTTTGTTGCAGGATGACGCCAAGAACCAGTCGTCTTATCTGACCTGGGGCGAGGGCAAGCCGCAGGCGGAGGTGGCCGTCACGCTGAGACGCGATTTTCTGGTTACCGAAGAGCGCGCCGATAAGCTGTCGGGAGCATGGGGACGGCATCCGCTGCTGGGTCGCATGTATCTGCCCGCGTATCGCTGCGGCACGGAGAAGGTTGCCCAGTTACGGAGAACCTATCCAGCGGGCAAGGTGTTGCCGGTGATTTATGGGTGCAGCGGATTGGTGGACATCCAAACTATTGATGAAGTGCTAAAAGGCTAGGTATCAGTCGCGCTAGCTGTTGTTTTGCCGGCGTTTGCGAATGAGGAACACGGCGATGATAACCACGATCGCCATGAGGCCGATGCAAATGTAAATTGCATTCGGGTTATGTAGAATTCCTGAGACCTGATACCCGGCTACAGGCAACAGCTTCTGTAGGAAGGCGTCGGGTGGAACCAGCGCAGTGGCCGCCTCGCCTTCCAACGTCACTGCGCCTTTTTCGAAGATCTTGAGCGCGGCATCATCGGCGGCGAAGGTGACCCAGCAAACAGCGGCTTTGCTGAGAATGACGCAAACTGTCTCCACGGTTCCCTTCTCTTCCGGGTGAGCGATGGGTGCGCCTGCGGCGCGTTCAATCCAGAGATGGTGAGTGCCGAGCGAGTAGACGCCATGGACCGGATTTGCCACTGAAATAGATTTCTGCAGGCCACGGGAAACGCCGGAGCCGAAGGAGGGAAGGTCATCGACGGTCAACTGTTGCCCAATACAATTGAATGGTATCGCCGCGATAGAAATGATGGAGGCAGGGTGAGGGTGGCCGGCCGTCAGCACCTCGACAGTACAAGCATCGAACTTTTCTTCCGCGCTGTGGGCGTACCTGGCCCCCTACATCTTCTCCCATGGCAGTATTGGATGCTCCTCCACAACCTCCCAGTCCGATGGAAGGCTGTAGCTGAAGCCGAGATCGCTGGTATGCACCTGTGGCACCGGAGGCCCTGCTAAGGAAGTGCCATAAAGAGCCGAGGGAGGAATATCGGTGGATTGCGCCGCGAGCATAACGGCGCAAAGGACATAGAGCGCGGCACACATGAAGGATTTCATGACTGCCATACAACATCTAAAAGATTGGAATCAGCAGGTATCCCTCCCTCCAGTATTAACTTCATTATTATCAACAATATGATACCCATTATAGCCCGCAATTACAGATGACTTCTTTGTAGTTTCCGCCCAACATAGTAAATTTGTGTCCATTAAGCCACACTCTCTTGCACAGATAGAAAGATATGAATTGTTAACTCCTTTGTTTTCTTTGTGGACAGATGTAATCAATTATGCTTTACTGTGTTTGCTGTGTCGGTCTTCCGCCTAACCTCACGTTTTCTGCGTAGAACCAATAAATTGTCCGGTTCAAAGGTGTGGCCAGATACATCCAATTAGTTAGTGGGACAAGTGAACGGCTTCGGGATCAGTGTCAACGAAGGACAGCGAAAGGAGATAGTATGCGAAAGGGTTTGATTTTGGCGTATTGCTTCGTTGTGTTGCTGGTGGCGCCCTCGGCGCTACTGGCAGACCCGATCAATCTGATCACAAATGGTGGATTTGAGACAGGCGACTTCACCGGCTGGACTATCGGTTATGCAGCCACCAACCCTGACATTGATATCTTCGGGATTCCCCACAGTGGTAGTTACGCGGCTGAGTTCGGCCAGGCGACGGAACAATATGATTCGATCTCGCAGACGCTAACCACTCAAGCAGGGTCAACATATACCCTCGGTTTCTGGTTGTATAACTCCCCAGGCAGTTCTCCTATCACTGCCACCAATGCGGATTTTCATGTTTTGTGGGATGGCGTATCGCTCACGGACATCAACGGAGGAAATCCGATTGACCAGAGTGGATACACATATTTCTCCTTTGATCTGACCGGAACCGGAAGCGATACTGTGCTTTTTGAGGGCTATGACGCGCCTAGCTACTATAATCTGGATGATGTGTCGGTTACTGCAGATGCGACTGCTATACCGGAGCCTTCGAGACTGCTTCTGCTGGGCTCTGGGTTACTGGGCTTTGCGGTGCTGCTCCGCAATAGGCTGGCGGCTTTCTAGCTCTTCTCCAGATAATATGGACACAACGCTTGCAGACCTAGGCCTATAGCATAATCAGAGTTGCTGTACTCTAAGGCAAAACTTTAAAGGCGGATTTTTCCTCAAGATAAAGCCACCTATAAGGTTCTCAGCATGGGCACGTTTACTCTGGTTTTACTCTAAGTCAATAACTCCTGCAGACATACTGTGCTATACTTACGCAATACGAATATTCTGTGGGCATAAGGTGAAAACATTCGTCGACCTGCGGCTTTGTTTACAATCGTTACGCTTCGCCTGCGTCCATAACTAGTCGGATTGTAGATCTCTTCGCTAAACTAGGTCATTGAAGGACTTTCAGTACGATGACAAAACTGAGCAATACCATCCTAGTCACTGGCGGCGCGGGGTTTATCGGCTCCAACTTTGTGCTGCAGTGGATCAAGAATGCCGGCACCGCAGTAGTGAATCTTGATCTGCTCACATATGCTGGTAATACTGGGAATCTTGCGGAAATTGAAGGTGATTCCCGGCATGAGTTGGTGCTCGGCGATATCTGCGATGCGGAACTTGTGGCAGCATTGTTGCGCGAACATAGGCCCGGGGTCATTGTCCATTTCGCCGCAGAAAGCCATGTAGACCGCTCGATTGCCGATCCCGGCGCATTTATTCGCACCAACATACAAGGAACTTTTACGCTGCTTGAACAGGCTAAGCTATATTGGTCGGAGTTGAATGAAGCCAGCCGGCGAGAGTTTCGCTTTCTGCATGTCTCTACCGACGAGGCATACGGAACTGTGGAAGCTGAAGATCCGGCCTTTTCCGAGATCACTGCTTATGCACCCAACAGTCCTTATGCTGCATCGAAGGCGGCCTCAGATCACTTGGCTAGGGCGTACTTTCATACCTATGGGTTGCCGGTACTTACGACCAACTGCTCGAACAACTACGGTCCCTTCCAGTTCCCTGAAAAGTTGATTCCACTTGTAATACTGAACGCCTTGGAAGGAAGTAATCTTCCCGTATACGGAGACGGCGGCAATGTGCGCGATTGGCTATTTGTGGAAGACCACTGCTCGGCCATTCGCGCAGTCATTGAACGGGGCCGTACGGGTGAAACATATAACATCGGTGGTAACAGCGAACGGAAGAATCTGGATGTTGTAACATCGATTTGCGAGATTGTCGATGAGTTGCGCCCCGATGCCGCGCTGGGGTCGCGTAAGAGGCTCATCTCATTCGTAAACGACCGCCCTGGGCATGATCGCCGCTATGCCATCGATGCGTCGAAAATTAGCCGCGAATTAGGGTGGCGGCCGGATGAGAAGTTTGACAGCGGCTTGTATAAAACTGTGGCATGGTACCTTGATCACAGCTCATGGGTTCAGAACGTCCGAACCGGCGCTTACCGGGAGTGGATCCGGAAGAACTATGAGGAGAGGATTCAATAATGAAGGGAATCATTCTAGCGGGCGGATCGGGAACCCGGCTCTATCCAATGACTCAGGCGGTCTCGAAGCAACTCCTGCCTGTATATGACAAGCCGATGATCTATTACCCGCTCACCACTCTGATGCTGGCGGGGTTGCGCGATATTCTGGTTATCTCCACTCCTCATGACACTGCGCACTTCGCGGAGTTGCTGGGCGATGGCACTCAGTGGGGCATCAACTTGAGTTATGCCGTTCAGCCCAGTCCCGACGGTTTGGCACAGGCCTTTCTGATTGGGCGCGATTTTGTCGCCAGGGATACGAGCGCATTGATTCTCGGTGATAACATCTTTTACGGGCAATCATTCTCAGCTCATTTGCAGCGCGCGGCGGCGGTGAAACATGGAGCTGTCGTCTTCGCCTATCCGGTGCGGGACCCGGAGCGCTATGGTGTCGTGGAGTTCGATGAAGTAGGCAGTGCAATCAGTCTTGAAGAAAAGCCTGTATCTCCCCGCTCTCGTTATGCTGTTACAGGACTTTATTTCTACGACAGCGAAGTGGTGAATCTGGCCGCGTCACTCAAGCCGTCTAAGCGTGGCGAACTGGAGATCACGGACTTGAACCGGCTTTACATGGAAGCTGGCAATCTGAAAGTGCAGGTGATGAGTCGAGGCATGGCCTGGCTCGATACCGGCACACACGATTCGCTTCTTGACGCCGGACTTTTTGTTCAGACGATTGAACGGCGCCAAGGGTTGAGGATTGCCTGCCCTGAAGAGATAGCGTATCGCCTTGGGTACATTACCGCAGACCAACTTGACGAATTGGCCCGGCCAGTACTAAAGAGTGGATATGGACAATATCTGCTTGCTCTCAAAAGCGAGCCGCATTTTTCGATAGTAGCGGACGAGCTATGAAGATCACTGAAACATCACTGGCAGGCGTTCTAGTGCTAACGCCGAAGATTTATCGGGATAGTCGCGGCGCATTCTGCGAGACATGGAACCAGCGCAGCATGACCGATGTAGGAGTGCCGACAAATTGGGTGCAGGATAATTTTTCGGTTTCAAAGAAAAATGTGCTGCGAGGGATTCACTATCAAGTAATTCAGCCACAAGGTAAACTGGTTCGCGTTACGCACGGCGCTGTTCTCGATGTAGCTGTGGATCTGCGCCGTAACTCCCCAACCTTTGCCAAGCACGTCGCCGTCGAACTCAGCGGGGAGAACGGGCTAATGCTGTGGATTCCCGTAGGCTTTGGCCACGCATTTCTCACACTCACCGAGGAAGCGGGCTTCACCTATAAAGTGACAGACTACTATTCTCCCATCGGCGAGCGAACCATTGTATGGAACGATCCCGAGTTGGCGATTCCCTGGCCAATTACTCAGGAACACGTCATCCTTTCTGACAAGGATCGCAGTGGCGCGACATTGCAAGAGGCTGAGGTATTTCCATGAGCAAATTGCCGCGCATACTCATTGTCGGCTCCGCGGGGCAAGTTGGCGTGGAGTTACAACGCAGCTTCGCTGGCGCGGGAGAAATCATCTGCCATGACCGCGATTCAGTTGACCTAGCCGTGCCGGAACAAGTACGAGCGTTGGTGCGCACGGTTGCGCCTGACATCATACTGAACGCCGCCGCATACACGGCTGTAGATCGTGCTGAAGTTGAACAGGAAGCGTCTATTGCGGTCAACGCCACTGCTCCCGGCATTCTGGCTGAAGAAGCTCTGCGCAGGGATGCATTACTGGTTCACTACTCAACCGACTATGTCTTCGACGGCTCCAAGACTAGCCCTTGGTTAGAAACAGATGCGCCCAATCCACTCAACTTCTATGGAGCGAGCAAGCTTGCGGGAGAAAAGGCCATCCAGCAGGTCGGAGGGAAATTCCTGATCTTCCGGACAAGCTGGGTCTATGGTCCCTACGGAAATAACTTCATGCTGACCATGCTGCGCCTTGCCCGCGAACGCGAGAGCCTGAGCATAGTCGATGACCAGATCGGCGCGCCAACAAGCTCTATCGAGTTGGCCAAGGCCACGCGCACGATTACCGCCGGCGTTATGTCCGATCAATTCGGCGCAACCTTCGTTTGGGCTGGCCTCTACCACATGACCTGCGTTGGATCTGTTTCCTGGTGCGGGTTTGCGCGTGCCATCTTTGCCCGTGCAGACGTCTTGCTTCAAGGCAATGTTCCTAGAGTCACGCCCATTCCCTCCGCCGAATATACTACTCTGGCAAATCGGCCGCGCAACTCACAATTGTCGAATATAAAGCTCAAGAATAGTTTTAATGTGCAATTAGAGCATTGGGAAGCGGCACTCGATTACGTTATTCGGCGATTGACAAATAGTCAGGGTAGTCCTGACTCAATGTGAGACGCATAAGGCTTCGTGCGACCAGCTCAGTAAAAGAGCACAATACGATATTTGAATGCGAATAAGTCATGAGTTAGACCAGCTGCCCACCATATTAACATTGGAGTTATCTCCGGATTATTCCTATTTCTCAATTTACTGTTACAGTCAGTGCTGCTGTCTGTTGAATTGTCCCCGCAGTAGCCGTCACCATAATAGTCGATGTAGTATTAGCAGGATGTATTGTTACCTGATAATTACCGCAGCCGTTCGATGCTGCTAGTCCAAGGACTAGTCCAGCGATGAAGAGTTTGTAATAGAATTTGCGGCGTCTGAGTAATCCAAACGTACAAAGAAGGAATGCCGCAGTAGTGGCAGGAATCAGCGGCGACATTGCTCGACGTACCGCTAGACTCGAATTAGCCGCAATGGTGAGGGTCGTGGTAGTCGATGTTCCACTTGTTGTTAAGGACGATGGAGAGAAAGCGCACGATAACCCTGCGGGGAGTCCTGTGCATCCAAATGAAACAGTCTGATTTAAAATATTGACCGGGGTGATTATGACCGTGCTCGTCGCCGACTGACCGGCTGCCACAGACAGTGAGTTAGGGCTTACAGAGATACTTAAGTACGACGGAATGGTATAGGCCGCCGCTGCTACCGGGCTGTTAGTGTAACCTGCCTCGACCGCGATGGCTTCCAGCGTCTCGGTTGTGCTGACTACGAGCGGAGTGCTGTACACGTTGGATGAAGTAGTGGGTGTGCTGCCATTGGTGGTGTAGTAGATGGTCGCACCTGCAGTTGCATCGCTAATAGTTACCGATTGTGGCGAGGTGTAAGTGCCTGCCGCGGGCGAGAAGGTAGGCGCGGGCTGTCCGGCGGAAATGGTATAGGCTGCCGCGGCTACCGGGCTGTTCGTGTAACCTGTTTCCACCGCGATAGCTTCCAGCGTCTCTGTCGCGAGGACTGAGATCGGAGCTCTGTACACATTGGATGAAGTAGTTGGTGTGCTGCCATTGGTGGTGTAGTAAATCGTCGTACCCGCCGTCGCATCACTGATCGTCACTGTCTGCGAAGCGGTGTAAGTGCCCGCCGTTGGCAAGAAGGTTGGCGCAGGCAGCCCGGCGGAAATAGTATAGGCCGCCGTGGCTGTCGGACTGTTAGTGTAACCTGCCTCGACTGCGATGGCTTCCAGCGTCTCTGTCGCGCTGACCGCGATCGGAGCACTGTACACGCTGGACG
>CAZFMB010000130.1:0-10513 GCA_964520005.1 uncultured Occallatibacter sp.
AGATGTCCTCGTCGCCGTCGTAGGTGGTGAGCACAATGAAGCGCGCCTGCGGCGTCTCCATGCGTATGCGCTCGATGACCTCGACGCCGCTCAGCCGCGGCAGCCGCAGATCGACCAGCGTGATATCCGGCTGGTGCTTACGAAACTCCGCGATGGCCTCCACACCGTCCGCGGCCTCGCCCACTACTTCCAGGCCCTCGGCCACGTTCAACAGCGCAACCAGCCCCTGGCGCACCACGTGATGATCTTCCACAACCAGCACGCGAATCGTATTCTTAGTCACTGTTGCTCCTTTGCTGACTCTCGCACCTCTCTCGCCACCGCGCGCAGACGAACCGTCGTTCCAACTCCCGGCTCGCTGTGAATCTCCAGCCTCCCGCCAATGGCCGCCGCGCGTTCTTTCATTCCGGTCAGTCCATAGTGGCCTGAGGTGGATTCCTGCTTCCAGTCGATCACAAAGCCCTGCCCATCGTCCCGCACATCCAGCGCAATCTCCTCCGGTCCATACTCCAATTGAACATATAAATTCCGCGCTCTGGCGTGCTTCTTCACATTATGAATGGCTTCCTGGGCAACGCGCAGGAATTCGCGCTCCGTCTCCGGCGGCATGGGCCGGTAAGCGCCGAAGAGGCTGAAGCCGGCCTTCAATCCCTTTCCGCCTTCGGCCTCCACCATGCGGCGCAGGCGGACCGGCAGCGTGGTCTCGCCCGAGTCTTGCGAGCGCAACGCCCAGATCGACTGCCGCGCGTCGTCCAGACCCTCGCGTACGTAGCCTCGAATCAGGTCCAGATGCTTCGATGCGGCCTGTGCCTCGTTCCTTCGCAGCAACTCGGAGAGCACCTCCAACTGCACCGAGATGCCCACGTAGCCCTGGGCCAGCGTGTCGTGAATCTCGCGCGCAATGCGGTTGCGCTCGCCCAGCACGGCACGGAACTCGCCCTCTGCCCGGCGCAATCGCAACCGCAGAAATAGCACCACCAGGCCCGCTACGGCCGCCAGCAACAGGGCATAAAACCAGGCGGTTTGATAATAGTGCGGCCGCAGTTCAAAGGTAAGTGCAGCGCCCTCGGTATTCCAAAGCCCGTCGTTATTGGCTGCCTGCACGCGGAAGGTATAACGTCCCGGCTTGATATTCGTGTAGTACGCTGAACGCCGCGTGCCGGCCTCGGTCCATCCACGGTCGAAACCCTCCAGCATAAAGCGGTAGCGCACTTTTTGTGGCGCGCTGAAGCTCAGTCCCGCGTAATCAAATTGGAAGTGCACGTGTCCTGCCGCAACGCGCAAGGAAGAGCCTGCGGCATGGAGCGCCTGAGGTACATCGTCCACTGAAAATCGCTCCAGTTCCACCGGCGGCGGAACCGTGTTCACCGAAAAGTGCGCCGGGTCAATCTCCACCAAGCCTTTGGGCGTGGCAAACCATAAGCGCCCATCACGGGAGCGCCAGGCCGAAGGGTGACTGTTGGTGGCCGTCTCCCGGCTGCGCAACCCATCAGCGGCGCCGAACTCCACGCATTGTGATCGATCAACTACTGCCTTACTATCGCAACGCGCAATCCCTGTTCCGGTCGCTAACCACAAGTGGTCCTGTCCATCGTCGATGATCGCCCGGATGCTGGCACGATCCATGCCGGATGGGAAACTCCTCCCAGACGACATATCCAGCGTATCCCCGATGCCCCTGAGAAACTGCCGCCTGTCCCACAAGTTCCACCCACGGTCTTGCGTACCGATCAGCAGTGTTCCATCTTTACCCGCCACCAGCGCCGTAATCACGTTGCTGGAGAGCCCGTTGGCGGTTGTAAAATTATCGATTTTGCCGCCGTGCAACCGCGAGAGCCCAGCCAATGTGGCAACCCACAGGTCGCCGTTGGAGTCCCGCGCCATGGCACCAACCAGATCGCTGCCCAGCCCGTTGGCCTGCGTGAAGGTCTCCATCCGCGCGCTGGAAGGCGCTACGGCCTTCAAACCCATCCAGTGTGTAAGTCCACGCCGCGTGCCAATCCACAGCGATCCATCTGCATCGGCCAGCAGCGAACGGATAAAGTCGTCCGGCAGCCCGTCCGCCGAGGTAAAGGCATCGATCTTGCCGCCGCGAATCCGGTTCAACCCGTCCGGCGTGCCCACCCACAGGTCGCCGTTGGGTGCTGCGGCCAACGATAGAATCACATCGCTCAGTAGGCCGTCGCGCACCGTGTAGGAGCGAACTGCGCTGCTCCCATCAGCGCTACGGCGAAGGGCATTCAGCCCGCCTCCGCTGGTCCCCACCCAGAGCGTGCCCGCGCTGTCTTCGACTACGGCGGTGGTCGCGTCGGAACTCAGCCCCTCCCGCGCGCCAAAGGTGCGGAAACGCTGATCGCGCAGGATGTGCAACCCGCCGGTCTCAGTTCCCACCCACAGATTGCCCTCGTGGTCCTCCATCAGAGACAGGATCGAGGCTGAGGCCAGCGGATCAGTAACCGGCAACAATTGCACCTTCCCATTGACCCAGCGTGCGAGTCCGCCATTGGTGCCAATCCAGAGGCTGCCCTCGCGGTCGAAAAAGAGAGCCTGTATCCTGCTGCCGGGTAGCTCTTTGCCGGAGGTGAAGCGGTCCAAGACGTTGTCGCCTCGTTTTTCGTCCCCGAACAACACCGCTGCCGTCGTATTATCAGCAGACGCTAACTTTCCGAGAAAGGTCTGAATGAACTCAATAGGCATTGTCGGAATCCACGGAAACACCACAATCTGAGGCCCGGGCGTGCTCCAGTGTCCATCCCTGTAAATCGAAACACTATCTTGCGTGCCTACCCACACCCCTCCCTGACCGTCAGCTATCACTCTGGCAATTGCGTTCCTTGGCAACCCAGTCTTGGCCGAGTCCTCAACAAACTGTTCTTCGCCCGTAAGTCGTGCCAGCCCTTGATCCGTCCACACCCACAACATCTTGTTCGAGGCTTCGACCAGTGCTCGAACTCCGCCTGCCGGTAGACCATCTCGCGTGGTGAAGGCCGTTACCACCCCATCCTTCCACCGCGCCAGCCCCTCGCTGGTCCCGATCCACAACGCTCCGTCGCGCGTCTCCAACAAGCAACGCACATCGCTGCCCGGCAGCGCCGGCGTCGAATTCTTGTCGAAGACCGCAAAGCTGTTGCCGTCAAAGCGGACCAGTCCAGCCTCGGTTCCCAGCCACACAAAGCCATTGCGGGTTTGTACCAGCGCCTGCACCGTATTCTGCGGCAAGCCGTTTTCCATCCCCCACGACTGGCGGCCGTAGTTTGCCAGCAGCGTAGTTGGCTCCAGCGCCAGGCAGGGAATCCCGCAGCCCAGCAGCATTGCCGCCAGAACGCCGCGGAAGGCTATCGCGCCATGAGATCCGCCAGATAAGGACGGACGCCGGGCGGCCATTCCTGCTGCATCCATCGAGTTGGCGTTATTTTGGGCCACGGGATCAGGCGTTACTCCCTCAAATAGACTTCGATCTGCGGAAAAATCGCGCACCTCTACATTAATTGGATAGGCGCGGGAATGCACAGGAACATCCGTAGACTATCGCAAGAATAGCCGGTGCCGTCTCCACCCATTGATGGAGTCCAGGCTCACTCGTTTGGCTCAAGACAAGGCTCATAGTTGCCAGTAACCTGTGAATGTTTCCAGTATCTCGCTTCCAAGTGTGACTTTCCGGTGGCTGCCTTCTCATGGGTAGCTGCCGGATTCTTTTATAGGGGCCAAATTTGTGAAATGAGTTACACGCATAATTTGCTGGATTTCCGGCAAGTTACTGCCAGGGGAGGGGCGTATGCGAACGGAGATGTGATATGCTCCGGCATAAAGTAGAAAAAGGAGGTTTCACGATGCATAACAACACAATTATGAAGATGGCTGCGGCAGGTGCACTGGCCGTTTTGATGATGGCTGCTCCGGGCTCGATGAAGGCGCAGCAGGGCGGCGCCACGATTCTCAAGCCAGCGGATATGGAGAAACTGCTGCCGGCCAGCGTGTACTACTGCGGGCAGTCGGCAACCACACAGGTGCGCAACTCTGGCGGCGTGAAGTTTGCCGACGGGCATTACGTGCTGGCGACCCTGGTAGACACTACCGGCTACTCGGACGCCGTGGCATCAAAATACCAGGCTTACTTTATCGTCGAGGTTCCCATCAAGTTGGGTAAGCAGAGCCTTGCCGCGGGTATATACGGCGCGGGATTCGTCGGGGACAAGTTTCTGATCACCGACGTGGGCTCTCATGACGTGCTCTCGGTGAACACAATCGCGGATGCGGAACTCAAGCGGCCCATACCGCTACAGATTGTGGCCGACCCGGCCGGCGGCTTCCGGCTCTATATCGGGCGCAAATATGTGATCTTCAACAAATAGCGCAAACCGGTCTGTTGAGAGCCAGCCTATCGAATCAGCCTGAAAACGGCAATTGATTCACTGTCAGAGGAGATTTTGTCTTTAATTGCAAGAGTTTGCGTAAGGGACTTGCATTAAGACTTCAAGTTGCCAATCGCCAACCATACAGCAACTTGATTATTATCAATACATTACATAGTCTGTGACGCCGATTCCTCGTTTATCATTCTGCACTCGTGGCTTCGTGACCGCTGTCACTGTATACAAAACCATCCCGCCATACACTCGGTATATGGTTATCGATATGAAATTATCGAATCAGCCGCCACTCAATCGGACAGAAACACGGTCGATTCCGCAGCCGAGCCTCCAGCGGCTCCCCCAGTACCACCATTACCTGGTGGAGCTTGAGGCCAAGGGGATCAGCCGGGTCTCGTGCAGTGTGATTGGCCAGAATCTGGGCCTCGTCCCTGTGCAAGTGCGAAAAGATCTGCAATACACCGGGATTATTGGCAAACCAAAGACCGGCTATTCGGTCTCCGAACTTATCCAGTCCATCGAGACGTTTCTGGGCTGGAACAACATCAACGAGGCGTTTCTTGTAGGGGCGGGTAATCTGGGCACCGCGCTGCTCGGTCACGAACGCTTTTCGAAGTTCGGCCTGCGGATCGTGGCGGCGTTCGATACCGACCCAGCCAAAATCGGCCAATGGGTTCACGAAAAAGCAGTGTTGTCACTCGACAAGCTTGCCGATCTTGCCCCGCGGATGAGTATTCACATGGGCATTATTACAACTCCCGCTGAAGTCGCGCAGGCGGTCGCGGACGAAATGGTGAAAGGGGGCATCCAGGCCATCTGGAACTTCGCTCCCGTAAAGCTGAAAGTTCCCGAACACATCATCGTGCATAACGAAGACCTCTACAATTCGCTGGCCTCACTTTCATGGAAGCTGGCAAGGCGATTCAGAGTGCCCATTCAAGAGAAGGAGGCTGTTTAGATGGCGTCTATTCCTAATGTTGTTGATCGCGCAGAAAAATTTGAGAAAGTGGTCAGCATTCTCGATCGTTACTCCCGCCGGCCATCGGGATTGATTCCGATCCTGCAGGCGATTCAACACGAATACCAATATCTGCCGGAAGAGGTGCTCACTTATGTGGCGACTTCGCTGGATGTACCTCCGGCGCGTGTCTACGGCGTGGCAACTTTTTATGCGCACTTTGCGCTGGAACCGAAGGGAAAGCACGTCATCCGGATTTGCGACGGAACGGCCTGCCATGTGAAGCAGTCCCTTCCCGTTCTCAATGCGTTGCGCGAGAAGCTGGGCACGACAGAAAAGATCACAACTACGGCCGACATGCTCTTCACCATCGAGACGGTGGCCTGCCTGGGCGCTTGCGGCTTGGCCCCGGTCGTCGTGATCGACGAACAAGTCTACGGTCAGATCACGCCGGAGCGCGCGGTAGCTCTGGTGGATGAGATCAAGGCGATGGAGGCGGAACTGGCAACCGCTCCGGAATCTGAGCAACCCTCAGCCGAGGTGGTGAATGAATAACACGCAAGCTCTCACGTCCACTCCGGGAAACGGGAAGGGAATCTCCACGCTAGCTCAGGTGCGGCGCGTGATTATCTGTGCCGGGACCGGATGCATGGCCAACGGGGCCATGAAAGTCTTCGAGCACTTCAAGAGCGAGATCGCAAGCGCAGGGTTGAAGGTGATTCTCGAACTGAGGGCCGAAGCCACCAGTGATGAGATTCGCCTCTCCAAGAGCGGCTGCCAGGGATTCTGCCAGATGGGGCCGCTGGTTTCTGTAGTGCCCGACGGCATTCTCTACACCAAGGTGCGCGGCGAAGACGTTGCTGAGATCGTGCGGCAGACTCTAGCCGAAGGTCAGATCGTGGAGCGGCTTCTGTATAAAGATCCCGCGACACGCCAGAGCTGTCAGGGGATCGAGGATAACCCCTTCTACGCGCGCCAGAGCCGCTTTGTGCTTCACGAATGCGGATTTCTTGATCCTGAGGATATTCACGAATTCATGCTGCATGGCGGCTATCAGGCGGCTAGAAAAGCGTTTGTCGAGATGGCGCCCGAGGAGATTTGCAAGATCATCCTAGATTCCGGATTGCGCGGACGCGGCGGCGGCGGTTTCCCAACAGGCCGCAAGTGGGAAGCGGCACGCATCCAGAACTCGGCTAAGAAATACGTCATATGCAACGGCGACGAGGGCGACCCCGGCGCATTCATGAACCGCTCGGTGATGGAAGGCAACCCGCACAGCGTGATTGAAGGCCTGATGATCGCGGCACGCGCGATTGGAGCTAACGATACATTGGTCTACGTCCGCGCGGAGTATCCGCTGGCTGTTGAACGCATGCGTGGCGCAGTGGCGGCTGCGGAACGTGAAGGCATTCTCGGCAAGAACGTCTTTGGCACCGGCCTTTCCATGAAGTGCGAAGTGATGGAAGGCGCGGGCGCATTTGTCTGCGGCGAAGAGACGGCCATGATCGCCTCCATCGAAGGCCAGCGCGGCATGCCGCGACCCAAACCGCCCTTCCCCGCGCAGAGAGGACTCTGGGGCAAGCCGACGATCATCAACAACGTCGAGACGCTCGCTCATGTCTGCCGCATACTCAACGAGGGCCCCGTGGCCTTCAAACAGATCGGCACCAAAGAATCTCCCGGCACCAAGACCTTTGCTCTCACCGGGCACGTGGCCAACACTGGGTTGGTCGAGGTTCCGTTCGGTACAACGCTGCGCGAGATTGTCTACAACATCGGCGGCGGAGTGACGGACGACGCTGGAAAAATCTGGAAGACGGGCTTCAAGGCCGTGCAGATTGGCGGACCTTCCGGCGGCTGCCTCACCGAGGAGCATCTCGATCTTCCGCTGGCCTACGAATCGCTGCGTGCTGTCGGCGCAATGGTCGGCTCAGGCGGACTGGTGGCGATGAACCAAGGCACTTGCATGGTAAGCATTGCGCGCTTCTTCATGGAGTTCACGCAACGCGAATCCTGCGGCAAGTGCGTGTTGTGCAGGGAAGGAACGCGGCAACTGCTGGCGCTGCTCGACGACATCATTGAAGGCCGCGCCGATCAACATACACTCGACCTGCTCGACAAGCTGGGACGCGCGGTGCAGATCGGATCCTTATGTGGACTGGGAAAGACGGCGCCGAATCCGGTACTCTCGACGATGCGCTACTTCCGCAAGGAATATGAGGAGCACGTCTTCGAGAAACGCTGCCGCACCGGCCGATGCAAGGCGCTCTTGAGTCCCGAGATCAATCAGGAGAAGTGCAAAGGCTGCGGTCTCTGCATCAAAGCTTGCCCGGCCGGAGCCATCACTGGCGAGAAGAAGCAGCCGCACCACATCAATCCTGAGCTGTGCATCAAGTGTGGCGCCTGCGCAACAGCCTGCAAAATACATGCGGTCGAGGGGATATAGCCAGATGAACAAGATCACACAGCCAACTTTAACGATCGATGGAAAAACGGTGGTGATCGAAGGCGAGCGCAATCTGCTCGAATTGGTGCGCAAGGCCAACATCGACCTGCCAACATTCTGCTATCACTCGGAGCTCAGCGTCTATGGCGCTTGCCGCTTGTGCCTGGTGCAGATCGAAGGGCGCGGAATCCAGGGCGCGTGCTCGACGCCCGCGGAGCCGGGATTGAAGGTCCTCACCACAACTCCCGAGATTCGCGAGATTCGCAAGATCGCGGTGGAACTGCTGCTGGCCAACCACGACCAGAGCTGCCCGACATGCTCTCGCAGCGCCAATTGCCAGTTGCAGAGCCTGGCTCTGAGGCTAGGTATTAAGAAAGTGCGCTTCAAGTCCGTGTACACTTCCGTTCCGCTGGACGAGTCCTCTCCTTCACTGGTTCGCGATCCAAACAAGTGCGTCCTTTGCGGCGACTGCGTCAGAATGTGCGCGGAGATTCAAGGCATAGGAGCAATTGATTTTGCCCATCGCGGCCACGAAGTCAGTGTGCAGCCGGCCTTCGGCAAACAGCTTGGAGACGTCGAATGCGTCAACTGCGGCCAGTGCGCCAGCGTCTGCCCCACCGGCGCGCTGACGGTGAAGTCCGAAGTCGAACAAGTATGGGGATTGCTTGCCGATCCGGAAAAAACAGTTATTGTGCAAATTGCACCGGCTGTTCGCGTCGGCCTCGGCGAGTGCTTTGGCCTGAAGCCGGGCGAGATCACTACCGGCCGCATCGTTGCAGCTCTCAAGCACCTCGGATTCGATCAGATTTATGACACATCCTTCGCGGCCGATCTCACAGTCATCGAAGAGGGCGCGGAATTCCTGGAGCGCAAGACAAATGGCGGAACTCTTCCGATGTTCACCTCCTGCTGCCCCGGCTGGGTGAAGTATGCGGAGCAGTACTTCCCTGAGTTGCTGCCGAATCTTTCCACTTGCCGCTCACCGCAGGCGATGTTCGGCTCGCTCGTGAAGGCGATGCTTCCCGATCAACTCAAGATCGAACGCAAGGACATTAAGGTCGTCGCTATCATGCCGTGCACAGCGAAGAAGTTTGAAGCGCAACGTCCGGAGATGGGCGTCGATGGCGATCCCGACGTGGATTACGTGCTGACCACACAGGAACTCGCGCAGATGATCCAATCGGCCGGCATCATCTTTGACAGCCTGCAGCCTGAATCCTTCGATATGCCCTTCGGCTTTTACACCGGCGCGGGAGTCATCTTCGGCAACTCCGGCGGCGTGATGGAGGCAGTGTTACGTTACGCCGCGGAAAAGGTCACCGGCAAGAAGCTGGACAATGTCGAATTCGAACAGGTGCGCGGCGATTCCGGCTTGCGCGAGGCCACCGTCACTATCGAGGGCACGGAGCTCAAGCTAGCCATTGTGCATGGGTTGAGAAATGCACGCGTCGTCGCTGAACAGGTGAGAGCAGGCAAAAGCCACTATGACGTGATTGAAGTGATGGCCTGCCCTGGCGGCTGCATCGGCGGCGCGGGGCAGCCGGTTACCACATCGACAACTGCGCGCGCGCTCCGAACAAAGGGCCTCTATCACGCGGATAAGATGCTGCAACTGCATAAGTCGCAGGACAACGTCTTTATCACCGAGTGCTATGCCAAGTTCCTCGGTGAAATCGGCGGCGAGAAGGCGCATCATCTGCTGCACACCAGCTACCAGAGCCGCCGACGCATTGCCGATGAGTCGCTTTCGCTCACCCAAGCACAGGGCAGCGAGAAAACCAAAGTCAGCGTTTGCCTGGGGACGAATTGTTTCTTGAAAGGCTCGCAGGATGTGCTGAACGGAGTGCTTCGTCATTGTGAGCAAAACGGGCTTGAAGGCCGCATCGATGTGCGTGCGGGGTTCTGTTTTGAAAAGTGCGAGACTGGCCCAACCGTAATGATCGACGGCGAACACGTGCATCACTGCACCGCCGCAAAAGCGATAGAAGAGTTGAACAACCGTATCGAAACCGAGAAACCGGCTTAAGCAGCCGACGCGGAAATTGCAAGCTTCGGCGCCGACTGAGTGATTGGAGAGGAGAATACCTTGATTACTCACGAACGAGCGGACTTTATCAACGAGGTAGAGATTGAAACGATCCTGGCGCAGCACAAGAGCCCGGAGCCGGCAAAGGTTCGTGAACTGCTGGCAAAAGCGCGCGAGATGCGCGGGCTTTCGATGGGCGAAGTTGCAACTTTATCCTTTGCCGAGAATCCTGAACTGCTTCATGAGATCTTCGCGACCGCCAAGCAGATCAAAGAAGATATCTACGGATCGAGGCTGGTCTTCTTTGCTCCGCTTTATGTTTCCAATCGCTGCTCCAATGAGTGCACCTACTGCGCCTTCCGCGCAACCAACGCAACACTCAAACGCCGCACGCTGACGCAAAAGGAAATTGCTGAAGAGACTCGCATCCTGATTCGCCAGGGACACAAGCGGATCCTGATGGTCTCCGGCGAGGCGCTGCCTCCTGAGGGTTTTCAATATCTCCTTGACTCCATCGCGACCATTTACTCCACGCGTGTCGGTCCTGGCGAGATCCGTCGCGTCAATGTGAACCTTGCGCCGCAAACAACGGAGCGCTTCCGGCTGCTGAAGCAAGCGGAGATCGGAACCTTTCAGCTCTTCCAGGAGACCTATCATCGCCCCACGTATGCGGCGGTCCACCTGAAAGGCACCAAGCGCGACTACGATTGGCG
>CAZFMB010000131.1:0-10137 GCA_964520005.1 uncultured Occallatibacter sp.
TCACCATCAGCCCGCCGCTCACGCCCAGGTACTCGGCCATCTGCGAGGTCAGCGGCTCCACCAGCGCGCCTACATTCAGGCTGCTGCCAAAGAACGGCATATGGAAGCCGCCCAGCAGCGGCGCGTCGCCGTCGCCCATCATCGCCATTCCCGGCCCTGTCCCAAATACGTCGCCGCCCGTGCCGATGTTGTTCCAAACCTCGTGCTCCATGGCCTTGCGATTGGCCAACTCAGCAGTCAGCGTCTGCACATTGCCGTCGCGGCTGATTTCCAGGCTCACCTTGCGCCCCGCCGGAATCTCCCTCAGCATCCTCCGCAACTGTTCCGCGCCTTCCACAGCCTGCCCGTTCAGTTCGAGCACCACGTCGTTGACCTTCAGCCCAATCTTCCCCGCCGGAGCGTCGTGATCGATCAGCGTGATGACCGCCCCACGAACCTCCTTCAGCTTCAGCGCCTGCGCCTTCTCCTGGTCCACGTCCGCCAGGTCCACGCCCAGGTAGCCCTGCGAACTGGAGTGCAGCAGCTTGCTTGGCTCCTGAAGCAGCCCGGCAATTCCCCGTCCCTGCGCCGTAGCCCCCGGAGCCGCCATCGCGGCCCACGCTCCCAGCAGCATCACAAATCCAAAACCTCGATACGGCCTCATAAAGTGTTTCATCGTTTTTCTCCTGCGGTGCATTGACTCCGGCCCCGCGCTCTTTCTGACGACGCGGTAGCCAAAAGGTAATGCTGCTACTGAATCTCCGGCACGCTGTTCAACACCTGTCGCGAAACATTCCGGATCTGCGGATTGCTGTCGGAATTGGAAACTGAATACAGCACCTGCCGCACGCTGGTATCGG
This sequence comes from uncultured Occallatibacter sp., assembly GCA_964520005.1. Taxonomy (GTDB): domain Bacteria; phylum Acidobacteriota; class Terriglobia; order Terriglobales; family Acidobacteriaceae; genus Telmatobacter. Next base: position 840 of record CAZFMB010000131.1, read on the forward strand.
CTTCCACCGGCGCCAGAATGTTGATAGCCGCGGTGCGAATCCGCGGGTCGCCGTCGTTCATCAGCGCCTCCAGCACCGCATCACGCACCCGCATATCCTCGGCCACGTATGGCTCCAGCCCCTCCAGCGCCTTCTCGCGCACGCCCGCGTTCTTGTCGTAGCGCAGCGCCACCATAAGCGCATCGCGAATCCCCGCCGCCTTCTGGCATCCGTGCCCCGCCTTGCACTCCGCCGCCATCAGTCCCACCGAGTCGTCCCGCACCCCTGTCGAAGTTGAGTTCTCGCTGGCCAGCATCAGCAATTGCCGAATCGCCGGATCATCCAGCGATCCCTCAATCCGCTGCGGCACCAACTGGTTATACCGCACCTCTACTATGTGGCTGTTTGGTTCATGCACAATGCTGGAGACGTTGGCTATCTCCACCGGCGCGCCCGCTGTAGTCGGAATCGTCTGGGTCTGTGTCCGCGTTGCCTGAGATGCCGCCATTTGCGCCGCGCGATTCGCGGCCAGTTGGTTGCTGCCCAGCACGCCCGCGCCGACGCCAACCACCAGCAGCAGACAAGCCGCCACCGGTGCCGCCATCAAGCCGGCGAAATTATTCCTCATCCGCTGGCCCAGCCGTCCATACCAACGGCGCGGTGGCAGCGCGTCCAGAGCCGCCTCCAGTCTCAACCGCGAACGCGCCACAAGGTTCGCCTCCGGCTCCGCAACCGGATAGGCTCCGGCCAGTGTCTTCAACGCCAGCAGTTGCTCTCGCTCTTTGCCGCACTCCGGGCAGCTTGCCAGGTGCAACTCCAGTTCCTGCGCCTGCTCATCGGTCAGTTCGCCGTATGCCGCCGCCACAATCAGTTCATGTGTGATTTTGCATTTCATAAGTACGTCCTTCCAGCCCCTAAAAATGCCACAATGTTCAACCAAAACTCCGCCGCCCGCAGGGCATTTACTCCATCGCCCGCAGTGTCTACCGCAATCCCGCTAACTGTGTTCTCAGCTTCTTTGTCGCCCTGAAGAGCGTATTCTTGGCGGTCTCTTCCGTGGTGCTCAGCATATCTCCGATCACACGCAGCCGCAGCCCCTGATAATGCTTCAATTCAAAAACCATCCGTTCACGCGGCGTCAGCTTCTCCAGCGCGCTTTGAATCCGCTCTCCCAGCATCTTGCGGTCCAGTTCCTTACCGGGATTGGAGAACGACCGGTCGTCTGAAACCGAGGCCAGCAGGTCAATCTCCCCCCCGGAGTAATCCACCAGCACCGAGCGGTCCTCGCGGCGTGTCTTGCGCCGTCGCAACTGGTCCAGGCAAAGATTGGTCACAATCCTATAAATCCACGTATAAAACGAGCACTCGAACCGGAAATTCCCCAGATACCGGTAGGCCTTCAAAAACGCCTCCTGGTAAATGTCTTCGGCGTCGTGCTCGCTCCCCGTCAGGTGCAGCGCCAGCCGCAGAACCTGTTTCTCATATTGCCGCACCAGCGTGTCAAAGGCCGCACGCGACCCCGCCTGCGCCTCGCGAATCAGCTCCATCTCCGTCATGCGAGCCTGCATCCGCTCCTCGGCGCTCTTCTCTCCGTTCATTGACCTGGTCGCTTCCATGCCTGAAGAGGATTGTACCCTCATGGCTGCCGGCCAGGCCAAACCCGCCGGGTTCTGAACTGAAGAAGTAAGGTAGATTGCCGCATCCGTTGCCATCGAAGCTGCTCCGGGGGTGGAGAAATCTCCGTACTCCATAGACGAAAACGGCCTGCATTGGTAAGCAAGCCATCCGTATAGGAACGCCCTGTGCTCCATCCATTTCGTGCACTTTATGAAATGGGTGGGAATCCACGAACTGTTGTGGGTGCCCCCGGTCCCTCGCCTTTGGGGACCGGGGTTTGGGAAACCACGAATCTCAATCTGGCGGCAGCCCGCTAACCCGCTATCCCCGCGCAGCGGAGGCTAACTTGCCGCATCTGTCATTAAAAACCCTACCCACGCCCGGTACACTAAAGATCAATGAGTGGAAATCTCTTTCCCGACCCCCCAGCCGCCGAGCAATTCACCGCCCACTGTGACGGCGGCTCCCGAGGCAATCCCGGCCCCTCCGGCTACGGCGCCGTCATCGAAGACGCCAAAGGCCTCGTCATAGCAGAACTGAGCGAGTACCTCGGCATCCAGACCAACAACTTCGCCGAGTACTCCGGCCTGCTGGCAGTCCTGCGCTGGGCGGTCGAGAACAAAGCGAAACGCCTGCGCGTGGTCTCCGACTCCGAGCTGATGGTCAGGCAGATGAAGGGCTTGTATAAGGTAAAGAGCCCCATCCTCCGCCCCTTGTGGGAAGAGGCCCGCCGCCTCTCCCGCAGCATTGCCAGCTTCGAAATCCGCCACACCCTGCGCGGCGGAAACAAGCAAGCCGACCGCCTAGCCAATGAAGCCATGGACAAAGGCATGGGAAGAAAGTCATAGTCCACCGTTGGAAGGCGAACTCACCGACTGAATCAGAGTAAAAGTGATTCGTGAATAGGAAATAACCTGGATTATTCATTACAATATGAGGAAATGATGACTGGAACTGAAATCGAAGAACTTTATCGCTCACACCTTGGGAAGGGTCCATTCCCATATAAGGATTGCTATGCGTTGCAAAAACGAAAAGACATTCCAACCTCAGATTTCATTCCCGAACTGGATTATTACTTTGGCAATATCGCAGGATACAGCAGTTGGGCATCAAGGCTTATAGATAAGTCTATTGAAGAACGGCAAAAAGCCAAAAAGATTCTCGAAAAGAATTTCTACGAATATTTTCCTGATCTTGCGCGGCTTGAAAACATGATTACGAAGGATCAAACTCCCAAGCTCTTTGAGTTGATGCAGCAAACCGAAATAGCGCGGTTAGCACTTCTCGAACTTCTCGGTTCATTCGATAATGAGTAGTAGATAAATGAGCGCGGGACCTTAGGTCCCGATTTTGGGATCTGGGAAACCACGAACCTCCACTCAACCGACTAGTCCCTTAGTCCCTCAGTCCCTGCTCTATCCCTTCCTGCCCAGATCGTTGCGCCACGCGTGTCCCCCGCTCGCAATCAGGTGGTCTCCGCACTCCGGTCCCCACGATCCCGCCGCGTAGTTAGGAAATTTCTCCGGAGTCTTGGCTGCCCACGCCTCCAGAATCGGCGTATACAGCGCCCAGGTGGTCTCCACTCCGTCGCGATGCGCAAACAACGTCTGGTCGCCCAGCATCGCGTCCAGCAGCAGCCGCTCATAACCGTTGGCGCTCGATTTGCCGAAGGCCGCCGCGTAGTCGAAGTCCATATTCACCGGGCAAACGTCCATCTCCATTGTCGTCGGCACCTTGGCCCCAAAACGCAGCGCAATTCCCTCATCCGGCTGGATGCGAATCGTCAACAGGTTCGGCTTGATCACCTGGCACGCCTGGCTATGCGCCAGCCGGTCGAAGATCAATAGCGGCGGCTGCTTGAACTGGATGTCGATCTCCGTCGCCCGCTTATGCATGCGCTTGCCCGCGCGCAGATAAAACGGAACGCCAGCCCAGCGCCAGTTTTCAACGCTCAGTTTCACTGCCGCATATGTCTCCATGCCGGACTTAGGACTAACTCGCTCCTCTTCCCTGTAACCCACCACAGAGTTGCCATCCACAACTCCCGCACCATACTGGCCGCGCACCACATTCAAAATCGGAATTGACGGAATCGCCCGCCACACTTTCAGCTTCTCCCGACGCACGCTCTCCGCCTCAAAGCTCGACGGCGGCTCCATCGCCACCAGGCTTAGTAACTGCATCACGTGATTCTGCATCACATCGCGCAGCGCGCCAGCCTTCTCGTAGAACGGCCCGCGCCCTTCCACGCCCAGTGTTTCAGCCACCGTAATTTGCACATGGTCCACGTAATTCCGGTTCCAGATTGGCTCAAAGATTCCGTTGGCAAAGCGAAACACCAGAATATTCTGTACCGTTTCCTTGCCCAGGTAGTGATCGATGCGAAATACCTGCTCCTCGCGGAAGACTGCATTCACCTGGCGGTTCAGTTCGCGCGCAGAATCCAGGTCGTGGCCAAAAGGCTTTTCGATCACCACTGCCACGTTGCCCTGCTCCGGCTGCGCCATTCCCTCCGCGCCAAGGTTCTCAATAATCGAAGCAAAATACTCCGGCGCTGTAGCCAGATAGAACAGCCGTCTGCCGCCAATGCCTTTTTCTTGCGCGATGCGCTCTAACTCCGCCTTCAGTCCTATATAGTCTCCCGGATGATCGAAGCGCAGGGAAAAGTAACTTATCTTTTTAATAAAGTTATCCAGCTTTACGTCGCATGCCTCCGCGCCGCCAAACTCGACAATGCTGCCACGCATATCTTCAGCAAACTGATCGCCCAGAGACCGCCGCGAGGCGCCTACAATGGCAAACTTCTCCGGCAACAGTCCCTGCTGCTCTAGGTGAAAAAGCGCCGGAAGCAGCTTACGCTTGGTCAGGTCGCCAGATGCGCCAAAGATCACCAGAATCCCCGGCTCAGGAATCCTCTCGCTGCTCCGTGGAACTTGAGAAAGATCCTCCGGGCTTACGCTCATCTGTGCTGTCGCCATCGCTGCTTAACCTCATCACATTTACGCCACTGAGTTACTGCATGACTAATCTTTCTTTACCGCATGGCCGCCAAATGCATTGCGCATAATTGCCAGCATGCGGTCGGTAAAGTTGTTCTCCTCGCGCGAGCGGATGCGTCGAATTACCGACTCCGTGATCACCGGCGCGGATACATTCAGATCGATGGCCTCGAAGACCGTCCAGCGACCTTCGCCGGAGTCCACAACATAAGCCTGCAAACCGTCCAGCGTAGGATTACCGGCCAGCGCCTCGGCAGTCAGGTCCAGAAGCCAACTGCGCACCACGCTGCCGTAGCGCCAGATCTGGGCGATCTGCGGCAGGTCCAGCTTCAGCTCCTCTTTCTTCTCCAGGACGGTAAATCCTTCGGCATAGGCCTGCATCAGGCCGTACTCAATGCCGTTGTGTACCATCTTCACAAAGTGCCCCGCGCCAGCCGGACCAACGTGTCCCCAGCCCTTGTCCGCTGCCGGAGCCAGCGTTTCGAAGATAGGCCGAAGGTAATCGACCGGCTCTTTGTCGCCGCCAATCATCAGGCTATAACCCGATTTCAATCCCCACACACCGCCCGAGGTGCCCGCGTCTATAAACTGAAAGCCTTTGGCTGTAACTTCCTTGTAGTGGCGCATGGAGTCTTTGTAATTCGAGTTACCGCCGTCGATCAGGATGTCGCCGGGGTTCAGCAGCGGTTCCAGCTTGGCTATTGTCTCGTCTACCGCGGCGCCTTGCGGCACCATCATCCATAGGGCTCTTCGGCCTTCCAACTTCTGCACAAGTTCCTTGAGGCTCGAAACGCCAACACTTCCGGAGGCCGTGAGCCGCGCCACCGCTCCGGGATCGAAGTCGAATCCAACCACCTGATGGCCGCCTAGCCGCAGACGCTCCGCCATGTTTCCGCCCATCTTCCCCAAGCCGATTAATCCAAGTTGCATCGTTACCTCCTGGATCTAGAAAACTCTCAAGCTCGTTAACTCACGCCGCAACGACTCCGCACCCTCAAATCGGATAGCCTTCATCCCTGCATTGATCGCCCCAGCCACATTCTCCTTCCGGTCATCAATAAACAGTATTCGCTCCGCCGGCCTGCCCAGAATATCCAGCGCCCGCATGTAAATCGCCGGTTCCGGCTTGCGCAATCCCAGATAGCAGGAACTTAGCGTCACCTGGAAAAGTTCGTGAAGCCCGAAGTGTTTGAAACGATACTCGTTCGTCTCCTGCGCCTCGTTGTTTAACGCGCCCAGCAAACACTTATCTGATGCGGCAAGTTCCCGTAAGATTCCCAGCGCCCCTTCCGGCTGCGGCTTCGATTGGGTGAGCATCATAGCGAAAAACTCATCACGGGTGAATTCGCGCGGCTCGTAAAAGGCGGTCGCATCCAGGTAGGTCTCGACGGAAATCGCGCCCCTCTCCCACGCGTCGTAGTGCGCAAGATGCCTGGCCTCGAACGTCGCAGGGTCGAGATGGAAGTGTGAGAGCACCGCGGTGCGTTCGCGCAGGTCCCAGCCGTTGGTCAGCAGGACCCCGCCCACATCGAAGAGGATTGCGTCGAAGGGGAAAATCGGCGCCTCCAAATCCGCGCTCGCGCGCTTATTCTAAATCATTAAGTTACAGTAGGTGCGCCATGCTCCCGATACTTTCTCAGCGTTGGTACTTAGCTTCGATAGCCAGAACCTTCTTGAATCGCCGCACAAACCGTTCTTCGCTGGCTATAAACTTAGCAGCAATAAACCTATCCACCACCTCGAAGGCCAGCGCCGATCCAATAATGCGCGCTCCCAACACGCACACGTTCATATCGTCGTGCTCCACGCCCTGGTGCGCTGAATAAGTGTCGTGGCACATTCCGGCGCGAATCCCCGGTATCTTGTTGGCCGCCACGCACACTCCCACGCCCGAGCCGCAGATAAGAATTCCGCGAGGCGCATCGCCACGTTTCAACGCCTCACCCACTTTCTCGGCAAAGTCAGGATAATCCGATGGCTCGCAGTTATAAGCTCCCAGATCCACCACCTCATGGCCCGCCTTGGCAAGATAGGCGCGAACTTCTTCTTTAAGTGAAAATCCCGCGTGGTCGGATGCAATAACAAGTTTCAAGATAGTTCCTTTCGGAAAAGTTGTCACTGCCTACTGTTTCACTTACTCACTGTTTCACTTATTCACTGTTTCACTTCACCAGCGCTCTCGCCCGCTTAGCCACGTTCTCCGCGCTAAATCCCAACTCCGCCATGACCTTCTTCAACGGAGCCGACGCCCCAAAGCGATCCAGCCCGATCACGTCGCCGTCTGAGCCCACATACTTCCACCAGCCCAGCGTCGAACCAGCTTCCACCGCCAGCTTCGGCACACCCGCCGACAGCACGCTGGCCTTGTACTCCGCCGATTGCTCCTCGAATATTTTCCAGCTCGGAAAACTCACCACCCGCGCCCGGATTCCCTCGCCAGCCAGCAGCTTCGCCGCATCCAGGCACAGCCAAACCTCACTGCCCGCGCCGATCAGTACCACCTGCGGCTTTTCCGCCTCCAGCAGCACATATGCGCCCTTGCTCACACCGGCGTACGTGTCGTGCTTCGCCGCATCGATCACAGGCACATCCTGCCGCGTCAGCGCAAAGAAGCTTGGCCCTTTGCGCTCCAAAGCCAGCCTCCACGCAGCCGCCGTCTCGTTGGCGTCCGCCGGGCGAAAATCCGTCAGCCCCGGAACCGCCCGGAAGCTCATCAACTGCTCCACCGGCTGATGCGTCGGCCCATCCTCGCCCAGCGCGATTGTGTCGTGGGTAAAGACGAACAGCGCATGAACCTTCATCAGCGACGCCAGCCGTATCGCCGGTTTTGCATAATCGGAAAAGATAAAGAAGGTTGATCCAAAAGGTATCAGCCCTCCATGCGCCACAATCCCGTTCACCGCCGCGCACATCCCAAACTCGCGCACTCCGAAAAATACATTCCGCCCAGCAGCGTCCTCGTGGAAGTTCGCTCCCGGCTTGAAAATTGTTTTGGTCGAGGAAGTCAAATCCGCAGCCCCGCCAAACAGCTCCGGCACCTGCTCGGCAATCGCGTTCAGAATCACGCCGCCGGCGTTACGCGTCGCCACCGCCTTGTCCACCGGAAAGCTGGGAATCGCCTTCTCCCATCCCGCCTTCAACACGCCCTTCTGGGTGCGCTCAAACTCCGCCGCCAGCTCCGGAAACGCCGCCGCATATCCGGCAAACAGCTTCTTCCAGGCCGCCTCAAATCCCGCGCCGCGCTCTACCGCCTTGCGCCAATTCTTGAGCGCCGCATCTGGCACCACAAAGCTCTGATCTTCCGGGAAACCAAAAAACTTTTTCGTCGCCGCCACAGCCTCCGCGCCCAGTGGCTCGCCATGCGACTTGTTCGAGCCAGCCTTGGGGCTACCGTAGCCGATGATCGTCCGCACCGCGATGATCGATGGCCTGCCGGTCTCCGCCTTTGCCGCCGTAATCGCCGCATCAATCGCCGTCAAATCGTTCCCGTCCGCCACACGCTGCACGTGCCAGTGGTATGCCTCAAAGCGCTTCAGCGCATCCTCGGTATAACTCAGGTTTGCCGGCCCATCCAGAGAAATCAAATTGTCGTCGTAGAGGGCGATCAACTTGCCCAGCCCCAGCGTTCCTGCCAGCGAGCAAGCTTCGTGCGAGACGCCCTCCATCAGGTCGCCGTCGCCCAGCAGTGCATAAGTGTGGTGGTCCACCACTGCAAGGCCGGGCTTGTTATACACCGCGGCCAGGTGCTTTTCCGCCATGGCCATGCCCACGGCCATCGCAATCCCCTGACCCAGCGGCCCGGTCGTCACCTCTACCCCGTCCGTATCGCCGCGCTCCGGGTGACCCGGCGTCCGCGATTCCCACTGTCGGAAGCTCTTCAGGTCCTCCAGCGTCACGTCGTAGCCGGCCAGAAACAGCGTCCCATAGAGCAGCATCGAGGCATGCCCGTTTGACAGCACGAAGCGATCCCGGTCGGCCCATTTGGAGTTCGCCGGATTGTGCTTCATCAGCTTGTGAAACAGCAGGTAAGCCATGGGCGCGCAGCCCAGCGGAGCGCCGGGGTGGCCGCTATTCGCCTTTTGCACGGCATCTACGGCAAGCAGCCGCAGGGTGTTGATAGAGAGCTGGTCGAGGGTAGGGTCCGAGGATGTGGAGGTCATACCAATATTGTACCCAAGCCGGCGGCGCATCGCTCCCGATTAGCGTCTGGAGTTCCCCTAACTTTCCGCACCCTCCCACCGCCCCAGCGCATCCATTAAATACGACCTTTTGAAGGAGATTACAGATGGCATACGAACTCGCCCCGCTTCCCTACGACTACGCCGCCCTTGAGCCGTTCATCGACGCCGAGACCATGAAGATCCACCACGACAAGCATCACCAGGCCTACGTCAACAACCTGAATGCCGCCCTCGCCAACCACCCTAATCTGGCCGCTAAGCCCGTTGACGACCTTATCCGCGACCTGGCGCAGGTTCCCGAAGAGATTCGCACTGCGGTCCGCAACAATGGTGGCGGCCACGCCAACCACACCGCCTTCTGGCCCCTCATGGGCAAGGTCGGCTCCAGCGGCGTCGGCGGCGCGCCCACCGGCCACATCGCCGCCCAAATCACCGCGGACTTCGGCGACTTCGAGACCTTCAAAAAGACCTTCAACGAGACCACCGCCAAGCAGTTCGGCTCCGGCTGGGGCTGGCTGG